>JAGYPA010000012.1 GCA_018399255.1 Spirochaetales bacterium | reverse complement strand
CGCCACTGGACAGAGGGGGCAACCCCTCCTGAAACTGCTGCGTTAAGCGGTATCGGGCTCCCTGAGGTGAGCAGATAGGTCCCGATGTTGTTGTTGACAGAGATATTCTCCACTTTTACCGGTTTTATTACGGTAAAGCCGGTAACATCGGTTCCCTCTGGAGAAGCTGCATTGTTCTGTAAACCGAACTGATCAGTGGCTACGGCCCTGACTGAGTAGCTGTCGGCCGGCAGATCCTGCAGAGCTATGGAAGCGCCGGTGCCCAGAATCTGATTGCCAGATTCGCCGGATCCGATCCATTCGATAGTGCCGGATGCCGGCTGATCATCGCTCGTCTGGGCGGTAAAGATAATCGGATTACCCTCTTCGTGGTAGGATCCTTTCGCCGGGGAGAGAATCGTCACTTTCGGCCGTTCATTAACATTGAACAGTATCTGATCCCGGGCTGTAACCGCACCATCTTCAATGAACCGGACGGCAAGCGAGTGTTCGCCGCCGATAGCCGGAGCTGCAAGACTGCTGAGAACCCGCTGTTGTCCATCCAGAAGCCATTCAATAGTGCCGGCCGTCATTCTTTCCTCACTGAGCCCGAGAATCTCAGGTTTCAGCTGAGTGCCTTCGGCAACCAGCTCCCCGTGCGGCCAGTAGAGCGACATCGTCACCGGTTCCGGATCCACGGTAACTACCGCGGCTGCTGTGTAGGTCTGACCCGTTTCGGCATGCGTATAGGAAGCTTCCAGCCTGACCGATCCGGGAGCTCTCGGGGTAAACTCGGTTTTCTCTCCTGTAATATTCTCACCAGCGGTTGAGTCGCCGTTAACGGCATCGAGATACTGCACCTGCCAGGTAAGTTCTTCCCCGGCTGCAGTTTCCACATCGCCGAGTATTCTGGCGTGCAGGACAAGGGGCTTGCCCGACACATAGCTCTTTGACGGCAGAGGCGAGATGATTTCTAATCCCTCGATACCGCGCTTGACGGTAAAGGTCTGTCGCTGCTGTGCCGCTGAACCCATGGAATCAACGACTGAAGCCCGAAGCTCGTGCTGTCCAAGATCATCCTCGGCTAAAACAATCGAAGCATCCAAAGCCAACGGTGTTCCGTCCAGGTAGAGCTGTGGGGAAAGGGTACCGTCTTCCAGGTCAATTGCGGAGAGAATCCATTCAAGGGTATCTCCCATATATTGAACAGGAGGGGTAATTATGGTCACTTCCGGGGGAGTATTCACCTGCAGCTGCATGATAGTGCTGACGGATTTTGAAACTCCCTGGTAATCCATCTGGAGCTCGAGCGGATAGGCGCCGACCATTCCATTGGGGGAAAAACTGAGATTTCGCCCCTTTCCGATGACAGTGCCGTCAAGAATCCAGGTATAGGCTGCGGTATCGTATCCCGCTGATTTTAAAGGAACACTCTGCCCGACAGTGTAGTAAACGGTTTGCGACAGATCAGGCTGGATAATTTCCGGAGGCCTGATTTCTTCCACGGTTACATTGACGCTGCGGGTTTCCCGTGATACTTCCCCTACATCATATCTGGCTTGCAGTTCGTAGGTGCCGGGCGCATAGCTGCTGAAAGTAAGGCTGGTTCCAGTGCCCGCTTCTGTATCGTCAATATACCAGGTAATGTTTTCTGCAAGCTCACTGATCGCCACATCACTGCTCAATGCCTGGGCTGAAACCCGGAAAGTCTGGGTCGATCCTTCCATTACGGTAATATTGTTTTTCGGGTAGAGCAGGGAAAGCAGCAGATCACTCTGCACAGAGAAGATTATGTCGACGGAGGTTGTTTCCCCGAATACGTCATCTGCCCCGAAGGAGAGAACATGCTCACCCGGACGCGGGGCGGGAATAACGCCGGAGAAGAAGTCGCTTCCAGAAATCTCCTTTCCATCAAGTGTCCAGAAGAGGCGGTCGATAAGGTTTCTATTGTTTTCATTAAGCAGCTTCGCGCGTAAGGCTACTGAAGCATCTGGACCGAAACTGTCTCCATTTCGGGGTGATTCAATAGCAGCTTCAAGCGGCTGAAATACGGAAAATGTGGTTTGTTCCGAGCTTACCCTTCCGAAAATATCTGTTATTCGCAGCTGAAGGGTATGCTGACCAATAGCCGGTGAAGGTATTTCAACGTTGACAGCCCCGTCCTCACCGGACGGTTTTTCTGATGCTATCATTACTCCGTCCAGCAGCCAGTCAGCAGAGGCTGCCGCATCCGGATTTCCGGTAAAAGTACTGGTTCCTGTCACGGTTGTGCCTAAAAGTGACTGTCCGGGGGAAACTGTCGGTACGGAAGCTGTCGGCTGTGTATAAGCGGTAATCCTGGTAGGATTACCAGCCTCAACGGTGTGGGTTCCCAAAATCCCGTCTTCCAGTCTGGCATTGATCGAGCCGAAAGCTGACATGGTAAAGGATCCTTCCGGGAAGCGGAACATGTTGGATTGATAGCGTGTTCCGGCAAACGACCACTCAACTTCTTCGATATCCTGACCAGTGTAGAGCAGGGTTACCGGAGTTTCTGCCGGGTAAATGCCGGTTGTGCCATTGACTTCCGGCAGTATGATCTGCAGTGAGGGATCAATTACCTTGACGCTAATAGTAACTGTTGATACCAGATCAAAATCATCGACAGCAGTAATTTTTATCGTTCTTGTTCCCCGTGCAGCTCCCGAATTGAATTCCGCATTGTTCCCTGTACCGAATTCGGTACCATCTGCAGTCCAGGTTATTCCCTTTATGTCGGTTCCCTCGGGACTGGTAACTTCGGCCGATATTGTATAGTCAGTGTCGGCCAGCAGGCGGTCATTGTTTCTGATTCCCGTCAGGGTAATAGCAGGGGGCAGAAGTTCGGATATGGTGAAATTAACCTCTTCACTGGTAAGGCGCATTGTCGCTGATCCGGATGCAGCGACAGCGATGGTGTAATTACCGGCTGCTTTCAGCGTATGGTCTCCAGCTGATAAAGAGCTCCAGTCGTAATTGGCAGGCTTCGGCTCTGTTTCTCCATCCAGGAAAAATTGTACCGAGGAAACATTCTGGCTGGAAACAGCGGGTTTTTCAAATGATTTATCGCCGTATTTTTTCCCCGTTTCCGGATAGGTGATGGCCAGCTGAGGATCGATAATGCTGACTGACCAGCTCTTTGAACGTGAGAGGCCCATATCATCTACCGCTGTTGCCGATACAGTGTATACACCGGTATTTTCCCATGCATAAGTAAAGCTGCCGGTACCGGATTCCGATGCGATCTCCGTACCATTTGACAGCACTTTCCAGGATACTGTCGGGGTTCCGTTCAAGCTGTCAGCAGCAAGGGAGAAGGCAATCGCTTCGTTCTTTCTCTGGCGCAGAATCTCTGCAGCAGGGGAGGCAGCGGTAATTGTCGGACGTTCCGTGCTGTAGATTGTTACCTCAAATGAATCATCATTGTCTCTGGTATACTCCTCTGTCCCTCCAGATGGGGAGGCCGCAGAGATTTTAACAAGCGGTGCTATAGTATAGGTGCCGGGTTTTACAAATTTCCTGTCCCAGATACTGTTCCGGTACTCCTGCGAAATTGAGTCTCCGTCACTCGTATTGCCCTCAATACTCCAGTAGAGGGTTCCTGCCGAAGCTGTTCCGAAAACCGGGACTGCTGCAGCGGCAGCATAGATTGTCTGAGACGGCCATTGAACAGTAACAGTCGGGTCGAGAACCGTAAGATTTACCTCTTTCTTACCGGTTACGTCGTCGGTGTTCTGGGCATAAAATACTGCCTTGACCGAGCCGGTTGTTCCCGGAGCAAATTGATGGGTAACCAGCCCGCTCTCATCGGTCTCCTGTTCCGAGCTGCTGCCGAAGGTCCACCATCTGCGGGTGATCTGGGAATCGGAAACTACCTCGCCGACAAAATTGTAATCAACGCTGGTAATAAATGAGAGACTAGCGATATTGTCCGGTGAAGTTATGGCAAGGGTCGGCGGAACACTGTCCTTTACGTATATCGAGAACTCAGTGCTCTCTTCATGGGTGGATTCTCCTCCCGAGCTATTAACTGCAAGCCAGCTCGCCTCAGCTTTGAGCGTATGCTCACCGGGTGTGCTGAAATTGTAGGAGCTGCCGCGGGGCTGCAGATTTCCGTCGACGTACCAGCGGGTGGACTGGGCAAAATCTGCCTTGAGGGAACCGTTAAGCGGAGTTCCCAATGACCAGCTGCTGTCTTCCGATACACTGATAAAGGAGACGCCGGGTTCGATAACCAGAAAGTTTCTGGAAACCAGAACCGAACTGTCACCAAACTCATCTTCCACCTGACAGGTTACCGTTACCGTCCCTGTCTGGCCGGACTGCAGATAGGAAGCATCAGGAGTAAAGGATATTTCCTCCCGGGCTCCGTCATATTCGGTTTCTTCCCCGTTTATGCTCCACACTGTCTTTGCAATCGCATTGGGGCCTGCTATCGATACCGTAAAGGGAACGGTCTCATCAACCATCAAAAGTCCTTGGGATCTTGGACTTTCAAAGGCGGCGATGGGTGCTCCCTGGCTGGATACTTCGATGGAAACAGTATTGCCTGAAACCTCTGTCTCGTTGCCATAGTCGTCTTCGGTTACAGCAGCGACTGTGACGGTATAGGTGCCGAGTTTGGCAAAGCTGACGTTGATGCTGCTGCCGGAATCTGTCTCGGTATCGCCGTCAGGATCCGTTACGGTCCATGCGAAACTGTCGGCGTCCCTGGTTCTCGCATTGTCGAGAGCGAATGAAGCTTCCTCGTTGGCAAATCTGGTAAGGTTTCCTCCGGCAACGGCAGCCTCGGGCGCAAGAACTGTAACGTTGGCAGCTGCAGTTGCTGTTCCGCCGGCTGAATCCGTTACGGTGCAGCTTACTTCCAGGGAGTCATTGGGATATCTGCCTGACGGCGTGTAGGTTATTGATTCTCCAGTATAGGTGCTGCCGCCAATCAGCCAGACAATATCGCTGTCGGCAACCGAAGCGTCGTTAAAGGTCTCGAATGATACCGAAAAGTCGTAGCTCTCTCCTGCAAGGAGGCGATTGCCCGCGGCCGGTTCGCTGAGCGTAACTTCGGGGGCTGTATGGGCAATGGTAGAAAAGGAGGCCGTGGACGGTGGAGTCACATAGAAGGCTGCTCCGTCACTGGTATAGTAGGGAACTACATGCCAGGCGTAGCTGCTGCCGAACGCGAGCGGCGCATCCAGGGTATAAGAGTCGTCGGTTATGCCGGGTATGGTGGTGGTTTGATTGGTGGTATTGTTCTTTATGATGAGCGTATAGGTATCGACCCATGGATCGTAGGCATCGAAAGCCCATTCAAACGTAGGCTGCAGTTCATCAACCTGGGTTCCACCCGCGGGTGAATAGTAGACGGGGGCGGAAGGGCTGAATGTGAATCCCTGTTCTTGTTCGTTAATCAGAGCTCCATTCCAGTCTCTAAAGGCTACTTTCAGAAAATAGCTTTCTCCCATCCGGAAGTTGAGGTCGCTGGTGCTCAGGTCCAGTACGGCATTGCCGCTGTCAGTCCCACCGGGATAGCCTTTCAGGCCTGTTCCGTCAGGAACAGCATGAGTGATGGTTTTTGAGTAATTAACATCTTTGCCGGTAATAGTTACCGTTGATGTGGTGGTGTAGGAGCTGAAAGTATAAATCGGTACTTGCGGCAGGAACCATGTTACTTCCGGGTCCTGCACGGTGGGGGTGGATAGATTAGTAATATTGCCGATATCGACAACCTTAAAGGTTACTGTTTCTTCTCCTTTAGGATTTACAGAATCTGCATCCACATCAAAAACCTTTATTGTCATCTCATATTCACCCTCGGGAAGTGTTATGCTCAAAAACGTGTCAGCATCGATATTACCGCCGCTGCTGAAGTCAAAAGCATCTGCCAACCCTCCGGGGTAGGAACTGCCTTCCTCACCGAATGCCGCATTTTCAAAGTCAAAATCATAATCTTCTTGAAAGGCTAAGAAATTCGAAAAAATCTCTGCATTATCTATTGTCAGTCTTGCTCCGGCGTCAAGCGCCCTTTCCATGATGATATCCATCCCGCCGTCCCAGTCAGTTATTTCATCACCTTCGGTGTCAATATTGATGGAGAGTACAATTTTCAGGTGTGTCGCCGCATCACCGTTGATAATAGTAGCCCGAAGAATTGACTGGGTCAGCAGTGTTCCAAAACTCATGTTAGCATAGGGTTTTATGACAATATCAGGAGTATCCAGCGCTCTTGTGCGAACGCTTCGCAGAGCCCCTTCAGCCGGAACCAGGGAGATCAGGACAAAGACCGCCGCAAAAAAAGTGACAGCCAGCTTTTTCAGTGTGGAACGTAACAACATACTCTACCCCCAATTTGTCATAATTCAGTAAAACAGCATGCAAGCAGAAAAAGAATGTATTTATACAAATAAAAACTCAGAGCCTCATTACTGCAAATGTCGGCTGCAAGAAGCTCAAAAAAAATACTTTAGGTATGTATACTTTATATGATTCTCATTTACCCGCTCTTTTATACCCAATGCCTACTGCAATAGTTACATAATAAATCATAAGCCGTAAAATGAGATTCCGCAATATAATGTTGGCTAAATACTGCTAAATACTGCCTTCACGGAAGAGAAACCGCGGCATGATAAAAAGAGTAGTTGCTGTGGAGAAGTTAAGAGCCAGCAAGGTTACCAGAATGGTGTTGAATATGGGCATGACGCCTGAAGCAAGGGCGGCCGCTATTCCGCCAGAAATAATCAGAGTGGTTTCAAGAATATTGATGCCAGTCCTGCGGTAAACCTTTGTTACGACAGCATAGGGAGAGATTCCCTTACTGGAGCGCTCTTCGCGTCGGTGGTGGATGAGAAAGTAGAAGGTGTCATCGACGCTGATGCCCAGCAGGGTATACAGACCGAAAATGTTGAAAACAGAAATCGGCTGCCGCAGCCAGCCGTTAATACCCGCATAGAAGAGCATGGCAAGAAATGAGGGAAGAACCAGCAGCAGGCACTTTCTTATCGAGCGCAGCACCAGAAAACCGATAGCTGCAACGAGCAGAAAAAAGTATATCGATGCCTTGGCGACCATGCCGAGGTAGTAGTTGATCAGCTCTTTCTGCAGAATCGGCAGACCGGAAAGATGCACATCCAGATAGGTATGGGGTGAGAGTAAGGCTTCAATTGTATCAACAATTTTCTTGTCCAGCAGATAGCTTTGATGACTGTTGGTCACCGAAGAGGAGTCGTAGCGTACAATAAGTCGTGTTTTCTGGAAAGAGATGTCCACAAAAAGATCCAGCGGAATATCGCTTCGATTAGAAGAAACAAGTTCAAGTGTTTCCCCAATTTCTACTTCTGAATGCGGAGGAATTTCCTTATGCTCACCATAGAGGATCCCATTTCCGTAGGCAGTAATATCGGTATAGCTGATCACTCTCGCCGGCGTATCGAGGCTGCGAATCTCGTCGGTCAGTTCTTCAATTATATGATAGATTTCCAGTTCAATAAGTCCATATTCAATTCCCGTATCGATGAAGACATCAATTTCCCGTATAAATCCATTGTTTTCAGCAAACAGCTCTTCCTCCTGACGGATAAGAACCCAAGGCCGGAATTCGCGCTGAAAACCATCCTTGAAATGCCACGAAGGGCCATACCAGTAGAGTCCTCCGAGACTGAAAAGAAGAATGCCGATAAATATAGAGACGATGACCCTGCCGCTTTTGCCGGCAGGAAAGCTGGTGGACCGGAGCCGTAATTCCCATCCCCTCAATTTTCTTGGGGGAACCTTTTCCACTACCGTCGGAACGCACCAAAGAATAGAAAATACCGCCAGCATGATGCCGATAATAAGCGAAGCACCAAGTCGTCGTATCGATTCCCCTTCAATAAAGAGCAGATTGGTATAGCCGATGATGGTAGTAAATGCCGACAGCATAATAATTGTGCCTATTGATTCGAGGGTCAGCTTTCTGCTCCCCAGCACTTCTCTTGTCTTAAAGTAGTGAATGCTGTAGGCAGTGGTTATCGAGAACAGCAGCAGCGGGAGAAAGATTGTCATGATATCAATCGGTTTTCCGAAAAGCGTCATAAACCCGAAAAGAATGAATGAAGGAATAAGGCTGTTGACTAAAAAAACAAGGGAAGCTCTCGGGCTGCCGGTAAAGATGAAATAGATGATAAGAAGAATGAGAAAGGCTCCTGCACAAATCTGGATCAGTTCCTGGATTATAAGATTTCTGTTTTGGTACTCATAATAAAGAGGGGCGGCAATCGAGAGCTTAATGCTGGATATTTTCCATTCTGCCCGTAATTCGTCAAAATACCTCCCGAAATCTTCGGCTGCAGCGGAATCCTCAATTACAACATATAAAAGCAAAGCCCGGCTGTTGCTGCTGAGAAAGAGGGACTTGAGAACCTGAATTTCTTGAATTGCCTGCTCGGCTTTGATAAGGGACGTCGGATCTTGAATATTCATGAAAGGTTCTTCAGTAAATGAGTCCGGGCCGCTGTCATCGAGGCTGGTGATGGCGTAGACCTCCCTGATGAGTTCGTTCTGACGAAGCTGCTCGGTAAGCAGCTTTGCCCTCTGCAGATTTTCCCGGGAGAACGGACGAGAATCATCGAATGCGATATTTATTATAGCTGCCTGCTGTACAGGAAACTCATTATGCCAGAGGCTGGTCTTCTGACTGTATGCATTGGCTGAAGGAAGCAAGTTTTCATCAATGCCGCCGGCAACCTGCAGATTTCGAATAAACAAGGCTGCAGTGATGATCAGCAGTCCATAAAGAGCAAGGGAAATATAGCTGAAAGTATCTGACCAGATGGTACTGAAGTATTTTTTCATAATCCTGCATTTGCTTTATTGGTCACTTTACGCTCCTTCTACCTCTTGCATCCATTTTAGAGTAATCTTCAATCTATTAATATGTCAAGCACAAAACTTTTTTGCGGGTGGATGCGGGTGGATGGGGGATGTCGGGCTGTCTTGTACTTGACATGTAATTACCTGCAGTTCTCCTGTTGACCCGCTGTCAGAATATATGGTATGTCATTTTCAGCAGGAGTCAGGCATGAACAAGAGTTTTGTCACAAATCTAATTGCAGCGCTGGTTATTGTTGCCGGGTATTTCTCTCCCTGGTTCGGAGAGCAGATCCGTACGGTGGGGTTTTTTGCTTTATCCGGGGCCGTCACCAACTGGCTGGCGATCCATATGCTTTTTGAAAAAGTTCCGCTGCTTTACGGCTCGGGAGTAGTTCCCAACCACTTTGAAGACTTCAAGCGGGGCATCAGAAAGCTGATTATGCAGCAGTTCTTCACTGAAGAAAATATGCAGAAGTTTCTTTCTGATACACTGAAGGGCAGCGATGTTCAGATAAATCTTGACCCTGCGCTCGAGGCCATCGACTATGACGCCGCCTTTTCCTCCCTGACATCGGTAATTCTGGAGTCATCATTCGGGGGTATGCTCAATTTGTTCGGCGGGGCCGTAGTCCTTGAGGGTTTTCGTGCGCCCTTTGAACAGAAAATCAAACAGTTTGTCAAGCAGCAGGCGCAGCAGCCCGAGTTCAAGGAAGCCCTGAAGTCCTCAATGGGAGATCAGGGTAATCTTATCAATTCCATCAAGCAGAAGGTGGAGCTGATAGTCGAGTCACGTCTCGAAGAGCTGACGCCACAGCTGGTCAAGCAGATTATTCAGGATATGATTGCCCGACATCTTGGCTGGCTGGTAATCTGGGGAGGGGTTTTCGGAGGACTGATCGGGCTTGTCATGAGCCTTCTGCCGCTCTAAAAGTCATTAACTGCCCAGGAGATGAATGCGATTTATTACGTAACCTTGATCCCGACGTAGGTGTTAGACGGGTGGAGAGGATGTTCACTAGTCAGCCGTCATGTACGAATGATGCACAGACTGCGTATATATAGTTTGCAGAACGCGGGAGCTTGACGAAGACATCTCATTTTCGTAGATTCCTTTTAATGACATCAGAGGAGTACTAAACTGTATATATCGCATATAGCAGGATTTTTTGGAAACTGGAATCAGCAGTATTTGAAGAGGTTGTTTCACATCGTATCGAGCTTCTTCCTGCTGTTTATGCTTTCAGACACACTTACCTCCATCCCCATCCCCATCCCCATCCCCATCCCCATATCAATTCCTATTTTTCAGCTGATTACCGCCCCTTCGGTGGAATTTATGCTGGCTGCTTCGCTGCTTATATTGCTGTCAGCTGTGCATGTGCATTACATGATGGCGAGGGCGGATACTTCTCCTGTTCAGAAACTGCTTCCCAGGCGCGTGGAATTTGTCTCCATTGTACAGGATATTCTTTTACATGAAGAGTTTATCAAGCTGAAGGATTATCGCCATCACACAAATCACATTTATGATCATGTTAACAGGGTAGCATATATATCCTACTGCATTGCAAAGGTGCTCAGTCTGAATTATACGGCCTCAGCCCGGGGCGGTCTGCTGCATGATTTTTTTCTCTACGACTGGAGAGAGCGGAAGGCAACAGACAATTCAAAAGCTCTGCATGGCAGGGAACATCCCCAAATAGCCCTTGATAATGCCCGCCGCTATTTTCCGGTATCTGAACGGGAGGCTGACAGTATCCTCAAGCATATGTTTCCCAAGACGTCTTCCCCGCCGCGCTATCTTGAGAGTGTCGTGGTCTCTCTCAGCGATAAAATTGCCACAGTTATCGAATATTTCTGCCATCTGGCCTGTCGGAAACGCCCGTAGCAAAATAGCGTAAAATTTTATCAAATTCTGTTCAGCAGTCGAATCTTCTGCTATAATTCCTCTCCATGGAAGCCGCAGTATTCTGGTTCAACATATTCTGTTTTTCCCTGATGTTCGGTGCGGTGGGGTTATCCTATATTCTCTACCGCAAGCAGCATGATACCTACAGGATGCTGTATATTATCTACCTGCTGCTGACTGCTTTCTGGTTTGTCCTGCTCACTTATCTCTATTTTATCACCCAGTTGATGGAATCCCCCTCGAATGCGCTGGTTCTCAGTGTTGCCTGGATCCGGATCGGCATTTCGGTAATGATCGCTTATGTGGTTCAGCTGCTGTTCTCGGCATTGCTCTGCGATAGCGTTCCGGTAAAAACCAGGCTTCTGGCCCTTATTATACCAGCTGTGGTACTGGCATCAGCCTTGACCTGGACTGTTTTCGGCATCAGCTGGATGGCAACCGCCGTCACCTTCATCTATAATTTTGGTCTCGGGGCGGGAATGGCAGCAGTTTGGATGTATCTTCGGAAGCAGCCCCGCTATGCCCGGGTGAAAAGCCTGGGATCGTTTCTTGTCATATCAGGTGTTGCCTATCTGTTTTTCGGTCTGTTCGCCGCTTTTTTCGTTGTTACGGGAATATCGACAGCATCAGTTCCCCATATGTTCATTATTGAAACCGGCCTTACAGGCCTGTTTATTTTTGTCTGGTGCTTCAACGATGTCCTCGTTTTTATGAGGCTGTTCTCTGAGTCGCTGGGAAAAAATTATGATGTTCCGGACCACTTTGTCCGTGACTACCAGATCAGCAAGCGCGAAGCCGATATACTGCGGCTGCTGGTTGAGGGTAAGAGCGGGAAGGAGATCGGCGATATTCTCTGCATATCCCCCCGCACAGTGGAGACTCACGCCTACAATATCTACCGGAAGTGTTCGGTATCGAACCGGATAGAGCTGCTCAATCTTATCAGCCTGACGCGATCTCCTGTATAGTCCCGGTCCCCGCGTTTGCCGTGTTCCGGCAGCCGATTGAAGCAGTCTCTTGAAGCTCGAATTCCCTTTACGTATATCTACGTAATGTGCGTATCTATGAAAAATCAGTAGTTTCCCGAATAGCCAGCTTATCCATCAGCATGCATACTCTGACCATCAATGACCATCAACCTGATGGAGGACGAGGGAAGTATGAAAACATCGAGAAAGTTATACGGGACGGTCTGGTTTTTGCTGATGATCGTCATGATTGCCCAGTTGACCGGCGGGTGTACCCGAACAGAGGAGGCTATAGTAATGAATAAAAATGAGAATATCGCATATTCAGCTGATCCCGTGAACAATATTTTAAGCGGGCACTTTGAAGGTATCGCGGTCCTTGGAGGAGAACCTCTCTGGTTATATCTTGATATAGCTGATGAGCAAAACATCTTTTTATCTATCCCTCTCAGCAGCCTCGAGCGGCTGCCGGTAACCGTGACCAGACGGGGTAAGAATTCTCTGGAAGTCTCCTTATTTCTGGGGATGCAGGAATTGCGGCTTCGCCTTGAATCCCGGGATACAGGGTGGAAAGGCACCCTGCTGGCAGGCAGCGAGTCGGCAGAAATTGACTTTTATCCCGGACGCTACAGTCGGGAGCTTATGGCCAGGCAGAACCTCGGACGGACCGGGGAGGCTGTTACTGTCCAAACCAGATATGGTGAGATTCACGGGACATTGCTGCTTCCTGATGGAAATCCGCCATTTTCCACTGTGCTGCTTATTGCCGGATCGGGTCCAACCGACCGCGACGGTAATTCGGAGCTGGTCGTCGGCCGCAGCGATATGCTGAAGATGACAGCGGAGTTTTTCCAGGAACAGGGGTATGCTGCTGTGCGCTACGATAAACTCGGGGTGGCAGAAAGCCGGACCGGAGCTGATTTTGAACCCCAAACTTACACTTTTGATGATGCAATTGGTGATGCCGAAATGCTGCTGCAGTTTATACGGGATGATCAGCGTCTGCTGCTGGAAGGGGTTGCCGGACATTCTGAGGGATCCCTGATAGCTATCGCTCTCGGGGCTGGGCATGATGATATTGCCTGGATTATTTCCCTTGCCGGTAATGGAGACCCGATTGATGTGCAGCTTGTCAAGCAGCTGACAAGGCAGGATCCGGCTCTCGGTGAGATCATGAAGAACGAGATGGAACGCGTGGCTCGGGGTGAAATGCCGGAGTATACTCATCCGGTAACGGCATCTTTACTGAAGAGAGAGAATATTGCGTATATACGCAGCTGGATGAGGTATAACCCGCTGGAAATAGTGAAAACGCTGGAAAAACCGATGCTGGCGGTCTGGGGAACCAGTGATGAGAGAATTATCTGCGAAGATTCTCTTGTTACGGCGGAAGATTTGCCTGATGTTCAGTTTGCTGCTGTTTCAGGCATGGGGCATTTGTTGAAACATACTGACAGTCGACCAGATCTCTTGAAGCGATCCTACAGCGACCCCACGCTCGCACTGGATCCTGAGCTTCTGGAGATTCTGAAGGGGTTTTTGGAGAGTCTATGAGATTTACCGTAGTTATCTGTGATATATATTATAATGATGAGGAGGAGATTAGTAATGAAAACATTAGATCCGACAATTCTGGCAGCGCTGATACCTTTGCTGCTGCTGGAGATCACGCTTAAGCTCATTTGCCTGCGGGATTGGCTGAAGCGGGAAAAATTCAACGGGCTTGGAAGGATTCCCTGGCTGCTGATTTTTCTGTTTGTGACCCTTTTTGGTCCGATAGCCTATCTGGTGTATGGGAGGCGTGAGTATGATCGCTATTGAATGCCGGGATGTGGTTAAGCGGTTCAAGTCGGTCACAGCTCTTGATCATATGGATCTGACTGTGGAGAAAAACGGTATATTCGGGCTGCTTGGGCCCAACGGTGCCGGGAAAACCACCCTGATCCGGATTCTGACTGGCCTGATAACGCCTACCTCGGGGACTTGCCGTGTGATGGGAACTGATGTTGGCGATACAGATAGTGATCACCGTTTTGGTATCGGCTATCTTTCACAGGATCCGAAATATTATCCCTGGATGACCGGGCGGGAGCTGCTCTTTTTTGTCGGGCGCCTCTTCGGTATGCCGCTTGCCGATATTCGCAAACGGGCGGATGAGTTGTTGGCGATGGCGGGGCTTTCTCAGGCTGCTGACCGCAAGATTGGCGGCTATAGCGGCGGCATGGTGCAGCGGCTGGGGATTGCTCAGGCGCTCTTCCACCAGCCCGAGATTCTGTTTCTTGATGAGCCGGTTTCTGCCCTTGATCCTATCGGGCGCAAGGAGGTGCTCGAGTTTATTGCTTCGTTGGGGGAGGGGATGAGTGTCTGTATGTCAACGCATATTCTTGCCGATGTCGAGCGCATTTGCAGCAGTGTCGCCATTATGGATGAGGGAAAAGTAAAGCTGGTCGGACGTACTGAGGAGCTTCTTGCCGGGGTTTCAGGAGGGATGAGCCTGATTTCTTTTGCTTCGGCTGCTGATGCTGAAAAGATGGGTGCTCAGCTCGATCTTCAAGGGGTACCCCATGTGCTGGAGGCAGATCGGATTCGCATTGCTGCTGATTTGTTTGAGGAGCATCGGGGTGTTATTCTTCGTTCGGCTGCTGATGGTAAACTTCGGCTCAGTACTATTACCCGGGAGCGTGCGGATCTTGAAGAGGTTTTTGTCGATCTGATTCAGGGAGGAAGGACTTATGGGAAACGCTGATATTTCCAGTTTGCCGGCTCTTTTACGTAAGGATTTCATGGAACAGCTGCGTAATGGGCATTTTCTTGTTATTTGTATTGTTTTTGCTTTTTTCGGGATAACTTCTCCAGTTATTGCTAAATATACTCCTCAGGTGATTGAGATGGTGGGGAAGAGCCAGAATATTCAGATGGTTGTGCCGGAACCGTCAATTCGGGATTCGTTTGTGCAGTATGTGAAAAATCTTTCGCAGCTTATTCCGATTTTTCTGATTTTTCTGACTATGGGCGGGATAGCTAAGGAAAAGGATTCCGGGACTATTGCTTTTGTGCTGGTGAAGCCTGTTACGCGGTTTGCCTGTCTGTTTTCGAAGCTGCTTGTTCATTCTGCGATGGCTGCTGCTGGTTTGATGGTTTCCGCAATTCTTGCGGGTGTGTATACGCTGATTTTTTTCCAGGATTTGCCGCTGTGGTGGTTTACGCGCGGCAATGGTGCTTTGCTGCTGTATTGTTTGACGTTAGTTATCATTACTCAAGGATTCAGTGCTATCAGTGAAAAGCCGGTAAATGCCGGTATTGCGGCTCTGGTTGTCTGGATTGTGAGTATTGTGATTAAAATGCTGCCTGGGATTGGGCCGTTTTCCTTTTCTGTTCTCAGTGATGAGGCTTTAGGTGCGATGGCCGGGTTTTCGATTTCCTGGAAGCCGGTTCTGGGGGCTGGTGTTGTGAGTGTGGCCATAACAGCTCTTGGTTACCTCAAATTCAAGCGCTGGGAGTAGAACATGTCACGAAGACTTCCATCGCTATTCGTATGGGAAGTCTTCGATTTCCCAAAAAATGGGAGGAAGTCTTTCATTCCCAAACGAAGCGAGAGGAGCGGAAGCAAAATGTTTGGAACTGACTCTTTTCGGGGCATGTCAAAAAGAGTATAGTGAGGTATGGAACGAAACAATCAAAAAGCATACACCTACGCCCTGGTAAAACCCTCCGGGCCTGACTGCAATCTGGCCTGCACCTATTGCTTTTATTATCACAAGCATGACTATTTTGCACCGGGTGTGCATCGTATGAGTGATGCAGTACTTGAAACACTTATACAGAAAAGTCTCAGCGGCCCTGAACGACAGTTCGGTTTTGGCTGGCAGGGGGGTGAACCCACACTTATGGGACTTGAATTCTATCAGCGAGCTATCGAACTGCAGCGGCAGTATGGAGCGGGAAAAAACATAAGCAACAGCATGCAGACCAACGGCATCCTCATAAACGAAGAGTGGGCTGATTTCTTTATCAAATACCATTTTCTGGTTGGATTATCCATCGATGGACCGGCTCATGTTCACGACCATTATCGGGTGACCGCCAACGGTAAAGGAACCCATGAGCAGGTTGAGAAAACAGCACGCATGCTCCTGAAAAAAAAAGTTGAAGTTAATGCCCTCTCGGTAGTAACCGATTATTCCACTAAATACCCGGAAGAAACCTACCGCTATCTTCGCGATCTGGGATTTACCTACCTTCAGTTTATACCCGTAGTTGAGACAAACCCTGAAAACAGCAGAGAGGCCGCACCCTATTCTGTAACAGCAAAAGCCTATGGAGAATTCCTTTGCCGCATATTTGATCTGTGGGAAGCCGATTTCAGGGACGGCTACGCCACCATATCAGTAAGACTATTTGACACATTTTCACATATCTACATGGGCATGCAGGCCCCCGAATGCACAGCAAGAAAAACCTGCGGAGACTACCTGGTTGTAGAACATAACGGAGATGTTTTTTCCTGTGATTTTTTTGTCGAAGACGCCTGGCGACTGGGCAACATCCTTGAAGATGACCCGCGGGAAATGATCAATTCGCGACGACAGGAATTATTCGGAAAAATGAAATCCCAACTGGCACCCAAATGCCTCAAATGTGAATGGCTTGCATTCTGCTGGGGCGGCTGCATAAAAGACCGGGTACGGGATCCGCGGGACAAGCGCTTCAACCATTTTTGTGAAGCCTACAAAATATTCTTTAACTATGCCGATCAGCGGTTCAGGAAACTGATGGAAAACTTCAGAGCACGACAGGCTCGGGAAGCACAGCAATACCGGACAGCACAGCAGACTTCCCGTAACCCTGATCAAGGCAGCTGAAAAAGCAGCTCACCTGCTGACACCCGCAAAAATTCAGCAGACCTCAGCTGATACCCGCTGACCCTGAAAAGAAAAAGTAACAGCCTGTCAGCCAAACAATCAGGAAGCCTTTACAGCTGCTTTCAGTTCCTCGAAACGCTCAAGAATTGGAAGATGCTGCGTACATGCCCGCTCACATTTTCTACAGCTTGTGCAGCGTTCCAGAACATCTATTGCAGTACCCCAATATCCTCGTAAATGCCCAAGAATATCCTCCCCGCCCTTCAAACGAAAATGGTTGTGGGTTTCCATGAAAGCCCATACGGGAATATCCTCCGGACATACATTGCAGTACATGCAGGAAGTACAGAAACTGTTAAACTCCTTAGCCACCCGTGATTCAATATACGCCATTTGCTCGGCTGCATAGGGAATAAACGAATTAACCGCTTCAACAGCAGTATCAACATCGTTGTCATTTCTGAATCCCACCAGGGAAACCGTAATTCGGTCATCACTGAGAAGATAATGAAGAGCAGCTTCCAGCATGTTCTGCTCAGGACGAGCTTTTAGAAACCCGAAAGCCTCTTCATTCGGAGGGATAATTCCTCCGCCAAGCGGATTCATGACAACCACCCCCATCCCATTTTCCACAGCAGCCCGTATCCCGTCCTGACGGAATGGAGAATTAATAACCGAATATCCAAGAGTCACCCCCTCGAAAAAACCCTCCTCAATTACCTGACGAATATGGGGACCGGGCAGGTGGGTAGAAAAAGCAGCATGGCGAATGAGACCCTCTTCCTTTGCCTTGAGAATAGCTTGAACAGCACCGCCTTTTTTCCTGCGTTCCCAGTCTTCAAGCGTTAGAACATACCAGCAGTTATAGTAGTCAATGACATCTACATTGAGTCGTTTCAAAGATCGTTCGAGCTCGCGCCTGAGCACAGAGCCGTCGGGCTTATTCGATTTCGTTGAGACTGTAAAAGGCTCACCGCTTTTCTTCATCTCCTTGACTGCTGTTCCGATGATGATTTCAGACTGATCTTCACAGTAGCCTGGAGCTGTATCAAAATACGTAATCCCCTTATTAAATGCGCGCAGGACTGTTGCCGCCGATTTGTCGGTATCCTGTGGGGATTCAAACCGCATCCCCCCAAATCCTAAAGCTGCTGTTCGTAATCCGCTTGTTCCGTATCCTCTGTATTCCATAAAAAACTCCTCCCAGATGTTTGAATCACACTGCAGATTCAAATACAGAAACGCCGCAGCCTGTTGGAACATAGTATAAAGAAAAAAGAAACCGTCTGCAATCAACTGCCCCAAAGCTTTGAAGAGCTGATTGGTGCAGCCTCTGCGACAGCAGCCGCGACATACAATACTACAGCTGCTGAGCAGCCGTTGATACTTTTTACCTCAGTCAGTATAATCCTCCAATCATGAGTGAACACAATAAAAAAACAAATCAGCCGCCGACCCAGTCTGTGCATTGGGCGGACATAACCGCCGACAGAATCATCCGCGAAAAGGGTGATAAGGAATACTATACCTGCGCTTCCGGCGTCACTCCTTCCGGAACCGTACACATAGGAAATTTTCGTGAAATAATCTCCGTAGAGCTTGTTGCCCGCGCATTGCGAGATAAAGGACAAAAAGTACGCTTTATCTTCTCCTGGGATGAGTATGACGTTTTCAGGAAAGTTCCTTCAAATATGCCGGAACCAGAATTACTGGCAACTTATCTCCGTAAACCGATCACTCTGGTCCCCGATACAACCGGTGAATTTGAAAGCTATGCCCGACGAAATGAAGCAGCAGTAGAAACAGTCCTGCCGATCGTAGGCGTGAATCCTGAGTTTATTTATCAGGCCAGACACTACCGGGCATCAGAATATGCCGAAGGTATAAGAACAGCTCTTGAACATCGTCAAGAGCTGCGTGAAATGCTCAATCAGCATCGAACCTCCCCGCTGGCCGAAGACTGGTGGCCGGTTTCGGTCTTCAGCAATTTTACCGATAAGGATACAACTACCGTCCTTGGCTGGGATGGGGAATGGGGACTTACCTATCGCTGTGAAGAGACCGGCAAAGAAGAAACTGTGGATATCCGTACAACATCAGCAGTAAAGCTTCCGTGGCGGATAGACTGGCCGATGCGCTGGGCAAAAGAAAGCGTAGATTTCGAACCGGCCGGCAAGGATCATCATTCAGAGGGTGGGTCTTTCGATACGGCAAAACATACGGTTGCCGTATTCGGCGGAACCCCTCCGGTTACCTTTCAGTATGACTTCGTCCGCATTAAAGGCAAAGGCGGAAAAATATCATCCTCCTCAGGAGATGTTGTGAGCATTGAGGATGTGCTGGAAATATATACCCCCGAGATTGTGCGCTACCTTTTTGCTGCTACCCGACCGAATTCTGAATTTGCTATCTCCTTTGACCTCGATGTACTCAAGATTTATGAAGATTATGATCGCTGTGAACGCATTTACTATGGAGTGCAGCAGGTAAATGAAAAAAAGCGGGCCAAAGAACTGCGTAACTATGAACTCTCTCAGGTAGATAAAGCTCCCGGACAAATACCCTATCAGATACCGTTCAGGCACCTATGCAACATGCTCCTGGTAAATAACGGTGATATAGATGCAGTTATTGCCTCGTTGGAGGACATTACCGAGGCCCAGATTCCCGGGCTTGCGATAAAATGCCGCTGTGCATGGAATTGGATAAAGCTCTATGCTCCGGAAGATTTTACCTATACGCTGCAGACGGAGAATGATCCAGCGCAGGAATTAAGCGCCCCTTTATCTGCATGTGTAAAAAATTTTTCGGCGGTGGTGGAGCAGCTGGATGCGTATGATGAAAAGCGGCTGGCAGAAGAGATTTATGCCATTGCCCATGCCCACGATGTGCTTCCCGCTGATTTTTTCACGGCTGTTTATCAAGTGCTTATCGGGAAAGAAAAAGGTCCCCGTCTTGCAAGCTTTATACTGACATGCGGCAAGGCAAGGATTCATGAGATTCTGAAGCGGTATACTTAGTATGTACAATTTCGGCAGCAGCTGAAGTTGAGGCATAGATTCATTCCCTCCTCGTGAAAAATGTTATGCAATTCGGTATACTTCTGATATACTAGACCGTATCCAAGTAATAACTCAGGAAAACAAACCAGAAGCTGTATATAGGGATTTGCTGTTTATGCAGAAAAAGTGGAGGAAAGTACTCAGTAACTGTATGTTCTCTTTTATCAGCTCGTTGGCTGCCATAGTAATAATTGTTTTCGCAGGCACCAGATACAACACCTTTGCTCCCTTTCTGCTGATCCCGGCTGGAATTCTGATCCTCATAGCGCTTTCATCCCTTCTCAGTTGTCAGGGAGAACAGGCGGTTCTTGATTTTTTCCTCAAGCAGCAGGAAGAGTATCAGAAACCCCTTCGCAATTACATACAGTTTCTAAAAATCCGAAAGATTACCTGTTTCCTGACATTAGGCGTGGCTGTCTTGTTTCTTGCCGCAGCCCTTGTCTTTTATTTCATCAGTAGATGAGTTTTTTGAGAACCTGTTCGCGGGTTCGCCATTTTTCCCGGGTCTTTACCCGCAGGTCAAGGTGGATTTTATACGGAAACAGACGGCCGATCTCTTTCTGAGCCCCCTGTCTTATAGCCTTGATGCCGGCTCCGCCTTTTCCTACAACCATTCCTTTCTGTGATTCCCGTTCAACATTCAGAAATGCTCGAATCCAGAGCGTACCTGCCTCTTCATCAATTTCAATGTCCGCAATATCGACAAAAATAGCATGGGGCAGCTCTTCTCTGACGCGATTGACAGCATAGCCACGGATAATTTCCGCAATTCGGAATTCAGGAGGCTGATCGGTATAAAAATCCTCAGGATACAGCTGCTCACCCTCAGGAGCTGCTGCAAAAAGCAGTTCTTTAAGCTGATCAAAGCCGCTTCCGGTAATGGCTGAGATGGGAACAAGAGTGGCATCTGGAAGAACAGGTGCCAGCATTTCCCGGATCCTGGCCGGAGATGACTGAGGAAGATCTATCTTGTTTAACGCAATAATAATCGGCTGGCGGGCTGATGCAAGCAGCTGGGCAATTTCCTTCTCCTCATCCCCGGGAGATCGGGTGGTATCAGCAACATACAGAACAATGTCACTCTCCCCGATAGAAGATACAGATATATCTTTCATCCTGAGGTTTATCGTTTTGTCAGATATATGATATCCAGGAGTGTCAATAAATATGAGCTGACCCTGTTCGGCAGTATAAATACCCCGGATAGCATTCCAGGTGGTCTGCGGACTGGGGGCTGTAATCGAAATTTTCTGTCCGCATAACGTATTAAGAAGTGTAGATTTTCCAGCGGAAGGACGCCCGATAATGGAAACTGTAGCGCATTTTTTCATACGGCATTCTATCTTTTTGTCAATGATCTGCATAGAGCTTTGGCCGCGGCCGGTAATTTTCATTGCCTTTTTGTGCCCGTCTCAGTATACTTTCTTCAGGCTGGCTGCCTGGCGCAGCGAGACCCGGAGCTAAACAGAGGGAGAATATTACATGTATAACAGAGCTGGAGAAGAATCAGAAAAGAAACCACAATCGGAACAGGATCAGCTTGTTCAGAAAATGCTTGAGACAAGGACGGTTATGATTTCCGGTGAGATTAATAAAGAACTCTCTGAAAAAGTAATTAAGCAGCTTCTGCTTCTTGAGACTGAAAACAGTGAACCCATAAAAGTCATGATAAATTCACCCGGCGGGGATGCTGATGCCGGTTATGCCATCTTTGATATGATCCGTTTTGTAAAACCCGAAGTCTATACCATCGGTGTGGGGCTTGTAGCCAGTGCCGGTGCTTTAATACTTCTTGCGGCCCCGAAAGAGCGCAGAATAGGCCTGCCCAATTCAAACTACTTAATCCATCAGCCCTTAAGCGGAATGCGCGGAGTAGCTACCGAAATAGAAATTCACGCTCGCCAGGTTGAGAAGCTTCGCAACAAAATCAATAAACTGATTAGCGAGGAGACCGGTAAACCGCTTGAAAAGGTGGAAATTGATACAGATCGCGATTGCTGGCTTGACGGCCACGAAGCCGTAGACTACGGTCTTATATCCAGGGTAATCAAGACACGGGAAGAGCTCGGCGTCTAGGAAGATCAGCGAAACGGCGGCTGCCGGCAGACTCTGAAAACGCACGTTCCAAAAAGGCAAAGCATTTTGGAATTGTCTCAGGTGTAAAACTATTGTAAACTTTCCACTCTCGTACTAGAGTATATTGCATGGAAAAGACACGCTTTCTGACTGAAGAAGAGAAGCAGCGCGGTGTAAAAGGGCTTGTACAGTTCCAGTCCTTCAACGGTATGGGATACAGTTTCCTTGGAGATACTACCGTCTATCTGCTGGCTATAATGTATGGAGCCAGTAATGTCCAACTGGGTTACATCTCTTCGGCTGCGTTTCTTTCCGGGATTTTTCTTCCGCTGGTTCCCCGGCTTTTTGCCGGAAAAAATATTGTAGCCGTATTGTCAACCGCCTGGATATTGCGGGGGCTGGTATGCATCGGATATACCGGTCTCTATTTTTTAGAAGGACGCGCCGCCGTCTATCTGATTTTAGCCATTTACACCGCCTTTTCCATAATACGGACCGCCGGAGTTGTCATGTTCCGGCCGATGATGAGGATGATCTCTACTAATGCCAATCAAGGGCAGGTTGTTGGGAAGTCGGACTTCGCCTTTCAGTCCTCGGCTATTTTTTCCAGGGGTGCCAGCTTTCTCATTACATCTTTCCAGCGCTTTTCCGGACTCAACGGGCTGATGGGGCTGCAGCTGTTCGGCGTTTTAGCGAATACCCTTGCCGGCCTGAGTGTCCGTAAGATACCTTGCCGGGAAACTGTAGAGTATAGAAAGGGCGCAGGTGTTTTATCACAGCTGCGTGCGGCAGGAAAAAACAAAAACCTGCTCCGGGTCCTGATTCTGCAATGGTTAAGTATTTCCATTCTCGTGCTTTCAAATATGTCTATCCCTTTTGTTCGCAGCAGACTCTCATTTACAACGAGTGAAGTTTTCCTCTTTTCCATGGGAATTACTCTTGCGACAATACTTGCTGCGATGTTTGTCAGAACTTTTGCCGACAAAATCGGCAGCAAGCCCCTGATTATTATGACTTCATTGTTTACCCTGATATTTACTGCTGTATGGGCACTTCTTCCGGAGACACTGGGGAAACTATTCTATTTCATACCAGGAATACTGCTGATGTTCATGGTCAGCATTTCCCGCATGCTCATCGGTAAGCTCATGATCCAGGTTATGCCGGATAATGACCGGATCGGCTTCAACTCCATGGTAGATTTTATTACTGCCCTCATATCTCTTGCTCTGGGAATTGCTGGAGGCCGACTGATCGATTACGGACCGAACGGAGGAACCCTTCTGCTGAATGGGTATACCTGGACTTTTGCCCTGGGAGCGCTCTTAAGCTTTCTTGTCTTTTTTCTGACCTTGCATCTGGAAGAAAGCGATACCATGGGGGATAAGGATGCTGCCGCCCTCCTTCTTTCCATTGATGGGCTGCGTGCATTTATGCACATCAGTAAGCTGCAGAGAATCAGTGATCCGATACGAAAACAGACGGTACTGCTGTCTATCGGAAGTAACCGGAATGATGTAGCGACAAGTGAGATTCGAAGAATGCTGCTCTCTCCCTTTTCTTCTGAAAAAGCCGAACTTATCAGGGCGCTGTTTTATAATCCGCGGCCTTCGCTGCTGCCGCTCCTTCTCGATGAAGCCGCCGACTATGATTCCTACACGCAGAATGAGGCGATATTCGCATTGGGAGCCTATAGGGGCGCTGAATCGGAAAAACTGCTGCTCAACCTCCTTGAGAGTTCTTCAGCGCGAATAAGGGCCTCCGCTGCTAAGGCTCTGGGCAGAATCGGGCACACGGCTTCCCTTGATCGGATATCCGGGATGTTTCTCGATGAGCAGGACGTCAGGAACTGCATGAATTTTACTATAGCCTTAAGCAATATGGATCCGAGGGGGGGGTATTTGCTGGATCTTTTTTCTTCCCGGATGGAGAAGGGGGGTCGGCGATTCAGACAGAGTCTTTTTGCCCTGAATACTGAACTGCTCAATTATACCCCCGATCTGGCCCACCTTTTTCAATTAGGCAATGTCAGGAAAGGCGCCGGGCTGAGGGATTTTCTGGATGAAACCCGGGATCATCCGAATTTCATGAGTCGGCATCCGGAACTGGTGGGCTGGTTTCGCACCGAACAGTACGGAAAAATTGTTGACTTCTGCAGTAAGATTGTGGCTGATTTTCCTACCGGGAGTTCTGTATCTGCTGAAGCGGAGGCGGAGGCAGAACGTAAGAGCAATATAAAAAAATCAATTACCCTGTACTGCGAAAGATTCAATACTAATACAAAAGCCGATTATGATTTTATCCTGGCGCTTCTCTATTATACATATCAGGTGGTGAAGCCGGAGTAGGTGCTGGATAAGGGTATCTTCGGGCTGGGCAGCACTTCTGTTACATAAACAGCTGTCCAAATCCCGAAGAACCTCCTCTTTTAAAAAAAATTACGGATGGCAGAGACCGATCGCATCAATCTCAACCAGCGCACCAAGCGGCAGGGCAGAGACTTCCACGCAGAAGCGGGCGGGATAATCCCCCTCGAAGAATTCACTGTAAACGGCATTCATGCGGGAAAAATTTCCCATATCGGTAATGAAAATCTGAATTTTGAGGGTGTCTCCAAGGGAAGAACCTGCAGCAGCCAGAACCGCTGAAAGATTATTCAAAGCTTGTCTGGTCTGCTCCTCGATGCCGCCTTCAACCATTTTACCTGTTTCCGGAACGAGCGGAACCTGCCCTGAACAATAGACAAGATTACCGGCAGTAACAGCCTGCGAGTAAGGTCCGACAGCCGCTGGAGCCTTGCTGGTTGAAACAATTGATCTTTTCATAAAAAAACTCCTTTATTTTCAAAAAGTTGAATATTTTCCTCCATTATACTGGTTTATATATATATGAGTAACAGCAGAACAATTAAAAACCGCAAAAAAGCCCAGTATGCTTCTGTCGGATTTGTACTGACAGGAATCGCTTTACTGCTTATTCTGGCAGCCTGCAGCCCCGGCTGCACCCTTCAGGGAGCAGAACAATCAGATACTCTGGTGATTATGAGCTGGAATGTCGAAAACCTCTTTGACGGAACTGATAACGGCACTGAGTATCAGGAATTTGATCCCGGGACGGGAAACTGGGATACTGCCAGGTATCACGTTCGCTTAGCAGCAGTAAGCCGTCTTATTCTGGAACTTGCCGATCCTCGTCCTGATATTATTTGCTTGCAGGAGGTTGAGCACAAGGGTGTAGTAAATGACCTTATTTCCCATTATTTGGGAAAAGCCGGATATACCTATAGTGCGGTAACTGAAGCTTCAAACTCTGCAATTCAGCAAGCTGTAATCAGCAGGTATCCTATAACCGGGGTGAAAGTTCATGCCGGTGCCGGCCTTTCCACCTATTTTTCCAGACCTATTCTGGAAGTGGAGGTGAAGACGGGGGATGAAACCATAACTCTGTTGAATAATCATTGGAAATCACGGCGTAATGGTCCAGAAGTGACCGAACCGTCACGTATTGAATCTGCCTGGGCAGCCAGAACTGTTATCGAGGGATATTTGGAGCGTCATCCTGATAGGCTGCTGATTCTATCTGGAGATCTCAATGAGAATGCTGATGAATATGAAAGAATCGGTCGGGCTTATGCGACAGCATTGATGCCGGTTCCCGAAACTGGAGGCGGTCTTCAGATAACCGGCATTCTCGAAGAAGCCACTGGTTCAGTACTTTATAATGGATGGCTTGATAACCTTACAAAAACCGAGCTGCCGGGCAGCTACAGCTATAGGGGCGAATGGTCGACCCTTGATCATATCATGATTTCATCCGCTGCCTTTGATGGAACAGGATGGGATTATGCAGCATTCGATGTGTGTGCTCCCTCCGAAATACTGTCAGAAAACAATCAGCCTGCAGGATGGGATATGCGTTCAGGCAGGGGGTATTCCGACCATCTGCCGGTAGTTATGCAGCTTGAACAGGTCAGAAGCCCAGCTCTTCGGGAGTGAAGCCGGCTTCTCTGAGACGGCGCCCGGTTTCTATCAGGTAGCCGGTTTCATGTGCCTCGACCGTATAGGGATCCAGAATTGAGGGACGGCCAATTAATATTTTTGTACCGGCATGTCTGTAGCCCAAAAAGGCCGGAGGTATGGTAACAAGAAAATCCTGGGCCATGGCAATGCGAAAAATCCGATCAGAATCAGCATCAAGAACACGGGCTGCTGTTATGTTCAGAACTCTCGGCATGCCGAACGTGACTACAAGAAATTCTTTATCCGGGTGCATGTTTTTCAGGTCAAGATAAGCTATCATGGCAGTCATGCCGCCGGCACTATGCCCGATGAGTACTATGTGGTTCCCTTTGAATACCTTTGCTCGCTGCAGCACTGTTTCGCGTATTCCAGCGTACTTCTCCTGAATTCCCGCATGAGCTTTCATTACCGGGTCTTCAGAAGAATTGGACGATTGATTTCCAAGGAAGAACAGTGGCTGCAGGGAATAATTAAGATTTAAGGCCGTATCTATGGGGTTCCTCGGGGCTTGAGTTGCCCTGAAGACCATATACAGGGTTCCCTCCTCCTCAATGAACAATCCCAGCGTGTTTGTTTCGGGATGGGGGACATATTCAAGATTCCAACTGCTCTCCTTATAGTATTCCCTTTCTCTCCAGACAGCCAGACACATCTGATAGTAGCTGTACAGTTCCTGTGCGGAAGGAAATTCAGCATACTTCTCTTCAACCTCTATGATAGATTTTCCGATCCAACTTTGACAGGAAGAAAAAGTCAGAAGCATGGAGGCAGAAATAATTGCAGCAGTAAGATAGATACCTGTGCGATAAGCCTTTTTGAGATATTTCATGAATGATATTTCCTCTGTACTCTGCAGACAGTATAAAACCCGGGGTGGGAAAAATCAAAGGGATTAGCGTCCAACAGGAGTGAAATACCCTGTATACGTGGTAAATGATTTATGGTAGCATTATTTGACTGCCAATCTGATAAAAAAGCTGGTTGTGAATGAGTACTAAAGAACCTGAACACGTTAAACATCATCTTTACAATAAAAAAGCTGTTTCTTCGCGCCGTGCGAAGTATCGAGCCAGGAAGGAAGCTAAAGGGCGCTACACTCCCGAAAAGATCCCTATCCGGCAGCATCAGCTGTATCTGGTAAAACCGAGGGTGTGGCGCAGGTATTTGCGGGAGAATGATATTGATCCTGAATACCGGGCTCGGGCACGAAGCATCACCTTGGTCAGCAGATTGTTCAGTCCTTTGAAATTTTTTCAGGATGTTTTTTTTCATAAAAAAATCGTTCAAGTGGATCTTTCCCGCAGTCAGAAGGTGTTTATTCTCGGGCATTGGAGAAGCGGAACTACACATCTGCACTATCTGATGTCTAAGGACCCTGAATTTGGTTTTTTGTCAAATTATCAGGCGCTTTTTTTCAATATTTCTCTTTTGAGCAGTGCCCGGCTGCGCTTCCTGGTCAAACCTTTTTTTCCGAAGCGTCGCCCGCAGGATAATGTTGCCATTACCCCTGATGCGCCTGCAGAAGAGGAGCAGCCGTTCAGCACCATGTCTGCCAGGACGGGACTAGGAGGGTTTTTCTTCCCCCGTAATCCTGACTACTTTCAGAAATACTTGTTTTTCAAGGGTATTACGCCGGCAGATAAAAAAGTCTGGCAGCGAGATTATCAGTATTTGCTGAAAACAATAACCCTCTTTAACGAAAAAAAGAATCTCGTTCTGAAAAACCCGCACAATACAGGACGTTTGAAAGAACTGTATGAGATGTTTCCTGATGCAAAATTTATTTTTATCCACCGCAATCCCTATGATGTCTATCAGTCAACCATGCATCTCTATAATAGTGTTGTTGAAACGCAGTTTCTTCAGCATGTAACCGGTAAGGAGCTGGAAGAAATAATCGTTGCCTGTTTCCGGGATATGCTCAAAAAGTATATTGCCGACCGGGAGCTTCTTTCTCGAGAACAGCTGATAGAGATACCCTTTGCAGAACTTGAAAGGAGTCCGATGGATACAGTTGAGCGGATTTATTCTCAGCTGAAGCTTCCAGGCTTTGCCGCAGCAAAATTGCCCATGGAGGAATATCTGAAAACAGTCAAGCACTACCGTAAAAATCAGTTTACACCGCTTCCCCCCGAGTTGATGGATCGTCTTAATGAGGAGTGGAAGTTTTTCTTTAAGGAATTCGGTTACGAAACCATCTGAGGATACATGACGGCGGGTTAGACAAGCTGCTTATCAGCCATGTTCAGTTCGTATATAATCTGTTCCATCTCCAGGCCGATATTGACGCTATGAACAACAATATGGTCAAAGTTTTTTTCTGAATCTCCATTCGTTTCTCGAGGAGCTTTCAGGCCTGATGAAGTGAAATTGAGAAAACCCCGTACTCCAGAATCAATCAGCCGGTGAAACACATCCGGCGCCGCCTGTTCGGGGACTGTGATAATGGCAAGCAGTATGTTCTTTTGGGCGACTACCTCTTCGAGCTTGTCCATGGAATAAACTGGGACCGGACAGTTCTCTTCTTCACAAATTCTTGTAATTATGTCAAAACCTGCTACAATTCTTATACCATCGGATTCAAATCCGTTATAGCGGAGGAGGGCGCCGCCAATTCTTCCGCAGCCGATAACGGCAGCATTCTGTGACCCGCTTTTTCCAAGAATATGATCTAGATTAGCGATAAGCTTATCAATATCATAGCCGCCGCGTTTTTGCCCGATGATTTTAAGGAGGGAGAAGTCTTTTCTGACGACAGCTGCAGGAATACCAGCGGGGTCGCCTATGTTGTTGGCGAAAACCCGTTCGAACCCCATGTTTTTCAGCTGTCGCAGATTCCGGTCGTATTTGGTTATTCTTACGATCATGTCACGATGCATAATAAATTAATTAATCCTTGAATAATATGTTTAGTTTCAAAAAGATTATTGAAGATTTCAGCATAGCTAAAAAATCAATTATTATTTTTAAAAATAAAATAAGAATATATTGAATAAAAAGCGATTATTAAATAATATAATACTAAATAAAAAACATCTGGAGGTAATATGGCTGTTGCAGATGGAACAATTACTTTTTCTCCCGCCTTGAACAGTTTTATCAATGAGTGGAAAGTGAAGCCGGGAAATCTTATCATGGTCCTGCATAAGGTCCAGGAAGAGTTCGGCTATATTCCCCGTGCGGCTGCAGACAAAGTTGCCGGAATGCTCGAAGTGCCGCTGGCTAAAATATACGGAGTAATTACCTTCTATCACTTTTTCAAGTTGGAAAAACCTGGAAAGTATAATATACAAGTCTGTCTGGGAACAGCCTGCTACCTGAAAGGCGGCAGCAATCTTGTAGATGAGCTGCAGGGACTTCTGGGAATATCAATCAATGAAGTGACAAAAGATGGGAAATTTTCCATTGAGGGGGTCCGATGCGTCGGCTGCTGCGGACTGGCCCCGGTTCTGGTTGTCGGGGAGGAAGTGCACGGAAAAGTGACCAAGGATCAGCTTCCTGGCATAATTGCCAGCTACACATAGAATCTGCAAGTTATGCATGCTGAGATATGCGATTTCATCCTTGATATAGTACAGAATGCTGTTGAAGCGGGATCCTCCCGGATAGAAGTTTTTCTTAGGGAGACTGAAAGAATAATCGAGTGCCGGGTTCAGGATAACGGACGGGGAATGACTGCAGAGGAACTGAAAGCTGCCCGGGATCCCTTTTATACTGACGGAACCAAACATGCTGAAAGAAGTATTGGAATGGGAATACCGTTTCTTGTTCAGGCTGCAGGATCTGCCGGCGGAAGCGTAGATATAAAATCGGAAAAAGGAAAGGGTACTGAATGCTGTTTTTCCTTTGACCGGAAAAATCTGGACACTCCTCCATTGGGGGATGTTCCCGGAACCTTTCTGACTGCCTGTTCACTATCAAATTCACTGTCCTTTTTACATGCCGGTGAATTTGATCTGATCCTGAACAGGAGCTTGACTACCAACGGCAGAGAGGATTCTTATGCGGTTGCAAGGAGTGAGCTGACAGAGGCATTGGACGGACTGGAAACAGCCGGTTCTCTCAGTTTGGCAAGGATATATTTTACATCCCTTGAGAAGTCCCTCAGGGATCGGGAAAAGTGAAGTTGAAGATAATCAGCGAAAAAGGTTTATGAAGGGTAGAGAGAAATTGAAAGAATAGAGTATCCGTAGGAGGTCGATAATGGCAAAAATGACACTTGAAGACTTGAGGAATCTGCGTGAGCAGAAAAAGAAAGACATGTCCAAGCGCGATTCGGCAGGCAAGGATGTTCGCATTATTATCGGAATGGGAACCTGCGGAATTGCCGCCGGAGCAAAAAGGACTCTCGATGCCTTCATTGAAGAGCTTGATGCGCAAAATCTTGAGAATGTCGCGGTAACCCAGACTGGATGCATGGGACTCTGCTATGTTGAACCAACCATTGAAGTAATGGTTCCAGGCATGCCAAGCGTGATTTACGGCAATGTCGACGAGGAAACAGCACGCAGAATTGTTAATAAGCACCTTATCAAAAAAGAGATGATCAACGACCATGTGTTTGACCGACCGGCGGCGGATATCATTAAGGACGGGGGAAAATAATGCCTAAGAGGAACTATGTATTAGTCTGCGGGGGTACCGGCTGCGAATCAAGCAAGGCAGATCAGATTTTCAGGAACCTTAAAATTGCCTGCACAGAGCAGGGAATTACCGACGAGGTTCAGGTTGTAAAAACCGGTTGTTTCGGGTTCTGTGAACAGGGCCCCATTGTTAAAGTGCTTCCTGATGAAACTTTCTATGTTAAAGTAACCCCGGAAGATGCCGAGGAAATCATAACTGAGCATCTGGTGAAAGGGCGAAAAGTATCCCGTCTGGAGTATGATACAAAGGGAAGTACGAAGAATGCAAAGGTTGATGATATTCAGTTTTACCAGAAGCAGTTTCGTATTGTCCTGAGAAACTGCGGCGTTATTGACCCGGAAAACATTGACGAATATATTGCCCGTGACGGATATGCAGCCGTTGAAAAAGTACTCTTTGAAATGTCTCCGGATGATGTTATCCAGGAGTTGAAGAAAGCACAGCTGCGCGGCCGCGGGGGAGCGGGTTTCCCCACCTGGCTCAAGTGGAGCTTTACCAAAGATGTGGAAGAAAGTGAAAAATATGTAGTCTGCAACGCTGACGAAGGCGACCCCGGGGCATATATGGATCGGAGCACCCTGGAAGGCGATCCTCACTCCATACTCGAGGCTATGACTATTGCCGGTCGAACCTGCGGAGCGAGTAGAGGCTACATCTATATCAGAGCGGAATATCCGCTGGCCATAAAGCGCCTGAAAATAGCCATGCAGCAGGCCCGTGAGTACGGCCTTCTGGGAGATAATATTCTCGGCAGCGATTTCAGCTTTGACATAGAGATACGGTTGGGAGCCGGGGCATTTGTCTGCGGTGAAGAGACTGCCCTGCTGGCCTCAATAGAGGGTGAACGAGGCATGCCGAGACCGCGCCCCCCATTTCCGGCAGTCAAGGGCGTCTGGAACAAACCGACGGTTATCAACAACGTGGAAACCTGGGCTAATATTCCGGTAATCATTCTCAAAGGCGGCGACTGGTTTTCAAAAATCGGGACAGAAGATTCAAAAGGGACCAAAGTATTTGCACTTACCGGAAAGATCAGTAATTCCGGCCTTGTGGAAGTGCCCATGGGTACAACCCTGCGGGAAATAATCTATGATATCGGCGGCGGCATAGCCAACGGAAAGAAATTCAAGGCCGTTCAGACCGGGGGGCCGTCCGGCGGAGTTATAACAGCTGATTATCTGGATACCCCGATTGATTACGGCACCCTTACCAGCCTGGGTTCGATGATGGGTTCCGGCGGTATGATCATCATGGATGAAGACGACTGCATAGTTGATGTAACCAAGTTCTATCTTGGTTTCTCGGTGGAAGAATCCTGCGGAAAGTGTTCACCCTGTCGGATAGGGGGACGTTCTCTCTATAATATCCTTGACCGGATAACCAAAGGGGAAGGGGAGATGGCAGATATCGGCAAGATGAAAGATATAGGCCTTGCCATGAAAAAAGCATCACTCTGCGGCCTCGGTCAGACTGCTCCCAACCCGATACTGTCTACTCTCAACTATTTTGAAGACGAATATCTGGCTCATATCAAGGACAAACGTTGTCCGGCAGGTACCTGCAAGGAACTTATCTCTTTCCATATTCTTGCCGATAAATGCATAGGATGTACGGCCTGCGCCAGAAAATGTCCGACCGGGGCGATTACCGGAGAGCGGAGACAAGTTCACCGGATTGATCCCGATCTCTGCATAAAATGCGGCGTCTGTCTGGAAACCTGTAAATTTGATGCGGTATTTGTCAGATAGCGCCGGAAAGCGGTAAACGCTGAAATTAAAAGTATTTGAGAAGAGCACTAAAAGCTGCGTGAGGAGGAACCCCTTGAAAATGGTAACCATGAAAATTAACGGGCAGACAGTCAGCGTGCCGGCGGAATATAATGTTCTGCAGGCGTCGAGACTTAACAATATCAATATTCCATCACTTTGCTACCATCCGGACCTGCCGGCATGGGCTGCCTGCGGCATCTGCGTTGTCAAAATGGAAAATTCGCCCAAGATGGTCCGCGCCTGTGCAACCCCGGTTGCTGAAGGTATGTCCATTATTACCCATGATCCCGAACTGCATACTATCAGAAAAACGGTAATTGAGCTTATCCTCTCAACACATCCGAATGACTGTCTCAAGTGCGGAAGAAATGGATCCTGTGAGCTGCAGAAGCTGGCAGCAGACTATGGAATTAGAGAGCAGCCCTATGAAGTCAGGCTGCAGGATATTCCCCAGGATGACTCCACCCCTTCAATTATTCTCAATCCCGAAAAATGCATCAAATGCGGCCGTTGTGCTCAGGTTTGCCAGACGCTGCAGGGAGTCTGGGCTCTTGAGTTTGTCGGCCGCGGAGATGAAACCCGCATAGCGCCGGCTGCCAACCTTACCCTGGATGACAGTCCATGCATCAAGTGCGGACAATGTTCAGCCCACTGTCCCGTTGGCGCAATATTCGAACGTGATGAAACCCGGTTGTTTCTTAATGCTGTTAACGATCCCGATAAGCATGTTGCCGTCCAGATTGCTCCCGCGGTACGGGTCGCGATTGGTGAAGCTTTCGGCATGGAGCCGGGAACTATCTGTACCGGTAAAACTTATGCTGCGTTGCGGCGACTTGGGGCTGATGCCGTCTTCGATACAAACTTTGCCGCGGACCTGACCATCATGGAGGAGGGCTCCGAGTTTGTGCAGCGCTTTACCCAGGGCGGAGAAATGCCGCAAATCACCAGCTGCTGTCCTGCCTGGACCGACTATATGGAAAAATACTACAGCGATATGATTCCCAATTTTTCCACAGCCAAATCACCAATGATGATGCAGGGAGCTCTTACTAAGACCTATTATGCTGAGCAGAAGGAAATTGATCCGAAGAAGATTTTTTCCGTTGCCATTATGCCGTGTACGGCCAAAAAATTTGAGATTGTGCGCGATGACAATATGCAGGCTTCAGGCTGCCAGGATATGGATCTTGTGCTCACCACACGGGAACTCAGCCGTCTGATCCGGGCATCCGGCATTGATTTCCTTACCCTGCCTGACGAGTCGGCTGATTCGCCAATCGGCAGCTACTCCGGTGCAGGAACAATTTTCGGCAATACCGGCGGCGTAATGGAAGCGGCTTTGCGGACAGCCTATAATCTTGTGACTGGAGAAGATCTGGCTGATGTAGAAATTCCGGCAGTCAGGGGTATGGACGGTATCAGAAAGGGCGAAATAGATATCAAAGGGACCAAAGTAAAGGTGGCTGTTGCCCACGGGATGGCAAATGTAAGCGTCATACTGGATGAGATCCGTGAAGCGAGAAAGAAAAACACCGAAATGCCCTACCATTTTATCGAAGTAATGGCCTGTCGCGGCGGCTGTATTGCCGGCGGTGGACAGCCCTATGCCACTACAGATAATATCCGTGAGAAACGTATCGAGGGGCTATATCGGGATGATTCAATGAATGTTGTGCGCTGTTCGCATGAAAATCCGGAAATAAAGCAGATATATACCGATTTCCTCGGAGCTCCTCTGAGCGAAAAATCACATCATTTGCTGCACACTACCTATCAGGCCAGGCCTGTATACAAGCGCTAGAGAAGCCTGTTTTATCTGGATTATGACAAAGCCCGGTTCCACTCATGGTTCCGGGCTTTTTGGTCTGCTGAAACACCTGTTGAATCTATTCTGGTCTCTTTCATTTTCAAACATATATCAGTATAGTTATTACAGAAACTCAGATATTCAGGATAATCAGGGAGGGGCCGCATGTCGAAGAGACAGCTGAAGAAGATATTTGTAATCGATACCAATGTACTGATCCATCGCAGTGACGCAATTCTTTCGTTCAAGGACAGCGAGGTCGTAATTCCCCTCTGGGTTCTTGAAGAGCTGGATAAGCTCAAGACCTATTCTGATGAGCGCGGCCGTAATGCACGTCAGGCAATCCGCTTTATTGAGGAGCGGACTGCACATAACGGGAACAAGGAAGGTGCAAAAATCGAGAACGGATCGATCCTGCGGGTTGCCCTTGAATTTGATCGGTCACTGGCATCAGATCTGCCTCTGGACCGCAATGACAATAAAATAATCTACTGCGCACTTACCATCCAGGAGCGGACAGCAGCAGCAAAACCAAAGCCTGAGGTGTTTTTTGTATCAAAAGACATAAATGCCAGAGTCAAAGCCAGAGCCGTCGGGCTGCACGCTGTTGACTATGAGAAGCAGAAAGCATATCTTGCCGATCTTTATTCAGGGTTTCGGGATGCTTCAGTCAGCCGGGAATTCCAGCGGCAGCTGGCTGCCGGGAAGACCGTCACCTGGGAAGAACCGTTATTGGAAAATCAGTATCTGGTAACCAGCGATGATACTGGAAGTCCGCATATTGCCCGGTATCAGACAGATTCGGATGGGAAGGGGACCCTCAAGTATGTTGAATCTTTCACCGATGGAGTCAGCGGAATTATGCCCCTTAACCATCAGCAGCAGATGGCATTTGATCTTCTCCTTGATGATTCAATAGCGCTGGTTACCCTGGTGGGCAAGGCAGGAACCGGGAAGACGCTGCTTGCCCTGGCGGCCGGTCTGCGCAAGGTTATGGAGAGTAAAGCCTATAACCGTATGCTGGCAAGCCGGCCCATTATGCCCCTGGGCAAGGATATCGGTTTCTTACCCGGAGATAAAGAGGAAAAGCTGTCCCATTGGATGAAACCGCTTTTTGACAATCTGGAACTTATTGTCTCGGTGAACACCAGACCGGAATTTAAGAATATTGAAGCAGTTATGAAAAGCGGAAAAGTGGAAATTGAGGCGATTACCTATATTCGCGGCAGGTCTCTTCCCAAGCAGTTTATTATTGTTGATGAAGCCCAGAATCTATCCCCCCATGAGATTAAGACCATTGTCAGCCGGGCAGGGAAAGAGACAAAAGTGGTGCTGACTGGAGATCCGTACCAGATTGACAGCCCCTACCTGGACAGCGATTCCAATGGGCTTACCTATCTCGTCGAAGCTTTCAAAGGGCAGAAGCTATTCGGCCACGTTACCCTTGAAAAATCAGAGCGGAGCCGGCTTGCCGAGCTTGCCGCGGAGCTGCTGTGACCCATTCAGATGCAGTCAAGCTGGCCCGTTGTCCCCTGTTTCTTGGAATCCTTCCGGAAAAAATCAGCAGTATTCTGGTCCCTGCTTACTGTCGGATAGAGAATTATCATCGGGGAGAACGGATCCTTGCTCAAGGGAACCGGTATACGGAACTCTACGTGCTGCTTGAAGGCAGGGCTAATGCCCGCATTTATGAGTATTCCGGAAGAACGGTACTGGTTGAGACGCTTGAAGCCCCGGCTCCTGCTGCTTCTGGTATTCTGTTTTCCACAGATCCTCATTTACCGGTAACCCTGGAAGCCGATACCGATGTCAGGACGGCTGTAATATCACGTTCCGGCCTTACCCGGTTGTTCCAGGCCGATCCGGAAGTACTCGACCGTCTCCTGTGCGATATGGGTGATAAGCTGATATTTCTGGCTGAGAAAGTCCGACTTGCTGAGCTGGCCGGCATCCGCCAGCGTTTTGCCGATTACCTTCTTCGCCTTCGCAGCCGCTATCATTCAAACGATCTGCTTCTCCCTTTTTCCCGTGACAAAATGGCCGAAATGTTCGGGGCTGCCCGACCGTCCTTATCCCGTGAGATCTCACGCATGTGCGATGAGGGGCTTATTACAGCAAACGGAAGGGCTGTTTCTATTCGCAAGCCGGAGGCTCTGGAAAAATTGCTCGAATTGTAACATTGGTTACCGTTATTAAATCAGTATCTCATTATTATCGATCCCTGGATAGATGAAAACCAGATTACGTGTGCTTCTTCCGTAAGGAGCAGACAGGGAGAAAAAAGATGAGAAGATAAATAATCACCATTGATGAAGAACTTTGCACCGGGTGCGGAGCATGTGTGCCTGACTGTCCGGAGGGGGCTCTGCAAATTATCGACGGAAAAGCCCGGCTTGTGGGCGACTTTTTCTGTGACGGTCTGGGGGCGTGCATTGGCGCATGCCCTGAGAATGCCATAGAGGTGGAAATCCGGGAAGCTGACCCCTATGATGAACGCCTGGTAATGGTGGAAAACATTCTTCCCAAGGGTGAAAATACGATCAGGGCGCATCTGGCTGCGGCTGCAGCAGTAAGTCCGGTTGGCAGACAGCTGCCTGCCAACCGGAAAAACTATCCGTATGCTCCTTAGAAACCTCACTTGCTGCAGGCTTCCAAGATTGTCAGTTTTTCCTCCTCTGCCAGCCTAGCGACTGATCAAAGCCAGCTCATCCATTGAGGATGAGGGAGAAATAATAAAATTCCCATCTGCTGAGCAGACCGACATGGTTGGAATAAAGGGGGCAAGCTCGATAAAGCTGCTGTACTCATATTCTCCTGAGACTGAATTACGGGTGAATACTGAAAGTCCAGCAGATATTGAATTGCTTATATAAATGGTATTATTATCATCACAGATATTAATATGTTTTGGTCCATCCAGTATCTCAGCACCGCTGCCCTCGCTGATTCTCTGGGTCTGATGCCAGACTGCCGGCTCGCCTGGTGAAGGTTCACCATACTTGAAAACACTGAAATAATCCTGCGATGTAGTAAGGAGAGTGGTGTTATCTGCAAATACCGCATAATTGATGTCACCAATTCCCATAGTGCCCGTATCGGCGTAGGTAAGGATTGTATCAACCGCAGGAATTTGCGTTAACGGATCAATCGCAAAAATAAACAAAGCATTGGTGGTGTAGGACGCAACTGCCATCCATAGTCCATCAGGGGAGAGAGAAATACTCTTTGGCTGCTCAATCAGGGGATTCGTGAGGTAGCTGTAGCACTCCACAGGAACTACTTCTGTTCCGTCATAAATGTAATGGTAGATATGATGGTCATAGCGGTCTAATATATAGATATTCTGACTGTCCGAGTCAACAGTAATGCTGTTAAGCATTCCGAAATTATAGGTGTTTTCACCAATGGTTATTGACGAGTCATATGTTTCTACCAATTCTAAACTGTCACTGCCTTCGGCATGGGAAAAGATCGAAATCGATTTGGAATAGTCGCTGATGGCAAATACAAGGCTGCCGTCGGATGTAGAAGAAATTTCCTGTACACCGTTCAGTAGGTAATCAGCGGGGTTTACCAAGGTCTGTTTGAGAACGAGACTGCTGTTTTCAATTCTCCATGTCTGGAGTGCATCATCCACCCGGGAGGCAGTGATTATGAGTCCGTCAGGAAGGACTTCGATATATTCAGCCCCATCGAGCATGGCTCCGTTGCTGTTGTCGCTGATTATGGAAACTGTCAGCGGATCAGGCGGGTCATCTTCGCTCCCCCCTTCGGCTTCGGGAGAGACAAGGAAAATACTGGAAGCCGATCCTGTACTTCCTGCTTTGCTCGTGTGAGCAAGCACATCGATGCGATGGGTTCCGGCGTCTGGTGAAATCTGTTGTGTAAGCCCGGTTCCAAGGTAGAGGCCATCCAGATACCAGGCGGCTGTAAGACTGCCGAGATCCTCGGCCGGGACGTTTTCAGGCGTGAAAGTAAGATTAACAGATGTTCCTGCCGGGAACGGGTCTGGGATGCCGGAAATCGATCCCTGCACCGGCAGAGAAGTATTGTTTTCCAGAGAGGCGGACAGATTGCTGACAAGGGTATCCAGATCTATGGCAACAGTTCCCCCCGTTGCAGATGAATCTGATATTCTGACGGCCTCAACAAATCCAGCAAGCGGTTCTCCGTTTGAATAGAGAACACCCCGTAATAGATAGGAACCGGCTTCCAGGGTCGTTTCAAAGGACGCGGATCCGGAAGCCACGGTCGGGGTAACCTCAGCTTCAGCTTCATTTTCGCCCTTTGCAGAAAGGAAAAGAACAAGATCGGCATTGTAGGTTCTTCCAGCATCCCAGGTGATGATAACTGATAATGTGCCGGTACCATAGTATTCATCCAGAATAATACCCACCTCGTTTGTATCCGGGGTCAGGTCAATGGTTGATTCTCCGGTAATCAGGCGGCAGTTATTCTCATTCCAGCCCGAAGCAGTCAGCTGCCAGGTGCCGGTTTCCAGACCCGGGATGGTGACGTCAGCATTCTGAGTACTTACAGAAAACTCCCCGCCGCCGGGTCCTGTCCCGGATACCGTATAATAGGCTACTGTGATTGATGTCTCCGGAAGCAGGGTTCTGCTTGGAGCCGTTCCGTCGTTGAGGACAATAGTCAGTGAAGCCGTTCCTGGTGAAGGACCTGTATCACATCCGGCACTAAAAGCGAAAATCAGCATGAGCAAGAAAATTGACATCGCATAGATACCTGTCAGTTTACGCTCCCGGCCATAATCAAGCTTTTGCGATCGATTTGTCAATTGCATCTGCATTTGCTGATGCATCTTCCTTTCCCCCAGTATCGGAATCTCTTTCCGACCTGATGAAGATTTTTTTCTGAAAGACATAGTGTTCATAAGATCACCTCCATAATTATGTACTAAAAAATCTTCCGGAAATATTCAGATTTCGCAAAAAAAAATGATATAATTATCAAATGATTTCGGTAATTATTCCGGTTTTCAACCGGCTTCATCTTCTTCAGGAAGCAGTAAGTTCTGTTTTAGAACAGGATTATGAAGAATTCGAGTTAATTGTTGTTGACGACGGCTCTGATATGGAATTTTGTCCCCTGCAGGAGGGCCTTCTTCCGGATGATCCGCGTATCCAAATCCTGAAGCTTCCCCATTCAGGTCTGCCGGGACTCGTCAGGAACCGGGGAGCTTCAGCAGCCAGGGGAGAATACCTGGCCTTCCTCGATTCTGATGATCTGTGGCTCAGGGGAAAACTATCGGCTCAGCTGGATCTGTTCCGGAAAAATCCTGAAGCTGACCTGGTGCACACGCGTGAGATCTGGCAGAGGGGGCATAAAATTGTCAGTCAGAAAGGTATGCACCATAAGCATAGCGGGTATATATTTCCCGATGCCCTGGAAAAATGCATTATCGGTCCATCTACGGTTATAGTAAGGCGTGAAAAATTTCTGGCTCTGGGAGGCTTCAGGGAGGATCTGGAAATTGCCGAGGATTATGAACTCTGGCTGCGCTGGACTGCGAGTTTACCGGTATTCTACATTGATGAACCGCAGGTGGTAAAACGGGCAGGAGTTTGGGAGCAGCTTTCTGAAAAGTATGGACAAATTGAGAAATTTCGGATAGCAGGACTGGTTGATCTGGTTGAGCAGGAGTGGTTTCAATGTAATGCCCTGTGCGGGACCCAAAAACAGGCAGAAAAGGAACTCGTAAGAAAGTGCCGGATTTATGCTAATGGAGCCGAAAAGCGGGGAAGGCACGATGAGGCGACAGCATATGTAAGGATAGCTGAAAAATATAGTATGCTGCACCAGCAGGAATAAGCCCGGCTGAATAAGCCCGGCAGTAAAATCAGGACCGGGCCGCAGCCTCTTCCTTGAGAATTCTGAGCAGGTCGGGATCCCGGGAAGCGTAGGTGAGAATAGCCCGAAAATATCCTTCGGGAGCTCCCGTATCGAGCCTGAGTCCTGAAACCCTGGAGTGAACTACCCGGTTCTGATCCATCAGCTTTTTCAGGGCATACACATGGTAGTATTCTCCGTCTTCATGCTTTTCCCACCCTTCCTGGAGATAGGGGAAAATATCGGAAGTGTAGAGAAAACGGCCGATGGAAGCTTCCCGGCTGGGAGCCAGTTCCATGGATGCCGGCTTCTCGATTATATCGGTTACGTGATAATTGTCAGAGGCAAGCGAAAGCACGCCGTAGCGTAAAAGCTCGGGAGGATCATGCAAAGTTGAGAGCACCGAACAGCCGGTTTTTTCGTAATGATCAATAAGCTGGCGTGAAAGCGGTACTTCCCCGAAATGCAGGTCGTCAGGATAAGCGGTAATGAAGGGCGATCCTTCGAGCACATGGCGTGCCTGCAGCATTGCATGCCCGGTGCCGCACATCTCTTTCTGGCGGATAACCGTCAGGTTGATATCATAGGGCTTTACCTTGATCAGCTTTTCTTTACTTTTCACCCCTTCTTCCCTGAATACCGTTTCCAGTTCTATATCATGATCAAAATAATCTTCAAGGCTCTTCTTTCTGCGAGATGAGATCAGAACTATGTCACGGATGCCGGAAGCAATAAATTCCTCTATCAGGAACGCAATAGCCGGCTTATCTATAAGCGGGAAGAGTTCTTTGGGAACAGTCTTGGAAGCGGGCAGAAAACGTGTCCCATAACCGGCAGCGAGTATCAGTCCTTTCATGAGCGGGCTCCCTTGAGCAGCAGCAGTTATCCTGCGGCTGTTATGAAGATTATTAAATATTTACAAACGCACCTGTAGAATAATAAGCTTCGATGGGATTTTCAAGGGGCATCGCCTACTTGTATCACAATAGTGAATAATGATAGTTTGTACCGTATATGAAGATCAAGAACTTACTTACAGAACAGCTCATTTCTGTCGACCTGCAAGGTTCTTCCAAGGAAGAAATTATCGGGGAGATGCTTAATATTCTTTTAAAAGCGGGCAAGGTAGCGGATCGGGATCTTGCCTATGCCGATCTGCTCAGCCGGGAAAAAAAGATGTCAACCGGGATGCAGTACGGGGTAGCCATACCCCATGCGAAAACCCTGGCAGTTGCAGAGCTTACAGCCTGCATAGGTATTCATCGGAAAGGAATAGATTTCGATTCTCTCGATGGTCAGCCGGCTAATATCTTCATCATGACCCTTTCACCGGTAGACCGTACAGGACCGCATGTTCAGTTCCTTGCCGAAATCAGCATGGTGCTCAAGTCCCGGGCAGCCCGCCTGAAGGTGCTTGAATCAGTATCTGCAGCGGAAGTTCTTGCCGTTTTCGGAATCTGAGCAATCACCCGGAAGAAATTCAGCAGATGCCTTTTTGTGCAGGTACCGTGACACAGGAGTTTTTATGGCGCATGAAATGATGGTTTTAGTGCTTCAACTGGGAATAATTGTGCTGTTTTCCCGGTTTTTCGGATGGTTTTTTGCGAACGTGCTAAAGCAGTCACAGGTTCTTGGAGAGCTGATTTCCGGAATGGTGATAGGTCCCTACCTTCTTGGCGGCATACATCTTTCTGTTATTCATGGGCCGCTTTTTCCCCTTACTGGAGGAACTATCCCCATTTCTCCTGAACTCTACGGATTTGCCGTTCTTGGCTCAATTGTATTGCTGTTCGTTTCCGGGTTGGAAACGGACCTTCCCACATTCATCAAGTTTTCCGGAAAAGGAACCATTGTGGGACTTGGCGGCATCGTCATTACCTTCCTCCTGGGTAACGGAATAGCGGTACTGCTGAATCCCGGAATTCCGAATATGCTCCACCCGTCAGCCCTGTTTCTCGGCACCCTGTCCACTGCGACTTCGGTTGGCATAACTGCCCGGATTCTGAGTGACAAGCGCAAGCTCTCTTCCCCTGAAGGGGTCACGATTCTTGCCGCCGCCGTTATCGACGATGTGCTGAGCATCGTACTTCTTTCTATAGTCATCGGTATGAGCGCGGCAGCATCCGGCGGAGTCGGGATAGTCTGGGGAAAAATCGGCATTGTCGCCTTGAAGGCTATCGGATTCTGGCTTATCTGCACCATAGTCGGCATCATCCTGGCTCCGGTTTTCACCCGGAAAATGAAGGTTTTCGAATCAATTGATATGATTGCCGGAGTTTCTCTCGGTATTGCGCTGATTCTTGCCGGAGTTTCCGAAATGTTTGAGCTGGCCATGATAATTGGCGCCTATATAGCTGGACTCTCGTTTTCCCGGACCGATGTGGCTCACGAAATCCATGAACGCACCCAAGGTTTGTATAATTTTCTTGTACCGATTTTTTTCAGTGCGATGGGAATGATGGTTAACTTCGGAGCGATAAAAGAAGTCTTCTGGTTCGGGTTGGCCTTTACGCTTTTAGGCATTCTGGGGAAGATCTTCGGCTGCGGACTGCCTGCATTGTTTGCAGGGTTCAACCTGCGCGGCGCCTACCGCATCGGGGTCGGTATGATGCCAAGGGGAGAGGTTACGTTGATTGTTGCCGGAATCGGCCTTTCCAGCGGAGCCATCGGGCAGGATATGTTCGGGGTTGCCATCATGACCATGCTTGTTGCGAGTATTGCCGCTCCGCCGCTTATAATTAAAAGCTTTGAGGGAGGCAGCGGTTATCGCAGCAAGGCACTGGATACGGGTGATGCACGCAGCCATGCCATAGAACTTCAGTTCCCGAATTTCCGGGCTGCCGAGTTTATGCGCAGGTCGCTTGCCGATGGATTTCGTGAAGAGGGTTTTTTTGTGCATCGGCTTGATCATGACCGTCTGGTCTATCAGGTGCGGCAGAATATGATTGTTTTTACCCTGCTGCAGGAACAGGATAAGCTGATTCTGAATACTCCGCCGGAACATGAATCTTTTGTCAGGCTGATGATGATGGAAAAACTGCTCGAGCTGAAGGATTTTCTGAGCGGACTTGAATCCATGAAAAGTCCCGATATGATGGGGGCTGAGCTGATGAAGGGTATGTTTTCTCTGGATGCAGACTAATCCTCCAGGGAAATTGATCCTTCTTCCGACATGTCCGCATCTGCTTCAGTATCTTCTGCCTGCTGCAGCCGGGTACTTTCGGCGCAGGGGGAAAATTCCGAACGGGAAATGCGGTACTTTTTAATGAAACTGGTCGGTCGGTAGCTCATCTTTGCCTGCCGGAGTCCCGGATCTCCAAGATCCTGTTCTCTGTTAATAACTTCTATACAGTCTACAAGCATGGCGGCAAATGAACGATTGATGAATTGATAGATTCCCTTATACGTATCATCAGCCTTTTCAAAATGGATAGTGAACATCGTTCCATGTGCAATTATTTCCCCCATCGAGTAGGCGCTGGGTATCCCGTCTGTAAAAGTGATGCATCCGCGAAGTTCAAGTTCTTCAAATTTTTCAATTGCCTCATAGGCAGCGTCAAAATCTCCCTGAGTATCCGGTTCCCGTTCATTATTCCATTTTTCGAGAATTGAAAAGAGGGCCTCTTTATGAAGTCCGGGATCAATCCGTTTTTCCTCGTAATTGTAATTATTGATATAGGCATTTATAAGATTTCGTTTTTTATGGAATTTTTTGCCGTTCAAAGCCGCAAGATCGCGACGGTAGTACAAATAATCAAAATTGCTGCGGTCCTGTTCAACACGGAAGCCCAGCTGCTCCAGTACAATTCTATGCAGTTCCGCGGTTTGTTCGGGGAAATTTTTTATATAGCAGTTTTCGGCAAGGATGGTCTCGATAAGGTGTAATCCCGGGAAGCCGAATGGAAGCATGACAAAATTTTCTGATTCCGGCCTTTTTACCGGCTGCTGTCCTGTAACAGCTCCTGCCTTCGAATTGGAACCGGGGCTCGTACCGGATAGTATCGGGATAGTATATCCCGATGGCGTGGTGTATTGAGAAATTCGATACTGGTAGTGATTTCTGAACAGATAGAGATTGGCGAAAGTGAATTCGGAAATACCGTTTTCCAGCGGTTTCAGCAGAGGCTGCAGGTAAGATTTATGCTGCAGTGTAAGTAATTCAGAATCTGGATACACGGGGATATTCATTTCCATAAGATACTCACGAAAGTAAAGATATTCAATAAGGGAAACGGAAAAGACTTTTCCCCTGTCAATTATTCTGGTAGGATTGCGCAATGAGCAAAGTCAGTCGCTTTCTGCTGCTTGCAGATATAGCAGTTCTCGTTTTTATCCGTTTTCCTCTTTCCTATGCATGGGTTTTTTACCTGCTTGCCGCCCTGCTGGTTCCCCTGACCGGTTTTTTCTATTTTGTGACATTTCACGTATCCCTGCGGCACTTTATCCGGTTGACAGGCGATCGTGATGCCGTTTTCATTGGCACCGCTTCTTTCGAGTCACGGGAGCAGCGTGCGATCGAAACCGGTGAAGGCTCAGTAACCCGGGAAAAATTAAGCACCTCTGGGCGATTGGGGTTGGCAGATAATCAAATCTGTTTTGCTGCCCGAAAAGGCGGGGTTGTTGAAATTATGGTTTCTGTACCGCAGAATGCTGTTAAAGAGGTGAGGATTGAAAAAGGGACCACTTCCAGCAGCAGAGGGAGAGTTGCTATTGTCCTCAGCAATGGAGATTCATTAACTTTTTCATCAGTCAACTGCATTGCCGTGCAGCAGAGAATTGTTGGAATAGTGAACGGTGTGAAATCGTGAAATTATTAATGGTACTAAAAAGTATAGACACCATGAATCAGTTTTTTCAGTTCGATAGGTGTATCCAGAGTTATCTTGATGAAATTTTTTCCGATCATTTCCGACAGATCTGCATCAAGATTGGTTATTTCCAGTGAGAGTTCATTAATAATACTGCTGGATGCTTCTTTTGAATCAAGTTTCCCCAAACCATAGACGTCAATATCTCCTAGATCATTCTCCAGCAGACCCGCAATAACCAGTTCAGATCCTTTAGCGGTAGCCCTGACTACACCGTCAGACTTGATTCCTTCGTGTGTATCAGTATCGATGCCAAGCATCTGCAGCGTCAGGGCGGCTACCCGTGAGAATTGCTTAGGATCGATCATGACTGAACTATTTGAGACCTTCTTGATAAAAGTCCGGGTAATCGGCAGGTCCGGCAGCAGGGCAGAAGAAAGAAAAGCTATTTCAAAACCACTGACCGGCATGGTTCTGGTGTTAAGTCCCTCAAGAAAAGAGGGGAGCAGTGTATTTCCGGCACTGGTGAGAGAAAATTCTCCAAGGCGGACTATAAAAGTCTGCTCCTCCTTCAGAAGTTCATCAATTCCACCCGATTTGATTTGTGAGATATTGGATGCAGTTACTCTTCCCTGAAATTCCAGTGAAATTGTTTCAGCAGAAGTTTGCAGAGGAATATTTCCTAGCAGAGAAAAGACGGGCTTGGTAAATGAAATGCTGCCCTTCGTAATAGTATCGGCTCCGGTTATAAAAGAAGCGGCATCGAGGAGGGAAAACTTAAGCTCCGCAAGTCGTGCGCTGAATGATCCGAATGGTACTTTTTCACCAGTAAGATAGAGCGGAGAGTAGACATCCGTAATTTCGGCACTGCTGTCAAGTAAATCTATAGTAATACTGCCGAAAGTGAGTTCTTTCAGCCCTATCTGTTCAATCTGGGTTCTTATCGTTTCTTCAATTTTTCCGGAGGCAGCCTGTTTGACAGTTATCTGCAGGGCAGCTGCCAGAATTACCACAACCACACATATACCTGCCAGAATCTTAAGTAATTTCATATAATTTCCGTTTTTCTCATTGATTTGCAAAAAATGGCCGAATTCAAACCCATCGGCTGCGGCAGTTCTTATTAACAATCTGGAAAGCTGCACACAGTGAAAACTCTCATTCCTGAGGCAAGTTACAGGTATGCTTCTCTCAAAGCGATCAATTTTATGAGAACCTTTCCTTATTATGGTACATGAAATTCCTCTCATGGTAAATGGGGAGATAAAATACCTGAAACTGGGAATTGTTTCTCGACAGCGAAGGGCATATTCTTATCCTTGGTAATACAGCAGCAGAATATTAACAGGATAGATCAGGGGGTCTGCTGCAGGAAAAAATCTATTAAAGGAGGTGGAGGTTAGCTATGAAGCAAATATTATTTACTGTTTTGTGCATGTTCCTGACAGCAGCCGGGGGATTAGCTTCAGCTGCAGGCAGTGTACCGGCCGAAGCAGGGGCACCTGGCGATGATGCAATCAAATTCGGTCTGTTTGCCGATCTGGGGGCAGGGGACTTTCTTGTGTCTGATCATCTATATCTTCGGGGAGGAGCCAGGATTGAGGTGACGGATGGATTTGTTATGGATTTGCCCATAACTGCAGTTTTCAATTGGAGCAGAACTGATACGGCTGCTGAAGATGATTATGTGCTCCTCGATATTGGTATTCTTTTGAAATACTACCCGGGGAACGGAAATTTCTGGACCGGCCTTTCTCTGTTTCAGGGGGTCGGGTTCATCGGTGATACACTGCCGGAGCAGCAGTACCATTATATGACGGAAATGGTTTTCGGGTACACTTTAGTTTTGTCTAACGGTTTCTATATTGAACCATCAGTGATTGTAAGAGATCCCTTGGGTACTTTCGGGGATGCTTTGGACTACATACAGGAGCGAGTGCCTGGATATGGCGATTATCGGGTAAGTCTTGTATTAGGATGGATACCCTGGAGCTTTTCCTGAGGGACTGGCGGCCAGCCGTTTATGCCCCCGGACGGCTGCCGGCAAAATGGCAGGTACTATTACTTTATGCCCGGGATTGCATACGCTTTCCGGGATTATGCAGGAACTCTCCCAAGCCGCAGAAGATACAAATTCGTTAGGAGAGGAATATGAAGAAAAAGGTTGCAGAATTCGGCAAAAAGAGTCTTAGTCTGCTGTTGGCAGTTTCTCTTGCAGGATGTTCTCTTGCAGGTGGAAATGTTCATGAGGCAGGCTATTCGCAGGAGATTATGGAAGAAGGAATGCAGGCTGTTATTATTGACCAGTGGGATGCTATAGCACCGCATCTTGAGCAGGAGGCAGCTGCAAGGGACGCGGGCTTCGGGGAATCGATAGCTCCGGAAGATGTAATAGCCGGACTCCGTAATGAGGAGAAAGGTTTGGAATATCTTTCTTTCAGCTATTCAGCAGCTGTGACCGGCGATGTTGATGAAGTTCTTGAACGGGCACGGCAGCTGCTTCCAGCTGAAGTGTACAATGAGCTGCTGACCGATGCTGATGCAGTACGAAAAGACTTTGACCGGATTATTGATGAAGGATCCCGGGAACTCAAGGAAGAGTATAAGGAAGATTTCATGCGTGATATGCAGCAGCTTGTAGCCAGAAGTATTGTGCTTCTGACTGCCGCCGTCGTTTATGCATTCATGCCGAAATTCATGATTTTTGGAAAAATCTCTGCAGCAGCAGCTGTAAGCGTAGCTGCAGGAGCTGTGGCCGTAACCGTAATGGCCATCTGGCGCTATTATAAATTCGGCGGGGATACCATGGAAACGTTCGAGCAGTGGCTCAAAGATGTTGCCTCTGAACCGAAAGTCAGTTATGCACTGGCAACATCAGTTATTTCGATGGCGACATCGATGGAGCTTAACCCGGTCAGTACTGGAATAATCCTGGGAGTTTTTGCCATTTACCAGGCGATAGATATGCTGAGAACTATGATTGAAGTCTACGAATTATAAAAAAGATGGAGCGCGTATGTTGGAAGCTGGTACCATTTTTTAGCAGAAAATTGTTTATTAATCATCATGCAGGATGTATAATAAAAAACCAGAGAATTCGGTGCATTCCTATTTAAGCATGTCTTGATAAGCCGGAAAAAGTGAGAAAAATAAAAAAGTTTTTGTGTCTCATATGACTTTCCCGCCCTGCGGCAGCAGGGCGGGAAAAATCTGTTAAAGGAGCAGCAGATGATTCCAGTAGTGGTTTTCTCCAGACGGCGGACGGTAAGACGATTACTTCAGGGGATAGTTGATCAAAATTGGGCGGCCCAACTTGTTTGCTGTACTTTTCAGTATCAGGTTCTCATTGATCATGCCGGGGATCGCTCAATCAGGCTGGTGATAATCGACTTGAATCAAATGGGAGTCGGAGCCGGTGTGCTGGTCAGTCGGATTCGTTCTCTCAACCCGACTATTTGGATTTTACTGGTGCGGGGAAAAAATTTCAGGGCAGCTGATCTCAAATCGATAGCCCCGCTTAATCAGATATACTATGCCCTCCTCGATTCCGAACATGACGGGGTTAAAATTGCTGAAGGTGTAATTCCTGAATTATTGGCTGATATACAATATAAGCTGACAGTGAGGGAGATTCAGGTGATCAAACGGCTTTGTATGGGTTTCAGCCGAAAGGTAATTGCCATGGAACTGAAAATATCCGTAGGGACAGTGGATGTTCATCATAGGAATATTTCACGGAAAACGGGGAGCTCCAATCTTGCTGATATGACCCGCCTGGCAGTAATGCTGGGATTGTGCCAATTTCGACCTGCTGAATCGGAAGTAAAATTATTACCAATAACTGCAGAACCCGTACTTGAAAGTTTTAGAACCTTGCATCAGGATAGCATTATGCATTCTGGAAATAATACCGGATCTGAATACCTGCAGGAGCTTGGGAATGACAGAGAAAGAAATGACAGAGAAAGAAACAGCAGAGAAGGAAATGACAGAGAAAGAAACAGCAGCTTTTGAACAGTCCATATTGGAACGGTTTCTCAGATACGTACGGATAGATACGCAGTCAGATATCCATGGAACCGATAAGCCGACAACCCCGGGGCAATGGGAACTCCTGCACATTATTGAGGAGGAACTTAAGCAGATCGGTATCAACGATCTAGAACTGACTGAACACGGCTATCTTATAGCCCGCCTGCCGTCAACCCTTCCTGAAGGCAAGGTTGCTCCGGTAATTGGTTTTATGGCACATGTCGATACTGCCGGCGATATGAGCGGAAAGAATGTTAATCCAAATGTTATTGATAATTATGATGGTAGAGATATCCCTCTGGGCAGCACGTGGGTTCTTTCTCCATCAGATAATCCTGAAATGCTCAAGTATGTCGGAGATACCCTGATAACCACAGACGGCAGCACTCTGCTGGGGGCCGATGACAAGGCAGGAGCTGCGCAGATAATGGCCGCGGCTGAATACTTCATGCAGCATCCCGAACTTGAGCACGGTGCAGTAGAACTGATATTTACCCCGGACGAGGAGACAGGAACCGGTATGGATCTGTTTCCTGTCGAAAAGCTTAAGTCCCGGTGCTGCTATACCATGGACGGAAGTGAACGGGGGCATGTCGAAGCTGAATGCTTCAATGCAGCAAAAGTAGACATAACATTCACTGGAGTCATGTATCATCTGGGATCAGCCCGCGGCCGGTTGGTAAATGCTGTTACCATGGCAAGTTCCTTTATTGCTATGCTGCCCCGGACAGAAAGCCCGGAGGCGACAGACGGAAGATACGGGTATTACTGCCCTCTGGAAATATCCGGTACCGCAGAATCGGCAAAGGTCACGATTTATCTCAGGGATTTTGAGTTTGATCAAATAACGAGACGGAGGAAAGCACTGGAAAGCATGGCTGAAGCTCTGGAAGCCCTCTATCCCGGCGGCCAGGTTACGCTGTCCTATAAGCTGCAGTATCTGAACATGCGGGAGCATATAGCTGCAGATCCGCTAGTTATGCAGAAACTGGACGAAGCTGCAGCAAACCTTGACATCCCGCTTCACCATGAAATTATCCGCGGCGGCACAGATGGGGCTCGATTATGTGAGAAAGGAATTCCTGCCCCGAATATTTTTACCGGTGGGCATAACTATCACAGCCGGTATGAATGGGCTGCACTGTCAGTCATGACTGAAGCAGCCCTGATGATCAGGGAACTGATTTTATTGTGGGGCAAGGAGCAGTAAGTGCACTGCAGATTCAGGAATACCTGCATAATCGCCCTCAGCAAGCTGGTCAAGGCTCTTTTTTTCCTGATAATCCTTCCGTTAAGTATTCATGCGGCAGAAAACACGCAAGGTGTTATCGACAGGACGCTCGAATTCCCCGTGAAACCGACGGCTGTAGTGCAGATTGCAATACCGGACTTGTTCTCTGATAATGGAGCATCTGCCGGAGCAGAATTTTATCGAATTGCGGCAGACCTGGCAGTCTCTGAGATTGGCAAAGAGTTTAAGGATGCACTTGCTGCAGCAGCAAGATTTGTTGAAGTATCTCTTGACTATCCCGATTCTGCTGAAGATGTTCAGACAAAAACAATCGTTGAAAACCAGCTTTTGCTGACTCTTTTTCTCACAGATATATCGGTAGAAACAGTCCCTCAAATACTTAAAACCAGTGAAGCAGCTCCCGTTGACACTTTTTTGTTTCAGGCTGAGGTGCAGCTTTCGGCATTGCTCAATGCTGACGGCAAAGAAATTGGTTATGAGCGTTCTTTTGGTCTTCTGGGTCAGGGCATCAGTTCTGAGGAAGCAGTCAGGCGGGCTGTGAAGAACCTGCGATATGGAATATCATCCCTGATTGTTGAATTGCCGCTTCCCGGCCCGCAGCTGAAAATCAGCGAAATCTTTAATCGATCAGCATGGATGCTGCTTTCAGAATCTGAGGCAGCCGGAGCGGAAGGCTCACTTTACCAGATTTCCACAGGATCCGGAGCTGTACTTGGCCTGGCAGAGGTTCAGCGGACAATTCCGTTACCTGCCGGGCCAGACCAGACTTCAAACATTGGTATGGATCGAAACCATGCGGCAGAGCTCCGTATTCTCTACGCTGACAGCACGGTTGTACCAGGAATGGCGGTTACACCCGCAGCAGTCGCGGACATTGAAATATCCGCAGAAATAGCAATAGGAACCGGCGCTGTGGGGACTTTTTTCAACATCAACCCCTCATTCAGTACTGGATTGCGCATGCAGGGAAGCATTGGAGCACTGCTGAAGCATGATGCTTCGAGTTTTGCCGTTCTAGGCGGTGTCGGTTATGCCTACCGGATTATTCCTGGAAGTCGCTTAAATCCCACGGGGTGGAAAATTATTGACAGATTCAGGCTGCAGCTCGATGCTGGAATTATTTTCGGGTACCTGATAAGTTGGAACCAGACACCGCCGGTATCTGACGGCTTTGTTTCAGGCAATCGGTTCGGTGCCGGTGGATCATGGTTTCTCACTGGTGAATGTGAGGTGTTCCTTAAAGGGAGGTTTGAGCAGTTATACACTGCAGAGGGCATAGTTCCCGTGCATACAGCGTTTTCAGCCGCTATGGGTGTAACTTTGCATCCAACCTGGTGATTACCCCGTTAGAACATAATCTATTCAGAAGGGTCTTGTTATTCAAAGGCAGGGTGGAAAGAATCGTGAGATTATTTTTTTTTACTACCGAGAAAAAAAACAAAATCCTCATCGTCTGTATAGTGCTTATAGTCATGTTTTTTTCCGCATGCTCAACGCTGATTAACACTTATAAGGCAAATATTGAAGGAGTTCCGCTTTGGACTTTCCAGACACCTTCAGGTAATTTGCAGCTGCTCTATTTTACCGGAAAAGGAACCGATAACGGCGGAGATGATGAAGCAGCCCGTGCAGCGGCAGCAGAGGATCTTCTTACCGAGGTTTCATCGTTTCTGAGGTATTCCGTCACTGAATCATATAAACAGGAACTTTTTGATACCTATGCAGTTCCCGAGCTTACCCTGACAATTATTGATGAGATTGAAACGGTAACCGAAGAATCGGAAGTTACCATTCACCTGCTTGCTCAGGCCGACAGGAAAGTAATCAGCGAGCTTGTACGGGAAAATATTGAATCGGCCCGCAGTGCAGCCCAGCTTATAGATCAGCCCCTTCGGCAGGCTGAAACCGCTCTGAGCCGTAAAGATGACTACACTGCTGTACGATTATATCTCGAAGCGGCCGTTCAGGCACATGTTTCAACTTTAGCCACAGCAGCAGGCCAGTATATTCAAACCATGAATAAAGTTCTTCAGGTTCTTGAAAACTTCAGGCTTCAGGAAACTGCCTCAGATAAATCATCAGGGACGATAACTCTTCAGCTGACCCGTGGCGACGGGCTGTTTGCCACCAAAATCCCCGGAGCAGTTTTTGTGGCGGAATTTCCCATTAAGAATTCCAGCGGTGAAATACGGCTTACGCAGAAAACTCTGATAACCGGCAATAATGGACAAATTCAGTTCAGCACAGATCATCCGGGATTCAGGGGGGACGGTGCTGTAAGTTTTTTTCTTGATCTGTCGGGACCTGTCAGCAAGCTTGAAAAAGCGGTCGGCCCCGATAACCCTATGCTCAAAGAAGTAAAGAAAGCGGCAGAAGCTGTCAGTTTGAATTTTTCTTACTCTATAGTATCATCCATAACAGGAAACAGGCTGGCTCTATCCCTGTTGGAATATGATGCGAGCGGCAGGTTGATCCAGACCCATCCGGGATTAGAGCGAATGATAGAGATGATCCAGGATGACGGATACACAGCCAGTCCGATTTTTCTTGATGCCTTTAATAACGGCAGTCTGACAGATTACACTGAAGAGCAAGTAATTGAGCGGATGCAGAGAACCTACGATAATCTGGTTAGCGTTGGCGTGGTTGGAACAGCGGGTATTACCTCAATGGTGAAAAGCGGATCCGGGTATATCGCAACAACTAAAGGCAAAGTCAGGGCATTCCATCTTGAAAGTGGAGATACTATTGGAGATAGTGGGATTCTGGCGGCAAATGGAACTGACTTTGACAGTAATAGTGCAGCTGCAGCCTCATTAAGACGTTTTGGAGAAATAGCAGCCGATTATATGCTGAGTTTGCTCCGGTAAAATCAGGCTCCTATGAAAACACCCCGCAAAGCTTACCCGGATCATTGGATATAATTCCATCGATACCAAGAGCTGACAAACGTCCGGCTTCATCACGATCATCAACAGTCCACGCTATAACAGGGAATCCCCTTTTCTGATGGTCCCGCCGTATCACAGCCTCGGTAATAAGGGAATAATGAGGTTTCAGTGCTGAACATCCGGCAACGTAGCGGCCTTTTCCGTGGCGCAGCCAGCGCGGCAGTTTTGGCGTATCAGCATAAATGACAGCAGTGGGAATAGTGCCTGCACAAGATTTCCGGAAGGCTCTGACCTGAAACGGATTGAAAGAAGATACCAGGCAAAATGATTCCAGAGAGTACTTCCGAAGCAATTCCAAAACCGCTCCAGCCAGTCCATTGTCCTTTTTACCTTTGTCTTTCAGTTCGATGTCGTAATGAAAGCGGGATCCGAATTCCTTGAACAGATCCTCGAGAAGCGGAATACGCTCGTGGGAAAAACTGGAATCGAAGTGACTTCCTGCATCAAAGCTGCGTAATTCCGTATAGTTGATATCAGAGATGTTTCCTGCGGCACCGGTTATTCGCTCAAGGGTGAAATCATGAAAGACAACCAGCTCTCCGGACTTGCAAAACTGAACATCGAGCTCTATTCCGGCAATTCCCTTTTCTGCACAGAGAGAGAACGCAGACAGGGTATTTTCCGGTGCAAGAGAGGAGTATCCGCGATGCCCGAAGATAAGCGGCGCTGAAAAAAAATCATGCATGCTGCAGCTACTCATTTTTGGCCATTTCTTTCAGGACGGCAATTTCTTCCGGCCAGAGTTCAGGTACGATAGTTTCCAGGATCAGGGGTATATTGTCGGTACGGTCATCCTGCATTATAAATTTGAACGGCTCTAATCCGATATTTCCCTTTCCGAGGCTGTTGTGGCGGTCAACCCGACTTTCAAAGGTGCTTTTTGCATCATTTAGATGCATTCCCATTAATTTATCAAATCCAATAAGATTGCCGAAACGACTCATAGTCTCTTCATATGCTTCCCGGCTCCGAATATCATAACCGGCTGCAAATGCATGACAAGTATCGAGACAGACGCCGACCCGTTCCTTTTGATTGACATGCTCTATAATGGCGGCTATTTCTTCGAAAGTTCTTCCCAAGGCCGAACCCTGACCAGCCGTATTCTCAATAACCGCAAAAACTCCCTCTACAGCATGTAAAGCTTCATCAATCCCTTCGGCAATAAAGAGTAAAGCAGCTTCAGGATCCCCGTCTAGATATGCTCCTGGATGGAAATTGAGCCGATCCAGACCCAGCAGGCTTACCCGCTCCAGTTCATGAATGAATGAGCCGAGACTTTTTTTCCGCTTTTCACGGTCTGGATTGCCAAGATTGATAAGATAACTGTCATGAGGAAGAACTTGCGCAGCGGTATATCCGCAGGTTTTCATCGAATCCTTGAAAGCCCTTATATCGTCAGCAGTCAAGGGTGATGCCTTCCACTGCCGTTGGTTCTTTGTGAACATGGCAAAGGCAGAAGCTCCAATGTCCCTGGCATTAAGGGGGGCGTTGAACAGGCCGCCGGAAGCACTTACGTGAGCACCGATAAATTTCATAGCATAACCACCTTTTCCCGTTTTGATAACCAGCACTGATGATTTGAAATATGTCCAAATTTTTGAATTCAGGCAACAGTGAGAGAGTGGTATTTTAGAATAAAGCTGAAGAAATTCTGCAGACATGCCGCTATTGATCGAAATGTACCGGTGAATTATACTGCTTTCAATGGAAACAGGATATTACGATACCGATGAACTGATAACAGCTTTGGCTACCCCCTGGGGTGAGAGCGCTCTTGCTGCGGTGAGAACTTCCGGGAACGGGTGCATTGAAGCTGCATCAGTCTGTTTTTCACGCTCGGAAGCCATAGCTGCAGCAGAGAGCGGAACAATTCAGTATGCTCTCATGTGTGACCCTGCAACAGGGGAAGCAGTTGATGAAGTGACTGCTGCGGTTTACAGAGCCCCTTCCGGCTATACCGGCCAGGATAGTGTAGAAATATTCTGTCATGGAAGTCTGCCGGGAATTCAGCGGATATTGGAAATTCTTCATGCAGCCGGATTTCGAGATGCCCGGCCGGGAGAATTTACTCTCCGGGCTTTTATTAACGGCAAACTGGACCTGACTCGGGCAGAGGCCGTCCAGGAGCTGGTTACAGCAAAATCGAGAAAAGCCCATTCTCTCGCGCTCGGCCGACTCTCTGGAAATTTATTCAGAGAAATTGATGCCGTAAAGCAGCAGTTGGTTGAACTGCTGAGCGCTGTAGAAGTTCAGCTGGATTATGCCGAAGATGAAATTGAGGAACTGGTTGCCATACCGGCGGATCACCTTCGCCTGCTCCAGCAAACGGCTGCCCGTCTTGCAGAAACATACAGGACTGGGCGGCTCTATGCAGAAGGAGCCCGGGTCGTTCTTGCCGGCAGGACCAATTCCGGTAAGTCCTCCCTATTCAATCTTTTCCTTAAGGAAGATCGATCGATAGTATCCGAGATCCATGGGACAACACGGGATTATATTGAATCATGGATAACGGTAAGGGGAGTTCCAATAAGGCTTTTTGATACAGCCGGCTACCGTTTCGCAGAAGATGTGATAGAAGCCGAAGGGATCAGGCGGAGTGAAAAAATAGCCGGAGCAGCAGATCTTGTACTCTATCTTATCGATGGAAGCCGGGGTTTGGCGGCTGGTGAAAAAAAAGATCTGCAAAAAACCTTCAAAAATATCCCGACTCTCCTGATCTGGAATAAAACCGATATTTCTCATGAGGCACCTCCGGCCGGGAGTATAGCCGTAAGTGCTGTATCCGGAGCAGGCTTTGCTGATCTGGAAAAAGCAATAATAACCAGACTGGCGGGAAAAGATATTTCCCAGGAAACGGATAGTATGATAGACTCGCTGAGGCAGAAAGAACTGCTTGAACAGGCTGCGGAATATCTTGCTGCTGCTGCTGATAGTATTGATGAACGAATGCCGCTCGATATAACTGCACCTGAAATAGCCGGAGCAATTGATGCTTTGGGAGAAATTACCGGGGAAATAACATCAGCGGATATACTGGATAAGATATTTTCAGGATTCTGCGTCGGCAAGTAGCAGAAGATACCGGATTTTTCAGGGATTATGCATTTTGCCAGCTTGTTATAAGATATGTACATAAAGAGAATACAATGGAATATGATGCAATTGTAGTTGGCGGCGGACATGCAGGGATAGAGGCTTCTCTTGCTTTGTCACGGCTCCAGTTTTCCACACTGTTAATTACCCAGAGCCTGGATGCTATAGGGCGGCTTTCGTGTAATCCTGCTATAGGAGGACTGTCAAAAGGAAATATAGTCCGGGAGATCGATGCTCTCGGCGGCCAGATGGGCCATCTTATCGATCATACCATGATCCAATTCAGGATACTCAATCAGCGTCGAGGACCCGCTGTGCAGGCTCCGCGGGCTCAGGCTGACAAATTCGCCTACAGTCAGCTGGCGAAATATGTGGTTGAGTCAGAAAAGAACTTATCTATTTTCCAGGATACCGTGGTTGATATCCTGCTGGACTCCAGCGGACATACGGCAGCCGGAGTAATTACTGAACGCGGTCACCATATCAGATCCCGGGTGGTTGTTCTAACAACCGGGACATTTATGGAGGGAAGGATTTTTATCGGTGCCTATGAATCACCCTCCGGCAGACTGGGTGAACCCGCAGCCATAGGCCTTGGTCGGGCCTTGAGAGAAAAGGGTTTTCAGGTCGGGAGAATGAAAACCGGAACTCCAGCCCGGGTGAGAAAGTCTTCGCTTGATTTTACGCGAATGGAGGAGCAGCCCGGCGATTCAGTTATGCAGCCATTTTCCTTCACTGAAGATGTTATCAGCCGCCCTTCCTCTCCCTGCTGGATTACCCATACCAATAATGTGACGCATGCTGTTATAAGAGAAAACATCGGAACCTCCCCTCTGTTCAGCGGAAAAATTTCCGGTATAGGACCGCGCTACTGTCCTTCTATTGAGGATAAGGTTGTCAAGTTTCCCGATCGGGACCGGCATCAGATCTTTGTGGAACCTGAGGGCTTGAATACCGAGGAGATGTACCTGAACGGAATTTCGTCTTCGCTGCCCGAGTCGGTGCAGGAAAAATTTATTCATTCAGTTCCCGGTCTGGAGCATGCCGAGATAATGCGTCCGGGGTATGCGGTGGAGTATGATTATCTCGATCCTACGCAGCTCTATCCCAGTCTGGAGACTAAACGAATAAGCGGGCTGTTTACCGCAGGGCAGACAAATGGGACTTCCGGTTACGAAGAAGCTGCGGGACAGGGACTGCTGGCTGGAATAAATGCTGCCAGAAAGCTTCAGAATCGTGATCCGCTTATTCTTTCACGTGCTGAGGCCTACATAGGTGTCCTGGTAGATGACCTGGTCACAAAAGGTACGGAAGAGCCGTATCGCATGTTCACTTCGCGAGCTGAATATCGGCTGAATTTACGGCATGACACGGCCGATCAGCGGCTGACCCCTAAGGGTTTTGAAATCGGCTTGTGCAAAAGGGAAAGGCTGGATCGGCTCTCGGAAAAGCTCCGTAAGTGTGATGAAATACGTGAGCTTCTGCGAAAGCATGCTGCTGACGGTAAAAACTGGCTTCAGAATCTGAAGAATCCCGAGATATCCATAACTGATGCATTCGGTCAGATCCCGGACCTTACGGTTTATGATACGGAGGTTCTGCGTCATGTAGAACTGGATATAAAGTACGCTGGTTATATCGACCGCCAGAACCGTCAGGTAAGTCGTTTCAGCCGTATGGAGCGAATTAAGATTCCCATTGATTACGATTACAGTGCCATAGAGGGAATTTCAAATGAGTCTAAGGAGAAGCTTGAACGTATCCGTCCCCTTTCAGCAGGTCAGGCGTCTAGAATATCGGGAGTTCGAAATTCCGATATAGCCGTACTGATGGTACTGCTCGGAAGAGGTCGAGGATGAGCAGCAGCAGGGTACATGATCTGCTTCAGGATGGTCTCAATAAACTGAAAATTCAATGTCCTGAGGCGACGATCTTTTCTTTGAATGTATATATTGATGAAATCATTCTTTGGAATGCTGCTTATAAGCTTGTGGCGGCGGTTGACCGGAAAGAGCTGATTATTCGCCATGTTCTTGATTCCCTTGCGCCGCTTATCTATATAAAGCAGTCTGTCATGGATGCTCCGCTGCCGGTAAACCTTGCCGATGCCGGCTCAGGCAACGGCTTGCCGGGGATTCCGGTGTCACTGTGTCTGCCGGATATGCCAATGACGTTGATTGAACGATCAGGACGAAGGGCGGGATTTCTGCGAAATGCAGTGGTTATGGCCGGCAAGCCGGAAATTACTATTGCTGAACAGGATATTAGAGAAGTATCCGATCTGTTTTCGGTGGTTATGTTTCGTGCCTTCAGGCCGCTTCCCGATATTTTCCGGGAGCTTTCCCGTATAACGAAACCGGGTGGAACGTTGTTTGCCTATAAGGGAAAAGCTGTCTCTCTAGCCGAAGAACTGGATGCAGTCCCGTCTGGCTGGCTGAAAGGCTGGCAGGTGGCGGTCCATTCCATAGAAGTTCCGTTTCTTGATGCCGAGCGTCATGTTTGTGTTTTAAAGAAACCCGGGGAAATTTCAAAAACCGGAATTTCCTAGAATTTTTCCTTATTAATAAAAAGGTGGAAGAAGCAATGAATATTTGGGAGTCGGTGGTTCTGGGAGCGGTGCAGGGAGTTACTGAATTCCTTCCTGTATCAAGTTTTGGACATTTAGTTATTCTTCAGCATCTGATGGATGTCGGCACCGTACCGGTGCTGTATGATATCCTTCTGCATGTTGCAACTCTTGTTGTGATTGTGTATTTTTTCCGTTTCCGGATCAGCCGGATAGCCGGCGCTGTTCTCCGGGCTGTTGTCAGTAAAAAGAGGGAAGGAGATGCGCAGGAAGTAAAGACATTCGGAATTATTATTATTGGTACGGTTTTTACCGGTGTTATTGGACTCATTGTCAGGCAGTCAGATATTGCAGAAAACGAGGCTCTTGTTTTTCTGTTTTTTATTGTTACCGGTATCCTGCTGATCCTGGGCAGTATCATCAAGCCGAAAAAGTCTGTTAATCAAGCAGGAGTACTTCAGGGTATTATAGTCGGGACAGCACAGGGGCTTGGAACGCTGCCCGGAATTTCCCGTTCGGGAATAACAATAACTGCAGCTCTGCTCAGTGGGATAACACGTGAAAAAGCCGCAGAACTTTCTTTTCTTTTTTCCATTCCGGCTATCCTCGGGGCTTTGCTCCTGGAGGTCGGAACAGCAGATGCCCTCACAAGCAGCACAAGTTTCAGTGTTGTGGCAACAGGCATGGCTGCTGCAGCAATAACCGGTTTTTTTAGTTTGAAGCTGCTTCTGGCCGTTATTCGTTCCCGAAAGCTTTATTTGTTCAGTATATATCTCATACCCCTTGGGATTATCGGCTCTCTGCTCTTATAGACTGCAGGAAGACAGTTCAGCTGTTTTTGTGGTACAATAAGATCAGCGCCAGTATGAATATCCGGAGGAAATTGTGAAGTCAAAAAGTCTATACTACATAATTGCAGGATTGAGTTTTGCTCTTGCCCTGCTTACAGGGATTGCTCTGGCAGCTCCATTACTTCCCCTCTCGGGACAAATTATTATCCTGCTGACAAAAACAGCAGAAGGACTTGAAAGTGTTTTTCTTTATGCTGTATGGGTTTTACCGCTGATTTTGCTGGCTGTTTCAATATTTTCACTAATGGCAGCAGCTCACCGATATATTCGCCCGGCAATATTCTTCACCCTCATTCTCTCATTAACAGCAGTGGTGTTTTTACATATTTTCCTTGAAACCGGACTTGTTTTTATTAAAAATCTCATACCGGAAAATTTTACTCACCGAAAGGCCGCATTAATCCTTCTCATTGCATTTGCCCTGGAGCTTAGCATCTTTGCTCTCTGGGCCAGGTATGTCTTCAGGAAATACCGTGCTTCAGGGGTACCTTCCAAAGGGCAGAAATACCTCCAGACTGTAGAACCCAAGACTTCCTCAATGGAGAAAAACAACCGGGAAAACCCGGTAAAGGAGGTAAACGACATAAGTCCGGAAGCAAGAAAGAAAATCGACCGCAAAGTCAGGCGGCAGCTTTTGAAAATGCAGAGAAAACGGATGAAAAAAGCCTCAAGAGCAGAAGAAAAAAGCCAGGAACCTCAAGGTGAGCAGTCTGAAGCACTTTCTGCTGCAGCGGACCCAGCCTATCGACCAGCCGAAGGAGAGCATCGGCTGAATCCGGCAGACGGAGAACAGCTGGATGAAATCTTCCACATTCCCGATGACTCTGCAGGATTATCTTCCCTGGAAGAGCAATCTGCCAGTAAGGACTCATCGAGCGAGTGGGCCAGAGTAGGGGAAAACCTCACCCTGACTTTTCCCTTTATTCCTGATCTGCCGGATTTGAACCAGATTGGCCGGAAAACAAAACCGGTACAGCAGGAAATGACTTTTAGTGAAGACGCAGAGAATACTGATCCGCTTTCTGAGCGGACAGTCGACAGGAAACATGCGCTCCGCGATAATACTGAAGGCTTGACAGCCGCAGGTGAATCTTCCGGGGAATTTCCTGCCGAGGAAACTGATCGTAACGACGCTCATCAATCCAGCCCCGCAGCACAGCCGACTGCAGAACCGGAAACTGAACTGCCGCCGTCCACGGGAGCTCCATCGGAAAAAATCGCCGAAGAGACATTTATCCCCGGAATAATAGGACTTTCTTCGAATGTAGCCAAAGAAGAAAACGGCAGTGTGACGGATAATGATTCAGCCCTGTTCAGTAATTTACGGAAGGGTAACTATCTGCCTCCCTCGGAAGATTTGCTGATAAATTATCCTGACATATCGAGCACCATAGACGAGCATACGAAAAAATCAGGTGAAATTCTTATGCAGACTCTCAGAGAATTCAGAATAGAAGCTACTTTGACTGGAGTCCAGAAAGGCCCGGTAGTGACTATGTTTGAAATCATGCCGGCCCCCGGCATACGAGTTCAGTCGATCACAAATCTGGCCGACAATATTGCGCTCCAGCTGGCCGCTTCCCGCGTTCGGATAGTTGCCCCCATCCCCGGCAAACAGGCAGTCGGGATTGAAGTCCCCAACCGGAAGCGTTCAATAGTCGGTTTCAAGGAGATGCTGTTTGAAATAGACAGACATTCCGACTACTTCGTGCCAATGGTGCTTGGTACCGACATAACCGGGGAAAAACAGATAATAGACCTTGTAAAAACTCCCCATCTGCTTATAGCGGGAGCCACAGGTTCGGGAAAATCAGTTTGCGTCAATTCACTCATATGCTCCATTCTCTACCGTAGAAGTCCCAAAGAAGTACGCCTTATGATGGTCGATCCGAAAATAGTTGAACTCAAGCTCTACAATAACATACCCCATCTGCTTACTCCGGTAATTACCGAACCGAAGAAAGCCCTTAAAGCCCTCCAGTATTGTCTGCTCGAGATGGAACGAAGATACAGCCTGCTTGATAACCTCAACGTGCGGGATCTGGCATCCTACAACAAACGGATAGTCACCAACAAACTGGCAAGAGAAAAACTTCCCTATATCGTAGTGATAATAGACGAATTTGCCGATCTTATGACTACCACCGGTAAAGAGCTGGAAGGATACCTGGCCCGTCTGGCAGCCATGGCCAGGGCTGTGGGGATACATCTGGTCCTGGCAACCCAGCGACCGTCCACTAATGTCATAACCGGAATTATCAAAGCAAATATACCTTCCCGGATAGCGTTTATGGTTACCAGCAACACAGATTCGCGGATCATTATCGATCAGCCCGGCGCCGAAAAGCTTCTGGGAAGAGGAGATATGCTCTTTTCATCATCCTGGGACCCCATTCCTTCCCGAATTCAGGGCGCTTTTCTTACCGAGGAAGAAGTTGAGAAAATCGTGGCTCATGTAAAAACCCAGGGCGAACCCGATTACCTGGATGAAGAATACTTTTCCGATGAGGAAGATGAGGATGATTTTGATGACTATGATGATTCAAGTGATGAAGATGACCTTATGCAGGAAGCTTTGATGATAGTTTCACAACGCGGGACTGCCTCTGCCTCCTATCTTCAGCGTCGTCTGAAAATCGGGTACAACCGGGCTGCCAGGCTGGTTGAAGAGATGGAAGAAAGGGGTATTGTAGGCCCGTCGCAGGGCAGTAAGCCTCGCGAAGTACTTCGCATGCCGGGAATGGAGTAGCAGATAGATGGACATAAAACCGCAAGTCCCATTTACCTGTGCTGTGCGAAATCTTGACATCATATCCCTGCATGATGCGGTACTGCCCATATCAAATAAAGAGGTTTTTTTTAATTTCAGTGTTTATGAGTCGATCAAGATACGGGACGGTGCTGCCGTATTTCTTGAAGATCATCTTGAGCGGCTCTTTGAATCTGCCGCTCGCCTGGAAATTGCCCACTCGTTGTCTCAGGCTGATGTTGCCGGAATGACAAGCCGTCTTCTTGCAGCAGACCACATAACCCATGCTTCTCTCCGCGTGCAGCTGATCGGGGGAGATGAACCGACCTTGTTTCTTTTTCCGCAGCAGCTGCCCCGGTACTCCGACAGCATGTACCGGGAGGGAGTATCAGTAATAGCATATAGGGGGGAGCGGATAATGCCGGAAGTGAAATCGAACTCCCTGCTGCTGAATTATCTTGCTCAGCGGGAGGCCGGCAGGCATCACGCTCTTGAAGCACTGCTTATTACCAGCGGCGGTCTGGCAGTGGAAGGATCCCGCAGTAATTTCTTTGCAGTGGAAGGAAATCGTCTCATAACCCCCGGCAGCGGGGTGCTTGCAGGAGTGACACGTAAGTACATCCTTGAATCTGCCGGTAAAATAGGTTTAGATATAGCTTTTGAGGCTCCCCGGGTTGAAGACCTCTATTCCGGTCGGTTCGATGAGTTATTTATATCAAGTACCAGTATGGGCGCCATGCCCGTTTCGCAGGTGGATGACTGCACCTTCCCGCATGTCTTCCCGATAACCCATACCCTTCATAAAATGGTAGGGGATTTGGAAGAGGCCTATGTTCGTGAACACGCTCCAGCCCGGTGAAGTTATTCCAACTCGAGAAGCGGGCAGATTCGGGCAATTTCAGCGGCCAGATGGTCACGATCAGCTTTCTTGCCTGGAGCCGATCCGTGCATGGCTGCTGATTGTCTTAATACCCCGTTCTGTTTGATGATCCTCTTCTCAACTTGACTTACCGCTTTCTTGATTCCTTTGAATTCCGGATCCGACTGTACGGTAATTAGAATGACCCGGGTTCCGGAAAGATCGGTTTTTTCGAGAAATCCGTTAATGGCCGGGGTTACATGACCAGCCCAGACAGGCGTCATGAGGATCAACTGGTCTATATCACCTGCAGTTTCAGGAAAGGTTGTTTTGATATCGACCGCCTTGCTGCGCATGGCATCAAATCCATTCATGATAAACCCGCGAATTCCCCGTCTCTCCCGGACTTCGGTTATGGGGTATACTGCGGCAATAGAGAGCATTTCAGCAAGCATTCCTGCGCTGGAACGGGTGTTTCCGGAACGGGAAAAATAGGCAATGGCACGATTTGGTGTTTTCATAAGATGATTATATCAGCACTTTTCAAATTATTTGTGAAAATTGTGAAAATTAATTGAAAAAATTCTTGACAATTACATACTCTTGTTTTAGTATGAAATAGGTTTTATGAAAGCACTTACATATGGTGAAAGGAGGAAAGCTCGTGGCTGATACCCCGACAATTTACGATGTAGCCAAACTTGCAGGCACCAGCATCGCAACGGTCTCCCGCTTTCTCAATACTCCCGACCGGGTAGCGGCAAAAACCCGTAAAACCATTGAACAAGCCATGCGCGATCTCTCCTTCGTTCCCCGGGCCGACGCGGTAGCGCGTGCTCGCAGCGGAATACAGCGCATCGGGGTCATAACCCCGTTTTTTACGGCGCCTTCATTTGTCCAGCGGCTGCGCGGCATCCATGAGGCTCTTGCTCAAACACATTTCGACCTAATAACCTATGCAGTTGATACCTTCGAGCAGCTGCGAAACTACCTCTCAGTTCTTCCTGTAACAGGCAGGATAGACGGTCTGATCATCATGTCCTTGCCGTTTACAGAAGAGGACGTGGAACGTTTCATCCAGCATCACCTGCCGGTAGTTAGTCTGGAATTCGGGCATCCCCAGTTTTCCAGCATAGAAATTGATAATGTACACGGCGGTGCTATGGCTGCCGAATTCCTTATAAGAAAAGGATATACAAAATTAGCTTTTTTCGGGGAAGGGGGGCAGCCGGCTTACAGTCTCCATGCAACCGAGGAGAGACTCGGCGGCTTCAAATCCAAGGCCGAAGCTTTGGGAATACCCTTGAAGGAAGATGCTGTTTTTTTCCATGAATATGGAATGAAGTATGCTATGGATTGTGCTGTTGCAATGCTTCAGGCAAAGGATCGACCCAATGCAGTGTTTTGTGCATCAGATCTTCAGGCGGTAGGAGTTTTGAAAGCGGCAAGAAGCCTAAGACTCAGGGTGCCTGAAGATATTGCAGTAATGGGGTTTGATGATATTGATGCAGCTGATTATGTGGAGCTTACCACTATTCGGCAGTCTCTGGATCATTCGGGGCATCTGGCTGCTCTGAAGTTGTTGGATCACATGAATAATATGCAGACACCCAGTGCAAAAGTGCATTTGAATCTGCAGATAATTGAGCGACAAACCACCCGGAATTAGTCCGGGTGATAAAAAAGAGTATTCATAAAGGACAAGGAGGAAACCTTATGAAAAAAAGAGTTTTTGTAATGATTCTGATGCTTATCATCGCATCCGGACTGGTATTTGCCGGCGCTGCGCAGGAAGCTGAAGAAGCCGAAAGAGTTGTCAATGTGTTTGGTGCATTCCGTGATGCTGAAGCATTGAGATTCGAAGAAGCCATGATTCCTTTTGAGGAAAGAACCGGCATCAATGTGGTCTATGAACCCTCTTCAGAGTTTGAGACGCAGATCTTTATTCAGGTTGAAGCAGGAAATCCGCCGGACGTTGCAGCTCTTCCACAGCCTGGTTTGATGAAGAACTTCGCCGAACGCGGCGTACTGTTCCCGCTCGGCAGTGAAGTAGTCAGCCTGATTGACGCCAACTACACCCCGGCCTGGAAAGACCTTGGCTCCTATGAAGGCGATGTTTACGGAGTATTCCACCGTGTCAACGCCAAGAGCTTTGTCTGGTATCCAAAAGAAGTATTTGAGGCCGAAGGCTACGAAACCCCGGGAACCTGGGATGAGATGCTTGCTCTGATGGAAGAGATGAAAGCTGACGGCTATATCCCCTGGTCGGTAGGAATCGAGAGCGGGGCAGCTACCGGATGGGCAGCAACTGACTGGATGGAGGACATTATGCTGAGAACTGCTGGTCCTGAAGTTTATGACCAGTGGGTTAACCATGAAATCCCTTTCAACGATCCAGCCGTTAAAAAAGCCGCTGAGTATATGATGAGCATCTGGGACAGCAAGGCCAATACCCTTGGAGGACCCTCGTCAGTTGCCACGACAAACTTTGGTGATGCGGTAAAACCGCTGTTCGAAGCCAATCCCCAGGCACTGCTCCATCGACAGGGGAATTTTATCACTGGTTTTATGCAGGAAGCTGTTCAGGAAAATCTTGAAGAAAAAGTCGGCGTTTTTGCCTTCCCGTCAATTGATCCCCAATGGGGAACTCCCGTTCTCGGCGGCGGCGATCAGTTTGTCATGTTCAGTGAGAGTGATGACATTAACGATTTTCTTGCCTATCTGACAACCTGGGAATCGGCAAAGTCGTGGGCAAAAGCCGGCGGCGCTCTGTTCCCGCATCAGGATCAGGATTTCAGCGACTACGGTTCCAAGCTGGAAGCAGATCTTGCCAAAATCCTTGTAAATGCTGAGGTCTTCAGGTTTGACGCATCAGACTTGATGCCGGCTGAAGTTGGCGCAGGTTCATTCTGGACCGGAATGGCCGATATGGTGACCGGCGTATCGATTGACAGAGTTCTTGACCAGATCGAGAAAAGCTGGCCGTAAGCTGAAGAGAAACAGCTGGATCTATTTCCCGGTGCTGCAGCCAGTCGCTGTGATGCCGTGGAATATTTCAAAGAAATACTTCAGGAGCCAGTCTTTACGGCTGGCTTCTTCTTTACTTGCTGTCGTTTGCGATTTTTTTACCGTACATATTCTTGCAAATCGGCAGAATTATGCAACAATGATACTTTACCTGCAGTAAGAATTATTTGTGTACTATAGCGACAGGCAAAGCTCCCCGCGTAATTCTACTATCAATATATAAAGCTTGACTGTACGCGGTTGACAGCAGCAGTTGAAAAAGAAAGGCTCTTGCAAAAAGCAAGAGCGACGTTTTAGTCAGAAGTTTGCGTTTCAAATAATTAATTATTATATAATTAATTATTTGAATATGTAGGCAAACTTCTAAAAGCCAATTTCAAAAAAAAGGAGGTCCGGTCTATGCCTGAGAATCCATTGATAAAAGATCAGCTCAGTCCGGTTCAGCAAGCCATGATGGGAGTTCTCAGAGCCGCAGTAGCTCTGTTTATCCCGCTGGCAACATTTGCGGGGCTTTACGGGGGATTTATATTTCTCCGTGACAGCGGAGCCCCTCAGCTGATTATAACAGCAGTAGCAATAGTCTGGGGCGTAGGAGGGGTCGCTGCGCTCTACCTGGTAGTAAATTATCTTATCCAGAAGCTTCCCTCGGCCTGGGAGAAGCGGCTGACGCCATTTCTTTTTGTTGGTCCGGCAATAGCTATCCTCACCTGGTATCTGTTTCTGCCGACATTCAGAAGTCTCTATCTCAGTTTTTTTGATAAATTTTCCCGCGCTTTTGTCGGCCTGGAAAACTATGCCTATGTATTTACCGACAGGACCATGCTTACAGCGTTTGTGAATAATGTGTACTGGCTGGTTTTCGGAACAGGCTTCTGTGTTGTCTTCGGGCTGCTGATTGCGTTGCTGGCAGACAGGGTGTCATTCGAAAAAACTGCCAAGTCACTCATTTTTCTTCCGATGGCCATATCATTTGTCGGAGCTGGTGTAATCTGGAAATTTATGTATGCCTTCCGCCCCGAGGGAACGGCCCAGATCGGCCTGCTCAACGCATTAGTGACCATGTTCGGATCAGATCCGGTCAACTGGCTTACCCTCAGACCATGGAACACATTTTTTCTTATTGCAATCCTTGTCTGGCTTCAGACGGGATTTGCCATGGTTATTCTTTCGGCAGCGATAAAGCAGGTGCCTGCAGCACTGCTTGAAGCAGCGCGGATAGACGGAGCCAAAGAGCTGAGAATCGTATTTCAGATCATAATCCCCTATATTAAATCCACAATTGTAACGGTAAGTACCACAATTCTTCTTCTTACGCTGAAAGTCTTCGATATTGTCTTTGCCATGACTAACGGACTCTTCGGAACGGAAGTGCTGGCCAGCCAGCAGTACAAGCAGATGTTCAAGTTTCTCCATTATGGTCGGGGATCGGCGATATCGATAGTTATCCTCATTGCAGTAACGCCGGTTATCTGGTACAACCTGCGCCAATTCGGAAAAAGGGAGGTGTTCTGATGGCAGACGCAGCAGCAGTAACATTACACAAAGCGGCTGGGCCGGGCAAAAAGAAAAGCTATGCCAGCGCCAGGAAACGACAGAAAATTGTTATCAGCATAATCTTGCTGGTTATCTGCATCGTATGGACCCTTCCCACTATTGGTGTGCTGATAACATCTTTCAGGGACAGGGACGAAGTATCCCGTTCGGGTTGGTGGACGGCAGGCAGCGATCTTTCCGCATTGACCTTTGAAAACTACAAACAGGTGCTTGGCGGTAAGCCGTTCAAATATACCAATGCATCAGGCGATGTCGTAACAGAGCGCGGTGATAACATGATGGGGGCCTTTCTCAACAGCCTGACCGTAACAGTTCCTTCAGTGATTATACCGATTCTTATTGCAGCCTTCGCGGCCTATGGTTTTGCCTGGCTTGATTTTCCCGGGAGAAAGGTGCTTTTTGTGGCCATTGTAGCAATACTGGTAGTACCGCTTCAGATAGCCCTTATCCCCATCCTGCGGGATTATCAGCGGATAGGACTTAATGGTACGTTCCTTGGTATCTGGATGGCTCACACAGGGTTCGGACTGCCTCTTGCTACCTATCTGCTTTTCAACTACATAAGCACTATACCGCGCAGTACGCTGGAATCCGCGTTTATTGATGGAGCATCGCATTTTACTACCTTTGTGCGCCTTGTGCTTCCCCTCTCGGTTCCAGCCCTTGCTTCCTTTGCAATCTTTCAGTTTATCTGGGTCTGGAATGACTTACTGGTAGCCCTGGTGTTTATGAGCGGGTCTGGCGAGAAGTATCAGGTTATGACCCAGCGCCTGCTCAACATGATCGGTACGAGAGGGCAGGACTGGCATCTGCTGACTGCAGGGGCCTTTATCAGTCTTATTCTGCCTCTGATTACCTTCTTTTCGCTTCAGAGGTATTTTGTTCGCGGTCTTATGGCCGGATCCGTCAAGGGGTAGTTTTCTTCCAGAGCTGGCATCGGGCAGCAGGGTGTACGCATGAATCAAAATGAGGTAGTAACAGAGCGGATTGTCAGAAAGTTGGATGCCTGCTTTCTCGGTCAGGATCGTTGGGATATTTTTCGGGAGAGACTGATACGACAATTCCCCGAGCTCTACCCGCTGCTAATCCAGCTTTACGGAGGGCACTACGATGTGCACCTGTTTATGGAGCAGCTTGTGGGCGATATATGGGAGGCTTTTCGCAGCAGACCCGAGCATCTGCTCAAGGCTGATTGGAATTATGTGGGCGATACTCCCTGGTTTCTGACTGAGAAGGCGGTTGGGGCAGTCTGCTATGTAGATCTTTTTGCCGGCAGTTTCGGGCGCCTTGCCGAGAAGGTCGGCTACCTGTCAGATCTTGGTATTACCTATCTGCATCTTATGCCTATCTATAAAACCCCTGAAGGAGAAAGTGACGGCGGCTACGCAGTTGCCGACTACCGAACCTTTCAGGAAGGGCTGGGCAGTGCAGAAGACCTGCGAAGCCTTGCAGATGTCCTGCATGCAGCCGGTATTGTGCTCTCCCTCGATTTCGTCCTCAATCATACCTCGAATCAGCATGAATGGGCTTTAAAGGCCCTTTCCGGGGATCCAGAGTATCGAAGTTTTTATTTTATCTTTCCGGAACACCGGCAGGTGGCAGAATACAGCCGGCATCTTAGAGACATTTTTCCCGAAGTCCGAAAGGGCAGCTTCACCTGGTCTGAAGTTATGGAGGCCTGGGTCTGGACAACCTTTAACAGCTATCAGTGGGATCTCAATTATCAGAACCATACTGTTTTCCGGGCCATGGTCCGAGAAATGCTGTTTCTTGCCAATATCGGGGCTGATGTTCTCCGGTTTGATGCCGTGGCGTTCATGTGGAAAGAGAAGAACACACGGTGTGAGAGTCTGCCCAAAGTACATACCCTGATTAAGGCTTTCAAACAGGCATCTGCCCTGGCCGTTCCGGAACTTGCTTTCAAATCAGAAGCCATTGTGCATCCGGCTGAGGTGCTCGAATACATTCATCCGGATGAGTGTCAGCTTTCCTACAACCCGTTACTTATGGCCGAAACCTGGGAAGCCTCAGCTGTTCGAAATCCAGCTTTGCTGCGCAGATCAATCGAAGCTCGACTGCAGATTCCGGAAAAATGCTCCTGGGTAAACTATGTACGCTGCCATGACGATATCGGGTGGACCTTTGATGATGAGGATGCCGCGGCACTTGGCATTGACGGCTTCAGTCACCGAAGATTTCTCAATGATTTTTATACCGGCAGGTTCCCGGGAAGTTTTTCCAGGGGGCTTCCGTTTCAGGAGAATCTGGATACCGGTGATTGCCGGATATCAGGAACCTGCGCATCTCTGGCAGGTCTGGAGAAATCCCTGGAAACCGGAGATCAGCAGCAGATAGACCAGGCAGTGCGAAGAATAGTGCTTATGTATGGATTAGCGGCAAGTGCAGGCGGTTTCCCGCTGCTCTATCTGGGAGATGAATACGGCATGCTCAACGATTATACATATGTTGAGAATCCAGACCATCACCTTGATTCCCGCTGGGTTCATCGTATGCCCTTCGACTGGGATTTTGCAGAATCGGCTGCACTTGCAGAATCGGCTGCACTTGCAGAATCGGCTGCAGGCAGGATCAACAGAGCTCTCTTGAAGGTTTTTTCATCCCGTAAAAATGAGCCGGCTTTCGCAGGAGGCGGAGGAAACGGAGCTCGCATAGTTGATCACGGCCATCGATGGATTCTCGGGTTTTCTCGTACCGGGCCTGAATACGATATTCTTGTTCTGGCAAATTTCTCAGATTCAGTGCAGGAATTAGCCCGGGAATCTGTTTTTGGCGGCGAGATTTCCCCGGTCCTCACAGACTTGCTTTCAGGAAGGCGCTATCCGGACAGACTGATTCTTCAGCCCTGGGAGCTGCTTTGGCTCAAACCTGATCTGAAATAATCCGCAGCCGTGAAACATTACAATTAGAGGAGCATACCTTATGGATGAAGCCTGGATACTGGAGCAATCTGACTATAACCCGAAAGCAGTACCGGAACTTGAAACCTTGTTCTCGCTTGCCAATGGATACTTCGGTATTCGCGGATATTTTACTGAACGGGATGCCTCGTATCATCCAGGTATATTTATAAACGGATTTTACGAAACGAGTCCGATTTGCTATGGAGAAAAGGCGTATGGATTTGCAGAACACAATCAGACTATGATTGATGTTCCTGATGCACGCTACCTTGAGGTTTTCAGCGGCAGCCATCGGTTCTCCCTGAATTCTGGCACCATGCGCAGATTCAGACGAGTTCTTGACATGAAAACCGGTGTGCTTACACGGGAAATCGTCTGGGATAGTCCGAATGGTGATCAGCTGACGATAAGCTGGGAGCATCTGATTAGCTATCGCTACCTGCGAATCGGCGGAACCAGGCTGAAAATATCGTATCGCGGAACTCATCCGGTAACCGTTGTATCGGGAATCGCTGTACCGTCATCTTCCAATTCAGCATCCAGCCTGCATGACGGATCAGATCCGCGAACGGCAGCTCATGGTGCAAAAGCAGCTCTCATGCAGGTATCAACCACTACCGAACAGCTTGGTGCCTATCGTTCTGTTCAAGTCCATAACCGGACAGCCATGAGTGATTTATCCCTTATCTACGGGTATGCAGTAAAGACCGACGGTGCTGAAGAATGGGTATGTTTCGAGAATGATTCTGATGAAGCCGCCCTGCAAACCTGCACACTGATCTCTCCGGCTCCGCAAGCTGGTGCATCAGCGGAACTGGTCGTTGAAAAGCTCTTCTTCTATGCTTTTCGACCTGCTGGCGAAGAGGATACCTTGTACCATGAGTATCGTACGGCCATGATGCAGGGCATAGAGCTGGGCTACAAGAAGCTTGCTGAAATACAGCAGGAGGAACTCAGCAAATTCTGGCAGGATGCGGATGTCAGGATTGCCGGTGATCCCGAATACCAGAAAGCCCTGCGTTATAACATATTTCAACTCTACCAGTCGGCCGGCAGGACGGGAGAAACCAGCCTCTCTGCAAAAGGGCTGTCAGGTAACGGATATGAAGGGCACTACTTCTGGGATACGGAAATCTATGCCATGCCATTTTTTACCAATGTCAGTTCCCGGATTGCCCGCAGTCTGCTCAAGTACCGCATATCAATTCTTGAACACGCCCGCAGTCAGGCGAAGCTGCTCTCCGAAAAAGGGGCCTTATATCCATGGAGGACAATAAACGGTCAAGAGGCGTCAGCCTATTTTCCGGCCGGTACAGCTCAGTATCACATAAACGCGGATATTGCCTACAGTCTTCTGCAGTACGTCGAAATAACCGGTGATGTCAGTATTATGCTGGAAGGCGGAGCGGAAATGCTTTTTGAGACGGCCAGACTGTGGCTGAGCCTTGGATTTTTCAATAAACGGAAAAGCAGTCAGTTCTGCATTAATGAGGTTACCGGTCCCGATGAGTACTCAGCTCTGGTGAATAACAACTTCTACACCAATGCCATGGCCGCCTATCACCTGAAAAAAGCAGCCTGCTGGTTCAGTCACCTGAAGGAGCACTATCCGGATTTTCTCGATAAGCTCTGCACCCGGCTGCGGCTGGACGATAAAGAACAGAAGCTCTGGCGCAAGGCTGCTGAATCGATGTTTCTCCCCTATGATTCACAGCTCGGCATTCATCCTCAGGATGATACCTTTCTAGATCGAGAACCATGGGATTTTGAATCAACCCCACCCGAAAACTATCCGCTCCTACTTCATTATCATCCGCTTGTCATATATCGACACCAGGTACTGAAACAGGCAGACGCCATCCTTGTACACCTTCTGCTTCATGATCAGTTTTCATTGCAGCAGAAAATACGCGATTTTTACTTTTACGAACCGCTGACAACCGGTGACAGCTCTCTTTCGGCCTGCATGCAGGGGATTATGGCTCTTGAGCTTGGCTGCAGGGATACGGGGATACGTTATGCAAGAGCTGCCGCATTTGTGGATCTGGAAAACCTCCAGGGAAACACAAAAGACGGACTGCATACAGCATCTATGGCTGGATCGTGGATGCTGACGCTTTTCGGGTTCGCCGGGGTCCGATATCATAACGGAACCCCCTCGTTATACCCGCACGCATTCCCTGAGCACTGGCAAACTCTGAGTTTCAGGTTGAAAACCGCGAAAGGATCACTAGCCGTTCATATGGACAGTCAGACGACCACCTATCAGCTTCTCGATGAAACTGACCGTTCCGGAGAGGAGCTGTTATCGGCAGAACATGACCGGCAAAATGTTTCTGTAGAAATTATGCATCGCGGACGCCCGCTGACGATTGGCAGAAAACTGACAGCTGTTCAGACTGGACCGGAATTTCGCGGAGCAGTATTTGATCTCGATGGAGTGATAACCTCGACCGATATCTATCATTATGAAGCCTGGAAGCAGCTCGCCGATGATAATAACTGGAAATTTGATCATTCAGTTAATCAGCGTCTGCGTGGAGTGTCCAGACGTGAATCTCTTATGATTATTCTGGCAGAAAACGGAGTCGAACTCGATGAAAACCAGATATCGATGCTTATGGAGAGAAAAAATTCACAATACAGGGATTCGCTTGCAAAACTCTCAGCCGATGATCTGCTTCCGGGAACCCGGGAACTCCTGATACAGCTGAAAAAGCAGGGAATCCGGATAGCCGTCGCATCAGCCAGCCGCAATGCGGAATATATTATCAGGCAGCTGGATCTTATAAGCTTGCTCGATTATATTGTCCCGGTAGGGGAGGTGGAGCAGGGCAAGCCGGACCCGGAAATATTTATCAGGGCGGCAGAAGGAATTGGATGCCTTCCCGATGAGTGTGCGGGATTTGAGGATGCCCCTCCAGGCATAGCTGGCATACAGGCTGCAGGAATGAAGTCTATTGGTATCGGGGCCGCAGTAAGTACCCTTTCCTGTGATATTCTGGCTGATGATCTAGCCGGCATTACCGTTGATCAGCTTGCTTTCCTCTTTGCTGCCGGGTAAGTCCGACAGACTCCTTGCAAAAAATCCGTTCCTTGCAAAAAATTGGCGATTTTTAAAAAGCCCCTGCTGAAACCATTTCCCCAATAGAAGGAATTTCGGTATACTTACTGCAAATGAGAAAGCTTGAAAATTTGCTCGTAACCGGTGGAGCCGGGTTCATCGGGTCCCACTTTGTTCATCGTCTCTTCAGTTCGAAATCATTCAGCGGGCGGGTGGTGGTGTACGATCTCCTCACGTATGCCGGAAACCTGTCGAATCTTGCCGTGCTTGAAAAATCGTACGGCAGAACAAGGTTTTTTTTTGAACAGGGTGATATCTGTGACACTCTACATCTTGAAAGAGTTTTCAAGGTTTACGATATCGATACGGTAATAAACTTTGCCGCGGAAACCCATGTTGATTCAGCTATATCCGACCCGGGCAGATTTGTAAAAACTAACATAACCGGAACGTTTACGCTGCTCGAAGCGGCTAAGACCTTCTGGAAGGAACGTACCGATGTGCTCTTTCATCAGATCAGTACTGATGAGGTATTCGGTTCGCTCGGTCAAAGAGGGAAATTCTCAGAAGAATCCCCCTATAATCCGCGAAATCCCTATGCTGCAACCAAAGCAGCGGCTGACAATCTGGCTTCCTCCTTTTTCCATACCTACGGCCTTCCGTTAACCATATCCTACAGCTCCAATAATTACGGACCCAATCAGCATGAGGAGAAAATGATACCCTCCATGATACAGCGTATGCTTGACGGTCGCCCCCTGCCGCTTTACGGTGACGGACTCCAGGTTCGAGAGTGGCTGTTTGCGGGTGATCATGCCGAGGCCGTCTGGGTGATCCTGCAGAAAGGGAGGGTGGGCGAACGGTATGCTGTCGGCAGCGGAATGGAGTACCGGAATCTCGATCTTCTCCAGCTGCTCTGCTGCATGACAGCGGATGAAGCCGGGCTTTCCAAGAAACAGCTGCTCAGTCGGCTGGTGTTTGTGAAGGATAGGAAGGGACATGATCAGCGCTATGCCCTGAATACAGAAAAAATCAGAAAAGAACTGGGATGGTCTCCCCGGACTCCGGTTGATGAGGGTCTCAGAAAAACCATTCTCTGGTATCTCGACAGGAGTAAGTCATCCTGAATTCAACCCCGATTTTTTGTGGTTAAACTGCTCAAATCAGTATATAGTAGAATGAAAAGCGTTTTCACAGATACATGCCGAAATTGGGAAAGGGAGGAAAATCATGAAGACCATAATACGACTGCTGCATGAAGCGGCCCGGCGATATCCGGGACGGGCATATACCACAATGAAGACTGACGAGGGCTGGAAACCCTGGACCTTTGCTGATATAGATCACGAGTCGGACCAAGTTGCTGCAGCCCTTATTGCACGGGGATTCAAACGTAATACAGCAGTGGGAATTCTTGCTGAAGGCAGACCTCAGTGGGTAGCAGGAGAATTCGGCGTTGTCAAGGCTGCCTGCGTCTCGGTTCCGATGTCTATCAAACTGACCCCGGAAGAAATAGCCTTTCGCATCAACCATTCTGAAGCCGGCGGCTTTATCGTATCCAGCAATACCATAAAGAAAGTTTCCCAGGCGTATGCCAGTTTTGAAAAAAAACCGCTCCTCGTGTACCTTGACGAGGAAGATTCTAACCTTCTGCAAGTTGAAAAAGACTTGGGAGTCGGCCGCGGAGAGGCTGTTATTCTCTATTCCGCCCTTCTGTCGGAAGGTGAAAAAGCTCTGAAGAAGAAACCGGAGCTGGTTTCCAAGCTGGAAAAGAGCATCAGCGAGGAGGATCTGGTCAATATCTGCTATACCTCGGGTACCACAGGAAACCCCAAGGGCATCATGCTGACCCACAAGAACTACTTCGCAAATGCGACTGATTCGGTAGAACTGTTCCGATTGCCCGATGCTGTCTATGAAACCCTGATCGTCCTGCCTCTTGACCACTCATTCGCTCATACTGTCGGACTGTATGCTTCATTGCTGCGGGGTATTACCATGCATTTTGTAGATGCCCGGGGGGGCAGCCTGAATATCATCAGAAATCTCCCCAAAAACCTGAAAGAGGTTAATCCCCATTTTGTTATGACAGTTCCGGCAATATCAGGTAACTTTATGAAGAAAATGGCGGCTGGCATAGCGGAAAAGGGAGGGCTGATCGAGAAAATTTTCAGCGCCGGACTGACTGCCGGTATCCGCCGTAATGGAGATGGTTCGGCGAAACCGGGACTGGGATTGAGGACAAAAATTGCCACGGCAATTCCCTATTTTCTGGCATCAAAGCTGATTTTTCCTAAACTCAGAGAAGTCTTCGGCAGCAGGATCGAATTCTGCGTCGGCGGCGGAGCTCTGCTCGAGGTCAGGCAGCAGGATTTCTTTGCCGCCATAGGGATGCCGATTTTTCAGGGGTACGGCCTCACCGAAGCAGCGCCTGTCATCTGTTCCAATGCTCCGCACAAGCATAAATTCGGGACGAGCGGTATGGTAGCTCCTAATGTGGTCTGCAGGATAATGAAGGACGAAATCACAGAAGCCGGGCAGGGTGAGCGCGGGGAAATTGTTATTCAGGGTGATAATGTAATGAAGGGCTATTTCAAGAATCCCGCAGCATCTGAAGAGGTTTTGAGGGATGGATGGCTCTGGACGGGAGATCTCGGGTACTACGACAGGGACGGTTTTCTGGTTGTCACCGGACGGGCCAAAGCCCTGCTTATCTCACCAGACGGAGAAAAATACTCACCTGAGGAGATTGAAGAGGCTATTGTCAACAACTGTGATCTGGTCAGCCAGATTATGGTCTACAATGATCATAAGAACTATACAACCGGTCTGGTTACCCTTCAGGTAGAACCGACAAGGAAGGTTTTGGAGGCCTCATCGGCAAGGACAGCCAGGGAAGCTCTGGAAGTAATTCGCAAAGCGCTCTATGCGTTTGAACCCGAAATCAAGGCATCAGTATCTGCCCAGTGGATTCCAGCCGTATTTGAGATAATTCCCAAGGAGTTTTCCGAGGATGACGGGCTCATCAACTCTACCATGAAGCTTGTCAGGTATAAGGCTGCTGAGTTATACAAGGATCGCATAGATGCCATGTATGTCGAAAAAAACTTCTTCAACGAGCGTAATATGGCTGCTGTTAAAGAGCTTTTCGGAATTGAATCCTGATGGTGAAAATCTCTGACCTGCCGGCTGCACTGACAGGGCTTGCAGGTCAGGGGGGAGCGGGCTTTTTATTCCGCAACAAACAATCGCATGGCTTCCTTCAGGTTGAGCAGGTTTCTTTCTACTACTTCCAGGGTGTCGTAAATGTCGACAAGGCCATAGAGGAAGGCAAGGAAATCCTCGCTGTCTGTATATTCGCCATAGGCGGCAAGGTTTCCGATCACTTCCTGGATCAGGGCAAGTTCATTTTCAAGCAGGGTAACCCGATCCGCAAGCTGGGTGAAACTCTCATTTTTTGTATAATTTCTGATGATGTCGGCCGTTTCCTGCCGCAAAGCAATAATCTCATCGGAGACCTGTGCTATTGCCGTATTCATCGCGGCAGTTGTTTCCTGGCGCACAGCAAGAATTTCTTCAGATGCCTGTGCAGCAGCCGCATTCATCTCTTCTGCAACTTCCTGACGTGTTTTCTGAAGCTCAGCCGAAAGAGCCTCAAGCTCTTCCGCTTTGGCTACGGTCTGGAAAGCTGCTTTCATATCTGCAGTTTGTGTTTCGATAGCGGAGAGTCGCAGCTCTGCAACCAAGGCGTCGTCAGCAAGTTTGCTGATCTGATCGGTTGATACGCAGCCGGAAAGTAACAGTACTCCAATTGCAGCCGCTGCAGCAAGGCTTTTCAGTTTCCAATTTCTCATACATCCCCCTTTTGTCTTTCCGGCTCATGGAAAAAATTCACAATTTGAGAATCATAAGAAATCTTGCACGAGCTGTTTTTGACAGGATAATAACTTCTATGTTTTATATACATGGTACCACCCCAGTCGTCGCATGGCAAGATTATTTTTATAAGTGGATATTTGCAGAATCTTGATATGTCATGAAGTGCGAGAAGCGGCGGGCTTTGTGCCTGACTGTAGGTTTGTTGAAAAAAAGGTTTGTTGAAAAATGAATTTCACTTGATAATATTCTTATTAGTCGTATAATATAGGACAGAAAATAAGCAAATATAGGCGCAATTTGTCGAATTGCTGTATTGCGTAAATAAATATGGTGGTGGTTATATGCTGAAACGGAATTTACAGTTAATGGAAGTCGTGGAGAGGAAGAAGCCGGAACTGTTTCGCGATCAGTTTCCCTATGACGCGGTACCCCGGATTCTTTTTGACGGCACTACGGCAGGTATGGATGTTCCTGAATCGATATGGATTACCGATACAACTTTCCGGGATGGACAGCAGGCCAGGCCTCCATATTCGGTAGAGCAGATCAGCCATCTTTATGATCTTATGCACCGGCTCGGGGGAGAGAAGGGCATTATCCGTCAGACAGAATTTTTTCTCTATTCGCAGCGTGACAAGCGGGCTGTTGAGAAATGTCTTGAGCAAAATCATACCTATCCGGAAGTTACCGGGTGGATCCGGGCTAACCCCGATGATTTTGTGCTGGTTAAGGATTTTGGATTGAAGGAGACGGGTATTCTGACTTCCGTTTCGGATTACCATATCTATCTTAAAATGAAAAGTACCCGAACAGCAGTTCTCGAAAAATATCTGGCAGTCGTAAAGGAGGCTCTTTCCCAGGGCATTATTCCTCGCTGCCATTTTGAGGATATAACCCGGGCTGATTTTGACGGGTTTGTTCTACCTTTTGCTCAGCAGCTGCTGAGGCTTTCCGAGGAGGCAGGGATTCCGGTTAAAGTACGATTATGCGATACTATGGGTTATGGAATTTCTTATCCGGGAGCGGTTCTGCCCCGATCAATTCCAAAAATGGTGCACGCCTTCCGGCACCGGATAGGGTATCCTGCAGAATATCTGGAGTGGCATGGACATAATGATTTTCATAAAGTCCACACAAATGCCGCAACAGCCTGGCTTTACGGGGTGTCTTCCCTTAATGCGAGCCTGCTGGGATTTGGTGAACGCACCGGGAATCCTCCGCTCGAGGGGGCCGTCATCGAGTATGCCGGTCTGTGCGGAACGGAAGACGGTATGGATCTCTCGATTATCAACGAAATATCCGATTACTATAAGCATGAGATCAAAGCATCAGTTCCAGGCAACTATCCATTTGTAGGAGATGATTTCAATACGACCAGAGCCGGCATACATGCCGATGGTCTGCTGAAAAATGAGGAGATTTACAATATTTTTGATACCGGTAAGATTCTTAATCGCCCCCTGCGAGTTATGGTTACTGATAAGTCCGGCATGGCCGGAATTGCCCGCTGGCTCAATGATAATGTTGCATCAATTATCAGAGGTGAGACAGAACCCGTCAGCAAGCGGCATCCCGGAGTAAAGCCGATATACAATTGGGTAATGGAACAGTATCAGCAGGGGAGAATAACGAGCATTTCTACTGATGAGCTGATAACCCAGGCCCGTCATCATATTCCCCGCCTGTTCGAATCAAATTTCTCTGCGGCTATCAGAAATGCCAACCACTTTGCCAAGAAGATCGCCCTCAGAATCTCCAGTCGCCTTGAGATGGAGCATCTGAATGCGGACAGAATTCAGGTTATCCTCAATGATCTGCTTAAAAGGGAGCCCTCGATACAGTTTGCAGCAGTGACTAACCTGAAGGGAGAAAGACTCAGCCAGGTGCATACTCAGCACGGTGAGCGTGTGTTTTTCAGAAATATCAAGAACAAGAATTTTGTTGAAAGAGAGTGGTTCAAGCATGTTTCCTCTACACAGGAGCCATATACTTCGGATCTCTATTTTTCCCAATATACCGAACGGCTGATTATTACCAGTGCCCAGCCGCTTTTCGATGAGAACCATGTTCTGCTGGCTATCCTCAACCTTGACTTTATTTTTAATGAACTGGTTAAAATGGAGACTTCGATTCCTGAGGAGCTGCTTGAAAGCAGTTTTACATATTAATTTTTTAATCATTCAGCTACTGGACAGGGGTCCAGCTACTGGACAGGGGTCCAGCTACTGGACAGGGGCAGGGCATTTTACTACTATAATCAGCATGAACTTACCAATAACCGGTCTACTCGACGGAAAAACCTACTTGTTTCCAGTCCGTGTCTATTTTGGAGATACCGATGCCGGCGGTGTCGTGTACCATTCCAGATATCTCGATTTTGCCGAGCATGCCCGCTCGGAGCTGCTGCGGCTGCTCGGAGAAAACCAGCAGAAAATGATCAGCTCCGGAGGCAGCGTGTTTGTCATACGTAAAATTGCTGCCGACTACCACCGTCCCGGAAGATTGGATGACCTTCTTACCGTTCGTACCAGTGTAACTGCCTGCGCCAGAGTAACCATACATTTCCAGCAGGATATTATGCGAGATGAGGAGCTGCTTTGCCGCATGCAGATAAAAGCTGGCTTTGTCTCCCTTAAAACCGGCAGACCCGGCCCCATGCCGGACAGCTGGCGGGAAAAAATAGCCGCTCTTTTATAGGTAATGGGATACGTTATATACTGCATTGGGAGGACTGCTGTATGACCATGAGTGATGAGGCAAAAAAGGTTTTTGAGCGCTACCTGCTGTCTATAGCCGGGAGGCTGCCCCTCAGAAATCGACAGGGCATTATCCGGGAAATCAAGGGAGCACTCCTTGATATGCTTGATGAACGATTTCACGATGAGGATATTGATCAGGTTAAGCTGGAATCTGTTCTGAAGGAGTTTGGAAATCCTGCTAAAGTCAGCAGGGCTTACCTACAGGGCGATTATATCATTGGCCCAGAACTGCTGCCCTATTTCAGGCTTGCCGCAGCAATTACCTATACTGCCATGGCAATAGTTATGGCTGTTTCAATAGGCCTGTCCGCCGCCGCAGGAAATTTTGCAGGAGTCGCGGAAACCCTGCTTGGCATTTTTCAGGGTGCCTTGTCCGTTTTCGCCGCCCTGGTTCTCGTATTTTTTGTTTTACAGAAAACACTGCCCGACTTGCACGAAAAGCTGGATTCGGATTTTTCTGTCTGGCACATCGGTGACCTTGTCGAAATTCCCGAACAGAAACGGGTTAAGCTTTCTGAGCCGATTGCATCAATAATTGCAACAGCGATTCTTATCAGTCTGGTAACCATCTTTATAGATCGACTCCAGATCAGACTCTCTGCAGGTACAGCTTGCGTGGTCTATCAGATATTTCAGAAAGGCTTTTATCACATAGTCCCTCTGCTGGTTTTTCGCTGGTCGCTTGATATCGTACTGGGAGTCATACTGATTATTCAGCGGGTCCGCAGCCGGAAAGTGCTGGTGTTTGAGGTGCTCCTTGCCGGTTTCGATATCGGTATTATCATTATATTTCTGATTAACGGCCTCGACCATTTCTTTTCACTGGATGTGCTCAGATCGCTCGATATACCGGTACTGGTTTCCTTGATGGACTGGCTCTACTACGGTGTGCTCATTCTGGTTTTAGTTCTTTCGACCATAGATATTGTCAGGAAAATCATTCAGATTGTGCGAAAGCCGCTGTTTGAGGATCTGGTGAGGTCAGGAGATGTTTGATCCGGAGGAGGTAAGGCAGGTGACCTGCGCTCTCAGCCTGAGGAAAGATATCCATACAGTCCGGCATTAGTGCTGCTTTTTTCGGGTAAGCAGCAGATAGGTAAAGATACCGGCGGCTGCAAACAGTCCGGCGGTCGTAAAAGCTGGTACATAACTTCCAGTATACTGATACAGCAATCCTGAAAGGGGAGCCCCGGCAAGAGCGGCCGCTCCGTGAAAGGTGAGAGCAACGGGATAGATAGCACTGACATTGAGACTTCCAAAGACCCGGGCTGTTTGATGAGGGGCAATTACCAGCGGCCCGCCGTAGTTGAAGCCGAGAAAAAAGGCGGAAAAAATGAATAACACCGGAACGGCAGCAAAAAGCATAATGGAGAGCAGTACTGCAGACAGATTGACAGATGCCGTAAGGCGAGGATGAAGGCGGTCAGCAATAAACCCCCAAAAAATCCGGCCTGCACCATTGCCGACTGCCAGGGCTGCTATACCTAGAGATGCCGATTCCGGGGAGAGACCCCAATAGAGCCCGATCGGCTTAATAGCTCCGATAAGCATCAAGCCCGGTATCGTGCCGAATCCCAGCAGAACTGCTATAGCCGCGAATTCTCTTTTGCATTCCTGTATTTTTTTCCATATTCTTAGTCGGTCCTGCCTGGGGGCATCAGCAGCAGGCATTCCGGGTGGTCTGAAGCTTATTAATCCACTGACAATAATTACACCTCCCCAGATCAAACCGAGTATTAACATTACCGTTTGGAGTGAAAGTCCACGGGAAAGGAGCAATTCGACAACTGCCGTTTGAATAACTCCGCCGGCGCCGAATCCCGCCACCGCTATACCGGTAATGAGACCGCGATGATTCGGAAACCAGAGGATTCCGGAGACTATAGGAGTGACATACCCGGCAGCCAAAGCAGGACTGACAAACAGAATATATCCAGTATAGAGCAGCCAGGGATTTATTCCGCCAAACGAAGCCAGTAGGTATCCGGTTAAGAACAGCAGTCCTGAAGCAGTAATCAATTTCCGCGGGCCGTTGCGCAGCAGCAGCCTTCCTGTGAAAATCATGACAATCGTGAAAAGAAAGACGGTCAGGCCGAAAAGCAGTTGTGTTCTGGAATAGGGGATTCCCCATTCAGCATTCATTGAGGGAACAAAAGAGCTGAAAGCATAAATACCGCCAAGACAAAGCTGCACAAGAACGCCGGCAGATACTGACATCAGCCTCTTCACATTATGGCGGTGATCCGGAGGAAATGGTTCTGAGGTTGGAATAATGTGCTTCATATCATAAAATAGGCAGCAGCGACACTTACTGCAACGGGCAGCAGCAAGTTTTTACTGAAAAGTGCTGTTACGGCAGCCGCAGCAGTCCCGATAAGACCGGCAGCAGGTGCGTGAGAAAAATCTATCAGAAGGCCGGGGAAGAGCAATGCTCCAAGGGCTGCAACGGGCATTACCCGCAGAAATCTTCTGAAGAAAAGGGGCAGGCGATCGAGAAAGCTTATGAAGAAAGGGATAACCCTGGCGAAATAGGTGCCCGCTGCGGAAAAAAGAACAATCAAAACAATTTCAAAGTTCAAGATCGTCCTCCCTGAATGAAGCTGAGACCGCTGGAATAACGGCTGCACCGACTGCTGACGCAGCAGCCATAGATATGGCAAATGCCCACCCGGACTGCATCGAAAGAACCAGGACAAGAAATGTATTTGTTCCAGCTGCTATTGCTGCAATTACCATATACCAGGGAATATTCTTTACATTATGCATAAGCAGGGCGGCAAACATTCCATAAAGAGTTATGCCGATCGACTGCTGAAGACCTGCCGGCAGGATAGCTCCAGCAGTATAGCCGACCAGGGTGCCGGAAACCCATCCGGACCAGGCAGTTATTTCAAGGGACATCAGGTAGGGGGTCGATATCGGCCCCTGAGTTGACGATGCAGTCGCAAAAACTTCATCAGTATTGCCGAAGGCAATCATCATGCGACCGAGGATGCTCCGTGCGCTTGTTCTGCGGGAAATGGACGCACTCATGAGCAAGTGACGAAGGTTGACCAGAACTATGCCCAGAACTATTTCAACTACTTCGGCACCGGATGCGATAAGGTTCAGGGCAAAGAACTGACTGGCCCCCGCAAAAAGAACTATCGAAAAAAGCATGGATTCGGGAAGACCAATGGAAATATCCCGTGCTATCAGGCCGAAAGCCATGGCCGCAGGGAAATATCCGGCAAATATGGGAAAACCGGCGGCAATTCCACTGGTGACTTCATTTCTCGTTGATAATCCGGCGGCAACATCCATGGAAGGAACATACATTATTTTAATTTGTGTTGTCAATAATCCGTAATATAGCTATATTATGTAAAAGTTATAAATATGGAAAAGTTATAAATCATTAAAAACTATGGAGATTTTATTATGAGAAAAAAGATTGCTGTTATACTGGCTGTTATTGTTTCAGCCCTGTTTACCTTCAGCCTGCCGGCCGAGGGTACCTGGATCAATGCAGAAGATGCGCCGGTCCAGTTTTTTTTCGAGGCGGAACGGGGAGCCATAAGTATTTTGTCCCACACCTATCAAGTGGGTGATGTCGAAGGTGAAGATTTCAACTTTAGAACTCAGGGCGGACAGGAAATACTCTATCCGTTTGAACGGTATGCTGTAGGAGCGGAGCTGTTTGATGCTCACAGGGTAGTATTCACCTATCAGCCGCTTCAGTTGGTAACAAATGTCACTTTCCGTGAAGACGTAACTATTGACAACATTCTTTTCCCGGAAAATACCCCGATGGAATTATCCTACGGGTTCCCTTTTTATCGGCTTACCTATACCTACGACCTGCTTAAAGACGATCCCGACCGGGTCTTAGGGGTTGGCGGAGCCCTGCAGCTGCGCAATGCCTCGATAAAGTTCGAAGCTCTCCAGGATACCGGAGAAACAAAAAATCTTGCTGTCAGCCAGAATCTGGGCCCCGTTCCTGCGATCAGTATCTACTCGCGGTGGAACCTGCCTTCGGGACTGATTCTTTCTGCCGATATAACAGGACTCTATACAAATCTGGCGTTTATAAACGGTGCTGACTTTGCATTTGAAGGATCCATTCTTGATGCTTCCCTCCGGGCAGGATATGAACTTGCCAACGGTGCCGAGGTTTTCGGTAATCTTCGCTTTTTCGGCGGCACAGCCAAGGGGACGAGTGAATATCCCGATACCTTCTGGACCAAATCGGAAGGAGATTTTACCAAGAACAATATTGCAGCGATAACTGTCAGCCTGGGGGCAGCTCTCCGCTGAATTTGACGCCTCCGGTTTTGTCAGCATGATTCCGGAGGCAACTTTTTTAAAGATCACCTTTTTTCTGTTCAGTTATACTTTTTGACCGGCTGGCCTTCAGGAAGCCGGTCATTTTCAGCTGATCTGGGCCAGAGGGGCTCCAATAGGAAAAATATTGCCGGTTTTTCCCAGATGGACCAAGAGCCAGGAATAGTCACCGGTTCTGACACCCCCGAGAGCCCACTGCAGCGAATAGGTGGCTGCAATAAAGCGTGCCCTATCTATAAGCTTATTCAATCTGGGGTAATACGCAGCCATACGGCTGACGAAAAGCTCTCCATACTGCAGCAGGAGGCTGGCAAAATCTGCGGCCGGATCCCCGATGCCGCCGGATCCGAAATCGATAATTCCGTTAATCTTTCCCTCTTCCGGATCGAAAATAATATGATAATCTATCAGTTCTCCGTTAATAAAGGCCGGTTTGTGCTCGGTAAACGTGTTATCCCCGATTATTGTACGGAAAAGGGCATCAACAGCAGCCCGGCCCGAGGCTGTCATGAATTCAAACAGCTCCTGCTGAACATCATCATACAGCTTGAGCCATTCATCATAACTGTGAGCTGTTAACGATTCAGGAATATTTGCCAGGGTGATTTCCTTTCGCGGAACAGTATGCATGTTCTGAAGAAACAAGCCGAGCTGGCCGGCTATATGCTCCTGCTGACGGCTCTCAAGCTTGTTATATTCATGGGGCGTCATGACCGCTCCTGCGATCTTTTTATAACGAATAAAGGATTTATCGAACATATCCCAGGCTGGAAGCGGAATGTTTGTATACCGGGCAGCCAGATTGAGGCATGCAGCCTCATTGAACATATCCTCCACAGCCCAGTCATACTTCGGAAACCTGAATATCCACTCGTTGTTTATGCTGATAATATCGTAGACCAGCCCGTCATCCTTATACTTGACTGTATCAATAGTGAGCTCGGGATAGGCTTTGGCTATCTCTTCAAGATGCTTATATTCCAGCTCAATTGAATCTTTAGATAAATGTCGATACATGTTAAACGCTCCTTTTGTACAGCTGTCAGTATACCATGCCCGGCGATGAATTGGTAGAATCCGGTCGGTACGATAAAAAAAGTTCAGCCGGACGTTCCGGTTCAGGAGTTCGAGGCCAGATTGTCAGCCTCACGCACCAGCGCCGTGTGCCATGCGAGCAGCCGCCGTTCGCGGGTCGGGTCGGGTCCAAGCGAATCAGCCAGTATCCTGAATACCGGTTCGGTGCCGGATCCGCGCATCCAGATAAATGCGGCGGCTTTTCCATCACTACCGTAAAATACTATCTTGAGTCCGCCGGATTCGCTGCCTGAGCGGAATTCAGGTCCCATCCCTTCCCTGCAGACAGTTCCTTCAGTATTGAACTCTTTCCACGAAATCAGACCGAGTTCCCTGAAGAACGAATCCCGGTCTCTGTTCCAGCGCTCCAGAAAGAGGGTCTCATAGGCAGCCTTCAGGCGGGGCTGGGATTTTGAGCGAATGTTCAGAATTGCTTCCGGTTCGGAAACCCCGGTTGTTGAGCAGGCGGGCAGGGTCCGCACAATATCTGCAATGGAAAAATACTCGTAGAAAGCATCAAGTCGTCCTGCTTTTTCGCACCATGTACGGAAAAGGCCTCGGTTTTCCCGATCTTCCCGTAATGCCAGCAGCTTGATAAAAGATACCAGCGTATTCATAGGATCTCTGACTGCTGCCGGATAGGTTATGTTTCCGCCGTTGGACCCCTCTCCCAGGATACGGACTTCGCAGCCCTCATCGCGCAGTTCCCTGGCAAGGTTTACCGAGTTGGCTTCACCGACTTCGCTCCGGTAAACCTCAGCCCCGAATAGTTCTGCAATCACATCAATTCTCAGGGATGTAGGACCGTTAACGACCACGGCCCGCTTAACCTGCTCTTCCCCATTGGAGACGACCGAAAAGGCAAGCTCCGACAGGACAGCAAGGGCGAATACTTCCTGGGCCTCGAGAATATGAGCTTTGCCCGTGGCTTCATCAATATAAACAATATTTCCCCGGTCCCCATCGTTATCAGGAACATAGCCAAGCTGAAATGCGGGGTTTTCAGTATAAGCCAGTTCGAGCTCGTTTCGGCAGGTGTCCAGGCTGATGCCTTCCGGGATTATGCGGTGGGCTATCTGGCCTGGACGGGTATTTACCGCACGTACCCTTATGCCAAGTTCCTGAAGAAAAACAAGATCTATGGAGCAAGTACGGGCACTCCCGTTGAGATCGGCTGCAATGCCAAGACCAAAGTTGTCCGCATATTGTCTGATTCTGCTGAGAACCTGGTCCTGCCCACATACACCGCGTGTACTAGCTGC
>JAGYPA010000119.1 GCA_018399255.1 Spirochaetales bacterium | reverse complement strand
CCACCATAAGAATGCACTTCCTACGGTAAAGCAGCCGCTCTTTTCACAGCTTGAAGATGCTGTACATCTCAAAGTCCCTGACCCTGAGACTGACGGACGAATGCCGGTATACCTGGAAGCGGTTGATGAGATGAAGCGCTTAGTCGGCAATACGAAAGCTATTAGAGGCACAGGAACAGGACCTTTTTCCCTGGCAGCATATATGTTCGGGGAAGAAAATTTTCTTATGATGCTTGCTGAGATTGAATATGGGGTGCGCGGTGATAAAGAAAAGCATGCCATGCACAGGATTCTCGAAATAACTTCTGATACAAGCCTTGCCTTTCTGAAAGCTCAGATTAAGCGTGGAGTAGATATCGTATATTTGGGAGACTCTTTTGCGTCCCATGAAATGATTTCGCCGGCCTTATATCGGGAGTATGCTTTTCCTTATCACAAGAAAATATTTGAATCAGTAAATGACATCTGTAGAGAACGGGGCTGTTTTAGTCTGCTCCATATCTGTGGAGATAATACAAAGATTTTAGATGATTTCAGAAAGACAGGAGCGGGCATTATTGAAATTGACCAAAAAGTTGATTTATCTGCTGCACGAAGTATTGTAGGGCCTGAAGTAAATCTTATAGGGAATCTTGATCCTTCAGGGACGCTTCTCCAGGGAAGTCCTGATGAGGTCTATGATAAGTCCATTGAGGCTATGCAGAAAACACATGCTCTAGCTGGTCATTTTATTCTTGGATCCGGGTGTTTTGTTCCCCTAGGTACTCCGGTTGATAATTTGAAGCAGATGGTGAAGGCGTCTGAGGATTTTTCCCGATAGTGCCTCCATTAGATCTATGCTTGAGCGTCACCATCAATATTTTTTAAAGAGAGTTTGTACTATGAAAGATAAAACGAATACCAGTAAAACTGATCTAATCGTTGCTGTAGTCCTTATTATCGTAAGCATCAGTGTTTTTGCATTTACATTTACGTTTCCCGAATCTGCAAGAAGTGTCGGTGTGCCGACATTTCCGAGAATCTTAACAGGACTGATTTTTGCCCTGGCGTGTATTCAAATACTTACAACTCTGTACAAAAAGAATAACAGCAAACAGAAACCATTCAGTATTCCCCGAACAACGGTAAAACGAATCTTTATAAGTATAGGACTGATTATCATATATATCAGCGTAATTACGTTATTAGGGTTTCTGCTGGCTACGTTTTTATTTTTATTGGCTCTGGTCTTTACTTTTGGAGAAAAGAGATTGGGATCTGCTGTACTTCTTTCATTCAGTGTAACTGCAGCGGTATATGTGATTTTCAGTATCCTTGCTAGAGTTCCGTTCCCTGAGGGGATCCTGGAAAACCTTTTTTAAAAAAAGAGCGAAAAACAGAGCTATATGAATAAAAAGTAAGCAAGGGTAGAGGAGATTGAGTAAGCGCAGAATGGTATTTGGAAAAAAACAGCTGAAAAAGGGATACAGATAAGACAAATGAAAAAGCATAAAAATTGTATGAAGCTGAACGGAGTTATGTATGTTTGATTTATTAGGACAAGGGTTTCTGCATATATTCATGCAGCCGGTAAATATCCTGCTCATTTTTGTGGGTGTAGGAGTCGGTATTATTCTGGGCTCAATGCCCGGGCTTACTGCAACAATGGGAATTGCCATAGCACTTCCGCTTACTTTTGGTATGCAGCCCGAAAGCGGGCTCATATTGCTGAGCAGTATTTTTATTGGAGGAATTCACGGAGGAGGCATACCGGGCATCCTCATTAAGACTCCAGGAACTCCGGCATCGGCTGCATCCATGATAGACGGATTTGAACTGAGTAAACAAGGTAAGGCAAGTTTAGCACTGGGAGTTCATGCCTTTTCTTCAGCTACTGGCTCCTTTTTTGCTACGATTCTTCTGATTTTCGGATCTACAATGATAGCAAAATTTGCAATAAATTTCGGTCCGGCAGAATTTTTTCTCCTGTCATTAATGGGCTTGAGTGTCGTTTCCTCTGTAACAGGCAAATCAACGGTAAAAGGTTTGATGATGGCAAGCTTTGGACTGCTGCTGTCAACAGTGGGGATGGATCCCATAAAGGGTGTTTCCCGATTTACCTTCGGTACGTATCAGTTGATGGATGGATTTAATCTCGTCCCGGCACTTATCGGATTATTTGCTATATCACAGGTGTTTACTGAATTGGAACAGGTGCATGTTCCCATTGTAAAGGCTGAACGGGTTAAGGTTAATCTTCCAGACAGGAAAACCATAATACGTCTTATGCCGACCATTCTCAAGTCAAGTGTTTTAGGGACGCTCATTGGGGCAATTCCCGGACCTGGAGCTATTCTCGGCTCCTTTATCCCCTATGCAGAAGCCAAACGGGTGTCAAAACACCCGGAAAAATTCGGTAAGGGAGCTCTGGAAGGAGTAGCTTCTGCTGAAGCAGGCAACAACTCTGCAGCGATTGGCGCTCTTATACCGACGCTGACTTTGGGGATTCCCGGAGAGGCTGCCACTGCAGTGCTGCTGGGAGGACTCATGATTCTGGGGCTGCGGCCCGGGCCTATGCTTTTTATTGAGAACGCTGATGTTGTCTATTCACTTTTTACCGCGATTCTCCTTGGAGCAGTAGTCCTGCTGATCCTCGGACTGATTATGGCTCAGTATATTGGTAAAATCATCATTCTGCCGAAAAAATTTCTGCTTCCAGTGGTCTTAATGCTCTGCATGATCGGCTCTTATGCAATAAGAAACAGTGTTTTTGATATGGGTGTTGCCTTGGTTTTCGGTCTTATGGGATATGCCCTGAATAAAATTGACTATCCAACTGTGCCGATACTCCTTGGACTGATCCTCGGGCCCATTGCGGAGAGCAATTTTCGAAGGGCGATGCTGATTTCTAAGGGTGATATCGGGATCTTCTTCAGCAGTACTTACTGCTATGCGCTTATTATTATAACAGTTCTTTCTCTCTTTTTCGGATATCGTTTGACAAGAAATTTAAATCGTCAGGTGCAATCTTTGGGAATTGATGATGACAGTAAAGGAAGTGATGAAGATAGAAAAAATGGCAATAAAAAATAATAACATAAGGAGTTAATATGAAATACGACAAAGATGTGTATGGGAAAATTCTGGTACCTATGGTAACCCCCTTCAAAAAGGATCAGAGTGTTGATTACGAACTGGCTAAGGGCTTGGCGGACCACTTGATAGAATCAGGGAATGCAGATTCGATTATTCTGACGGGGACAACCGGCGAGTTTCACAGTATGACGCGTGAAGAGCGGATACGTATGTTCAAGCTTATGAAGGAGCATGTTGGAGACCGCATACCCATGATTGCGGGAGTGGGTGCTGCTTCAACCATGGAAAGTATTGAATTAGCCAGAGAAGCTGAAAAACTGGGATATGAAACGGTGATGGTTGTGGCTCCCTATTATACAAAACCGACTCAGAGAGAAATTTATTCCCATTTTAAAAAAGTAGCTGAATCCGTGCAGATAAACATCATCCTGTATAACATTCCTATTTTTACCGGTGTGAATGTAGATCCCGAAACCTTGAGAAAACTGGCTGAAATTGAGAATATCGTGGCGATCAAGGAGGAGTCTGAGCTGAATCCGAAGCAGATGACAGCATTCCTGAATGCAACTCCAGAAGATTTTATTATTTATAATGGTGATGATACAATGATTCTTGAATGTTTTGCCCAGGGTGGGCCGGAGCGGATTGGCGGAGTTGTGAGCGGAGCTTCGCATTTGATTGCTTCCGATATTCGTGAGATGATTAATGAGTTTATTGCAGGAAATATTCAGAAAGCGGCACATATGCAGCGGCGAATATATCCAGTTCTGAAGGTGATGGGCCAGAATGGGCGTACAAATCCTGTGAGCTTGTGGAAAGAGGCCTTACGCTTATGCGGAATTGATGCGGGGTATCCCCGAGAACCCCTGCTGCCGGGAACAAAAGAGGAGATTGCGAACATTCGAAAGGCGCTTATTGATCTGGATCTGCCCTGTGTGTAAAGCAGAGTAGGTGAGTGTGCAAGTAACCTTTGCCTGCTAGTATCTGGTGATTGAATGCCAAATTTTTTTTTAGGCTCAATTCTTTTTGCAACCTGGCAAACGGCATGGGAAATGATATGAAATGTTGATAATAATTGCTTATGAGGGGAGAAAATGATTATTGAACGACTGCAGGGGCTGTTTCCTCCAATGGTGGTCCCTTTTACACAGACGGAAGAGTTGGATGAAGATGCTTTTCGCAAGGATGCCAGATACCTGCTTAATACAGGGGTAGATGGTATTAGCTCCGGCGGAACAACTGGTCAGGGAGCGGTTCTTTCTAACATGGAATTACTTCGCTGTCTGGAGATTATTCAAGAAGAAAATTCAGCGGGGAAACCCTTAATTGCTGGAATAATTAAGGATTCAACCCGTGAAGTTATAGCAGCGGCTAAAGATGCAAAAAAGGCCGGGGCAGATGCACTCTTAGTAACTCCAGTCTACTATCATGGGGCAGATGATCAGGGGAATTTTGAATTTTTTCAAAGGATTGCCGGCGAAACCGGCATGCCGGTGATTATTTATAATGTTGTTGCGGTCAATCTTATCAGTCCTGCTCTGTTTGACCGTATTGCTGAAATTGATGGGATTCTCGGAATTAAGCAAGTAGATCCAGTAAAGCTTTCTGAAATAGCGGCAGTGCATGGTGAAACATCCCATGTATATACCGCCTGTGACCAGCTGCTCTACAGCAGTTATGCGGCAGGTGCCTGCGGTGCTATTTCAGCGCTTCTGACCATAGCTCCTGAATTGACTGTGGAACAGTGGAGAGCTTTTAAAGCGGGTGATCAGCAGAAGGCTATGGAGATTCAGAAACGCCTGGTTCCTTTGGTTCAGCTGTATCTAGAGCGGCCCTTTTCTGGAAAGATTAAGCAGTTAATCACGCTTCAGGGTCGTGAAGTTGGGTATCCCCGGCATCCTACACTGCTGCCGGATGATACTATGATTACAGAGATGAAAATCAGGCTGAAGGCGGCTGGTCTGATTGAATAAACGGCGGCACAGAGCTTAGGGGTAGTCCGTCTTCAACCCTGTAGAGAGGCCGAAAACAGCGTTTGAAGGTTTTTAAACACCATCATTAAGCTTTTTGCCAGGCAAAATCTGATTAATAGAGTAAGTAAAGGATATATATATGTCAAAAATATCTTCAAATGATCCGCTTTTTGATGTGAAAGATGCGGTGGTAATTGTCACTGGCGGACTAGGGCAGCTCGGCAGCCAATTCAGCAATGCTTTCCTGGACAGAGGCACCCGTGTGGCAGTTTTTAACAGGAAGTTGCGCCAGGAGCAGATCGATAATAAATTTAGAAAATCTGATCTTGATGCTGATCGGCTGCGTTTTTTTACCGTGGACATTACGGATAAGGCTTCTATCTTGAGCGCCTTGTCTCTTATAGAAGAAGAGTGGGATACACCTGATGTGCTCATTAACAATGCCGGCATCGATACCCAGCCGAGTGCGCCGCCGGAGGTATCAGGTCCTTTTGAGAATTTTCCAGAGGAAGTATTTCGTGAAGTGGTAGATGTGAATCTTGTTGGCACTTTCCTCTGCAGCCAAGCTGTAGGAGCCGCCATGGCGAGGAAAAAGAGGGGCTCTATTATCAATATTGGATCAATTTACGGGATGGGTTCCCCGATTCAGGATATTTATGCCTACAAGGAAGAACGTACGGGGGTCCCGTTTATTAAACCGGTTGCGTATTCTGCCGCTAAATCGGGGGTGTATAATTTGACTCGATACATGGCAACGTACTGGGCGAAACAGGGAGTTCGTGTCAACACCTTAAGTCCTTCCGGGGTGTATCGTGATACCCAGGACGAAGAATTCCAGAAAAACTACTGTGCCCGTATGCCTGTCGGCCGTATGGCTCAAGAAGATGAGTTTAACGGAGCTGTAATCTTCCTCGCTTCCAAAGCATCAGCATATATGACGGGGGCAAATCTGGTAGTTGACGGGGGATGGACAGCCTGGTAGCGACATTATGACAATACCGGAGCAAGGGAGTATCATTGCAGGATTCAGCGAACTTGCAGAGTAACCTGACAATAATAGCGATTCAGACTGCATAATGGAGCTTTTGTGTATTGAACCAAGTTCAGAGCGCAAAAGCTCTGTTTTTTTTCTATTCTACGACATTTTCCTTGTCGGAATACTGCGACAATATCATTTCCGGATGAGAATTGCTTAACAAATTGTCTGAAAAAGTGTTGACCATTCAA
>JAGYPA010000118.1 GCA_018399255.1 Spirochaetales bacterium | reverse complement strand
ACCAGCAGACTGCCGGTCTCCTCTTCGGTTATCCCCAGATTGCATCCGCTGGATATACTCACCAGTACCACCAGGCCTATCAGTAAAATGCCTGCTGCCGCACGGAAATTCAGTTGTATCTGCTTCATCTGCTGCTCCTTGATTGATGTAACTGATGCATGCACTACCCGGCTGATCCTGATGGTCATCATACGGTTCCAACAGACAGAGATACTGCACAAAGCTCTATTAATCATTTTACACAGTTATGGTGTATAAGCATATCGGCGGAAGTGAGCATCATGATCTGCTTTTGCCTATTTATCGCTAGGCATTTGCTTATTTTTCGCGGTGCATGTTACTTTCCTTGTGCTCTATTTCGTGCTGTTTGGAAGCAGACTGGTGTTAGCATCGAGTATAAAAAAAGTGTTTTTTATCGCGAAAAAACATATTACCGTAGTATTTCTATTTACCTGCTAGTTAAAGCTGTGTATACTTGCTATCATTAATTTAAAAAAAACGCTATTTGGCAGCCACTATGGTAACAGATTCTGTAACGCTTTTACTTATCGATCCTCATCAGCTTTTCATGGACGGTCTCATTTCCCTGCTGGAGAGGAAACAGTCCTTTGAGATTGTAGGAGCATTTACCAATCCATCTTCCGGTCTGCACGCCTATAAAAAGCTCCAGCCCCAGATAACGATCATCAGTGACTGCTTTCCCGACATGCATACGGTTACGCTCATCCAGGAGATCAAACTTTTCAGAAAACAGGCCAAAGTTATTGTATTAGCGGGCAAGCTGCAGGATTTCATGGTGCTGGAGTCGATCAAATCAGGAGTTGACGGCTTCATTGCCCGATCGAGCGGTTTTCATATTCTGGAAAAGGCATTGGAAAAAATCATCAATAGTGAATCCTATTACTGCGATATGGTGTCGCAGATCCTTGCTAAAAGTCTGCTCAGCAGAACCGAAAACACCACGGGAAACAATTATCTGCTCTCCATCCTTACCAACCGGGAAAAAGAGGTTATGATTGCCCTGCTTGAAGGCATGTCGATAAGCAGCATTGCTGTATCACTGAATATCAGCAGGAAAACTGTTGCAACACATAAGTCAAAGATCTTCAAGAAATTCAACATCACCAGCTTGATCGATCTCGTCCGCATCGGTAACGAACTGGGGTTTACGCCATGAAGCAATTATTCAGCTCATTTCTTCTTCTCCGCCGCCGCATCCGCATCCGCCGCAACCGCCACAGCCGCCTCTTCCTTCTTGTACCGGTGTTCTTGATGTTCTTCTCTGCAGCCGGCCTGCCCGCTGTATCATCCAGCGGAGATACGCCGTTTGAACTCATTGCGAAGGCGACGCTCTTCGGTGATACATCATGTGCCGTATACACGGTATCCATGGACATATCCGAGCGAACTGGGACAAAAAGCAGGATTTTTGAACTCTACCGTCAGGAGGCGGAAACGGAGCAGAAGTTTCTCGCCCAGATAATTCAGCCGGTTTTTCTGAGAAATATGAAGCTGCTCTCCATAACCTCCGGCGATTCCGAGGCACGCTGGCTCAAGACCTCCCGTGGAGTAAAGCGCCTCTCGCCCGGGATGAGCAACGATCAGCCCCTGTTTGATTCTGATTTCTCCACCTCAGATCTTATGGTCATCAATCCTGATAATTATACCCTTACCCTGCTGGAGGAGACCGCTGAGACGGCGGTTATTCTGGCTGAATCGGCAGACAGAAAAGATCGGCGGAAGATAACTATCGACAAGGCATCCTATCTGGTCAACCTGGTCGATTACCTTAACGCTGACAACCGGATCTATAAGCAGTATACGCTTGAAGAGACCACGGAGGTCGACGGAAAAAGCTTTCCCCTCACGGCAGTAATGCAGCATCCGTTGGAAGATACGAAAACGACTCTCACCATTCAGTCGATTGATTTTCCGGCAAGCATACCGGCCCGCTATTTTATCAGCAGTCAGCTGTAAGTCCTGGAATGGCCCCATCTCCTGCCTGTGCAGCCCCGGAGATAGTGCATCCAACTGATAGAGAAGGAGCCGCTGATGCACAGCAGAAACCATCAGTTATTAAAAATTATCCTGACCGTTTTCAGTATAGCTCTCGGGTCTGTATTTTCCCTGAACGCAGAAACGTTTCTCGGGGGTGTGTGGGAGGGGGTCTATCAGCCCAGACTGCCGGATGAAAAACCGGTCTCATCGATGAGCTCCATTCTGAGTCAGGAATTCAGGCTGCAGATGAGCGCCTACGCAGCTGATTTTACCTTCTTTTCCGACATAGCTTTCAAGCATACCGTGGGAAACGACCATGACCCCCAGGATGTTCAGGTTTCCATTGATCTGCTGGAAGCAGAATTGTATCTGACCCCGACGTTCATTGTGAAGGCTGGAAAGTTTACCACATCCCTGGGATCAGCGTATCTCTTATCCCCATTGCAGTTTATGCATGCTGCTGATATGGCCGCCATTTTCAACGGGTCGGCCGGGCAGGTGCTGGCACCTGACGAACTGCTTCAGCTGTCGCTGCTGACTGGAAATACTATCATGCGGCTGACAATAGATCCTTTCTACACGCCCCCCGCGACGATAGATCCGCAAAGCGAGTGGTTTCCCGCCAATCAGTTTCCGCGGGTTTTTGCCACGGCCGGCGGATTGGAGAAAACATTAGGGTCTATCAGCTACGAATCGGATGACCTGCCGCCTCAGGGTTTTGATGATTTCGGTCTGCAGCTGGATATCTCGGGAACCGCCGGTCTTCTCGACTGGGGGCTGGTGGGATACTACGGGTACGATCCCCAGACGGCATATCAGGTGCATGTTGATGTCCAAAATAATGCAAATGAATTCTCCATTTCGCTCGCCCCGTTTCCGGGGAAAATTGCCGCCCTTGGATCGTCGGCAACAGCAGTCTGGGATAGTCTGACGCTGTATTGCGATCTGGCCTTCACCTGGGGAAAGATTCTCGGCACCGACTGGATTACGCTGGCCGGCTCCCTTCTGGTTTTTGAGGGGGTTCAGACCATGGCTGAGGTGCCGCTTTTTTCCTATGCTGCAGGAACTGTCCTGGATATGCAGGAACTTTCTTCGCTGCTTATTCTGGAAATAACCGATAAGGTTATCTTTTCTGATGATGCATCCATCCAGATGCCCCTGTTCTCCCGTTTGTTCAGCGGGATTTTGCATACCGATCTTTTCGGCTACACTGCCTCAGCCCAGACCACCCTGATTTTCTCGCTAGAAGACGGAAGCGGGGTCATCTATCCGCAGTTCTCCTGGCTGCCGTCAGCCGAGTTTTCCCTGTCTGTTGCGATTCCCTTCTTCTGGGGCAATTATTCCGATGAGTTCGGGCAGTACGGCAAGGTATTTCGGGCTGTTGTCACCGGAACCCTCCGGTTTTAACTGTTCTGCGGGTTTCCAGCAAGGGTTTTGAGTTTTTCGGGTGTTTGCTGTTTCCAAGCCAGGGCAAGGAATCTTGGCATGATGTAGAGGGTGGTAAAGGTAGAAAAATTCAAGGCGCACAGTGTTGCAAAAATCATAAAGACAAATGACAGGGAACCGGAGAAGAGGGCTGCCGATAGGCCCCCGGTTAGAATAAACGTTGTTTGCAGGATATTTATGCCGGTAATCCGGTAGACATTGGTAACCGCATGCTGCCAGGTGCGGCCGCTATGGGATTTTACGATGGCGGTATACTGCATCAGAAAATAGATACTGTCGTCAATGCTTATTCCCAGCAGGGTATAAATACCGAACATGCTGAACATGCTGAGCGGCTGCTTCAGCCAGCCGCTTAAGCCCAGATAGAAAAGTAATCCGAGAAATGAGGGAAACAGCAGCAGCAGTCCCTTTTTCCAGGACTTAAGCACCAGCCAGCCAAGAAAAAAGATGACAGGAAAAAACATAAACGTGGCTTTGGTAAAGGCCTTCAGAAAAAAACTGTTCAGCTCACGCTGCAGAATCGGCTTGCCGGATACAAACACTTCTGCTCCCGGAATTGCTTTGATCTCCTCCGTGACTACGTCAATGATCTTCTCGTACAGCAAAACCTCTTCGTGCCCGTTTCGAGCTTGAGAAATATCATACTGAACGATCATCCGGGTCTTTCCATATTCCATATCTACAAAAAGATTGCCGGGAATCGAATCTCCATAGGCAGTTATCAGTTCCAGGGTCTCACCTATTTCTTCTGATGAAACCGGTACTAATTCTCCCTGCAAGTCATACAGCAGCCCGTTTCCGTAGGCAACGATATCTGTGTAGGCAATAATCGTGGTTGTTTCGTCCAACTCCCGCAGCTTGTCAACGGCACCTGAGATGATTCTGTATGTTTCAAGATTGATCAGTCCATACTCCTGGCGCGTATCGATAAAGATGTCCATTGCCTCTATTATGCCGTTATGATCGGCAAAGAGGGCAAGTTCCTTCGCGTGCGGCGTTCTTGCCCGATACCGCTCAAAGGAAGCATCTCTGTAGCGCCACTGCGGGCTGTACCAATAAAGACCGCTGCAGACGACAAGGAATACTACCGCGTATAAGGCCGCCAGACGGGCTGCCGACCTTCCTTGGGGGTAGTCACTTTTTCTCAGCCGCATCTCCCATGAATGCGTTTTTCCTTTCTTCATGAAGCTGACAGCATAGGGAACACAAAACAAAATCGAGAAGAGAGATATGAGGATTCCGACCGTCAGGCTGATGCCCATGGTTCGCACGACACTGCTGCGAATGTAGAGCAAGTTTGAAAACCCTAAAATGGTAGTACCTGCGGAAAGGATGATAATTTTTCCGATGGCATCGAGGGTCTGCTCCGGCCGGCAGCCGAGGCTTTCATTGGTTTTATAGTAATGGATGCTGTAAGCCGTGGTTATGGAAAAGATCAGCAGCGGCAGAAAAACCGTAAAGACGTCAACCGGCTTATTCAGCGCCCCCATAGCTCCCATGACAAGGAGCGAGGGAACAAAGCTGTTACTGAAGAGCAGCAGAGATACTGAGGCACTTGCGGTAAAAAGGTAAAAAAGGCCCAGCAGAAACAGGAGGCCAAGGGGGGTAACAATTAGCAAATCCTGAATTATCAGTCGATTGTTCGCATAGGAATAGGGGATTTGACCCATTAGGGAGAGGGTTACCCCGGCTGCATCCTGCCAATCCCGCCTGAGTCGATCAATATATTTCCCGAATTCATCCGGATCAACGTCTGATATTGGCTGGGCATACAGAAGAAACGCAGATTCATCGGTACTCAAAAAGAGTTCCCGCAGTATAGCAACAGCATGGATTCTTTTTTCTGCCTGACTGATTAATTCGGGATTTTCAAGGTCCAGAAACGGTTCCTGTTCCGGACTCTTGAATTCTGATCTGTCGATGCCAGTCAGCGAAAAGACCGAAGCAAAATAGCCGGAGGATTCCAGATCGCGGCTGATGCTGTCAAGCTGCATCAGATTCTCCCGGGTAAAAAGCTGCTGATTCTCAAACGCCGCACAGATTACCACCGCATCCTGAATGGGGAATACATCGTAGTAATAGGTGGATTTGGTGAGAAACGGATTATCCGCAGGAAGCATGACTTCCGTGACTGTCCCGTTTATCGTCAGCTTCGGCAGAAACAGGAGGGCTGACAGGGCGAGGGCACTATAGATGATAATTGAACGTATTCCAATCCTGCGCGAATAGATCCTGCCGAGGGAGTGCTTCACCATACCGGTTCCAGTCATGTTCATATTGCTCCCCCCTACACCAAAACAAAAAAAGCCAGGGGGAGGAGCTCCCCCTGGCGCTGTTCATTCGTTTACTGCGGCGGCAGTACCATTACTGAGGATTACCGACATCCTCCCATTTCAGGGTATAGTCAAGCCCGGAAATATATTCTATCCTGACATAAAGAGCATCAGGATTGGTATAGTGTAAAGTGTAGTCGTAAACACCGGTTCCGGTGCTGTCAAAATAAACATTTTCCCAATCTTGATAAGTGGTGCCGGATTGAATTTCTTCTACTTCTTCTACGGAAAATCCTACATTGGCATAGGGATAAGCAGCATCTTCTGCCGGCATGGTGAAGGTGAGCCTGACGGCATCCGTTGCTGGAGCCAGTATGAAATAATCATCGGGTAAACCATAAGCAGAGCGCCCGGTAACTACGCTGTTTTCCGCCAGCACATGTGCTGAATTCCGGCTGCTGATATCACCTAACTCATCGTCATACTGGCAATACACAGACAAGTCCCCATCTGCAGCCAGCGAGGAGACATGAACATAGAAGACATCGCCTTCCTCAACCGCAAGCCTTTCGTATTGCCAATTTACCTGCTCTCCCAGATCAGTTCCGTCAGGATCTA
>JAGYPA010000117.1 GCA_018399255.1 Spirochaetales bacterium | reverse complement strand
CAAGTCATCGGCCAGAGCCAGCCTCTCACCCCGCAGGTCGTCGGCCAGAGCCAATCCTTCACCCCGCAAGTCGTCGGCCAGAGCCAATCCTTCACCCCGCAAGTCATCGGCCAGAGCCAATCCTTCACCTCGCAAGTCATCGGCCAGGGTCAGCCCCTCATCACGAAGGTCGTCTGACAAGGCCAGCCCTTCTTCACGCAGACCATCCAGACGCTGTCTTACATCCTTCAACTCCGCAGCAAGGGTCTCAACTCGCTCTGACTGCTCAGCACTCCATCGATATGCCGCGGCAACCTCCTCCTCCGAAGCAGGAAGATCCTTTCTCGTAAGAAGACGGCTGGAAAGATCATCAGGAAGCACAGCCGCCAATTCTGTTGTAAGAGAAGAAAAAAGTGACTCAAGTTCATCCAGGCGCTGTCTGAAATCCTTACCCTCTTCTAGATAATCATACAGTCCGTCAACTCGATTCCCCATAGTTTCAATTGACTGAACATCCTTCTGAAGACTTTGCAGATCTCCAAGGGCATCCGTAAAATCATCCGTTATGGTATCCACTGTGCCATTAAGTGAATTGATCTCAGACTTCATGCCGCTGATCTCAGCAATCAAAGCTCTGTAGGATGCAGAATCACCCTCATCCGCTAATGAACTTCGTTTCCACTCCTCCACCTGCAGGGCAAATGGATTAACTCTGAACAAACCATCATAATCGGCATGCGCTCTGCTGAAGGAGCTTATATTGATTGTTGACTCATGGCTGAGACGCAGATCGTGGAACTCCCCGTCTCTTGAGGCATAGACAATGGATCGCGGCAGGATCAGGTGATAGGCGCTGCCCAGGTCTTCATGATCCTCCGCAGTAGAATCAACCAGTGGATAGCCCGCCTCCTCGCCTCCGAAGAGTTGACCCTCGATGGATCGCTGCTCACCTTCCTCCTTCATCATAAAAAGGGGATCAAAACAGGCGAAGTGGCCAGCAGTTCCCGAATCATAATCCACCACCTGACGAGTGATCATAATCGAATCGATGGAGCGCTTATTTCTGATCCAGAGATCCAGGGTATCATTCTCATTATATTCCACGACAATATCATGGGGAGCAAGTTCAAGACCCGCCTGGTCACGGTTTCGTTTTCCCAGCATAATGACCATAAACAAACTCAGTATCGCAGTAAATAAAAGCAGTCCGCCGATAATTTTGTACTTCCGCGGCGGTTTTCCGGAAAAATTTTCTGTCTTACCGAGAATTTTAGCAAGAATATCAAAACGCTCTTTAAGGATACTCTCTTCATTTTTGATAGTCTCCTCAAAGTTCTGCATATCCTCATCAATGGACTCACTATCAGTGCAGACGGCGATGGGAAGTTCCTCGTTCTGGATATTTAGTGAATCTACTTGTGTATTCTCTTTATCTCTGAGTATCTGCTTATGATTTTTTCGCTTGAAAAGCAGCCGGGTTCTGCTGATGAGGATAGCGAGATCTATCACTCTATGCAGGGGCATCTCCTCTGACTGCCGGGACCATTTTTCTCCCGTGTGCCGCCAAATCTTAGCTGATATATCTGTTGATCCCGCAGCATTCCATTGAGCCATGCCGATGGACAGACCCTTAGCTTCAGAATTACCTGCCTTATGGCCATCTATTGAGTCATAATCTTCTGCAGTGATAACCGGACGGTGTTTCAGGGTAAATGGTATTTTCATACGCGAAAACCAAGCCCCCTCAACCTCCGGTGTATCTTACAATTCATCAGCATCATCCTTAAAACTTAAACCTTATCTTAAGCTAAATTAAACCTCACCTGAAATTAACTAGTACCTAAACCTTAAAACGAATTCGCCACCACCGTCATCGTTACCGTCGGCTTTACTTGGAATCTTCCATGTGAATCTCCTCCTGTCAGCAGGTCAAAGGAGACGGCAATACCCCTGTTTGGAGTATTCGGCCGCCAAGTCATTCCGGTAACTAATCCATAATTCAGCACATTCTTCGTATCCCCGGAAGGAAAATCCGCAAGATCCGCATCGTCAGCTTTCTCATATACATAGGTATCACGCCGCTGCTTGACCTCCGCCCCCAGTTTTGCATAGAGCCGAGGCACTACGAACCAGTACGTATATATTTTTGCACCCAGGGAAAACCCCGTTCCCGAAGCAGTTATCCCGGATTCACTGTAAGCGTCACTGGTTTCAGACAGATAATGGAGCGCCGTACTGAGCAGAAAGGAAAAGGGAGTAATCTGATCCTGCTTCAGTACTGTGAAGCCCAGGGAGGCCCCTATATCAAATTTTCTGGCAGTATCTTCCAGCAGATCCTCACCCCACAGCAGCTGCATATCTAAACCGATATCAATAATTCCGTCAATTGAGTAGGTGGGACACAGGGATATTCCCGTTCCCTCCTGTTCAGAGATGAAGGATACCGCTGCCCCGGCCCCGCTCTGTTCGGTATCAATATACTCGCTCTGCCCGGCGCTGACTGTCATCAGCGGCAGCATCAGCGGAAGCATCAGCATAGGAAACAGAAATCCGTTCATGGAAGTATTTTTCTTACTGCAGCTCAATAACTTCCTCCTCCATGAACTTGATATTCCGCCGTACAGGCAGTATTTCAATCTCCAGCTGCTCCGTCTCACCCGATTCAAGGCTCAACTCATAGGTCTCACGGCTCAACTCGTGGGACACGGGCAGATTATTATCAAAAATGGTCAAGGTCATATCGCCTGGGACAAAATTCTTGAAGCTGAAAGATCCGTCACCCCGGGTAACTTCACGGCGAACCTTATATTCACCCTCAAGCTGCACAATAATACCCCCGAAACCGCCGCGTTCCTCATACTCCCTCTCTTGAGTAAATAAACTTCCCGAATTCTTCTCCTCCATGCGAATCAAACGCCCTTCCACAGCTGCAGAGCGAACCATCGCAACATCACAGACCGTCTCCTCGCTCCCCTTCACCGTCAGTTCAGCAGGATACTCTCCGTTAACAACATAGCCTGTTTCAAGCTGCGGAACAGTCAGGTTCATCTTCACTTCACCCTCGTTAACTGCCGGAAAGGTGTAGGTTCCATCTTCCTTTGAAATCGTAGTAAGCTTCCCGATGGAGAGTCTTGCATCAGGAATGCCCTCTCCTGTATCCGCATCCGTCACCCGCCCCATGACAGTTCCCACATCTGAGCGAAGAGTGACAGGAATATTAATGGTCAGCGGTTTGCTGTAGGAGATGGTGAAGCTTACTTGCGGATCCGATGAAACACCGTACTCATGGGTATGGCTGAAATTCGCAGAGAAGTTTCCAAGCTGCTCATGCTTCACATTGCCGCCGATCTGGAGAACTCCATAGTCAATTCTGTCAGAATAGGGATTGAGCCTGGAAAAATAACTGCCGTAGAGGGTGAAAGGAGCATCAGGTTTGTATGATACCTCAGCGTTCAGATCCAGGGATGAATCTGCAAGCCCCGTTTCATTCAGCCCGCTGTCAAAACTTACTTGGGAAGTTAGTCTTACTTCCTGATTCACCGTATAATTTGCCCGCATCCCGGAGATAAAACTCCGCTGTTTTCGGTCCTCTCCGCTGATAAGGGTATGATAGACATCCGTATACGAACTCAGGGAGAACTTCGACCAGTTCAAGCCTATTGAAATACTGCTCTTATCCTTCTGCAGTTCAAAGGGAGAAGATTCCAGCAGATCCCACTGACGATAAAACTCCTGCTCTGCATCAATTGAGAGCCTCCGGGCAGGATTCCAGTCCGCTGAAAGATTAATGGTCTGCGTATTCATGGCGGTATCATATGCTGAGTTCAAGCTGAGATTGTTCATGGATCGTGTAATCAGTCCTGAAATCTTCAAGCGCGGGATGGCTTTCAAAGACCCGCTGATTCTGTATTGGTCACTGCCGTAAGTGGATTCGGCATAACCGGGACTTTGATAAGTCCTTGAAACGGCGTAGGCATAAGTATCCACCGTTTCTGAGGCACTGAGGGAGTACATATAGGCATCAAGATTTTCGGCTTGAGCAGCCGCTGAAAAACCGATGGATGCAGTATTGTAGGGCCGAAAAGCGCCGGATACGCCGATTTTTCCCCGGCTGAATGCATTATCCTTGGCGCTGAATCCTGCGGCAATACGTCCCCCGCTGAACTCTTTAAGCAGCCCGAAGCCGAAGTCGGCGCCGTCAGACATATCTGCGTCGCTGAAGATATTGGCCTCTGCTTCAGCATAATAGGTCTCAGCCTGCAGAACATCAAAATCATACTTCAGTCCAAGCCCGAATCCCTTTACATCTTCTGACGGCAGTCCGCTGATGCTGAAGGAGTGTTCCCCGCCATAGATGACCGCATCCTCATGTTCAAAGGAAAAGCTGAAACGCGTATCATTCAGGGAAAAACCGCTGCTGGGAAACGCCGGCGGATTCAGGGAGAAATTAAGCCTGTAGTCTCCCTGATCGTTATAAGTCCCGCTGCCGCTGATGGAAACTGAATTGACCAGAGGCAGCTCACTTGCGGGGTGCACTGTCGTACTCCAGTTTATAGATAGCGGATAGGTGTGCCAGGGATTTCCACCAGGATTGGCGGGAATTATTTCGACCTCGCTCTCCGCTGTCGCTGCAGTATCCTGATCGACAATCTCAGCCTGCAGCTCAACTGCATGCACGAAGCTCTCAATGACATCGTCTTCCCATGCAGGAATTGCAAGTGTTACGGTACGACTCTCCTGAGGCTGCAGCGACAGTACTCCGTCAGGAAGATCAGTCTTTAGTTCAATTTCTTCACTGCTCTCAACTTCCGCTAGAACATCCGCCTCCACGTTGCTTTCATTCTTAATCAGAAACGTGAGTTCATAGCTTGTGTTTGATTCAGCATACACCGGCTTACGAACCAGCTCGACATGAAGACCGTAACTGCTCTCTACAAATACTCTTTGTTCAGCACTTCTGATGCTTCCGTCATGCGTTTCCACGACACAGACAATAGAGTTTTCACCACCTAAAGCCCCTTGCGGGACTTGATAGCTGAGAAAGATATTTTTCTGTTCACCCGGCTCAATCGTGAGGGGCGAAACTGGCATAAGTACCTCCCATCCTTCCGGCAGGCGTATTTCAGCCTGCACCGTCTGCACCGATTCTGTTCTGTTCTCCACCCGAAAAACGGTCATCTGTATTGACCGCGGCGATACCGCCTGCTGATTGCTCGTATCAGGGACCGAGATGAAAAGTCCATCCTGCGTTTCCGGCGGCTTCATCGACGATTTTTCTGACGGCCCTTCAGAAAGCCCTTCTACCTGCTCTTCTGAAGGCCATGCTGATTCTGCCGGCAGCCCCTCCGTCGGCTCAGCACCCATCAAGCTCTGTACCATGATGAGCAGAAGCCCTGCAGTAAAAACCGCTCGACAGCACCTCAGCATATCCACTCGGGCTAATTCAATGTAATGGCATACAGGGCGCCGAAGAGATCATCATTGCCGCCGTCGGCTATAAACTGTATTCTGTATTTGCCCGGTTCCAAGCTTCGCATGGGAACACTCGCTAATGGAACACTCAGTCGAACTGACGTTCCGGGATAACAGATTTTCTTATTTCCCGAAAACTTTCCGATAAATACGCCATCATCACTATATAGATTTATGGAGGATTTCAGATTCAAATGCCGTTCCCCGGTGTTTTCGATACTTACGGAAAATGTTTTCTGAGAATCCCGCATGTGCAGTTCCGGATTAAAAAAGGAGACATCCCGATCTCCGGAATCCCCAATAGCAGTAACAACCTGTATTCCGAAACGCAGGGAGGGTGTAACTTTTGTAAGCCCCTCTTCATCCGGGTTGAGACCACTGTCCGTAATACTCTCCACCATGATAATACTCCAGTAAGAGCCCTGGAGGGATGAAGCAGCCGGCACTCGGACGGTATATCGTGCAGTGACCTCTTCATCAGGCTGAACAGTGAACTCATCCTGATCAAACTGTATCCAAGGAGCATTTGAGCGCTCCACGTATCCCGGATCGAGATAACGTGATCTCCCGTCAGCAGTAAACAGATGATCTTTCAAGCTGAGCCGGATTAATTCTTCACGATCACCGCCGTTCAGGACACTCACTTCCCCGGTATACTGCTGACCAGCCTCTACTTCGTCCACAGCTATAAATTGGCTGGTTACGTACAGCTGAGCGTGAAGCGCAGTCAGCGACAGAATTAGCAGAACCCCTGCAAGTACTGCTGTTTTATATCTCATCAAGCTGTTCACTAGCATAAGCCTAACTTCTCCTGGTTTAGTCATTCGTAATAATAGAAAAAATAATATCCGTACTGAAGCGCGCTCCCTGCAGCGATACCAGGGATAGGTCACCAATGCGGTACAGCAGAG
>JAGYPA010000116.1 GCA_018399255.1 Spirochaetales bacterium | reverse complement strand
GGGGGGCTGTATCCGGGAACGGGGGGCTGTATCCGGGAACGGAAGCTGGACGCTGGAACCGCATCAGCGGCTGATGCTCTGCCGGTTCATCTGATGCAGCGACAATTCAAAAACCCGGCCCGCCCGCTCGCGCTGCAGTCGCGAAATCTTGGCTGAATACCCGTCGAGTTCCTGCATCAGAATCCGGATAATCCGTCGGATCTCGCGCTGACTTAAGGGGAGATCCGTACCGGATATGGCCGATTCTATCTCCCGGTTCCGGAATACCCCGCTTTGGGGAAATGTGAGGGAAAAACGGAATTCCGCAATAGCTGGAGCATTGAACTTCGCGAAAACACTGAGAATTACCGCCTCACCAGGCTGCTGGTAGGGCTCTCCGACAACCCGGAAAAAATCGAAGTCACTCTCCTCAAGAAGAATCCTGATCCGGGTGATCACTGCCGGAGCTATGGGAGAACGGTCTCCCATTCGTCCGAAGAGTCGCTGAACGGGTATCCACTGAGCTCCGCTCTTCTTTTCCGAGGGACTTCTGATCTCTATCTGGGTTTCCAGAACCGAAAGCGCTGCCGGAATACTGAGCGTGAGGTCCGGAATGCCGATGGTTCCTCCGAAGGTGGCCTGGGAGCGGATAAGCAGGGAGGCTGATGTGCGGCAGGCGCGGACCAGTACCGGGGGGAGAATATGCTGGCCTACCACAAGCGTCTCCTCGATGGTTGCCAGAGCGCCGATTTCAATATACCGCTCCGAGCGGCTGATCCGTTTCAGATCGGGCACTCTTGCCAGTGAGATGATATCGATTCCATCGGAAGCCGGATAGGGCCGCAGCCGGCTCATGATATCGGTTCCCCCCGCCCAGATAAGCGCATGGGGAAGGCGGGCCCTGAGGGTCATCAGTTCTGTCAGGGTTACAGGATTATGCACCGCGGCGGCTTTAACTCCTTCGAACACGACGCCTCCTCCGGTACTTTGCTGCGGTTTCTACTATCTTGACCAGATCTTTTTCATCCACACAGCTGCAGCGGTTGACCGACAGCACATTGATAATATCTTCAGGTTCGGGAGAGATGTTCTCCTGAATAATGGATTCGATAAGCAGCGATTTGGCATGGTAGCAGTAGGAGCAGGGTTGAATGCCGGCCTCTTCGTAACCGCGGGTTACATCGAGGTAGAACCGGGTCTTCGCATAGCCTTCGAAGGTGGTGATTTCCTTGTCCCGGATTCTGAAGGCCGGTATGAGGCAGGAGAGCACGGGTTCATTATCCAGCAGGATGATGCAGTTGCCGCAGGTTCCTTTGCGGCAGCCGGGAATGATGCTGGTTACCTCCGAATGCTCATAGAGCAGTTCGGATACCGGTTTGTCTGCAAAGGTATTGAAGAGAACCTCTTTGCCGTTGAGCCGGCAGGTTATTTTCATGCGTGATCCTCCCGGGCAAGAATTTTCCGGACAGATTCCGCTGTTATCGGCAGGGATGAGATCGGGGTGTTCAGGGCCTGGGAAACGGCAGATGCAAAGGCGGCTGCGAGCAGGCCGGAAGAGGTTTCGTTGGCAGAGGAGGGCAGAACCGATTCGCTCTTGACTACGGCAACGTCGATCGCCGAAGGCAGGGAGGCGGCTGCACGGTGTCCTCCGCACTGGTGGACCGCTTCGTTCAGGGCTTTGGTGAGGGCGGAAACGACCCGCTTATGGAGGAAAATCCGCCCGCTTTCAAAGGTGCCCCAGATGCCTTTGATGAGAATATCGAGAGATATCGGGTCCACCTCGAGCTCTATTGCCACGGCTCCCCAGGTGAGTCCATTGAACGGCTGCGGTCGTTTTTCTTCGGGGGAGGGCTGCTTGAATCCCCGCTTGACCTTGATGGGCAGCGGCTCCTTGAAGCGCTGAGACTTGATCGATTCGCAGCAGCGGGCGATAAGGCCCGATATATGGTAGATTTCGCGGCGCAGCAGGTCAGGTCCGGTATCGGGGACTTCCGCGGTGCTGCCGTACTGGATGGTGATCTGTGATCTGTCCACGCTCAGGATTTCGCAGATGATGTCCTTCCATATTTTTTCCGCCTCCGGTTCGATAATGCTGAGGGCGACGGTTACCATGTTGTTTTCCGCAAGGGTAACGGTTACGGCATGTTTTTTCTCTTCGCTGAATGATTTGCTGAATCCGGTTATGCCGTATCCGCAGGCTATGCCGATTCCCCGGGCGTAACGGTAGAAGGGGGAAATGTTCTGGGGTTTGTGTTTCTGCATCTCATAGACGGCGTACTTGCGGTTGAAATCTGCCCGGGCGGCGGTTTGCTCCAGCAGGTCTTTCAGGAGCTGGTAGCGGATCTTGAGCTGTTCTGCCGGGCGGGATTTTCCGCTTTTCAGATGTTTGATGCGCCAGCTGAGGGGATTCATCTGGGTGCTCTGGGCCAGGTATGAGCAGTGTGCTTCCGAGGTGTAATGGGCATGGGTAAATCCCAGACCTTTGAAATGGTGCCGCGGCGGGGTGGGGCTGGTTACCAGCCGGATGGTGGTTCTGACGCTGTCGATATCATAGATGGGGGCTGCCCCTGCGGCTATCTGCTGGATCATTTCATCTCCGAAGAACAGGTAAGCGCCGACATTTACCTGAATATCGATGAGTTCGGCAGTAGGTTCCCGATCGGTATTCAGGGCGGTTTTTCTGGTTATTACCATTTCAGGTCGATAGGAGGGTTCGTCGTCGATGATACGGGCTGGTTTTCCGGTTTTCAGAGCGGCTGCTGCGCACAGGGCTCCATAGATTGATGGATAGATCAGTTTCTCATCATAGGTGGGATGATAATCGGTCTGGATTACGATGACTTTTCGTTTTTGGAGGCCGCATACCTCTGAGACCACATTTCTGACGTGGAAGGGCCACTGGGTTGCGGCGTAGATTATGATTTTGTCGTCCTGGCATTCTGCCAGGGCTCCGGTAGGGGCGGAGAGGCCGGAGGTTTCCGGTCCGGTGAAGTAGGTTTTTTCAAATACCGCGTGTGCCTCGCTGAACAGGGTGTCCGGGCTCCCCCAGCTGATGGTTTTTGTGCGTGCTTCGGCTACGGGAGCTTCCCGGTTTTCCGTTTTTGTCGGGACTTTTACCGTAACCGTGGGTTCAGCGGTATTAATTTTTTCGGCTGAGGTCCCGACCTTCCGATACCATCAGTCTTCCCGATACCATCGACCTTCCCGATACCATCGACGCTTCCCGATACCATCGACCTTCCCGATACCATCGACCTTCTCGATACCATCGACCTTCTCCCGATACCATCGACCTTCTCGATACCATCGACCTTCTCGATACCATCGACCTTCCCGATACCATCGGCTTTCTCGATACCATCGACCTTCTCGATTCCATCCAGCCTTCGATACCATCGACCTTCTCGATACCATCGACCTTCTCGATACCATCGACCTTCTCGATTCCATCGACCTTCTCGATACCATCAGCCTTCTCGGATACCATCGGCCGCTTCTCGATACCATCGACCTTCTCATCGACCTTCTCGATACCATCATTCTCGATACCATCGACCTTCTCGATACCATCGACCTTCTCGATACCATCGGCTTTTTCTCGATACCATCCGGCCTTCTCTTCCGGAAGGTGCAGGGGCTACAGGCCGTACTGTATGATTTTAGCGAGCATACGGCGGCTTTTTCGCTAATTCGGGGCAGGCGGCCAGGATCAGTTGTCCTTTGTGGTTACTGAGTCGCCGGCAAGCAGGAGCATGAGTGGAGCGCATGACGGTGACTGCATTGGATCCCCGGTATGCTCTTGCTGGTCAGAACCAGAATGTCGGGCAGGAATTCCGGGATATCGAGGGCTTTGATCGTTCCCTGAATGTATGGTTGGCCGAACAATGACTCCCATAGAAGGCCGGAACGTCTTACTGCACTTATGTACTTTTTCTCGCACCATATATGCCATAAAAGTACCATGGGGCTGCAATGCGGTAGTACAAGCTGTATATGCCGCAACAGCAGCTAAATATGGAAAATGAGTGTTTCAGGATTCTTGTATTCTGAATGAACCAGCCGTTTATGGTTAATTGCGGTGTCAAGCCAGGAGAGTGCGGCAGTTTCTACTTACTCTGGGGGTGTTGATGATTTTCCTTTTTCGAGGCAGGGGATGATTTTCCTTTCCTTCAATGCCTTGACATTTGGTTATACTGCTTTATTCTGGTAGTAACATATAAAGTTAAAAAGCAGATATAGTTAATAAAGTTTCACTTGTGCATTTTTTCTTCGACACCATAGTTGATCACCAATCTGCGGGGAGTTCTACGATGGAGAAGAAAATTAACACTATTGCATTACTCTGTGTTATATGCCTTATTTCACTCCTGTATTTCGGTTGTCCCTTCGGACCTGAAGATCTCATTCCATGTTCTGAGGTAACCGGTCTTTCAATTTCAGCGGGGGTGAATCAGCTGATAATCACTTGGACTAACCCGGGTGACGGTGACTTTGATCATGTCAGGATTCTTTTTAAAAAGGAAAGTGATCTATTATACACCACCTTTTCAGGGGTGGTTGATAGTTCAGGGACCCTGTTGACCGAGTTAGACGGGGGCGTTACCTATACCATTCGTGTTCAAACGGTTGATTCGTCGGGGAATATATCTTCAGGGTCAGATATTACGGGAACACCCATTGCGGTTGATACAACAGCCCCGCAAGAAGTATCGGCCTTTTCTATTGATCCTGATGAAGCAGCCCTGGTGCTGTCCTGGACAAATCCTGAAGATGCAGACTTTGACCGTGTCGATATTTCTTATAAGCAGAGCTCTGCTGATTCATTTGAGTGGTATTCTGGCAATACAGATCCTTTTGGTACGGTGATTAGCGGGTTAACGGAACTTACCTCCTACGATGTACGTATTCGAACAGTGGATACTTCCAATAATATGTCAGATGGAGTAACTGATACAGCGGTAACAGAATCGGATATTGATCCCCCTGATGTTTCAGATGTTTCAATTATCGCTGCCTCAACAGAAATTGTGATTTCATGGACATATCCTGATATTCCCGATTTTGATCATGCTGTCATCAGGTATTCCTGTGTGTATCATGATGAATACCTGTATGATGGGGAAATTAATCCTGCCGGAACCACACTGTCAGATCTGTATCCTGATACGGAATATACTATCAGTATCTATGTTATTGATTCGGCGGAAAATTCTTCCTCAGGAACTCTTGATACTGTTACAACCGAAGGGTTTTCTCTCGGTTCAACAGGACCTGCGGGAGGGTTGATTTGCTACATTGATGAGAGTGATAACTATCCATGGAAGTATCTTTCAGCTGCACCGGTCTCATGGAGAGCCCTGGATAATCATACGTTTATTTGGGCTGCTTCTACTGATGCTCCTGGTGAAGATGGTTTAAACTATTCAGCGATTACTATTGCTACTGAAGATACGATGAACAGCGGGGAGCCTAACACGCAGGCAATTGTAGAACGACTGCCTAATCCTTCCTGGTTTCCTTTTGCAGCTGATGTCTGCTCTTCGCTGACGTATGAGGGGTTCAGCGACTGGTTTCTTCCTTCTGCTGTCCAGCTGAAGGAAGCCTATAATGTCCTGCACGACAGATTAATTCCTGCAGGTTCCTTTGAGGATGATGAATACTGGACTTCTGTTCAGTCAGATCCGGATGACTACCCGACAAGGGCCGAATTTGTCGATTTTTCAGATGGAACAAGCGGCATGCGTTTCAAGGATAATGCTTTGCTTGTCAGACCAATGAGGACTTTTACAAACTATTTTATGTTGGGTTCGCCGGATATCAGTACGGAGCCCGATACCGACGTGTTTTTGCCGGGAACGATCGTTACGGTGACTATTACATGTGATGATGAGGATGCAGATATTTACTATACTCTTGATGATACCGAACCGACTCGGGATGATACCTTATACACCGGACCATTTTCTATAACAACTGGATCGGAAACAGGAGATCCTGTCCGGACGATTGCCGTTAAAGCAGGGTATGATGATTCTTTGACTGTCGTAAAAACTCTGCAAGTTTCAAGCGGTGATTAAATAGGAAGTTATGGTGCAATTTCATTTTCTTCCGGTACCGTCGCTGTATCGTTGCAAAGGTTCTCTGGGTGATCTGCGAAGATCACAAAGCAGGAGAGCAGACAGCGGGTCATTGGGCGAAGAAGGGGAATTCTGTAGATAACATTTGCTGGTCGGCGTGATCAATTAGCTGCCTCAAATTCACCTCGTGCAAGAATTACAAGCAGCAGAATGAGTCTGTTTGTATAAGGAGATAACCTCGCTTAGATATTATGAAGCTGCTTCTGTTCTGTAAACAAATTTAAAAAAAACCAGCCCGCAAAAAAAGTTCCAATTTGAAAACATGTATTTAGATT
>JAGYPA010000115.1 GCA_018399255.1 Spirochaetales bacterium | reverse complement strand
GTTTGAGAAAAGTTTTTGAAAAAAGTTGAGATGGGTATTATTTACCGAGCAGATGTATACCTTATAGCGTGTATTGGTCTGACCATTTCCAGGAAGGGTGGTCCGCACTCTTTTCGGGACATTCCTCTTGACTTTGGTGATATGTGCCTTATAATGAGAGGTGATTCAGTGCTTGCTTTTTTTTATAACAAACAGAAGAGGGAGTTACACCATGCGCGTTGGAATAATGGGACTGGGAATCTATACACCAGCTGTTCGAGAAACAGCAGCCGATATCGCCTCCAGAACCGGTATACCTGAACCCGTTATCCGGGAAAAATTCGGAGTTAACAGCAAACCCGTGCCCGGTCCCGATGATACAGCCAGCGCCATGGGAATAGCAGCCGCCCGAGCCGCCCTGGAGGATGCTCACATACCAGCCGGAGAAATAGACCTCGTAATCTGGAACGGCGCCCAGCACAAAGACTACCCTTGCTGGCTTGCCAGCCTGAAAGTGGCCCATGAAATCGGAGCCGATAACGCATGGGGCTTTGACATGGAAGCTATGTGCGGCTCGATGATAGCAGGAATGGACGTAGCAAAAGCCATGATGACCGCCAATGAACATTACCGGACCGTCCTGCTCGTAAGCGGATACCGCAACGGCGACCTGGTAAGCTACAACGTCCCCGAAACCTCCTTCATGTACGATCTCGGAGCCGGCGGCGCCGCCATGATACTGCGCCGGGACTACGGAAAAAACCAGCTGCTCGGCAGTGCCTTCAAAGGCGACGGCTCCTTTGCCGAAGACTGCACCATAAAAGTAGGCGGCACCTCAGCCTGGCCGATAAAACCAGAAGACGCGGAAAACTACCACTTCACCATCGACGACCCCGCCGCCTTCAAAAAGAAACTCGGCGAAAAAACCCTCCCGAATTTCTTCGGCGTCATCAGAACAGCCCTGGAACGGTCCGGAGGACTGAAAGATGCCGATATCGACTACCTGGCCATCCTCCACTTCAAAAAATCGACCCACAACCACGTACTGAACGAACTGGGCCTGCAGGATCACCAGACAACCTACCTCGAAGACTACGGCCATATCGGCCAGAATGATCAGGTAATATCACTCATAGAAGGCATACAGCAGAAAAAAATAAAAACCGGGGATACCGTGGTGCTCGTCGGAGCCGGACTCGGCTTCGTCTGGGCATCCGCAGTTATCCGCTGGGGTTGAAAACACAGGAGATGAACAATGGGAAACAGCGTAGAAGGAAAAATTTGTCTCGTAACCGGCGGCGGACGGGGAATCGGGCGGGCAGTAACTGAAGCCCTGGCAAAGGCTGGAGCACAGAAAGTCATTGTCTGCGACATAAACGATACAGCCTTTGCCGAAATCACGGCCGAATACCGCAATGTGGAAGGCATGGTCGCCGATGTAACCAGAACCGCTGAAGTTGCCGGGCTGGTACAGACCATAAATGAAAAGTACGGACGCATCGATGTTCTGGTGAACAACGCCGGCATCACCCGGGATGCGCTGATCCAGAAAATGGAAGATGACGCCTGGGATGCGGTAATCGACATCAACCTCAAAGGAGTCTTTCTGACCACCCGGGCCGTAGCCCCGATAATGCTGGCACAAGGCAGCGGCAGCATCATCAATATGGCATCGGTTGTCGGAATCGATGGGAACATCGGCCAGACCAACTACGCTGCATCAAAAGGCGGCGTAATATCCATGACAAAAACCTGGGCCAAAGAGTTCCCCCGCAAAGGAGCCCGGATAACCTGCAATGCCGTAGCCCCGGGATTCATCAGGACCCCCATGACCGAAAAAGTCCCCGAAAAAGTACTCAACCTGATGGTCGGCAAAACCCCGCTCGGACGAATGGGCGAAGCCGAGGACGTCGCAAAAGCCGTCCTGTTTCTGGCCAGCGACGATGCATCCTTTATAACAGGACAAGTAATCAGGGTTGACGGAGGACTGACCTTCTGAAACCGCTGTCGGGGTCAACCAATCACCATAGAGAGGAGCCAGGAGTCATGAATACATGGAAAGAACGCTATAAGGAACTGCACAAGCCGTTGGATGAGGCTATCCGCTCGCTCCCGAAGCGGGCAACCGTCATAATGAGCATGGCTGCCATGGAGGGGCAGGGGTTCATGGGTCGCGTCCACAAGCACAGCGACCATTTTGAGCACCTCACCATAGTTTCCTGCCTCAACATGAAATCCTATCAGTTCTGTGAAAATCCCGAATATCAGGGGACCTTCATGAACCAGAACTGGTTTTACGGACCCTCTAACCGGAAGGCCGCTGCGGCCAGGTATCGGCTCGTGGAATATCTGCCGAACAATCTTCATCAGGCCGGCGGTCAGCGAATAAAGCAGCTGAGGGAAACCGGGGATACCATCGTATTCTGGGGAACAACCCTGCCGCTGGATGAAAAAACCGGCTATTTCAATCTGGGACTGTCCAACGTCTACGAAATGGAAGTCGCGCTGCAGGCCGATATGGTCGTTTGCGAAGTAAATGATCAGGTGCCCTATATGGAGGGAGACCACCAGCTGCATATCCGCAATGTCGATATGATAGTTGAGTTCTCGGCAGAGCTGCCTGAAATCCCCCTGCTCGACCCCAGTGCTCTGGAAATCGATATAGCCGGACACATCGCCCCGCTGGTGCCCGATCGTGCTACCCTCCAGATAGGGATCGGGGGCATACCCAATGCCGTGGCAAAACTGATGCATGAAAAAAAAGATCTCGGCATCCATACCGAAATGTTCACCGAGAGCATGATAGATCTCTTTGAGCAGGGTGTCGTGACCAATATGTATAAATCAATCTGGAAGGGCAAGACCATCTGCACCTTTGCCCTCGGATCTCGGGCAATGTATACCTGGGTTGAACGGAACCCCGGAATCCTGCTGCTCAGAGGCAGCTATGTCAACGATCCTGCCGTGATCGCCCGGAATATCAATATGATCAGCATAAATACTGCTATAACTGTTGACCTTACCGGGCAGGTCTGCTCAGAATCTATCGGACCGGTTCAGTATTCGGGGACTGGCGGACAGCTGGATACCCATCGCGGGGCGGTGAAAAGTCCGGGCGGCAAAGGAATAATCGCCCTGCGTTCTAGCGCCAAGAAAGGAACCCTGTCGACCATCGTGCCCCTGCTTCCCCTCGGATCGGCGGTAACCGTGCCGCGACAGGATATTGACTGGGTAGTGACCGAGTATGGAGCAGTCCATCTGCAGGGAAGGTCGGTTTCCGAACGGGCAAGACTACTCATCGGCATCTCCCATCCCGATTTTCGTGATGAGCTGAAAAGTGAGGCGAAAAAACTGGGGTATCTGTAGAATCAGGAGTGAGAAAACATGAAAAAAGTCTTAATAGTTGACGCAGGGAGAACTGCAGTCGGAACCTTCGGCGGAACCCTTAAAGGATTGCCGGCTCATGAGCTGGCTTCACGGATACTGAAGACCATGCTGGAAAGAACCGGAATTTCCGGCGATGTTCTCAGTGAGGTCATACTTGGCAATGTGCTTGGGGCAGGTCAGGGGATGGGTCCCGCACGCCAGGCATCGGTCAACGCAGGAATTCCCGTGGAAGTACCCGCATGGAGCATCAATATGCTGTGCGGCAGCGGCATGAAAGCCTGCATGCTGGGAGCCGATTCCGTCCGAAACGATTCCCGTGCGGTCATTGCCGCCGGCGGTATGGAAAATATGTCGCGGGCTCCATTTCTGCTGCCCCCGGAAAAGCGCTTTGGTATGGGGCTGGGCCATACAGAGCTGCTGGATCACATGATAGAGGATGGACTTACCGATATATTCAACCACTACCATATGGGGATTACTGCAGAGAATATTGCCGAGCGCTACGGTATAAGTCGTGAAGAACAGGATGCCTTTGCGCTGGAAAGCCAGCTCAGGACTGCTCGAGCCACGGAGGCCGGCCGATTTGCCGGGGAGATAATTCCGCTGGAAATAGCCGGGCGCAAAGAGGTCGTGATCTTTGACAAGGATGAGCATCCGAGAAGCGGATCCACCCTGGAGGGACTTCAGCGGCTCAAACCGGCATTCAGGAAGGATGGAACAGTTACTGCGGGCAATGCTTCGGGCATAAACGACGGTGCTGCCGTGCTGCTGCTTGCAGGGGATAATGCCGTGCAAAACCTTGGACTGCGGCCAATCGCCGAAATTGTCGCATCTGCTCAGGCAGGGGTAGACCCTGCCTACATGGGACTCGGTCCGGTTCCTGCTATCGGAAAAGTGCTGAAAGCCGCCGGTCTGACCCTGCAGGATATGGGGCTGATAGAATTGAACGAGGCTTTTGCAGCACAGTCGCTGGGGGTCATACGTGAGCTTGCTGCTGCGCATGGGGAAAATGAGGCTTCAATCCTCCAGCGGACCAATGTGAACGGGGGAGCGATTGCGCTGGGGCATCCTATCGGGGCCTCCGGCAGCAGAATCCTGGTAACCCTGATCAGTGAAATGCGCAGGCGCGGGGCTGTGTATGGGTTGGCATCCCTCTGTATCGGGGGCGGGATGGGAACGGCAATGATAGTAAAGCTGATCTGAGACCGACCGGCTGTCGGCCGGCATCGTTTTTCCTGCGGTAATTCTGGATAAAAGACGGCAATTGCGGTAAGATTCTTACAGAAACTAGACAAGTTTCTGTAAAATGCTGCAATAATCGGTAAAAATTGGCAAAACGGAACGTATACTATGGCAAAAGACACAAAACAGCGGCTTCTGGCATCCGCTCTGGATCTCTTCTCGTCGCAATGGTACGAAACGGCTTCGGTTGCCGATATTTGTCGTAACGCAGGTGTCTCGAATGGGGTATTTTACCGTTACTTCAAGAACAAGCAAGAAATATTTTCCGTACTTCTCGACCATTTCCTGGATGAGTTTTCTACGGAAATGCACTCAGTATCTGGAAGCAGTCTGTCGGAGCGGCTCGAATCGTTTATCAGGCTGATTATAGAAGTGGGAGAACGCCTGCGCCCATGGGTCACCGTATTCCGTGAGGGGCAGTATCGATTTCCCCAGTATGAAAAGCGGCTGCGGCGACTTTATCTCGAGGCTCTTGAACGGGTGTACGAGCGAAAGGTGACAGAATCGGAGTATCTGTGTATTGTTTCCGGACTTCGCTTCATATCGACCCGATCCCTCTACGATAAGCTGGAATTCTCCCCGAATGCTGCCCGGCGTATTATTCTTGACGGGCTGTTTGACGGCACCCTGCGGGAGGGGCTTTTTGTGAAAATGCCGGAAATACCCTATTTTTACCGTGAGGATGAGCTTCCCGAGAGCCGCAGGAAATTGCTGGAAACGGGAATCAAGCTGTTCGGGAGGCGCGGATACCACCCGGTGAGCATCTACGAAATTGTTCACGATGCCGGCTTCGCAGTCGGTACTTTCTACACCCACTTCACCGGCAAGCAGGCATTTCTTGAGGAGATTGTCGATCTGATAGGCAGGACAGCCCGTCACAGTATTACAGCCCATCTTGCACCGGAGCTAAATCGGCTTGAACGTGAGATTCAGGGTTATTGGCTCTTTCTGCAGCTCTTTCTGCAGCATCCGGAGTTTTACCAGATCGTACGTGAGGCGGAATTTGTTGTGAAGGATTCTGTCTCACGCTACTACCGCAAGTTCCAGGAGGGGTATCGGCGACATATGCTGGAGGCGAAGCTTCCGTTGAAGGATGAGCGTGACGTGAATACCTGTGTTTCGTTTTTAATGGGGATTGCCCATTATCTGGGAATTGAGGTTATTTTCAGCCGGGAGATTGTACGAATTGAAGACCGGCTTCAGGAGATTGCGGGATTTCTGGTTGATGGAATTCCCCGGTAGTTTTCCGGAGACCGGGAGCCTGTAACGGAGACCGGGAGACAGTGCCGGATTTCGGGAGCCTGCGTTGGTGAGTGAAGCTTTATACGAAAATCGCCGTTGCGCAGAGGAGGCAGGATGCGGATTTGCATAGCAGGAACCGGACTGTATGTTCCAGGGGAACCGATATCAACTGATGCGCTGGCTGGACTTACCGGCCTCGAGTTCGATGCCGCCCGTCTGGAATCAAAGCTGGGTATTCGCGACCGTCATATAGCCCATCTGCGGGGTATCGATGAAACAACTGTGGACTTTGCCGAGAAAGCTGCCCTGAGTGCCGTAAACAACGCCGGGATCGATGTGGACGATATTGATCTCATGATTGCAGCTACCGATACTCCGGAATTCATCTCCCCGGCCACAGCGATTCTTTTGCAGGGAAGGCTGCAGGGCAGGGAGCGATACAGCGGAGCTTTCGATGTTGCGGCCAGCTGTGCAAGTTTTACATCAGCCTTTGATTCGGCTGTCCGGATCCTTGCCACGGATAAATCCCTCCGATATGCCCTGGTGGTCGGGATTTACAATATGCCGGC
>JAGYPA010000114.1 GCA_018399255.1 Spirochaetales bacterium | reverse complement strand
CATTGATGAACCCGGGGTCAGAAAGGTATTGTTATATCCCAGAAACCGGATACCCCTTTCCTTTAGCCGCTGTATGTAGTCGGGAAGCCTCGGATAGAGATTGGCATCATACTCCCAGGCCCACTTCAGCTGACTGCCGAACCGGGTTTTTCTGCGGCCTTCCCAATCCTGACACCAGAGAGCAGCCACAGGAACCTTGCCCGCTTCCACTCTCTGCAGTTTCTTCGCCACTACCTCAGTACCGCCCTGAACTCCCAGAATCAGGCCGTCATACACCCAGTCAGGAAGACGCGGCTGAAGACCATGCAGTCTCCCCAGGCCGGCTACAGCATCAGCTGCATTCTTTTCTACCCCGATGGTTATGGTATGCGGAACCTCCCAGCAGGTTACGGTATATCGCCGTCTGCTGCGAAAATCGATCTGAGAGTAGGCTGAGCTGCCCAGTGAACAAAACATTCCAGAAGAGGTTACCCAGACGGGCATACTGTAGTAGGTATTGAACCAGCGGGGCACATGCCCCGTCTTAAGGGCGAAACCGATAGTAATCGGATCGAACCTTCGGCCGACTCCGGGCTCAGAAATCCAGACAGGGAGACGCTTGCCCCGCAGATTCAGTTTTCCCAGCTGCTCACCGCCGCCAAAGATGCGTTCTCCGGGAGCAATCGCAGAAATATGCATTTTGAACCTGTTATATGCAGTATTCGCCACCTTCGGGCTTATTATTAACATGTTATTTATTAACTCGAAAACAACCGATGCTGTTGCTCCGAAGCTTATGTGAACCGAAGAGGGAGTCAGCGCTAAAACCTTCCATTTCTTCAGCTGGCTCATGCTGAGCTTCCGTTCCTTCAATTTGAAAAATCCGGACTTTGAAACCACTCGAGGCTCAGCGCTGCCCAATTCGATACAGGGCTTTCGGGTGGTATGTTCCACAACTGGATGCCCGTTAAGGAAAAGGGAAAATCCATTAACATGTTCAGTTAATAAAAGACTGCCCTTCTTTTTTTCCGTAATCAGATCCATTACTCGATTACCTTCCATCCTTTAATCCTGGCAAAAACCCTGAATACTTCGACGAAGTCTCCGTATACCACGGAAGCATGATGCGCAATGCCGTTATCGACTACAGATTGAAGAACCTCGGCTACCGGTCTGGAAAACCGCACCTTCATGTAGGTGCCCCGCAGTTCCTTCTCCATGGGGATAACCGCTCCCGAGGCAAGAAAGACCCGATACTCTGTTCCTGCAGAATCGAAGCGAAGAACCGACACATCTCCGTCCTTCAGCACAAAATCGGCCGTAACTCCTTTTCCACCGGCAAAATAGGTGGACAGCGAACGTGTACACTTTCCGTCCCAAAGATTGCAGGGGGCAACACCGCAATGCCACAGCAGAGCAAAATCTTCTTCAAGGTTTATCTGGGAAAAATCAAAGAGATAGGGGGTCTCGGCTCCAACTGCCCTGTGGGCAACCATCGATACGGCTCCCTCCAGATCTCCCTCGCAGGCTAGAATCAGCCCCTCACTCTGCAGAATCGACATTGCCGCGCACGGCGAGGTGCCGAATTCGGCGGCAAACTCCGGCCAGCAGCGTATTGCCAGAGCGGTTAATTGTTCCTGTTTCATGAATCCGTTCAGCTTTTCACTGAGTTCGGCCACTTTCAGCTCCTGAAATTCGGAAAGCTCGCTGGTATCGAAAATACTGCGAACCTGCTCCAGCCTCCGGGAAACTCCCTCTTCGGTAACCGGAAATTTCCATACCTGATCCAACTCGTAGTGGTCTATCAATATGCCCATATCAGCATACATATTCAAATCATAGACGCCCAGATTGAAAAACCCTTTGGCACGATAACCAAGTATGCCGATGTGAGCCCTCTTGAGAGCAGCGCCGATGCGTACGGCATCCACCCAGGTTTCGTCTATGTCGTCCCCTACATGGGCGGTATAGTTTCGCACCCCGCTTTTGTAGAGGTTCGAAGCATTCAGGTTGACCCCGCAGACCGAATTAAGGCGTATTTTCCCGCCGTTGTACGGCAGTTCGGGCAAACCCCAAAGGAGAATCGGCTTATGGAGTATCTTCTCTGCCTCAAGGGCAAGATGACCAAGATGAAAGGTTCCGCTGATAATCACCAGACCGTCAATATCCGCTCCTGCCAGCTGAAGCGCGCCGGCCCTGGCATCCTCAGGTTCTATCACCAGACCCTGCACAGCCGCAATATCCACCTCTTCCAGCTTATCCAGCTTCAGCAGAATTTCCCGATACAACCCCTCGGCTGCTGTAAAATCGAATGTCTTTCGCGCTAGACACATAACCCCTAAGCGTACCCTCTGCTTCATAGTCTGTTCCTTCCTCATTATCAAGCCTTGTATGTTTGTCAGATGGTACACTCACGTGCTTTTATTGCCCATCTGAGCGATTCTATTCCATCCTGGATGCCCGCTGGCGGTTCAACACCTTTTGCCGCGCTTTCCGCAACCCGCTTTACCAGCTCCCGTATATTCCATGGTTCTGTTGCCTCCAGTCCCCAGGTCCACCGCTGAACCTTCTCACGTGCCATTCCTGGTTGACCCGCAACGACTAACCCACAATAGCTCGTCTCACCGTTATCAAGAACTGAATAGGGTTCATCCTTAAGGGCGCACCACAAGGTTCCCTGAGAACCATGGACAGCAATTTTTAAGTCAAAGTCGAAGCCGGTAAGGATATGTGCTATCTGAAACACCCCTCCTTCACGGTAAGTTCCGTTGATAAATACGGCATCCTCAAAATCGGTTTCCGGAAGGATTCCGGAATCTGCCGTACATTGAATACTGTCAATCTCCTTTCCTGATAAAAATCGCACCAGGTCGATCCAGTGACAGGTCTCCTCAACAATCAACCCGCCGGAGAACACTCTTTGCTGAATCCAGTTATTCCATTTGTCACGTTTGAACGGGGTACGAAAATGATGCAGGGAAATCGCTCTTACTTCACCAATTACCCCGGATATCCGGAGCTCACGCAGCTTTTCGATTGCCGGATTTACTCTGAATTCGTAGCCAAGTCCAAAACGGCAGCCTGAGTCCTGTATCGCTGTCCGTATTCGCTTTGCCGCATCCAGATCGATATCCGCAGGCTTCTCGAGAAGAAGGTGCTTTCCTGCTTTAAGCACCTTTTCTGCATGCTCCGCATGAAGAAAGTCTGGGGTGCAAATGCTGACAAGCTCCACTTCCGGGTCTGCAAGAAGCAGGTCTATGTCGGTAAATATCTTTACTCCAATCTCTTGCCATGTTTTTGTCAGCAGAGCTTCGTCAAACAATGGTTTCAGGCACAACATGCTTCCTGAATCGAACGTTCCTCCCACCCTCTGCAGCCGATGGGGCAGCAGGTCGCAGACTGCATACAGCTCGGCATCCGGACTTTCCAGATAACCGGCAGCATGAGCCATACCTATTCCCAAACCCACGACCGCAGCTTTCATCTGCCACCCCCCTTTTCAGTTACCGGGGTATCAAAAACGTCGGCAGCAGCAGTCTTTTGCGTGAAGAACTGTTCACCGTTTTTCTCAGTAATAGACTCAATAACAGCCGGTTCAAGCATAAGCCCGCGAACCATAGGAAAGTTTTTCCGGGTTCCCGGATAGTCATTCTCCATAACATCTTCCTTTTCAAAGAAATTACGGGTTTTTTTGATTCCCCCGGCCATTTCACGAACCTCCGGACGCGAAGAAAAACCGTGAACAGGACCGGGAAACATGAAGGTATCACTTCCAAAAAGAACTCTACCTGAAAATCGACTGAACAGACGGATTGCCATATCCCGGTTATCATCGAGCTCATGAAGAAACCATCGCCCTGGAGCTGTATCAACATATATGTTAGGATACCTGACTAATAAGGATTCCAGCTTATCCAAGCCCCCGGCAAGAAACAGCAGGTGGGCAAAAATGATTACCACATCTGGAAAAGTTTCCGCATAATAACAGGCATCTTCAATGGATTGAAGAAAAGAGGGGAAATCTCCCGAACAATATGGCCCCCCAACGTTCCAGAAGTCAGGAGGATCCGCTGCATGATAGAGCACCGGCATCCCGGACTCCCGGGCAGCATAAAAAACCTCTTCTATCATTTCACTTCGCAAGGATACAGAAAAAATCTTTTCAGCTAACGGTTTTCCAAGCCAGAGCTTGATTCCGAAAAAACCCTCCTGCCGCAGCAACTCTACTTGCCTTCCGTATGAAACCCTCGGGCCGGACCCGGAAGTATTTTTTCTGTGATCAAGAGCCCCGAAACCGATAAAGCTTTCAGGATTCTTTCGTACTGTACTTATAACCGCTCGATTATAGCTGCCTCCAGGCTGAGTATTGTCCGGAAGCGAGACAAGTGCGGCCTTCTCTACTCCCGCCAATCTGAGGACTGCGGCAAACTCCTCTAAACGTCGAATGTCGCAAAAGTGAAAATGGAAATCTATCATTTCAATGCAAATTCAGGCGGGGCAGCCACCGATTCAGTCATGATATATCTGACATCCGGATGATTTCTTGCAAGTGTTGCAGGAAATTCCGAAGTCGGATCCAACATAAGGGCCTTCCTCCAGACGGCATTCTGCCATGCCCGGTTGAAATAAATCTGCAGCGTCTGTGCGCCGAGAATCTGGCGCATACCGACTGTTGCAGCTGATTTCGGGATTTCCTCAACCGCTCCCCGCAAGGCGGTATCTGCATTAATCGTTATCGTTTGCGGAGTAAGGGTTACGACCCGTGACGGAAGATCGGCAAAGGCTTCAGCTGTTATCTCCCTTTCATTAATCGGTTCGTTAAAGGCAAGATGCCCGACTATGCCAACTCCTGCGTGACAGAACATAATGCCACCCAAATCGTCAATTCTTGCATCATATTCCTCAGTTTTACCCGGTTCGGGAAAGAAAATGTGATTTTTCTGCAGGCCCATTTCAGGCGGCATAGGATCTGTCAACTCTCTCTGTATAAAGCCCCGAAAAGATAGCGGACTGGTACGATCAATCCATTTCCCATCTTCTCCCACATACTCATCCATAAAGAAGATGAAAAGACGGGAGAGGTCAAGCGGCCTTCTTTTCAATAGCTGAATGAATCTGCGATACTGAAAAACAGGACCAACCGGGAGTATGCAGGTTGAAGCTTCTCCGGCGGCATTTCGATCCTCAATTGCCTCATACATGGACAGCGCCATATGATAATAGAGATCAATATCATGCTCAACAACTTCAATTGCTTTGCCGCTGCTTCTCCGTATTTCTTCAACTGTCAAACTGTAGATACTGTTCATAATCTCCCACTCACTCGCTTGCCTGCATTTTCATCAATTTACTATATCAACTCTAACATTATCAGCCTTTGACGGCACCGCTGGTAAGACCGCTGATAATGCGGTCGTGCAGAAAAACATACACTAAAATAGTCGGGATCATGGTTATGACAATCGCCGCCAGCATACTGGTATAGTCAACTACAAACTGACTGCGAAAAAAGCGGATTCCCAGCTGAAGAGTTCTAGAGACTTCAGACGACGTCAGAAGCATGGCATAGATAAACTCATTCCAACAAAAAATAAACACAAAAGTCCCAGCTGTAACCAGCCCTGGTTTGGTGAGCGGAAATACAATCTTAGAAAACCGCTGGCTGAAGCTGCAGCCGTCTATAACAGCAGCCTCTTCAAGCTCCCTGGGGATCGACCCCATAAAGCCATGAATAAGAAAAACCGAAATCGGAATATTAATAGCCGAATAGGTTACTATCAGGCCAAACAGCGTATCATAAATTCCGAATCCATTTACCAGTTTGAAAAAAGGTACCATAAGCGCAATGATGGGTATGAGAACACCAGCCACAATAATGTTGAGAAGGAGATTCTGGAAGCGAAATGTTTCCCTGGCAATTGCAAAAGCCCCCATCGATGCTACTAACGTATTTACAATCGTTGTGCTGGCAGCCACAATAATCGAATTCATAAAAAGCCGCGGCAAACCTGCCATCGACATGGCATTCTTATAATTTGACCACATCCAGACCTTCGGCAAGGCAAAAGCCTGGGTTTCAAACTCGAAATTCGTTTTGAACGATGAGATTACAAGCCAGACAAGGGGCAGGAATGTTATGACCAGGAAAAAAAGAATGTAAAACCATTTTCCTGTTTTCGCCGCGGCTTGTATGGCTATATGAGAACCAGACCGGTTGATGCTTTTCTTCATATGCCTGATCTCCTACTGAACCGTTTCAGAAGCGCTGGCCTTTCGTCCGAAGAACCATCTGAGCAGCGCTATTACCACCCCGCCGGTTACAATGAGTATTGTTCCTATTGCATTGGCCTCTCCGAACCTCAGCGCCTCCAGGTTACGGTAAAGAACAATTCCCATTACTGAAGTCTGGTGAGCCGGTCCGCCGTTCGTCATCAGATAAGTCGACTCAAAGTGACGCATGCCAAAAGCCATGGCAAGGGTCATGGTTGTAACCAATATACCGCGCAGCATCGGGATCGTTATGTGAGCTTCCTGCTGCAGCACATTTGCTCCATCTATCTCGGCTGCCTCATAGAATGATTCTGGTATCCCCAT
>JAGYPA010000113.1 GCA_018399255.1 Spirochaetales bacterium | reverse complement strand
GCTCTTCATTTTGCCCATCATGGTTGCCCCGGTAGTTGTCGGAGTCATGTGGCGCTTCATGTACAATCAGGCTTACGGCAAACTCAACTACTTTATAACCAGCATGGGCTTTGCGCCTGTCGGCTGGCTGTCGGACCCGAAAATCGCTCTTATCTCCGTAATCATTGCCGATGTCTGGCAATGGACGCCTTTTGTATTTCTGCTCTGCCTGGCCGGGCTGCAGGGGGTTCCCAAAGAGCTCTCGGAAGCGGCTACCGTGGACGGGGCAAATTATCTGCAGATGCTGTTCAAGGTGAAGCTGCCCTATATGGCCTCAATTATCGGTATAACAGCGGTTCTACGGCTTATTGACGCTTTCAGAAGCCTGGTTGTAATCCTGAACATGACAAACGGCGGTCCGGGGGTGTCGACGGAAGTCCTCTCTCTGCACCTTTACAAACTGGCTTTTACCGGTCAGCGGCTGGGTATGGCATCGGCGGTTGCAGTTATTCTCCTCTTGCTGATTGTCAGTCTGTCGCTGGTTCTCGTGATCCACAGTGTAAAAAAAGAGGGGAAGTAAGTGATGGCATCGTTAAAAGCAAGAAAGACCGCAGGAAAAGTTTTCCGCTATTCCATAATTGTTATAGGAACCATTATCGCCCTGTTTCCCATCTACGAAATGCTGACAACCTCCCTTAAAAACCCGGTTGATGCCTTCTCCATCCCGCCGAAGTGGTTTTTTGTTCCAACCCTGAAAAACTACAAAGATGTGCTCTTCAGCAGCAACTTCTCCCGCTATTTCGTAAACAGCCTGGTTGTTGCGGCTTCGGCAACCGTTGCCAGTGTCGCTGCCGGTTCCCTGGCCGCCTATTCGCTGGCGAGTTTCAATTTTCTCGGGAAAAAGTCGGTCATTGTGGGAACCCTGATTATGCGGATGATTCCTCCGGTAATCCTGGTTGTCCCGATTTTCATCCTCTACCGCTCTCTCGGCCTGACTAACGGCAGACTGGGGTTGATCCTTGTCTACATAGCGCTCAACCTGCCGTTCAATATCTGGGTACTGAGAACTTTCATTATGGAGATTCCGCATGAGCTCGAGGAGTCGGCCTTCATGGACGGCTGTTCAGACTTCACGACCTTCCGTAAAATAATCCTGCCCCTGATCGCCCCCGGCATAGCTGTAGCGAGTATTTTCACTTTCAGGATTTCCTGGAACGAATTTATTCTCTCTCTGGTACTGACAAACAGGAATACCAGAACATTGCCGGTTGCCGTATCGCTCTTCCTTACCGATACGGGAACAGAATGGGGGAAAATTACCGCCATTGCGACAATAATTGCCGTCCCGGCCTTTATATTCACCTTCACCGCTGCCAAGAGCCTGATTATGGGGCTTACCGCAGGGGCTGTTAAAGGATAGTTAAGGGATAAGCTGTTAAGGGATAAGCCAGGATATTAATGGACTTTTTCCATTTTTCTGCTATTATTTTTAACACATGCAGAGAAAAATCCATCTGATCTTCAAAAAAGAGGTTCAGAACATTTTCAACAGTTTCACATCTCTTCTGGATATTCGAATAGCCTATTTTTCTCCGGAAGGAGAAGAACTACGAGTCGGCTTGAATAAACCGTGGTGCGAGTACTGCACGCTGCTGCGGGCATCATCATTTGAAAATCAGCTTTGTCTGGAATCAGACAGACAAAAAAGAATCGAGGCCAAAGAAAAAAAGACAATGGTTTCATACCAATGCCATTCAGGATTATTTGAAGCCGTAAAACCGTTGTTCCTTCACGATGGAAACCTTTTAGGCTACATCATGATCGGGCAGCTGCGAACAGCAAACGAACCTCCGGCTGAAAAACTGACCAGCGCAGACAATTCTGCCAATAAAGATGCCTTATTGAAAGCTTATCATGAAGTACCGTTCTTTCCCGACTCAAAACTTATTCACATTCTGGGCATGTTCTCCTCGCTGATTGATTACATCATTCAGCAGCACATGATCCGCATCGTAGGAAAAAACCATCTTGAATCAATCATTACATATATGGAAGAAAATTCTCACGAGCATTTGTCTCTTGGTGATGCATCAAAGCTTGTCGGCAAAAGCGAATCCCTGATCGCCCACCTGTTCAAGGAAGAGCTGGGAAAAAGCTTCAAGGATGTTCAAGCGGACATCAAGCTTAATCAGGCGGACAAATACATGCGTGCAGATTCTTCGATAACAATCAGGGAAATTGCCTTTCGCCTTGGATTTAACGATCCTTTGTATTTTTCACGGTTTTACAAAAAAAAGCGGGGCTGTACACCTTCAGAAGCTAAATCAAACATTGTTACCGGGTAAAACTCTAAAAACCCCTCAATTGAAGCACAGCCTTTACCGCTTCATAATAACTTCATTAATCGAAATTTTCAGTCCTAACGAATTCCTTTCTCGATCAGCGGTTTCAGTTCCTCAATATTTTCCGGAGTCACTACCCCTGATGCTGTGTTGATGGATAATCCAGGAATTTTATATCGGTGCGTCATGACTATCTGCGAAACAGGAATGTATCCCTGGAGATAAAGAACCTGGTCCAGGGAGGCTGTGATATACCCTCTTTCAATCCATTCTATCGTCGCTGGAGCCAAGTCGATTCCGCCAACTACAACCTCACCGGGATCCTTCCCGATAGTCTGCAGAGCCTGGGGAATTATCGCAGTAACCGCTCCGTGCTGGGTTCCAATCGCTTTTGTATCAGGATTTCTTTCCATGTACGCTGTAAGAATTGGAATTCCAAGACTTGAATCGGAGTCCACTTCGGGAGATATTTCCAGCTTGTCTACTTTCAGCCCTGCATCAACTAGAGCATCAAACATTCCGGTGGGGCTGTCCCTTCTTCCAGGTTGTGAAAAAAGCCCGTAAACAACGGCTCTATCACCCTGTTTAAGATTTCCCAAGCGTACCATCTGCTGTCCGGTCATATACCCGCCGGCATAGAGATCCACCCCTGCATACCCGAAACCGTCAGGCTGAAATTTCTCCTCAATATCAAAAAGCGGAGCATTGCCGGAGGTAACCAGGATACCCATCGCCCGGGCTTCTTCAACCAGGGGCATGAAAGCAGCATCTCCAGGATGGCCCATAATCACAATACCTGTGGGATTTCCCGCCATAGCTTCCTTGAATTGAGCGATCATTGTTTCGGCACGCCATTGTGAATATTGCTCAATCAGCTTTACATTACCCAATGCACTTGCCGCAGCCCGTGCGCCATTGGTTCTTGCCAGCGTTGCCCCGTCACCCTGAACTCCGCCCATCTGCATATAGATGACGATCTCTTCTTCTCCCGCAGGTACCTCCTTAGCTGCTCCGGCAAAGATCATCCCGGTGACCAGCACAATCATGATAGCGAACAGCATCAGTCGTTTCGCATGTACCTTCATAATCTAACCTCCAAAAAACATATACTTTTAATACACATACGTGCATATCATGCTTTATTACGCTTCTTTTCAGCCTGACTTCGGAGCATTTTGTTCCACTTTTCTCCAATGCTTTTATTCTTAAATGAAATATTGAGAATGATGGAAAAGGCCATAACCAGCCCGCTGACAAGCCTTACCCAGTAGCCGCCAATTCCGCTGGCAACAACTCCCGCTTCAAGGGATCCTATGATATACATACCAAAAAAGGTTCCCACTATCGTGCCGTACCCACCTGCAATTGATGTTCCGCCAATAAATACCGCTGCCATTACAGGAAGAAGAAACCCTGACCCCTGGGTAGACCAGAAGTTAGCCATTTCCAGCGTCAGCAGTACCCCGCCCAGGGCAGAAAGCACCCCGTGAAAGGTAAACAAAGATATTTTCGTCTTAACTACGTTGATACCAACCACTTGGGCTACCTGCACGTTGTCTCCGATAAACATTATCGATTCGCCGAACTGGTGCCGGTTGAGAATAAACCAGACCAGAACTGCAATTCCAAGCGTCCAGACGGCTTGAGCCGGGACCACCCCTCCTATCCGGCCTACAAAGAGGGAGTGGATGAGCTGGCCGCGGATTGTAACGATATTCCAGGACAGCCCCTGACTGAGAAGCGTTGTGAGGCCGTTCCAGAAAAATTGGGCGGCAAGCGTTGCCATAATGGACGGTACACCCAGCCTGGCAATAAGAATACCGTTTGCATACCCGATAAGTGCGCCGCCTGCCAGAGCGGCCGCCAAAGCAAACCAGGGAGTTCCGAATGTCCGGTATACATAGGAAAACAGGAACCCGGAAAAAGCGACTACGGCAGGAAAGCTCAGGTCGATTTCCCCTGCTGTTATAACCAGGGTCAGACCGAGAGCAATCACAAGCTGCGGGGGGACTGTCTGCAGAAACGACATATAAATACGATATCCCGTAAAAACCCGCGGAGAAGTAAAAATGAATACCAGTATAAGCAGACAGTAGACGCCAATTATTGGAAGCCCTTCTATACGTACCAGCAGACTGCGTTTTTCTTCGTACACTCTCATGAGTTTTTTGTCTCCTTCAAGCCATGCGCATAGTCGAGAAGAAAGGTGCTCAAATCTTTAAGAGAGATATCATCTTTTTTTATGTTTCCCACAATTGTTCCCCGGTCGAGCACCACAAACCTGTCGGCGATTTCATGAACATCAGCCATATTATGGGATATGTAAATGCACGAACGTCCGCTGTCTTTAATCTTATGGACAAAATTCAGGACTTTACGAACTTCTTTCAATGACAAGGCTACCGTGGGTTCATCCAGGATAATCAAATCAGCATCAAAATGCATTGCCCGTCCTATGCAGACTCCCTGGCGTTCCCCTCCCGAGAGTACCGCAACTTTAGAATCAACGCTGATCCCGGCACCTCTGAACCCGATCATGTTCAGCAGTACATCATTTGCAATCCGTTTTTCCTCTTTAACCTTGATAAAGCCCAGTGGTCCGGTTATCTGTCTGCCGACAAAGAAATTTCTCCAGAGATCCTGCTTGTCCGCGAGAGATTTATCCTGATACACCGTTTCAATTTTCCAATTGTGAGCCTGTTTGACGCTGTAATGGCTGAGGGTTATCTGCTCGTCCCGTATATAGAGCTCGCCGCTCGTAGGAGGAAAAACCCCGGTTATCGTTTTGATAAGCGTAGATTTGCCGGCTCCGTTATCACCAATCAGCCCGACAATCTCATTATTTCTCACTTCGAAATTTACTTTGCTCAGAGCCTGAACGTTGCCGAAGTACTTATCCACATTAACCATTCTTACTGAATAGACATACTTTTCTCTGACGGTATTTGATTCACCCAATGGAGCCTCCTTCTTGAGAAAGACCTAAATTATTTTACTATAGGTAAAGGGGAACCTGAATGGATATTCTCGTTTAAAGGATGGACGAACCTGCAAAGACGTGCAGGTTTTATCTAGCAGGTTAAGCTTTGTTATTCAAATGCTCAGTACGGAACTTTGATGGGGGAATGTTGCGGTGTTTTTTGTATAATCTTGAAAAATAGTAGGGATCCTCGTATCCCAGCTTGAAGGCAATCTCACGGATGCTCAAATTCGGATCGCTCATCATATACTCTTCAGCTTTCTCCATTTTTATCTCTATCAGGGTCTGCTTGAAGGATGTATGGAGAAGATCGGAAAAAATATGGGATATTGAACTCGTACTTTTTCCTACCAAACGGGAGGCGTCTTCAAGGGAGAGGCTCTCATCAGGATGCTGCTTGACTTCGGTAAGAATTTTTTCGACAACAAAGTTGCTCTTAAGCGTAATCATATTCTGTGAAATGATATAATCCACAATCAGCCTGAAAAAGTGCTGCATGTTCCGAATTTCCTCATCCGTGAAGGAGGGGGTCTTCAGATATGCGATAACCAGCTCCTCCGGGGATCCGCAAAGTTCCTTATACTCCTGGAGAAGAGACTGATCAATTTTTCTCTGACCGCGGTATTGTCCCATAAGGAAAAAACCGAGATGCACTCCGTTATAGAAAATTGGAAAAATAGTTTCAATCATTCCAGCATAGCAGCTCCAGGTATAGAGCCCTTTAAGGCTGAGAGCCTCCTTTCTTTTTTCTGTATCGAGAAACAGGCACTTATTTTTCTTATGCATGGCTTCACGGATTATTGTACAAAATTCATTGCACGGACGTTCGAGACCAACCATGAGCTCTTTCCCCTCGGGCGAAAAAAAAGCTATCCGCACATTCAGACATGCTGAGAAAGCATCGAATATTTTCTGAATCTCATCTTTCAGGATTATTTCAATCGGACTTTTCATAACTCAACAGTATATAAGCATACCATAGGTATAGGCTACTAAAAAGTTTCTTTTGGGTGCACGAAAATTTCGTTTTTTTAAACGAGAAAGTCATACACCCTTTCGCTGAATCATAAAGGCATCGAAACGATTATTGAGAGCAGCGCAGCGGAGAGCAATGACGGCATTAGCTCCATGAGCAGTCCAATGCATCCCCGACTGCTTTACCCGGGCACCAATAGCATGCGTACACCCCGCGGATAAAAACAATTTGCTTTTTTTCGGAATTGTGTGTATGATAGTAATAGATTATACACATAGGGGGCATTTGTGCGCACAAATATTGTCATTGATGATAATTTGATGAATCAAGCATTA
>JAGYPA010000112.1 GCA_018399255.1 Spirochaetales bacterium | reverse complement strand
AGCAGGAGCAGGCTGAAGGAGAGCTGGCGCAGGCGCGGAAAGAGCTTGATGTTCAGGTTTCTGCCGGCTGCCCAGGTTGATCAGGTTCTTACTGTGAAGAAATCGGTGCAGCATGAGCATGAGCGTGAGCATCAGTCTGAGAAATCGGTGCAGCATGAGCGTGAGCATCAGTCTGATAAATCGGTGCAGCATCAGCGTGAGCATCAGCCTGATAACCAGCTGTCCGGGAAGTATGTCGGTTAACGGTAAATGACCCTGCGGGGCAGTCTGCCTCGGCATCCTTCGCCCGCCTCTGTAAAATATCGTTTTCCTCGAGCAGCCCAACCTGTTCCGGATCGATGCGGGCTGTGTATCCATCATAATAGATAACTGACGAAAGATGTTCCCGGCAGAATCCGCAGCCGATGCAGCGCTCTTCATCTATGGTTATGGAGAATGTATCATTATGGGAGTGCAGGTTGTTCGCGTGAGCTGCAGCTTTTCCGCTCTGTATATCTTTCATTTCCAGTTGTCCTTACGTGTTCTGTGAAAGAAAGATACTGATAAACCGAACAGAAAGCAAGAAAAGTGTCAACGAAAGCTGTCCCGGTCAACGAAAGCTGCCCCGGTCAACGAAAGCTGCCCCGGTCAACGAAAGCTGCCCCGCGGTCAGGCGCCGGCTCGGGTCTTGATAGAGTCTGAATAGATCAGGTAGCCGCCCCGTTCCCGCTCCTTCACCGCCAGGGTCGCAATTTCTGCCCGGTGAATCAAGGCGTTTTCTGTCTCCCCGTGGTTGGGGAAGATGGAAATACCCATCGATATGGAAATCTTCAGCGTGATGTCGTCTATGACTACCGGATCTTTATACATCGAACTCATTTTCTTGGCTACCGCGAGAATATCCTGGCGGGACTTGATGCTGGGCAGCAGTACAATAAATTTATCGCCGCCAAGGCGGGCGATAAGATCGCTTTTGCGAAGGAGCACCTTTGCCCGCTCTGCAGTCATCTGGAGCACCTGATCGCCCACCCGGCTGCCGTGACTGTTAATAGCGGCAAAATGATCGATATCCAGAAGGAGAAAAGCCACCATATCCCCGCTGTAGCGGGCTTGAGAGAGGGTCAGCTTGGACTGCAGCTGGAAAAAATTGCGGTTGGGAAGACCGGTAAGAATATCGTGGGTAGCCAGAAAAGAGAGCCGGTCCTCAAGCTTTTTCTGGAACGTGACATCCTCGAGGGTCCCGTCGTAATTGATAACCTTCCCTTCGGCATCGTGGATCGATTTCGTATTGTTGCGCAGCCAGACCTTCTGCCCGTCATACTGCTCAGCCTCGAACACCAGACCGCGGATACGGGAGTCCTTGTGAATGATATCCAGCCAGTTGTCAATCTCTTCATGGTCGCTGAAGAGAGCAAAAAGACTGTCCCCCAGAATAACCTCACGGTTAGGGGCCTTGAAGATGGTTACCAGGGTATGGTTGCAGTCGATAAAATTGCCTTCCGGGTCGATGCGGAAGAGCCCGATGGGTATTGTATCGAAGAGCAGCGCCCCGATGCCGTCTTTTCCAACCGCCGCGGTTTCCCGTTCCAGCAGGCCTTCCCGTTCCAGGGAATCCTGCAGTGTTTTCGCAATTTCCAGGATTTCCTTGACCGTCTCCGCTGGAGAATCCATAAAGATGGACTGCAGGCGGTCGTCGGTCGATTCGATCGAGGGGGCCACGGTTTCCGAAATGACGACAATTTTTCTGATAAAATCTGATTCGAGAAGAATCTTGATGACATCATTCACCGAGTAGAAATCCTCGACATCATAGGAGAGCAGGACCATAAACAAATTCATTGTCCTTGAAAGCCGCAAGTCCGCTTACCAGCGTTTCCGGTATGAGTATACTGAATGAACTGATCTCTGAATGAATTATGCAGATGGGTTTTGCTTTCCGACTCCCTCATGCTATGGCTATTACACGGATAGTATCTATCATGGTCTGTTCCTTCTGAATCCAAAAGCCCTGATATTTTTTAATGATGCATGCCCGGAAAATATGAATAAAACCATGACACTCCCGATGTTTTCCTTATGACATCCTGCTTTTACTTTTATTTTGTTGCTGTCCATCAGCTTATAGTGCTCACCGTTGCCTGTCAATGAGTTTTTTGGCAGGAGAGGCGGCATTTTCCTGGCAATACCGGCTTTTCTGCTATATAATTCGGGTTGATGGCATTAATTAAAAATATTTCATATTCCGCGCAGGTTTGTCGCTGAGGAGTGGGGCGGTTCAGAAACATTTATCGCCGAAACATCATTTCGCCTGAAGCAGCGGGGGTATGAACTGCACATACTGACAACTCTGGCTCAGCAGTCAACGGCAGGACAGCTATCGGGATATCCCCATCCGCCGGTATCCCTATTTCTATCCCGCATCGGACTGAAAAAGGAGCGCGGGAGTGTGCTGGACAAAAAAAGCCGGCAATCTGTTCTCCTTTATTCCTCATGCGGGCCTTGTGGCGGGCAAAAGAGGGCAGGCCCGATCTTATTCACCTTCATACCGCAAGCGTTTCGGCGCAATAGCCCGGCACTATGCAGTCCGGAAGGGGATTCCCTATGTCATATCGCTGCACGGCGGGCAGCTGGCGGGTTCCTCAGGAAGAACAGGAGACCTGCACCGGAACCGACAAAAGGAGCCCTGGAGTGGGGCAAGCTGCTCGGCTGGTGGGTAGGGTCCCGCAGGGTACTGGAAGATGCCGCCGCCATTATCTGCGTGGGCAAGGACGAATACGAAGAGATGAAAAAAGCCTTTCCCCGGAAGGATGTTGTCTACCTGCCCAACGGGGTAGACGTAGCCCGATTTGCTCCGGGGAGCCAGACTGATATTGACGGGAGCCGGCAAGTCTCAGATTGCCGTACCCGGTTTCGTAAAGCCCGGAACATTCCCGAAGACCGGTTTGTATTCCTCGTGACCGCCCGGTTCGATGTGCAGAAAAATCAGCTGGGTCTGGTGCAGCAGCTGGGGAACATAATCAGCAGGATTCCCGATGCTCACCTTCTGCTTGTCGGAGCGGTGACCAGCCCCCGGTACCTCGAAACTGTCCGCCAGGCGGCAGCCAGTGCCGGGATTGCCGACCGGATAACCATTATCCCGGGAATACCCTATACCGACCAGAGCCTGGTGGATGCCTACCATGCCGCCGACTCCTTCATCCTGCCCTCCCTGCACGAACCTTTCGGCATGGTAGTGCTGGAAGCCTGGGCGGCAGGACTGCCGGCTGCCGTATCCCGCCGGGGCGGACTCCCCTCGATCGTCACCCACCACGAAACCGGCCTGCTCTTTGATCCTGAGGTGCCGTATGATCATCCCGACAGCATCGCCTCAGCCCTTATCGAACTCCGCAGCGATGCGGAAAAAAGGAAACGCCTGGCGGATGCCGGCAGAAAGAGTGCCGCGGAAACCTACAGCTGGGATGCGGTAACCGACCAGCTTATCGAAATATATCGGAGGGCGTATGCGCATACTCTTTCTTAACACAACCGGAGGTTTTTTCGGCGGAGTGGAGCAGAACATCTACTTTGCCGCCGAAGGACTGGCTGCCCGGGGGCATCACTGTTTTTTCGCCTCGGAAAACCGGGCAGGAGAAGCCTTTACCCAGTTCGACGATCCCTTTGAAGGCGTCTGGGATCTCAGCGAAGTTCCTCTGAAAAGTGTCGTGAAGGAATCGGCTCCCGATGTGGTGTATGTCCACAAATTCGGTTCTATCAGGGAAGTGTATGATGCAGCCCCCGGCTTGCCGGTGGTCCGCATGTATCATGACCACGATATTTACTGCCCCCGCCGGCATAAGTACTACTTCTGGAATCATCATATCTGCACCCGGAAAGCCGGGCTTGCCTGCTATGCCGATCTTGCCTTTCTCGAACGCAGCCCCCAGGGCATCCGTTTCTCATCCATCAGGAAAAAACTGAAGGAGCTGCGGGAGAACCGCAATATCAGCACGGCAATCGTCGGCAGCGGATACATAAAGAACGAGCTGATCCGCAACGGTTTTGCCGAAGAACGCATCAGGGTCATTCCCCCCTGCGTCGCCCCGCCGGAGAGCGAACCGGCCCCGCTTCCCTCCGTCCCCTCACTCCTTTATGTGGGGCAGATTATCCGGGGCAAGGGAGTCGATATCCTGCTGAGGGCTCATCAGCTGCTCCAGAAGAGCTTTCCGGAGGGATTGCCCCTGGAAATTATCGGAACCGGGAATGCCGAAACCTATGTGCAGAAGCTGGCAGAAGAGCTCAATATCCAGGACAGGGTCACCTTTCACGGCTGGATTCCCAACGACCGCATAACCCCCTTCTATGATGCCGCTTCCATACTGGTTGTTCCCTCCCGCTGGCCTGAGCCGTTCGGTATGATCGGCGTGGAGGCGATGCTTCGCGGCCGGCCGGTTGTCGCATCCCGGGCCGGCGGCATCCCGGATTGGCTGGAAGATGGGGTTACCGGATATCTGGTGCCGCCCAACGCACCGCACAAGCTGGCAGAAAAGATCGAGATCCTGCTCCGCAATCCCGAAAAGAGCCGCGAATTTGGACGGGCCGGCTATAAGCGGGCGCTCGAACAGTTCGGCTACGATACGTACATCCGGAATCTGGAGTCGATCCTGATGGGAAGAAACGAGCTTGAAGAACGGGAGGACGCAACATGATACGAATAGGCATACCCAGTTTCGGAACGGATACCGGCCGATCGGGCATCGGCAGCTACCTGCGGGAGCTGATACTGCGCTTCGACCGGCTCCAGGATGCTGCCGATCCCGAATTTTATTTCGAACTCATCGGTCCCGAGGTCGATCGCAGCCATTATCTGCAGCATACCCGGAACATCAGCTGGTATCAGGTAGAGGGTGCCGACCCGTCCCCGATCCGCAACTTTTTCTGGAACCAGACCAAACTTCCCCGCATCTGCCGCAGACAGAAGTATGATCTGCTCTTTCTGCCGGCCGCCAACAGAAGACTTACCGGACGGGCCCCCTGCCCGACGGTAGGAACCGTTCACGACCTGGCATCGCTCCACATAGCCGACAAGTACAACTTTTCCCATCGGATCTTCAACCAGAAGATGCTTCCCTATCTGATAAAACGACTGGATCATATCATAACCGTAAGCGGGTTTTCCCGGGATGATATTGTCAAGTTTTCCGGGGTTCCCGGGAGCCGGGTCACCGTTATCCACCTTGCTGCCGATTCTGCCACCTTTACCCCGGCCGAAGACCGCCATGCCGCAGCCGCCAAAGTGGGGGCAAAGTACGGCTTCAAGCCGCCCTACATCCTCTACATATCCCGGCTGGAGCATCCCGGCAAAAACCACAACACCCTGATCAAAGCTTTCGGAGCCTTGAGAAAAGCGAAAACGATTCCCTCCATGCGGCTGGTTCTGCCGGGACCCGACAAGGAACGGGCGGAGGAGATCCATCGGGAGGCCGAAACTTCACCGGCCGCTGCAGATATTGTCTTTCCCGGATTTATCGATGCCGAAGATCTGGCCGACTTTTACCGGGGAGCCGAACTCTTTGTACTGCCCTCCCATTTTGAGGGTTTCGGACTGCCGGTGCTGGAGGCCATGGCCTGCGGTACTCCCGTAATCACCTCCACCGCCGCATCGCTGCCCGAAGTAAGCGGACCCCATACGCCCCACTTCGATCCGGACAATGTGCAGGCCCTGCAGGAGGCGATAGCCGGAATTCTTAAGAATGACGAACGGCGCAGCGAACTCTCGCAGGCAGGCCTTGCCTGGGCTGCCGATTTTTCCTGGGAGAAGACCGCTGCAAAAACTCTGGATGTGTTCAGGAGCGTTATGGGAAAAAACGCAGCGTTATGAAAACAACCTGAAAACAACCTGAAAACAACGCATCGCTGTGAGAAAATCCAGGATCGCTTTGGGAAACAACGCATTACTGAGAAACTTCCGGGTGCATTGATTTGGCCATGGAGCTGTGCTATAGTGTGGGATAGGGTTCTGTCGGGTCGATGCGCACACTGAAGTCAGTAGAATTGCCCTGTGAGGGAAGTTAAAAATAGTGTGAACGGCACTGATGCGGCATCAGGCTGCAGGCAAACTTCAAACCAAAACGTCGCTCTTGCTTTTTGCAAGAGCCTCAGATAAGCAAGCAATTCAGGAAAGGCAAAGCACATGGAACACTACATAATTCTTATAGCAGGGCCGCTGCAGTCACGAAACAAGGCCTTTGCCGATGAACTTTCCCGGCTTCTCGGAACAGAACAGCCGGTATCCTGCAGGGCGTTGGAAGAGACGCTCGATGCACCCGCCGCCGAAGCCTTTCTGGCATCAGCTTCCGAGCATTATCGCATAATCTATGGACCGCAGGTGCTCGAGAACGAAATTCTCCGTCGCGCATCAGACTTTCGCCTCTATGTCGAGTGCAGCGATCTGGACCTGGCAGCCGAAATGATCCGCGTCTATAGGGAATCCGGGGAAATTCTGGAGACCGAAGGCGGGGCTAAGCCTGCCGCCGGTACCGGGGTACAAGCCCGCAAGCTCTCCGATGCGATAGAATCGATAACCCGTGACCAGGCTAAAGATAATGATGCCTGGAGGCGGGCGGAAACTGCAGCCTATGCCACCTCCGTCGCTCTGCAGGATGAGATGCCGGATGAGGCACTTGTCGGCGTCTATCAGTATATCAGGCGGACCGATCCCGCCCTTGCCCGCATCAGGGTCTCAGAAGAGGAGCGCCGCAAGCGGATTAATGCTATGATAAAGCAGTATGAGGGTTCCGGAGGCCGCTTCAGTAAAGCAAAAATTAAACGCAAGCTCTGGCTGGCATTTATCAAGGCGACGCTGTTCTTTAAGCGGATTCTCGATATTGCC
>JAGYPA010000111.1 GCA_018399255.1 Spirochaetales bacterium | reverse complement strand
ACCTCGTGGCCGAGTGGAGTCAGACTACCGTTTGGAAAATCCCGGTAGAAGTGAAGATCGGTTCCGCAGATTCCGCAGGCTTTTACGCGGACCACTATCTCATCAGGTTCCGGTTCCCTGAGTTCTTTCTCAATGCGAATAATACTTCGCGGCTTATCGACCCATAGGGATGAGTAGTTCATCGTGCCTTCCTTATACATCAACCAGTTACAGGGTGTTTACCCACAAGAGACCTCCGACCCCTCGCAAGCAGCAGCTTTTCGATGTCGTTCCTGAACGCCATTGCGGGGGCTGTGCCGATCTTTGTAACGGAGAGTGCGGCAGCCGCCATGGCGAATTCTGCCGCGTTTTCGAGCGTCTGTCCTTCTGCCAGGGCTGTTACCAGGGCTCCGTTAAAGGCATCCCCTGCCCCTGTGGTATCGACTACATTGACCGGGAAGGCGGGTATAATGCGCCCTTCCTTGCCCCGGGGTTGTATAAATGCCCCCTGTGAGCCCAAGGTTATGATGACCTCGGCAACTCCCATGCGGTTGAACTGATCGGCCGCCATCCTGGCAGAGGCAAGGTCGGTGACCGTTACCCCTGTCAGGATCGACGCCTCTATCTCATTGGGGGTTACCAAATCGAACATACCTATATACGCGGGATCAATTTCTTTGGCCGGTGCAGGGTTGAGCACCGCCAGTCCTCCGCGCTCGTGAACTCGCTCAACGGCTGCCGGAACTACCTCGAGGTTGATCTCCAACTGGCAGAGCAGGATTCCGCACGCTGCCAATAGCGTATCGGCCTTACTTACCTCATCGGCCGTTATCGCTCCGCAGGCACCGGAATGGACAAGTATGCTGTTTTCGGAGGTATTCTCGTCCACCAGGATGAGAGCAGCACCGGTCATTTCCTGCGCATCTTCAAAAATGTAGGAGCAGTCCATTCCTTCAGCTTTGTAGAAGTCCAGCGCCACCGAGCGGAAGACATCCTTGCCTATTTTGGTGATCAGGTGAACATCTGCGCCGGCTCGATGGGCGGCAACTGCCTGATTGGACCCCTTGCCTCCCGGTCCGATTCTGAAAAATGATCCCATGACCGTCTCTCCGGGTGCCGGAAGATGGTGAGACCTTCCCATGAGGTCGACCACGAAACTGCCAAGAACCACAACTTTCTCCGGTGCAGCCTTCTCCGGTGCAGCTTTCTCGGCCGCAGCTTTTTCCGCTGATGTATTTTTTCCTGCCATCTCTGCCTACTTCCTTGTATAGTGCTGTATGAAGCTGTACGGTGAGGGTTCACCAATATAGCTGATGTTGTTCAATTTCTCGAGCTGTTCGTCAGTCAGGCTCCAGGTTATCGCATTCAGGTTCTGTTCCAGCTGCTGTTCTGTTCGGGCTCCCATGAGGGGCGCGGTCACTTTGCCTTGTTGAATAATCCAGTTGAGGCTTATCTGGGAAATCGGTTTTCCAGTCTCCGCCGCTATCTCGAGCAGCGCGTCAATAACCCGGTAGGCATGTTCGGTTCCCCGTGTCTCGGCACTGTCGTCCCAGCGGTCGTTCCGGCCGGCTCGGCTTTCGGCGGGGATTGAGGCATCCCTCCGGTATTTGCCTGTCAGCCAGCCGCCTGCCAGCGGGGACCAGGCAAGTGTCCCGATTCCCTCCTCGTGACAGAGGGGAATGAGTTCCCACTCAGGACTGCGTACCAGCAGGCTATATTCCAGCTGCAGGGAGGTAAACGGGGTCCATCCTTCGTGCCTTGCGGTAAGCTGGGCTTTCATGAGTTTGGAGGGGGTAAAGTTGGAGGCCCCTAAGTAGCGGACTTTTCCCATGCGCACCAGATCATCGAGCGAGCGCAGGGTTTCCTCAATGGGAGTTCTCCGATCGTAACAGTGTATCTGATATACATCTATGTAATCGGTGCCGAGCCGTTTCAGGCTCTCATCGACTGAGGCAAAGATATGTTTGCGGCTTGCGCCTGTATCGTTGGGGCCTTCGCCGGTGGGGAAGAATACCTTTGTGCCGATTACATAGGTATGGCGATTCTGCTGTTCCTTAAGCCAGGTGCCGAGAATTCGCTCTGATTCGCCGTTATTGTAGGAGTCGGCTGCATCGAAATAGTTGCCGCCGGCATCGGCATAGCGGGACATAAGTCTTCGGGATTCTTTTTCTTCGATGTTCCAGCCGAAGGTCTGCGTGCCCATGGTTACGGTGCTGATGCGCAGACCGCTGCTGCCGAGATACCTGTAGTCCATATTATCTCCTCAAAAGCCAGGGGGTCATGTCGGGATCCTCGATTACATACCAGGTCTGCCCGAAGCTTGGTTCCGGGTGGACGGCATCTGTTTCGGGGGCAGTAAAGATCTCATGATAGGTTTGCGGCCGCCAGAGGGTGAGGATATGGTGATGAATCTCACCGTCTGCGCTGCGTGAGGCTTCGGCTTTCCCGGGGTCGTCTGCATTTCGTGAGGCATCAGCTTTCTGTAGATACCACTCTTCCCAGAACAGTTGATCCTGAAGTTCTGCCGGAGGTATGGCGTTGACTACCAGAAATTCTCCGTGCTCCTTTACTATCCACTGATGGCTGCGGTAGGGGTTTTGATCAAACGCCTCCGATGAGCCGAAAAGGGTATCATAATCGAGCCCGATAGCGGCAAAAGCTTCCGGTGCCCCGGCCTTTTCCAGCTGTTCTATCAAGTTATTCATCTGCCTGCTCCTCTGTATCGTTCTATCATCGTTCTATCATCGTTCTATCATCGTTCTATCATCATTCTATCATCGTTCATTTATCGAACAGCACCAAAAAGGTGCGCTTAGCGATCCCGGGGAATGATCCCGTCCAGATCGCCGTAGATTTCCTTCAGGGCATAGTAGCTCTTTTCGAAGATCGGCAGCAGCTCATTATACAGCTGCGCATTTTTCTGATCCGGTTCCAGCCTGCTTTCGATGGTTACCATCTGCTTTACCTCATCGATATTTTCATAGAGCCCGATGCCGATGCCTCCCAGCACTGCTGCACCGAAATTCTTGCTGTCCTTGAGATGGTTATGGCTGATCACCGGAACTCCCAGTACATCTGCTACGATCTGGCGATTGACCGGGCTGGTGCTTTGTCCGCCTACCACTACCAGCTCATCTGCCTGGATTACCGGCAGCAGCGTATTCCAGATGCTTTTAAGGTTAAGCACTACGCCTTCGATGAAGGATCGGAGCAGATCCGAGCGGGTATGCTTCTTGCGCAGTCCGATCAGGGTTCCTTTGGCTGAGGGATCCCAGTACGGACTCCGTTCGCCGAGCAGGAACGGCAGGAAAAGCAGCCCGTTGGCGCCGGGAGGAGAGCCGAGAATCTCCTGGTCGATAAGGTCCTGCGTTCTGCAGTTCTGCACCTCTGCTTGAGCTGTCTCCAGCCTCGCTATCTGGTCGCGCGCCCAGTCTATGGAAGCACCGGCCGCCTGCATGGTTCCGCAGGGGCTGCAGAGCCCGGGAACCACATGAGCCCAGTTAAATGTTCGCAGGTCGGAATCCCAGTAGGGTTCTTTCTGCGTAAGTCCCACCCAGGCTGATGAGCCGAAATAGAGGTAGGCATCTTCGGCCTGAGTACAGGTTCCGGCTATGGCGGCACAGAGCCCGTCACCGGCCCCGATTACTACGGGAGTTTTCGGCAGCAGGCCTGTCTCACCTGCTGCCTCCATGGTTACGGTTCCAGCAATCTCGGTTGAATGGAGCACTTCCGGCAGTATATCCGGGTCGATGCCGGTCATGGAAAGGATGATTTTCGACCACTCGCCCCGGGTCAGATCGAACATGTTGGTCCCCGTTGCATCGGTATAATCGGTCACGATACGTCCGGTCAGCTTATAGACGATGTAGTCTTTGGCCTGCACTATCTTGTGAATTTTCTGGTACACATCCGGCTGGTTGTTCTTTATCCACAGCAGCTTGGAGAGGGTATAGGCAGAACTGATGCGATGGCCGGTTATGTGATAAAACTGGGATTCATCTATCATGTCATGCAGATTCTTGGATTCCCGACAGGCTCGCATATCGGCCCAGATGATAGCGTTCTGAATCGGGTTTCCCGCTTTGTCCAGACAGAGACAGCCCATCATCTGGCCGCTGAAGCTTACCGCACTGATCGACTTCTCATGGATGCCGCGCATGACGTTCCGGGTCGACTCACAGACGGCCTTCCACCAGTCCGACGAACTCTGTTCCACGAAATTGCCGTTGGAATAGCTGGTACGGTAATTGGAGAGCCAGGATCTGACGATGCGTCCAGTTTGATCGTAGATGACAGCCTTATTGCCGGTAGTTCCCAGGTTGTGGGTCAAGATCAGTCTGTCCTGCATGCAGTGCTCCTCAGTATGTTTGAGGCAATTTCAAAATTCGAGAATTGTGAAAGGACCTCTTATTTATGATATATTCCTTCCGGCAAACTGTTCCAGTTTCTCAAAAAGCGGCTCTACCGCTCTGTAGGCCTCCATAAGCAGTACTGAAAGCTCAGCATAGAGCTCGGTATGCCGCTGGTCATGTGTTATGGTACTGACCACCGGATTCATCTGCTCAACTATGGAGAAATCTGTATAGACCCCTGTGCCCACACCGCCGAGGAGGGCTGCTCCCATGCTGGTGGCCTCGGTCAGCAGCGCCGGTATGGTAATTTCGCAGCCGAATACATCGGCAAAAATCTGTCGGAGGGTCTTGCCCAGCGCGCCGCCGCCGATGAACATGACGGAGCGTTCCTGCGTCTCCTGCAGCATTATCTGCAGGGAAATTCCCAGGTTCATGGCGATGCCTTCGATAACTGCCCGGGTGATATCGGCCTTGGTGGTGTTTACATGCAGGCCGATAAACTCAGCTTTTGCCAGCGGATTCCACCAGGGTGAGCGTTCACCGAGCAGATACGGCAAGAAAAGCGCCCCATTGGATCCCGGAGGTGCCTGTTCTGCGAGTTCATTGAGCTTTTCGAGCTCATCGGCACCGGCTGCCCCGCTGATCAGATTGCTGAACCAGCTGATGGAACTGCCGGCTGTCTGCATGGTCGCGCAGGGCTGGAAAAGGCCCTCGATGGGGTGGGCCCAGGTAAATGAGCGCATCTGCTCATCTATGATCGGCTTTTCCGAGGTTATCGAGACCCAGGAGGATGATCCCATGTAGCAGTAGGGTTTGCCGGGAGAGACTGATCCGGCTCCCAGGGTTGCACAGCCTCCATCGCCCGAACCGATTACCACGGGGGTTCCTTCGGGGATGCCTGTCAAACGGGAAGCCTCTGCGGTCACCTTTCCGATAATTGTCGTTGAAGGCACTGCCTCGGGAAAGAGTGCCTCGGATATGCCGGCGGCCTCCAGGATATCTTTTGACCAGCTGCTTGTATGCAGATCGAAGGCGTTGGTGCCCGATGCATCATTGTAGTCGGTAGCAAATATGCCGGTCAGCTTGAAGTTGATGTAGTCCTTGGCCTGCAGTACTTTGTGCGTTTTCGCGAAAGTCTCCGGTTCATTGTCGCGGATCCACATGAGCTTTGTCAGGGAGTAGGATGCACTCGGTCGGTGGCCGGTTATGCGGTAGATAGGTTCCATTCCGCCGCAGGCCTCGATAAGGGAGCTCTCCTGCGGGGTGCTGCGCTGATCGCAGTAGATAAGGGAATTGTGCAGCGGTATTCCCTCTGCATTTACACAGAGGCAGCCCATCATCTGACCGCTGAAGCTGACGGCTGCCAGCTGGGCGGAATCAATGCCTTCCAGCACTTTTCGGGAGGTTTCGCAGACCGCCTTCCACCAGTCGTCGGGCGCTTGTTCTGCCCAGTTGCCGTTGAAGTAGTTTGTCCCGTACGAAGCCGAGGTGCTGGCCGTCATGGCTCCCGATTCGTCAAACAGCGTTGCCTTGTTTCCTGATGTGCCGACATCGTGGGCTAATATATATTGTTTCATTATTTACCTGAACTTTTCCGTTTCTGGTCGATCATAACCGAGGCGACAATCAGCACCCCTACCGAAATCTGCAGGATAAATGAGTTGATTCCCAGCAGGTTTCCGCCGTTCTGGATGATGGCAATCAGGAAGGCGCCTAATACGGTTCCGATGATCGTTCCTGATCCGCCGTTGAGGCTGGCTCCGCCGACAACTGCGGCGGCGATGGCATCGAGCTCATATCCCTGTCCCGCTGTGGGTATGCCGTTGGCGAGCCTGGAGGTCATCAGTACTCCGGCAATGCCGCTTAGCAATCCCGATATCGCATAGACTGCATAGGTGTAGGTTCGTATATTGATGCCGGAGAGTCTGGCAGCCTCGAGGTTCGATCCGTAGGCAAAGAGGTTTCTTCCAAAGATGCTTCTGGTTGTGATGATATAGGTTGCTATGATGATCAGCAGCCAGACAAAGAAGAGCGCGGGGATGCCGATAATCGTTTTCTGGGAAAACTGGGTAAACTCACGGGGCAGTCCTGCTACCATCCTGGCTCCCGAAAGCAGCATGACAATACCCCTTCCGGCTGTCATCATACCCAGGGTGGCAATGAACGGCGGAACCTTCCCATGATGGATTACTACGCCGCTGACCATGCCGAGTGCCGCACAGACTATCAGGGAAAAGAGAATCGAGAGAAAAATCCCTACTCCGTTGACCATCAGCATGGAGGAGAGGATGCTCGCAACCCCGAGTATTGAACCGACCGAAAGGTCGATTCCTCCGGAGATTATGACGAAGGTCATGCCAAGTGCAACGATGCCGATTACTGAGGTCTGCCGCACCAGGTTCCGGATATTGTTCACGGAGAGAAAATTCGGCGTCATGACCGCCAGAAGCGCCATAAACACTATTAAAATGATAATCAGATTGGCCTCTGCCACCCGCTTCCCCTTAAGGCTTTTCAGAACATTTTTCACGTTTGACTCCTTTACTCCTGGTTAAGTCCTGATG
>JAGYPA010000110.1 GCA_018399255.1 Spirochaetales bacterium | reverse complement strand
TTTAATTGGAGAGAAGAGTGATCAGAGGAAAAAGTTTCGTAACTATTCAGCCTCTACGGGAAAAGAGCCGGGGAAATAGTCAGGAGAGACAAAATCGGGGTATTTACCCATGAATAATAAAGTCAAAGCTTCATTGGGTGAGACATCTTGTTTCATGCAAGTAGAGAGATAACTGCGTATTCTACAGAAAATCTCAGCACCCTGAGTGGAACGGAAACAGCCGGAGATCTTCTGCTGGACTTTGGTCATGCGTAGATCTCTCTCGGCACTATTATTGCTAAAGGGAACAATCTCATTCACCATGAAACGAAGGACATCTGATTCGAAATTTTTCAGTCGATCAAGGAGGTTTCTTGCCTTTGATTGTTTCAGCTTACCCCGTCTTTTATCCCCCGGAGGTCTGATAGCAAGAGGACACTCAGCTTCACCATCCTCAATGATCTTCCGGTAGCGAAGCAGGTATTTCTGTATTTCATCTTCTGAAAGTTTTCCGACGGCAGTCTGATTGACTGCTTTGTGTATTTCAAGAAGCAGTTTCTGCATGGAAGCCGCCCATTGCTGGTTATCCTGCTCTCTAGCCCGCTCGAGTTCTCTCAGGTGGTGAGCATTGCATAAGGCATGGGTGCAGGAGTACTTGTAGTACGGTTTCCAATGATCATGAACAAGAATTCCCTGGAAGTGGGGGATTACTCCCCCAGCTACCATGGCTTCAGAGCCCCGTTTTGCATGGGAATACAGATACGTGAGATCCTTGTTGGAAACCCCATGCAGCCACTGTCGTTTTCCCCCAATATTGATTCCTGTTTCATCAGCATGATTCAGGGTTGAGTTGATCAACTCACTCTTGAGCCACTGTTCGAACTCTTTAAGCCGTTGGTAGGCTGCCTGGTTGAAATTGTAGACTGAGCCGGCACTCAGAGGAAACCGCATCTGACTGATGAAGTAGTCCCTAATCCGCTCATAGGGCAGCAGTTGATACTGGGACATATAGACGGAGTTCACCTTGGTATTGCGGCCATACTGCACTGAATTGGCAACCTCATCAGGAAAGGGTGCGACAAAACGTTTCCCATTCTGGTCAACAAGGACTTGTGCACGGTACTCAAGGACATGCCGTTCTACGATGACATCAAAGACCTGACGAGCTTCATAGCCTGCCTCGGTATAGGTTCCCTCAGGCAAGGTGGATCGGTCGATTGCTATCTCGAGCACTTCATCAGGATCGTCTACGGGAGTAAGGGTGGTTCCTTTGTGTCCCTTCTGTCCGCCCGGGTTTTTCTTTCCCGGAGGTTTTTTATTCTTTTCCCGATTCGGATCACTTGATGGCGGCTTGCTACTGTTGCGACTGTTCAGTCCGTGTTTATCCGCCAGAAACTGTACGAGCACGAGCAGCAGCTTGAACATACTTCTGAAAGCAGGAGATATTCCGGTTTCTGTATCAAGCATTTCCTGAGCATCTTTGATTGTTTCCCGGATATTAATTTCCTGCGGAGCCATTAGGATAATGCTCCTTGACAGCAGGATACCCTATTTGATCCAAGCTGGTAGAGCCAGACAGACTTGACTGGGACTTTCAGAGTATTCTTTCGATCATTTCGGCTGCGTCCGGCTGTCTCCCCGACTTTTTTCCAGTTCGCAGCCTTATAGCAGGTTCCTGCAAACCGCTGGTTCTCCACAAAGGTTTCCAGAAGATCAATCGGATGACCGTATTTCTTACTCCAGTCAGCTGATATTCGCCTGCTTATTTTCCCAAGAAGATGGCTTGCCAGATGTGCCACCCTCACCTGTGGGAGAATGAGAAACCGCATATTATTGGCTACCCGGGAAAGCCCTTCTCTTCGCTGCTCATCATCCCACCCAATCCAGCGGTCCCTGCTCGCCACTCTCCAGGCCGAAGCCCCAAAGAGCAGACATCCGAGTATTCGGTTATGACAGTCATATACGAGGTACCGGAGATTCTCTCCAACAGGACCCTGATAGCCAAGATAATGATAGTGTGCTACCAGCGACCGGAACAGGCTTGCCTGGTTGTCGTCTTCCACCTCCACAACCTGAATCGGCTGAAGTTCTGACAACTTCGCCTCTATCGGCTCATAGGTAGGTTTCTCTCCAGTATTCTTGAACTTGTGCTGGTTATTCGATGATCGTATGGGTGCAGGAAGTGCTATCAATCCCTTTTCAGCGAGCTTTCGAAGAAGCGATCGGGCTGCCATATCCTTTATAGCTCCCGCATCATTCCTCCAGTTCCAAAGCTCGCACAGTTCCCGCGAGATTCGGGTTCGATGCCACTCCGGATTATTGGCTATAAGGTTCCTGATGGTATCGATGTCGCTTTCGGTTACTGTACGTCCCTGGATTATTTGTTCCTGTTCCATGGTTCACAGTATATGCTTTTTTTCCTTGCGAGTCCAGAGCTTTTTTACATTTCTTTCGATTTAGGCTGAATAGTTACAAACTTTTTAACCCTTCAACTCGAGATTGTTCAAAAGCGGTGCCTGCCACATAACCCACATAACCCACATAACCCACATAACCCACATAACCCACACAACCCACATAACCCACATAACCCACACAACTGCACCGCAGGATCAGCGTTTTGGTTCTGCTCGTTTTTTCGCCAGAGTTACATGCAGACTTCCGGTAAATTTCTTTAGAGGTCAACGACTCCTTTTTTCATCCTATCTTTCAAAAGGTATAAATCACCTCTAAAGCTTATCACATAATAGTGACGCAATAGTCGATCCTAAAACAGCAGATACATCTGCATCATCCGTCATGACTTCACCCCATTTCCCTTTTTCAAGGCGCTTACCCTATTCAGGCTGATAGATACGGCAGCTCAAACTTGTTCCGGTATCCCCTGTCCTTTTCGCCAGACCATGCGATTGACTATAGGTTTTGTGCATAGTTGTCGTCATTTCCACGGCCTGCAGCACCTGTTCTGCTCATAGGAGATGCTGCCGACGATAAAGTTTTATCGTTGTCGATATGTTCTTTCCGGAGAATTCAGGGCAATACAAAATGGTAAGTAACAGGCAAAATTAGACCCCTGATCTTGCAGCTAAGTTTTGTGGGTTATGGGCTTCAAGTGCCAGGCTCCACTCAGGATCATTCTCTTGTTGATAGATCTGCAATCATCTACCTTGCAAATAATTACTATAAACCGTCTTCATAAGTTGCGAGTGTTTTGCGGGTGTGGTGCCTGGCTCCCATATACTGTTGATTCCACTACTTAATTATTGACTACGGGATAGCCTTCAACGATCCATCCGCTAGGTACGGTAATGGGGGTTCCCATACCGCTTTTCAGAGATGCCGCATCAAATCCTAGAAGTCTGAGAATGGCAATTGTCTGCCCTGCAGTCTGCCCGCTGTAGCAGTAGGTTATAATCTTCACATCCTTCGGAAGGGTGGAAAAAGCTTCCTGCATACCCTTTTCCCAAGGGATATTAATCGCTCCTGGAATGTGGAATGCTGCATAATCGGCAGCCTGACGAATCGAGAGAATAACAAAATCTCTGCCATCGGACGCTTCGATCATTTCCTTGGCTTTGGCAGAAGAAATAATATGGCTAGGTGCATTGGGGTCTGAATTCAGATTGTTAAAGTAATCTACAACGGCAGCTTTCTCTTTCGCTTCAAAATTGACTCCCTCAGTTTTTCCAAAAAGATTGGGAGTTGTGCTTACGACATCTTCGTAGCCTTCAACTTTTGATATACCCAGGTTCCACCCATAGCGTACCGATTTTGCGGAAATTCCCGCAACATTAAGCGCTGCAACCGCCTGACCTGCGGTCTGACCGCTGTAGCTGTACACATATACCGGTTGGTCATCCGGCAGAAAATCGAGGCTTTCACCAATAGCAGGTCCCCAGGGAGCATTGCAAGCACCTTCAATGTGACCTTCGGCATAAACATCAGCCTGACGGATATCGAGAATAAAGAGGTCCTCACCATTCCGAACCTTTTCAACAAAGGCATCCTGTGCAATTATATTGTTGTCATCGGCTTTATCGGCAAAATATGCCAAGGCAGCTTCTAATATTGACTCATCAGGAAAAGTTGTTGGTTTTCCTTTAGTTAAAACATTATCGGTCCTTTTTACACTAAGCTGACTATCGATATCGCTAATGGCGGCCCAAACGGCGTTGGCATTTTTATAGTGTATGGCAAGCCCGAAATCTGAATACAGTCTTTCACTATCCAATACTGTATCTGCTTTTATTATTCTTAATGATCCAGATCGGTCAACTTGATGTGCTTTAACTATTTTAGTATGTTCGAAATGTTTTATATACATCAGACCATTTACATTATTTATTGCTGTTATGGTTTGTAATCCTAAATAATAGATTTTTTGTTCAAGGTCATACAAGTAAGTCCATTTCACTTCCACTGAATAGTTCTCTTCACTCAAGGCTTTATCAAAGGAAGCAATCTCCTGGCGCATACCGGAAATGTTGTCTCCTCTAATTATACTGGATTCTTGGAAATCAACGTCAATTTCTATTGAATCAAACGCAACTACTGGGTGGTTACTTGATACGAGTATTGGCCATATATACTCGTTGTTCCGATAGGCTTGGGGAGTTACTGTTAAATACTCGTTTGTGAGAATTTTTGGACGCTCTAAATTTTCATATGCTTTTCTGAATAGATTATCATATTTTTCTAGTTCGTTATCGTATGCATTAAGTAGGTGTTCCCTTTCCTCAGACTGTTTCAACTCAAGTTCATTGTCAATAATCGACAGGTTTTTTGTTACTCGTTCTTCAAATTCTCTGTCTGTTTCCCAGATAATTCGTTCGAGATCTGCTAGTTCCTGATAGCGCGGTTCAAATGAATTAGTAATTACCTCCTGTTTTTCCTTCCATAATGCGTTATATTTTGTAATTATGTCAGAAACATTTTCCTCAATGATATCAATAGATATCATAAGCTCATAAGGATTATCACTAAAGGCACCAAGAGACTTCTCAAACTCTTGATCTTTGCCTTTCATGGAGAATACAGTTACAGACTTTTCAGTTGGCTCGGGTTCGGGTTCAGGCACAACCGGCTCCGTTTCAGGTATCGTGATTTTCGGGATTACCAGCCTGGGCACCGCGGGCATTGGTTCTGGTTCTGGTTCTGGTTCTGGTTCTGGTTCTGGTTCTGGTTCTGGTTCTGGTTCTGGTTCTGGTTCTGGTTCTGGTTCTGGTTCAGGTTCTGGTTCAGGTTCAGGTTCAGGTTCAGGTTCAGATAAGTCGGGATCTGCATTTTTTATGGAAGCAGCATCAGTATCAGCATATTCAGCATCTATTTTCTCATCAGTGGCTGGAAGTTGCTCTGATATTTCTGCGCTTGGCTCAGGAGAGATTATTTCTATAAGTGAAGCTTCTATTACCGAAAGATCCAATACCCCAAGACGTGCATCATTCAGCATCCAATATTCATCGGTGCCCACTAGTGCTGTATTGCTTTTTGCCAACTCAAAAGCTGTTTTTCCAGCTTTGCTCGTAACGCCCCCATCTGCTCCGGCCAGCAGCAAGGCAGCTATAATATTGGGATTACAGTTATATTGAGCGGCAAACAACAATGGAGACATATCGCGATTCCAAGAATTTGTTCCTCCTGAACGTTTATTCACATCGGCACCAGCTTCAATTAAGATATTAATAATTTCTAGATTATCGTTATAACGAGCTGCATACATCAACGGAGTAATATTGTCATCTGAACTATCGGTTGTATTTACCTCAGCACCATACTTCAAGAGCAGGGAAATAACATCAGGGTTCTTATGATATCTAACAGCATACATCAACGGTGTCTTTCTATCAGAGTAATAATTTCTTGTTCTATCAACTTCTGCACCAGCCTCAAGTATTTTCTCTATTGTTTTGATGTCTCCGCCGTAGCGGGTAAGCAGCAATAAAGCTGTCCAGCCTTCCTCATTTTGTGCATTAACATTTGCATTATGACTTATCAGCAAAGATACAGTATCAGGGTTTTTATTGTCTCTTATTGCATAGAGCAAAGGGGTCATTCCCTGTAAATCAGTAGCCTCTATTTCAGCCCCATAATTCAGCAGAATTGATATAAATTCTGGATTTTTTTGGTTCTTTACAGCGTATAGCAATGCGGACATGCCATTTTCATCTCGAATATTGGGATTAGCTCCATATTGAAGAAGCTTTCTCAAAGAAGCAGAATCATCTTGATCCCTGGCAGCATGCATAAGTGCTGTCCTCCCTTGATAATCTCTTGCATTAACTTCTGCGCCTTTATAAATGAGTAATCCTTCAATACTTTTTAAGTCTTCATCAGAAATAGGTTCGAAAACGCCTATTGGCTCAGATGATGATAAACTTTTTTCATGTTCTTCCAGCGAATATTCTCGTGGTCCAGAATGAGCAGGCTTTTCAGGGAGAGCTTCAACGGAATCCACCGAGAGAACTGCTGCCTCTTGGTCATCTTGAGTTTCAGGTTCAGCAGTCTCAGGTTCAGCAGCTGCAATTACTACAGGAACTGCATCAGAAACAAATACCTCAGCCTGAATGCTTGCGTCAGTTGATAGCTGCTGGTCAGAAATTACTGCTGCAGGCTCATCAATCTTTTTCTCAACAGTCCCGGTTTTTACTATGGGAACTAATGTCTCCGGGGAGTCCTCGGAAAATGTATCTAGATCAGATTCAGAAACAGCAGAATCATCAGCAGATAAACTTGAGGATGTCTCATCCATCACCTCATAATCATTCACAATACCAATATTATCTTGTGGAGCCGGGATTTCTTCGGGGGGTGATTCTGGTAAAGCGGCTTGAGCTGACGTTTCAAACAAAGTTTCCTCTGTGTCAACAGAATTGGCTGTTTCATCAGACTCTTTTTCAGTCTCTTCATCAAGATATACATCTGGAACAGAAGTAAGACAGGATCCTAGAAACAAGAAACCTGTTGCCATTATAAATATAATGAATATCCCTTTCATGTAACATCTCCCCAAAAT
>JAGYPA010000011.1 GCA_018399255.1 Spirochaetales bacterium | reverse complement strand
TATCAGGCTTCCCGATCCGAGACCTTCCCCTAACCAGACAAAGCGGGAGCCGGAACTGCAGATATCTTCAGCCTGTTTCAGTACCGTTTTATGACGACGGTCCAAGGATCGAGAAACGGTATCGGGACTGTCCCACAGCTCCATCAGAAGATTCTGCACTCCAAATAAAAATGCTGTTTGAGAAAACGTTCCAGTAATAGCTGGTACCATAGCATGCGTGTTCCGGACAGTTTCAGGAATTGCCGCATAAACAGCTAGCATGCCAGGATGAAACAGTTCAGCAGATTCAATTCTTGGATCACTCAGATTGTTTATCTCCGTTTGTTTGATTGAAAGCACATCATTTTCAGGGATTGCAAGCGTCAATGCATCATCGAGCAGATAGAGATTATCCTGTATATGTATAACTTGATTTTCCTGCAGGCACAGGTTGATGTATACCCCGTCGACAGGCAGTTTTTCTGCACATTCAGTCAGTACCTCTGCATGGATCGATGGATTCAGCTGCACTGACTGCAGGGTTTTCCCGCTGAATGCCGAGGCGTAGGCAGCATCAATGAGGGGAAAGCAGGGAGTTCTGCCGGTGGGTTCTTTTAACAATGCACTTTCTATCAGTCGATGGCTGTTTAATGACATTGTCGCTCCGTATAGGCAAAAAATATTTTAAATCACTTTATTATTTTATATAAAATCCTATATGTCAATTATATTATAAAAAAAAGCATAACATAATGGAATTTATATATTATTTATTGACAGATCAAGATTCCTGGGAATATAATTCATTATTCGCAAATCACGAGGAAAAGGAGTTATGTATGAAAAAAATTGGTTTTATTGTTACTTTCCTGTTTCTAGCAGCAGGAATGATGCTGTTTGCCGGCGGCAGTCAGGAACCGGCAGCTGCTTACGATGCAGAAAAACCTTATGCGGGACAGACCGTTACTGCCCTCTATTTTTCTGCTACCTATGCTGATGCGGCTAAGGAATATGCTGCTGAATTCAAGGAATTGACCGGCATTACCTTGGAGGTTGTAGATTTCCCCTATATCACGCTCTATGAAAAAATGGGGCTGGCGTTGTCTACTGGAGACAAAACCTATGACATCGTAACACCAGCCTGCCAATGGGACGGAGAATTTGCCCCGTATATGGTGGATCTTGCTCCCTATATAGAAAAAGATAATTGGGATCAGGAAGATATCATGGATAACCTCTGGGAGCAGTCAGGCAAATGGATGGGAAAAGTGATGGGTATTCCTTTTTCAAACACACCGCAGACACTGGCTTACCGGACTGATCTTATTGATGAGTTTCCACAGAACTGGGATGAGTTCTTTGCAGTTTGTGATGAACTGCATGATCCAGCCAACGGCATGTATGCTTTAGCCATACCGGGAGTTAAGGAGCAGTTGAGCGGGCTATGGATGATGGTGCACTGGTCTCTTGGCGGTGCATGGGCTGATGAAGATTGGAATATGACTCTTGATGCTCCTGAAACCAGGGAAGCTCTTGAGATAGTAAAAAGATGGTTTGACTATGCCGATCCTGCGGCACCCTCCTGGGGTCTTCCGGAATCTGATGCTGCTTTCCTGCAAGGAAATGCGGCTATAGCGTTTTCCTGGCCAACTTTGACGATTGCACCTAACGGCGATGATCCGGCAAAATCAAAAATCGTCGACAAATGGGCGGTATCCCCCATACCATACGAAAAGAACGGGTTTACTGTTCTCTCCTCCTGGGATATTGGAATTCCTGAAGCTGCAAAGAATAAAGATGCAGCTTGGGAATGGATCAAGTTTTATACCAGCAAGGAAAAGCAGCTGAAGAGCTTTACCGACTATTCAATTCTGCCTTCCAGAAATTCAGTCTGGGCCATGGATGAGGTGAAAGAGTCGAAAATGTATCCGCATAAAGAAGCCTCAGATCGCGGAGCAATGATCTGGTGGAGAATCCCAGCTGGAACCATGGCAGAGACCTACGTCCGAGATGCTGTTGCAAATTATGTGACTGGCCAGTGGGATAAGGAACGGGCTGTAGGCTATATGGAAAACGGTATCGGGGATTTGCTTGAAGATTATCCGCCGGCCGAAGGGGTTAAGAATACCGGCAGGTAGAAGACCACGCATTCAGGCACGGATAGTTATTGATGATTCAGCTGCCGGGGCTGCCTGTCCAGAGAAGGGCAGGGGCTCCGGCTCTGCATAAGGGGCTGACAGCTGACCAGCTCCGTAGATCGATACCGCAGAAAAAAGAAAAAAAGTGTGCCCATCTGTACAAAGCTCTAATCAGGCTAGTATTATGCAATTATCAACGGTTCTTGTGAAAAATATAGGGCAATTACAGAAAATCTTCGATTGTTGAAATTGCCTTACTCAATCGACAGCACTCAATGAACAGAGTGGAGAATAGAGAGAGCCGAAAGCTGTAACTGAATGAGGAGTTTGCATTATGCTTATATCGAGAAGCATCTCTCATGACAGAGCCGACAAAATCTATTCATGGCTCTTTTTATTACCGGTATTTGTTATCCTGCTCATAGCCGCTTTTATTCCGCTGGGGTATGGATTCGGTTTAAGTTTTTTCAAGTATAAGCTTAATCTCCAGCAAAGCCCGCTTTTTGTTGGTTTGGAGAACTATATTGACCTGTTTCGGGACGAGCTTTTCATGCAGTCCCTGAAAAACAATATTGCCTTTGCCTTTATGTCTGTAGCAATAGAAATTGTGATTGGAATTATTATTGCGATGCTGCTCTCGGATGATAATTCTTTTTCTCGTATTGCAACGACCTTCCTGCTTATTCCCATGATAATTGCTCCGGTTGCATCCGGAACCCTCTGGAAAATGATGCTTGACCGCACGTATGGAATAGTCAACTACCTATTGAGTTTTGTTGGGCTTCCGGCTGTATCCTGGCTGGCTGATTTTCGTATAGCCATATATACCATAGTTTTTGTAGATGCCTGGCAATTCATCCCGTTTGTTGCAATTCTGGTACTTTCGTCAATCAAATCAATCCCGAAAAGCTTTCTGGATGCTGCCCGGGTAGATGGTGCATCTCCTCTTAAGGTTTTTACCCGGATTGTGCTTCCCATTACAGCCCCTGTCATTATCATTGTGGCAATGGTTCGCTTTATAGATGCCTTCAAGGTATTTGACACCATCTTTGTCATGACCCAGGGAGGGCCGGGGAATGCTACAGAAATGCTTCCTACCTATATCTACCGACAAGGTATTAAATTTCTCAAAGTGGGATATTCCTCAGCTACAGCAATACTTTTTATTACGGTTATGTCCCTTATAGCCTGGCAGTTTATCCGTCTCCGCTCCAAGCAGCTGAGGAGGGTAGGGTAATGAAGCTGATAAAGCAAAGAACAGACTCCAGCAACTATCTCAGCAATTTTCTTGGATTTCCTACTCGGGTTGTTATCCTGATTCTAGCCTTGATAATGGTGCTGTTTCCTTTCTACTGGCTGATAACCAATGCGTTCAAGGTGGAGCAGGAGTATTTCGCCAGCCCTCCTGTGGTATTTCCGACAATAATCACCTTCCAGAACTTTATCGATGCGGTTGTCAAGTATGAAATGTTCAAGGGGCTGGTAAATTCCGTCCTTATCGCGGTCGGGACAACAGTAACAACCAGTTTGTTTGGCAGTATGGCAGCGTATTCTCTTATCAATGGGGCATTGCCGAAAAGAATTAAAGGCGTTCTTGCCAGCTGGTTTCTTGTTCAGAAGATGTATCCGGCAATTGTGGTTGCTGTTCCCGTTTTTTATATTATCAGGACCCTGGGGTTGATGGACAGTATAACCGCTCTGGTGATCATGAACACCAGTTTCAATCTTCCATTGGTAATCCTGCTGATGATCGGGTTTTACCAGGAAGCTCCCTACGAAGTTGAAGAACAGAGCATGCTTGACGGCTGCAGCCTGGTTCAGAGATACCTCTATGTAACTACTCCTATGGTTAAATCCGGCTTGATTGCAACGGGCATGCTTACCTTTGTCTATAGTTGGAATGAATTTCTTTATGCGGTAATATTGACAGTAAACAAAGCAAAACCGCTAACCGTCATAATAGCCGGATTTATTACCGACAAAGGACTGATCTGGGGACCGATGGCAGCTATGGGATGTGTAATCGTATTTCCGGTTCTCCTTATCATGTGGCTTATGCAGCGGGATTTTATCAGCGGTATATCTGCCGGGGCTTTGAAAGGATAGCCGAAAACAAGGAAGTCTGAAAAATGTTCACACAAGATGCATCACCCACAGACATTAAAGAGAGCAGGATGAGGGCAATCCTCAAGCAGATATTGAACCATAAGCGGATAACACGTAATCATCTTTGCAATATACTGCACCTCAGTCTTTCATCAGTTGCCAAATACGTTAAAGCACTCATAGACTCTGGATTTGTCAGGGAAACAGACCAGGGGGTTGCGACAGGGGGGAGAAAGTCCATCTATCTTGAGCTTAATCCTGCTGTCGGGACCAATATCACGATAGTGCTCAACAAAACCTATCTTGATGGAGCGCTCATTGATGTTCTTGGACGGGAAGTCGCCCGTTATTCAACGAAGTTATTTCAGGGAATACCCAAGGATGATCTGCTTGAGAAGCTGTATGCCTGCATTGACGAACTTATGATCAAATCCCGGGAGGATGGAAGGAAAATATTCGGAATTGGAATAGCTCTCGGTGGATATATTGATCCCGAAAACGGCATATCTCACGAATACCTTTTTTCACGAGGCTGGTATGATGTGCCGCTGAGTCGAATGATTACTGAACGCTATCAGAGACCTTGCTTTCTGGTTAATGATGCCAATGCCATTGCCCTGACCGAAAAGTATTATGGAATGGGTATCGGTGTCAGCAATTTTCTTACCGTAATGCTTGGAGAAGGCATAGGTATGGGTATTTTCGTCAATGGTGAGATATATATGGGCAGTACCTACTATTCAGGTGAGTTCGGGCACACTCAGACAGCCGAGGATGGCCAACTTTGCTATTGCGGTCACACCGGATGTTTGGAGACAGTCAGCTCAAAGCAGTATATCATGCGGTACGCTCGAGAAGGCCTCTCTCAGGGGGTCCACAGTGATGTTCTGAAATACAGCGGGTCCGATCTCGAACAGCTTGAACTTCGTCAATTGATAGAGGCTGCGAATAACGGCGATAGATTTACCCGTAATTTATTTAATCAGATAGGAGAAATTCTGGGGGCTAAACTTTCAGACGTTGCCAATATTTTTAATCCAGAACTGATAATTCTTCGCGGTGAGGTGATTGACGGTAATCGAGTGCTGTTTGAAGCAATTGAGCGGGAGGTGAAAAATCATACCCTGCGTCCTATCGCACAAGCTCTCAAGGTTCTCTATTCTGAAAAATTTGAAGATTCGCGTTTTAAGGGAATAGGCAGTTATATTCTGCTGAACTATTTTTTGTAGCTTACGAAGCAATTTCATCATATGTAATTTCTCATTTGCCTGTTGAATTATACACATCCAGATAGGAGGAAATTTATGCAGGAAATGTCATCTCGAGAACGGGTTATGCATGCATTAACCCACAGAAAGCCAGACCGTACTCCTGTTTTTGAATATGTTATGCATCCTGCGGTCGGTGAGGTGTTTATCGGCCGTTCATATCTTGAATATCAGGAAGAATCAGAACTTTGGCTGAGAGAGGCTGATGAGAGAGGGTTGGAGGAGGCTGTAATGTCTTATGTCCAGGCTCGTCTGGATCTAGCTGAGTTTTTTGGCCATGATATGCTCTATATTGCTCCGAATCCGGTACCGGGGGAGGTGAACTACTACGATCCTCTCGAGGCGATTGGAAGCCGATTTATTCTCAGAAATGATGGTTCTCCTGAGGAACGAATGGCAGAACGAAATGAAAAAGTGCAGGAGTTGCTTATTAAGAAACTTCCACAGGATTGCTTTCTGGTGTATCACTTTCTTCGGCAGGAGATGGATCGTCGTGGCCTGGATCTGCCCATCCTGGCGCCTGCTTATTTTCACGGAATCTGGACCGATACCGATCTTATGCAGACGATGTTGCTGGCACCTGGTGCTGCTGCTGATCATTTTTCTCTGGCAACTGAGCGTGCTTTGCATCTGATTGATGATTACTGCAGTTTGGGTATTGATCTTATTGGAATCGGCGGCGATTTTGCCGGAAACCGGATGCTTATTTCGGGAGAATGCTATCGGCAGTTCATCGTTCCCGAGGTTCGCAAATGTGCCGATTATATCAGATCAAAAGGTTCCTACTCCGTAAATGCAACTGACGGTAATATCTGGCCGGTCATCGATGATTTTCTGATAGGCTGCGGCGTTGACGGCTATCTGGAAATAGATATGAAAGCCGGTATGGACCTTTGGAAGCTGAAAGCGCTTTACGGCAGTGCAATAACTTTCCTCGGCAATATGGATTGCGGCGCCGTTCTTACTTTTGCTTCCCCGGAGGAAATTGCCGAAGTCACAAACGATATACTAGCTGCCGGCTGCAGCGATACGATAGAGAGCAACGATAACGACGGGGAAAGTGGTCAGTTTGGCGGAGGCCATATTTTTACTGCCAGCAATGCCATTATGGCCAGCGTCCCGGTCCGCAACTATATGGCCATGGTCAATGCCTATAAAAGACGTTTTTCACTTGTGGAGCGTGTCTGACACCGTATCCCTCAAAAAAACCTGCGTGAATTGCGGAAAACGCTAAAATGATCGCTTTGAAATTCGGTAAACGGTGTCAGACACCTTTCTTTTCATGCGAAGGTACTGCCGTTCGCCCCATTCTCCTTGACAGATTCTCAGCCCTGAAGTACAATTATATGAAACCGGGTTCCGTAATTTGGAACATTGTGACAGGGGCAGCAGCTTGATAAAATCCTACGATAAGCTTTTCAGTATCCTCGACTATATTAAAACCCATCCGCATGAGAAACTGCAGACCATTGCCGATGATCTGGGGATGTCAAAAAGCACTCTCCATAGAATAGTCAAGGAACTCATTGAATACGCCATACTTACGCGGGATGATAAAACCCTCACCTATAAGCTGGGAACGCGATTGCTGGAGTATGGATCTGCTGTAATCGAAAATCTTGATATCCGCAAAGATGCCGATGAAAGTATCAGCAGACTCAATCGGGAAACGAAGGAAACCATCCATTTGGCGATACTGGCGGATAACCGCGTCGTCTATGTCGATAAACGTGAAAGTCTCCATGCCATCCGTATGTATTCGCTCATTGGAAAGGAGGCACCGATCCACTGCACTGCTGTAGGCAAGGTTATCGCCGCTTTTCAACCGCAGACCTTCATCAGCCGCATACTGCAGGACCATAAGCTCGATGCCTATACCCCTTACACCATTACCGACAAGGAGAAACTGCAGGAAGAGCTTTCAAACATCCGTAAGGCAGGCATAGCCTTGGATCAGGAAGAGCACGAGAGCGGAATAATCTGCGTGGCAGCGCCCATCCGGGACTATAAAAACGAAGTATACGCATCTATCAGTATTACCTCGATAACGCAGAGAATGGCATTGGAGCAGCTTCTTGATTTGAAGGAGATGCTTGTCACCGCTGCGGATGCGATTTCGAGAAAACTCGGTTACAACAGGAACGACGGGATAACGGGATAAAGGGAACGACGGGAACGACGGGAACAACGGGTACAGCAGTACCGGACTGATACAGACGCTGGGGCGCGAGCAGTCTAGAAAGGCCGCAGCGAAACTGAAAGACGTGAGAGGATAGATATGAATGAAACAATTGTCACATTTGGTGAAATCATGGGGCGCATCGAACCGGAAAAATTCCTTCGGTTCCGCCAGGGCATGCCGGGAAACCTCCATATCAGCTTTTTCGGAGCCGAAGCTAATGTAGCAGCATCCCTTCAGATGATGGGCAGGAAGACCCGCTATGTCACCGCCCTTCCGGAAAATGCCATAGGAGATGCCTGTCTCGATTCCGTCCGCCGCTTCGGGATAGATACCGACTACATCATCAGAACAGAGCATCGACTGGGACTCTATTTTGTCGAAACCGGAGCCAACCAGCGGCCAAGTACCGTTATCTATGATCGAGGAGCATCGGCGGTATCGCTCGCCGGAACCGATGCCTACCCTTGGAATGATATTTTTGCCGGAGCCTCATGGTTTCATATCAGCGGTATCACCCCGGCCCTCTCAAAAGAGGCTGCTGAGGCATCACTGGCGGCGGTAAAAGCGTGTCGAAAGCAGGGGATCACGGTATCCTGTGATCTCAATTATCGGAATAAGCTCTGGAAGTGGAATTCATCGCTCTCTCAGCGGGAGCTGGCAGAAAAGACCATGCGCGGGATCCTGCCGTATGTCGATATAGTTATCGGCAATGAAGAAGATGCCTCCATCATGCTTGGAATTACCGCCGGATCTACCGATGTTCACAAGGGACAGCTGGATATCGAACGGTATCCCGACGTTGCCGGAAAAATTGTACAGCAGTTTCCCAATGTGAAGCAGGTCGCGATTACCCTGCGCGAAAGCATCTCAGCCAGCCATAACAATTGGGGCGCCATGCTCTACGAAGCTGCATCAGAAGCGTCCTTCTTTGCCCCTCAGCAGGATGGTATATATACGCCCTACGAGATACGGAATATCGTTGACCGAGTCGGAGGAGGGGATGCCTTTGCCGCTGGACTGCTATATGCTTTGACCGATAAAAAACTGAGCAGCAGTCCCGGCGACTGCATAGCCTTTGCGGCTGCCGCATCATGCCTTGCCCATTCAATTCAAGGAGACTATAACTACGCATCTCCCGCTGAGGTGTATTCCCTCATGGAGGGCAATGCTTCCGGCAGGGTCAGCCGCTGACGCCGCATATTTTGTTTCCCTTTATCCCTTTTGATGAGTATATTGAACCAATCAGATTGATGCCCGGCAGCACTTTCACGAGGCAGCACTTTCGCGAGGAACAATTTTCACGCATTTCAAAAGCCAATTTCAAAAAAAGCGAAGCATTTTGAAATTGGCTCAGTTGGGGAGAAACACCATGGCCTTCACCAGGGGAAAACGAATAGCCATAACCGGCGCAAACTCGGGCATCGGATTTGAGACCGCCCGCCAGCTGGCAGCAGACGGGTCCGAAATCATCATGATCTGCAGAAACCGGGAGAGGGGAACTGACGCCATGGCGAGGATACGCAAGGAACTGCCCGATGCCAGCCTTGCCCTCTTCACCGCCGATATGGCATCATCGTCATCAATACAACAGCTTGCCGCAGAGCTTCACCAGCAATACAACGACATAGGAATACTGATCAACAATGCCGGAGGCATGTTCTATGACGCCATGACCACCGATGACGGACTGGAATATACCTTTGGACTGAATCACATGGGCTATTTTCGCCTTACCAGGGCACTGCTTCCGCTGCTTGAAGCAGGCAGGCCATCCCGGATTATCAACGTATCATCCGAAGCCCACCGGACGGCAAAACTGAATTTCAGCGACCTGCAGAACCAGAAAAAAAAGTACCGGGCATTCAGCGTCTACAGCCAGTCCAAACTGGCAAACCTGCTCTTTACCCGGGAACTGGCCAAAAGAACAGAAGAAAAAGGAATAGAAACCGCCGCCCTCCATCCCGGGTTTGTAAACACCAATTTCGGAAGCCTGACAGACAGCAGATTCAGCACAAAAGCCTTTAAAGCACTGGCAAATACCTTCGGGATAACCCCCGAGCAAGGTGCCGCCACAACAGTATATCTGGCGCAAACGGAAAAGCTGACCAACGGAGCCTACTATGCAAAAAGCACCCTGCGCACCCCGTCAAAAGCCGCCCAGGATGGCGAAGTCGCCAGACGGCTCTGGGAGATAAGCGAGTCCCTGGCCTGAAAGCCCTTGCCTGAAAGCATCCGCCACACATAAAGCACCGACACACACATAAAGCATCCGACACACAAAAAATCGACATAAAAATCCCATACCCTGCACAAAAGATTGCATCCTCCCCAACTCTGTGATTAACTGGAGAATAGCAGGAGATTAACTGGAACAGAGAGGAACTGCCGCTGTCCGCAACCGGAATCCCGACCGACAGCCCCTCGGCAACACCCATTACGGGACCAAACCCCACAAGGAGGACCACCGATGATCCCCAGCCCAAAAACATTCCCCGCCATCCTCAGCAACCTGGCAAAAGCCACGGAAAAACAGCAGCGAGAAGACACAGCCCAGCTGTTCAGACAACTCAGCGAAATCACCCGAACCCGAACCGAAAGCGCAGCCGTAAACGAAAGCGCAGCCGGAACCCGAACCCGAGCCGGAACCCGGATCGAAAACAAAGTTGAGAACGATGCGAAAAACGAAGCGCCCGGTGCAACCGGAGAAGGATCAGCCGAAGCAAGCCTCACTGCAGTAAGAGAGCGCATAACTCAGGATCTTGAAAATCAGTATCCGCAAATACAGAAGCTCGCTGAATCGGCAAACGACCGGGGAGCGCAGAGAGCCCTCAAATGGGCCCAGAAAGTTACCACCCTCCAGAAATCACTGATAGACCGCTACCTGCTGAAAGGAGAGGAACTCCTGGCTGACAGCAGCCTGTTTGTCTGTGAAGCCTGCGGATTTATCTTTCTTGGCAAAACAGCCCCCGAAATCTGCCCGGTCTGCAAAGCCCCGGCAAAACGATTCTCCAAAGTATCCTGAAAAAGGCCCCACAAAAAGAACCATGAAAGGAGAAAACGCCATGTATGCATCAAGAAATATAGATTTATGCACCAAAGACTGCCTGTGCCTGTTTGTCTGCCCTACCGGGGCCACCGATACGGAGACGGGACAAATTGATAAGAACCTGTGTCTTGACGGCTGCCGGCTGTGCGTCGATGCCTGCCCGTCCCATGCCATCTATCTGGTGATGAGTAATTATGCCGACCCGAAACACAAGGACGAAACGCTCGCCGGAGCTCTGATGGGACTGCTGGAAAGCAAAGCCGATCAGGAAGCAGTCGCCCGGTCCGCAGCAGCCGAAAACCCCGGGGCACAGAAGCTTGCCCGCGCCCTCCAGAAATCGATGCGCATCCTGGCCGAAGACTGCGCCAGGGAGGGCGGATTTATGCTGCCGCAGAGTGCCGCCAGTCAGGCGCTGCTCGCCGAACTTGCCCAAACGGAAGACCAGCAGATACAGGAGCTTGCGGTGAAGCTGTTGGAAAAGTAGGTGAGAAGTAGGGAAAAGTAGGTGAGAAGTAGGGAAAAGTAGGGGAGTCGGGCCAGAGGGAAAAGACGGGAACACTAGCAAAGCCTGATCGCCGACTTTGCCCATAAAGCTGCCAGCCGGTCGGCATACATAAGACAGTTCTGAATCCGGAAAGTGGCTGTGATAACTGCGGAGAATTCCAGTATTTTCAGGTTGCAAAATATAATGGTACAACACTAAATTTTTTAAAAACAAAAAGTTGAAAAAAAACATTGACACGTGTAGATACCCGTTGTAGTATGATTAAAAAGAAAATAGGGGGAGATCTTTGGTATCACGTAAAGAAGTTGCCGAGAAAGCCAATGTCTCGCAGGCTGTCGTCTCTTATGTAATAAACAACTCGAATTACGTTAACGCCAAAACCCGGGAACGCGTGGAAAAGGTCATAGCGGAACTTGGCTACCGCCCAAATATGATCGCCCGCAGCCTGAAAACCAGCCAGTCCCATCATATAGCATTTGTCTGCAACGACTTCAATAATCCTTTTTTCCCACAGATTGCAGCCGATGTGACAAAAGCAGCCTTCGAAAACGGTTATCTCCTGTCGATAAATGACTTGGGTTATGATGATACCCGCATTGAACTTCTTCTGCAGTATAAGGTCGACGGCATGTTTATCGCATCCGATCTCTTTACTTCAGAAGAGATAAACGCTTTTGCTCAACAGGGCATAGCCATCGTACTATTCTCCAACAGAAAATACCACAACCTTGATCCTTCCGTTGCCTGTATCAAAATTGATATCTATGACGGCATGAGCAGACTGATGATTTATCTCCTCGGTAAGGGTCACAGAAATTTTGCCTTTATCTCCTCAGCCCGATTCAAAAAGCGGGAAGAAGCCTCCGGTGCCCCGGAAAATTATCGATACAGCGCCTTCAAGGATCGTGTCGCCGAATGGGGCGGTAGTGAGGAATCTTTCACCATAGAATCGGTGGTTGCCTTTGATCAGATAGCGGATATTGTAAACAAGCTATTGCATAATAGAAACAAAGTCACCGCAATTGTTGCGGGAAACGATGCCATCGCCTTCATGATAATCGAGTACCTTCAGAGCAGGGGAGTACGAGTTCCTCAGGATGTAGCTGTTACCGGATTTGATGCGATTCGTTATGCCTCGATATTCAGTCCAAAGTTGACAACAGTCGACCTTCATCTGGACTGGATGAGCCAGACAGCCATAACCTTGCTGCTGCGAATAATACGTAAACAGCCGTACAAACATGTCTGCTGGGACAGTGAGGTAAGGATAGGTGATTCCGCATAACACATACATAGCGTTTTTTAAACCGACATTTACACGTGTAGATATCGGAAAAATTTATAGAAAAGGAGAATTTCATGATTACAAGAAAAGCACTGTGCATTGCCCTGCTGATTGCAGCAGCAATCTCCCCCCTGTTTGCAGGAGGATCCCAAGAAACTGCAGAGACTAGTGAACCAACATCAGTCGTTGTCTGCATAAACGAATCGCCCTGGCTTCCGGCCTTCAGAGATATTGCCAAGCAGTATGCTGAAGAAACAGGAGTTATCATTGACATCCGAGCATTTCCTTTTGCCACGATGTCTGAAAGGGGACTCTATGCTGCTACATCGAGCGAGAGCGAATTTGATGTAATAACCATGAACGAGAGCATGGCGGCGAAATTCTATCACGACGGTCTGGTTGCTCCCATCAAACAAATCCAACCCGGATACGTTCTGGACAAAGAAGTAATGACCTATGACGGCCTCAACTACTGGGATCAAGAACTCAAATATCCAGCCCTGAGCGGAGAACTGTACTCATTCCCGGTCAACGGCAATATTCAGCTCTTCTACTACCGCAAAGACCTCTACGATGCAGCCGGACTCTCCAAGCCCGAAACTTGGGATGACGTAGTTAATGCAGCCAAGGTAATTGCCGATCCTGCCTCCAATTTCTATGGGTATGCAGTCCGCGGCCAGAAAGGGCATATGGCTTTGGGTTGGGATTTCTATCCCTATTTGCGGGGATTCGGAGGAGATATCTTTGCAGACGCTCCAAAGGATTTTACTGTAACTATGGATACACCGGAAGCTCTTGCCGCACTCTCTTTCTATGCTGACTTAGCGCATAACTATGCCCCTCCGGGATCAAGCAGCATCGGCCAGTCAGAACAGATCGCCATGCTGGCTGGAGGACAATTGCTGCAGACTATCGTCGTTGCCGGAGCCAATGCGCAAATGGATGATCCGAAAATGTCGGTAGTACCAGGCGCTATCGCTTATACCGTCGTTCCCCGTCCCGTTGGAGGTGTGCATGCATCCCACACCGGAGTCCTTTCCATGGGGATACCGGATAACATCGATGCTGCACGAAAAAAGCGGGCTTTTGATTTTCTTGTCTGGTTTACCAGCCAATCAGTTCAGCAGACCTTTGCCGAACACGGGGGGGTTCCAATAAGAACCGATGCAATGAATACTAAAGGAGAGGATAGCTTGAGGTTTCTTACAGCAATCCAGGAATCTGCCGATGCTACCGTTGCTTATCCCCGTATAGCAGCCTGGCCGAGAATTGATGAAGTGATCGAAAGTCGCCTCAGTGAAGTGGTTGCCGGCATAACTTCACCTGCAGAAGCATTAGCGCTTATGCAGATCGAAATAACCGACATAGTAGCGGATGAAGGCCTGCTCTAGAAGTCATACTAACTCATGATAAGCTCGACAAGCTCCTGAGTTTTTATCTGAAAAATTGTAACATGTGTATGTGCAGGAGAACAGTAATAATCCTGCACGTACCATTTCGATATAACCTGTGAGGATATGCTTCTATGCAGCACCAACTTTCGAAACAAGATACCCTGTTCAAATATCTGGCGATAGTTCCATTGTTTACCCTTCTTCTGGCGCTGGCTATGTATCCGCTGTTCAGCCTTGGTCGTATGAGTTTTTCTAGCGTCTCTATCGTCCAGGGAGATATAGGCAGCAAATGGGTTGGCTTAGTAAACTACCGAAATATTTTTAAGGATCCGATTTTCTTTCAGGCTTTCGGGCATACCCTGATCTATGTGGCTGTTTCAGTAATTCTGGAACTCTCACTGGGTCTCTTCTTTTCCCTCTTGGTCTTCTCCCTTAAACGGGGAACCCTGGTATTCCGTACGATCCTGTTGATGCCGTTCCTTATTCCCCCGGTGGTGAACGGTACAATCTGGAAGCTTATTCTGAATGCACAGTTTGGTCTGCTCAATAAGCTGCTGAACCAGGCAGGTCTGCCAGCCCAAAGCATCCTCTCACAGGAACGAACCGCCCTCTTCGGCATAATGATTGTCACCGTCTGGCAGTGGGTCGGTTATAACATGCTTATCCTCTATGCCGGACTTCAGACGCTGCCGAAAAGTGTAATTGAGGCTGCGACAATTGACGGGGCATCACGGAAAAGAATGCTTTTCCAGATCACTATTCCCCTTATCAAGCCGGTACTGTTTGTAGCCCTGGTTTTTCGCATGATTCATGCCTTCAAGGGTTTCGATCTCTTTTATGTACTTACCGGAGGCGGTCCCGGCTATTCTACAGAGATAATCAATACCTATATTCAGAAGGTATTTATGATCCAACAGCGAATGGGCTACGGCAGTGCCATATCAATACTCACCATCATCCTTATCCTGATTCTCTTTTTTGTCTTTCAGGCAATAATGGAGAGGAGGAGTGCAAAATGAGCAATATCCTGTCAGCTTCCACGGTTGAGAAGAATCCAGCCAAGAAATATCGACAACCCCTTCGGAAACAAGTTAACTGGGCCGGGGCAGCCGTAGTCGCTTTGCTGGTGATTGCAGGCATAACCATTCTCATCCCTATCCTCTGGCTTTTTCTCAGTTCGTTCAAATATTTCAAGGATATTATCACCGCAAAACTCATTTTCACTTGGAATCTAGACAATTACCGCTCTCTTTTTTCAAATGATGATTCATTTTTCAGGATTTTTCTGAATACCGTCACCGTCAGCTTTTTCTCAATGGTTCTTTGTGCTCTCCTTTCGGCATTTGCGGCATATTCTCTGGTTAGAATGCCGTGGCGCAGGGGAGTCTCGACCAGTCTCAAGATTATCCTTCTTTCGCTGGAGATAATCCCCTCGATTACTATCATTATCCCGTTGTATACCATCGGCATGCAGTTTAACCTGATCGACACCAGGCTCTTTCTTGTACTTATATATGCCTTGTTCAATGCGCCATTTATTTTCTTTCTCATGTCGTCAAATTATGGACAAATACCGGCAGAAATTGAGGAGTCGGGATTTATCGACGGGGCTTCAAGACTGGTCATCTTTACCAGGCTGGTGCTGCCTCTGACAATTCCGATACTGATGACCGGAGCGCTTCTCAGTTTCATTTTTGTCTGGAAAGAGTTTCTTATAGCACTCAGCCTGACATCGACCCCTGCAGCGATGACAATCAATGTTAAAATTGCCGGATTTATACAGTCTTATAGTGTTAAGTATGGCGAAATGGCGGCTTCTGCCAGTCTGGGAGCTATTCCCGGAATACTTCTCTGTATTTTTACACAACAATATATTGTTTCTGGAATTACTCAGGGATCCGTTAAAGGATAAGTTAAAGAATTAGTTAAAGAATAAGTTAAGGATCAGATAAAGGATAAAAACATATGAATAAAGATCAGTCTATAAGTCCGGAATCAGCAGAATCCAATAAGGCTAAGCCGAATGTTGTAGTATTCTTTACAGACCAGCAGCGTTGGGACACGACTGGAATACACGGCAACCCGCTCAATCTAACTCCCAATTTTGACCGTTTAGCCCGTAACGGTACTCTTTTGGAGAGAATGTTTACCTGCCAGCCGGTTTGTGCTCCAGCCCGATCTTCACTGCAGACAGGTCAATATGCAACAAATACTGGAGTCTGGAAAAATCATCTCCAACTCGATACGGAAGCCGTTACCTTGGCAAAATGCTTTAATTCGGCAGGCTATACAACCGGATATATTGGAAAGTGGCATCTAGGCGGAGTTGATCCAGGCCTTTATGACTGGGATCAAGCTCCTGTTACCCGGGAACTGCGGGGCGGGTACGACTACTGGCTGGGAGCAGACCTTCCGGAATTTGTTTCAGATGAGTATCATACGGTACTGTTTGATAAAGACAATAAGAAAGTGCACCTTCCCGGTTACCGGGTAGATGCCTATACGGATGCCGCGATAAAATATATTGACAGGGCAAAGGATAAGCCATTTTTCCTTTTTCTTTCATTCCTTGAACCCCACCATCAGAACCACCGGGACGATTTTCCGGCTCCACACGGATACGATACCCCGTATGTTTCCAAATGGCTGCCGCCGGATCTTCTGGCCCTCAACGGCAATGCACATGGTCAGATTGACGGATACTGGGGTATGGTTCGTAAGCTAGATGAAGCTTTCGGCCGGCTGCAGGATGCCCTGTTCAGTATGGATATTCTGGAACAAACTATTATATTGTTCACTAGTGATCATGGCTGCCATTTCAAGACGAGAAATGATGAGTACAAACGATCCTGTCATGACAGTTCTATCAGAGTTCCTGCTGCCTTCAGCGGACCTGGATTTAACGGAGGCGGCTGTATTCAGCAGATGATTTCCCTTGTGGATATTCCTCCGACCCTGCTTGATGCTGCTGGTCTTGATGTACCCGAGACCATGCAGGGTCGTTCGATTATCCCCCTGCTGCATGGGTCCAGGAGCAAGGCGGCAGAATCCTGGCCTGACTCGGTATATGTTCAGATAAGTGAGGACAAAGTATCCCGTGCCGTGAGGACCCGGCGTTGGAAGTATGCCGTTACGGCAATGGGAGCCGATGGGTTAGCTGTTCCGACTGCTTCTGAGTATACTGAGGAGTTTCTCTACGATCTTCAGGCAGACCCATATGAGCTGGAAAATCTGATCACCTCTCGGGCTCATGCTGTCATCAGAGAACAGTTGCGGGGTCGTCTGCTTGAACGAATGAAGGATGCCGGGGAGCCTCCGGCAGTAATTATTCCGGCAGTGATAGATAAAGCGATGCTCGGACAGCGTCTGGTACGGGAAGAGGATTTTTTGTAAGCTTTTGTACTGTTGCTGCTTCCGGTCCGCTGCGCTGTCTTCTTTTTCAGGACTAAACATTTCCGGTAATTTCCCGTATTGTGGACCGATGAACATAGTATTTGCCTGCGTACATTATTCAGCCCTCATCACGGGCAGTTCCTTCTGGCGCCGCATCGGTGGCAGCCAATGCGGTAAAGCATTTCCCCATGCGGTAACTGCAGCCGTTGCGGATCAAGTTATCTCAGCGAACCGAGCAGCAGCGCGGGGAAAATTCTCGCAGGAAAGCCGACTGCGTAGGGTTGTCAATATACCTGTGAACTGGAAAGTCTCGCTTGCCATAGCAGACGAAGTAAAGAAAGCCCCGCCAGCGTGCGTCATCATGGTCGGCCCCGGGAACCCACCGCCCGGCCCCGAGTTCTATCAACAGGAAAATTCCATCGGATCATATCTTTGCCGAGAGGCGGAAGAGCAAATTATCCCGGTTATAGCGCAGCACCTGCTCGAAAGCAGCCGGAGATTCATCGAATACTCCCTGCACGCCGAAAAGTTCCTCGACAGCAGCCGGCTGCCGGTTCCCCGAAAGCAGCCGGATCTGGAAAAATCCGCCGGGTCCCCTTATCTTGACGGAATCATCGATCTTTCCTGATATGAAGGCGGAGCTCTCTGGGAACTCCGGTGCCCGTTCAAATGTGCATTCTGCTTTGAATCCCGGGGCGACAGCAGCATACGCAGATTTCCCGAAACTCCGCATCCTGGCAGAGAGCTGGAGCTCTTCCGGCAGGCAGGAATCAGAGAACTCTTTATCCGGATCCGACTCAACTACAACAGAAACAGGCCAAAACTGCTCAGACATCTTGCTGAAACTGCTCCCCGATATCCACTACAGCATGGAGATCCGGGCAGAGGTTCCTTGGATGAAGAGCTGTGCAGTCTCTTCGAGCATCTCCTGCACTCCTGCAGATCGGCCTCCAGAGCATCCACTCCCTGAGGTCCTAAAAAGATCAACTGACTTTCAAGCAGCAGGTCTTTTAATGAGAAAGTCTATCTGCTGCACCAGGCGGGAATAGTCTTGAGACCAGAGCTATGCTGAACATTCTTCGTCAAGGATACCGGGATGTGTATGGCGAACAGCGGGGGAGGGTGATGCTCTACACTGACCTGCTCTTTCGCATCAGCAGTATCTGGCTGGCGGAAGCCTCAGCCGCCGGGGCTCCGGTCTGGTTGTATCGGTTTGATTATGAAACGACAATCCTCAAAATGAACGGACTGCATGCGTTTCATGCTACCGATTTGCCCTATCTGTTCGGAAATTTTTCCTCTGTGCTGGTTAAGCCGTTGTTTCTTCTGAATCGTGATATGGATGAGGTGCTGGAGACAGCCCGGTCTCTCCAGGAGGACGTTGTTAAATTTGCTCGAACGGGAAAACTTTCCTGGGAACCTTGCAGCAGCGACGGTAACATCCCGGCCAAGTGCTACGCTGTTCCCCCAACAGTCGAGCCCTGTCTTCCTCCGCAAATCCTGTCGCTCTATGAGGAAACAAGCTACAGGAAACGCAGCTTTACTCCCGGGGAGAATCCGGTACCGACGGAATAAGCGTGTCTGACGCCTATCGTGCCCTTGCTGCTTGACGCAAAAGCAAAACTATTTCACAGTGTAACGAGTCTATTTACACAGGGGGGTAATTTTATGATGTATGACGCAAATTTGGGTCAAAGAAGAGTAATCACAGCAGCAATCCTCATTTTCATGATCGGTCTGACAAGCAGCTGCAGCCTGATTAACCCTTCATCGGATGGAGAAATATACTTCTATTCCTTGGGGATGGGCGCAGATGATGGAGCATCATATTTTACTCTTGACTATCGGGATGACGGCTTCACCTTTATCATGAGTCGGGGGCTAGGAGGTCAGAAACTGACCGAAAATGAAGCCATAGACCTGATTGATGAAACCGACTTCACCCTCAAGCTTGATGGATCGCTGCTTTCACCCGACAGTGATATGACGGTAAAAAAACTGGGCTTTCTGGGACTTGACGGCTGGCATGTGGTGCAGAACTTCTCTGTTCCTGTCGAGGATATCGGGCGAGGGCTGTATGAACTTTACGGCAAAACAGATCTGATACGGGAGGGGGCCGTCAGGGAAAACACGGTTAACCTGACTATCAGATAAGATAAGCGTGTCTGACACCGGATTCCGCAAAAAAGCCGTGCTGAATTGAGGGATTTCGCGTTGAAGGCACTTGTTATTGCGGTATCCGGTGTCAGACACCTTTTAATCGCCTTTTAATCACCTTTTAAGCGGTTAAATACCCGCAAGATGCTTCCGGATTTTGCGGATCTCCTCGGTATCGGGCAGATGCGCCATCAGCTTCTCAATATAACCTCGCTCCTTTATCGCAGTGAGAGAAGCAGGAAAGTTGATGTCGAAAATCCAGGTAAGCTTGAACAGAATCGTATCGTTGATATTCTGCACATGTCGGGAAAGAGTGTTGCGATTTTCGAGGATATCTTGAACAATCTGGGGGCTGCAGCCTTCCGTATCGGGCATGCTCTCCTCCATGGCGGGGTTTGCTATCAATGCCCGGTTGGCGTAGTACTCGGTGACAACCCGGAAAATATCGAGCTTGTCGGCATCCCGGAGAATTTTAGCATGTAGCGTACTCTGCTCATCCAAGGAATCGGGAATACGATACCGGTTGTGCAGTTCCACCGCTGAAAGAATACAGTGCTGTTCCGACTCCGGAAGCCGCAGCAGTACGCCCGATTCCCGCAGGATGCGGCTTCCTTCAGCAGCGTGGTCAAACGATACCCGATCGGTGAAGGTGCGGAACCGGGCAAACTGGCTGAAACGTCCGATATCATGGAACAGAGCCGCCGTCTCAGCCAGCATAAGATTAACACCGTCCAGATTAAGGCTCTTTCCAATCATCTGGCTGGCTTCGCAGACCTTGCGGGTATGTTCGTATTTCAGATCGATATTCTGCCGAACCAGATCGTCCTCTCCAGTCAGGTCATTCTCCCCGGTAAAATCCTGGACATAGGCATCAAAAAATTGATGAAAAAACGTAAGGTCATCCTGAGTCATAGCTTAAATTACCAGATTTTTGATTTTATCTCAATTGCACAGGTATGTTCCGAGTATCCTTGTATCCTTGCTCCGTCATATCCCGAATTATGTAAAAAATTATGCAAAATGGTAAAATTTTAATATAACGTATCTTGTTCCGAGGGGAAATCCCGGGCAGGCTGTTAAATATTTACTGCATATGTGAAAATTATCTGCCTGTCGTTAATCTCTTTCCGCCGGTTATACTTACCCGACTATGAAAGAAAACTCGACTATGAAAGAAAATCAGGAGGCATTATGAAAAAATTGGGTGTGTTGTTATTGATTCTTGCCGTGTTATTTACCGCGGGCTGTCAGAAGGAGGCTCCCGTTACGCAAACGGCTGCTGCACAGGAAGAAGTTGACCCGAAATCAGATCAGCTCTATATCGAAGTATCAGCACTGGGAAATCTGGACTACTTCTACGACCACAAGATGGGAATGGAGATGGTCGGCAAGGAACTGGGAGTCAGAACGGAATATGTCGGACCTGCAGAATATGATATGAACGCCATGGTATCGGCTTTTGAGCAGGCCATAGCCAAACGCCCGAACGGTATCGTGGTCGTCGGCTTTGAATCTGTCCTTAATCCCATAATTGACAAGGCAATAGCTGCTGGAATCCCGGTTGTAACGGTCGATGCGGACCTTCCCGACTCCAACAGACTCGCCTTTGTCGGAACAGGAAACTTCGGAGCAGGGGTAGCCGGTGGGCATAAGCTTGCAGAACTGATCGGCGGCAGCGGGAAAGTTGCCATAATGACCAAACCGGGACAGTCCAACCTTGAGGAACGGATAAGCGGATATCAGTCAGCTCTTGCCGATTATCCGGGGATTGAGATTGTGCAGATTGCAGATACCCAGAGTGATCCGGTAATTGCCGCCCAGGCAGCATCGGCACTTATCCAGAAATTTCCGGATCTGGCCGGGATCGCCTGCGTGGAAGGAGCCGGCGGGTCAGGTGCCGCGACAGCAGTTCGAGAAGCAGGAAAGGCGGGAGAGATTAAAATTGTATCGATGGACCGGGGCAATGAAGTCCTCGAAGCTATTGCCGACGGGATAATCTCAGCATCCGTAGCTCAGCAGACAGCCCTTATGCCCTACTATGCAGTTCAGATCCTCTATAATCTCAATAACAGCAATGTTGCCATAACGACAGATAATGCATCAGCTGGAGTCCTGGGAATACCCTCCATGGTAGATACCGGAGCCATTATTGTTGATGAAACCAATTACAAATACTATATGAGATAGCAAACCGTTCGGTACTGGAACTGGGGAGCAGCACGAATGCAAAATTCTGCTGCTCCTTTTGTAATGATCCAGGTACAGACCCGGATCCGAACCTGGGCACGGGGCACGGGGCACAGCCAGAGGCACAGCCACGGGCACGGAGGAAAAGGACTGCATATATGCATGAAACCATATTACTGGAAGCCAGAAAAATCGTTAAAACCTTCCCGGGCGTCAAGGCGCTCGATGAGGTGGATTTCTCCCTGAGAGAAGGAGAAGTACATGCGCTGGTAGGGGAAAACGGAGCCGGCAAAAGCACCCTGATGCTCACCCTCGGCGGGATTTATCAGCCTGATTCCGGCTCTATCCTGATGAAAGGTAAGAAGATAACCTGCGAATCCCCCCACGATGCCAACCTGAAAGGAATCAGCATCGTATTTCAGGAACTCAGCCTTATCCCCACCCTGAGCATAGCAGAGAACATCTTTGCCAACCGACAGCCGGTCGGCCGCATCAACTTTATCAATCGCAGGAAAATGTATGAGGATACCAGGAACCTGCTGAAACTCTTCGATCTCGACTGCATAGATCCGGCCACACCGATCCGCGAACTTTCGATAGCCAATCAGCAAGTTGTCGAGATCCTCAAGGCGATCTCCTATAACCCGAGCGTCCTGATTCTGGACGAACCGACCTCATCCCTCACAGAACACGAAATCACGCAGCTGTTTCACAACATCCGCAAGCTGAAAGACAGAGGATTATCATTTATCTACATATCTCACCATCTTATAGAAATCTTTGAGATAGCAGACAGAGTGACCGTTCTCCGGGATGGAAAAAATGTGAGTGAAGCAGCTGTCAAAGATATTGATGAAGAATACCTGATAACCAATATGGTGGGAAGAACCATTACCAATATGTATGGGAAACGGGGACCGGATGACGCTATAGGCGGAGTCCTCTTCGAAGCCCGAAATATTACCGACAGGAAAAAGGGCTTACATCGCAAATTCGAGGGAATATCCTTTTCCGTGAGGGCTGGTGAAATAGTCGGGGTTGCCGGTCTCATCGGTGCAGGAAGGACAGAAATGGCCAGGGCAATTTTCGGAGCGGAACCGCCGGAGAGCGGAACGGTTTTTCTGAAAGGGAAAGAACTGAATATCCGTAATCCCAAAAATGCAATTCGAGCCGGTATCGGCTATTTGAGCGAAGACCGGAAATCCCAGGGACTGATCACCGGTTTTACCATCAAGGAAAATGTTGCATCAAATCATCTGGAAGACTTCACCAACCGGTACGGTATGCTCAACGATACCCGCATGCTGGAATTTGCCGAGAAAACCCGAAAGGATTTCCGGATACTTACCCCCTCCGTACATCAGCTGGTGAGAAATCTATCAGGAGGCAATCAGCAGAAGGTCCTGCTGGGGACCTGGTTCGGCATCAACCCTGAATTCCTCATTGTGGACGAACCGACACGGGGAGTTGATGTCGGGGCAAAAAGCGAGATTTACCAGCTGCTGCGGAATCTGGCCGCAACCGGGGTTGGCATACTTATGATCTCATCAGATCTTACGGAAATTCTCGGTCTCAGCGATCGGATTCTGGTCATGAAAAGCGGAAAAATCGTCGGTACCGTTCCCGGGGAACATGCCACGGAAGAACAGATAATTGCAATGGCCGCCAGCACGGCCGATGGAGGAACGTGTGAATAACTGGATAAAGACCCTGATAAAGCAGCGTGAGTTTGTCATCTTTCTGATTGTGGCGGTTCTCTTTATTATTATGTCTTTTGTATCCCCTTATTTTTTTACAAAGGCAAACTTGCTGGCGGTAATGCTCGGCTTGTCTCTGGAGGCAATCATTGCCGTGGCCATGGTGCATCTCATGGTGACCGGCGGGTTCGATATGTCGGTCGGCTCAATCGTGGCCTTTACCGGGGCTTCTACCGCCCTCATGCTGAGAAGCGGCATGCCCGTGGCCATTGCCGTGATCCTGGGAATGGGGCTGGGAGGGCTTATAGGGCTGATGAACGGGTTGATCGTAGCGAAAATCGGAATTAATCCATTTGTCACGACACTGTCCAGCCTGAGTCTTTTTCGCGGGCTGACGCTGATCATTACCCGGGGCCAGAATGTAACCGGGCTGCCCAAGGCCTTCAAGATGATCGGGCAGGCTAAGCTGCTGGAAATCCAGAATCCCATAATCATTGCCGTTGTTCTGCTGATTATTGGTGATATTCTTCTGAGAAAGTCGCGTTTTTTCCGACAGGGCTACTATATCGGGGGGAATGAGCATTCCGCCCGTCTCTCGGGAATCCCTGTCGATAAGATTAAAATTCTCGCCTATGTGCTGACGGGATTGTTTTCGGCAATATCCGGAATCGTGATGACTGCCCGCCTGGGCTCGGCCTCGGTAACCGCAGGATCAGGACTTGAGCTGCGGGTAATAACGGCAGTAATAATTGGCGGGGCCAGCCTGCAGGGAGGGGAGGGTTCTGTGCTTGGAGCCTTTCTCGGTACCCTTCTGATGGGAATTATCACCAATGCCCTGACCCTGCTCGGGGTTGATGTCTACTGGCAGACCTTTGTCATAGGGGCGACCCTGCTGACAGCGGTCCTGATCGATACCTTGTCAAAAAAATACAAAAGGGTTTAAATGATATCCTGAAGACCTTGAACATCCTGTGGATGTTTTACATCAACAGGATGTGCAAGATCCGGAAACCTGTAGGAGAGAAACTATGAACAGCAAGGAAAAACTGCAGAGAGCGCTGAATCACCAGAGCGGACCGGTCCCTGTCGATTTCGGGTCCACTGCGGTAACCGGCATCCACGCCAGCGTAGTCGCCGATTTGCGCAAAGTTTTCGGACTGAAGCCCGAAAGAGTGAAAATTCATGAGCCCTATCAGATGCTGGGGTATCCTGAGCAGGACCTGCTCGATGCTATGGGAGTCGATGTTATCGGAATAACCCCGAGAAATACCCTCTTCGGCTTTCCCCTGGAAAACTGGAAGGAATGGCGGGCCCCCTGGGGTCAGGAGGTTCTGGTTCCCGGAAACTTCAACGTTTCCTATTCAGGTGATGATGTCTATATTTATCCCGAGGGGGATACATCGGCTCCGGCCAGTGGGCATATGCCCGGGGGCGGATACTTTTTCGATGCCGTAATCCGCCAGGAGCCGATCGATGATGATGCCCTGGATCCCGCTGACAATCTGGAAGAGTTCGGTGCCTTGTCCGATGAAGACCTTGAATACTTCAAAAAAGCCTGTCAGGATGCACAGCAGTCGGGAAAGGGCGTAACTGCCAACTTTGGAGGCACCGCCTTCGGAGATATAGCCCTGGTCCCCGCACCGAACCTGAAGCACCCGAAGGGCATCCGGGATGTTACCGAATGGTACGTATCTACCGCTGTCCGTCAGGATTATATTCATGAAATATTTGAGAAGCAGGCTGATATTGCTATAGAGAATCTCGAAAGAATAGCCCCGGTTGTCGGATCCGTTCCTGATGCGGTATTCATTTGCGGAACAGATTTCGGAACCCAGTCTGGTCAGTTCTGTTCCCGGGAAACCCTGGACACCCTCTATGCTCCCTACTACCGGAGAGTTAACGACTGGATACACAAGCATACGTCATGGAAGACCTTCAAGCATTCATGCGGAGCCGTGGAACCCTTTATGGAGGCCTTTATTGAAGCGGGCTTTGATATTATCAATCCTGTCCAGTGTTCGGCGGCCGGGATGGAGCCTGAACACCTGAAATCGGCCTACGGCGACAGGCTGACCTTCTGGGGGGGCGGGGTCGATACCCAGCAGGTGCTTCCCTTTGGAACGGCGGAAGAGGTCCGCCGACAGGTGCGTTCCAGGCTTGACATATTCAGCCGGAATGGGGGATATGTGTTTAATGCAATTCACAATGTGCAGGCCCGCACGCCGCTGGAAAATCTGGAGGCCCTGCTGGATGAGGTACGAAAGTTCAACGAAGGCAGATAGCCAGCCGGTGAGATACAAGCTGCCTGCAGGCAAGACGCAAGATGCAAAATAGCCCGACGACAAGACGCATGATGCCTGCCGGCAAGACGGGAGTAATACAGTGACGCAGCCATTGCAGATAGTGATAGTGGATGATGAGCCGTTAGCCCGCTACGCCTGCAGGAAGATGCTGATAGAACGGTTTTCCGGGTATCAGGTTGTCGGGGAAGCGGGAACCGGTCCCGAAGCGCTCTCCGTATGTCGGGAAAAGCTTCCGGATATTGTCATGATGGATATAAATATTCCCGATGTTAACGGTCTCGAGACCTCCCAGCTGATTCTGCAGGAGCGCCCGTCAACGCAGATAATCATCTTGTCGGCCCATGATAATTTCGAGTATGTTCAGAAGGCCATGAACACAGGAATCCTCGGATATCTGCTAAAACCGGTTCAGGAAGAACCGCTGATGAATCTGCTGGGAAAAGCATCCCGGCAGCTTTTCCACAATGCAATGCTTGCCCGCGAACAGAAAGAGTATCATATTTTCCGGTCATTAGCTGTCAAGGATATGGTGGCGGCCTTTATTCACGGCAACTATGGAGGACTCTCAGCAGAATCATTAGCCGATCTCATGCGGCCTCCGGTGAGGGAGGGGCTCTTCATTTTAGCTGCGCTGGCTCACGACGATCTGGAAGCAGCATTGACTGAGGAGCAGAAGGAAGAGAGCGTGCACAGGGTAGAACGGCTGCCCGGCTGTTACCCAGGGCGCTGGCTTGGTCCGATCCTGCCGGTGTTTGCGGCAGAAGTAACCTCCTCCGGCCATTCCAATGGCCATTCCAATGGCCATTCCCCCGGCAGCGGCTCCCAAACTGGCAGCGGCTCCCAAACCGGCAGCGGCTCCCCCCATGATCTGCAGTTTATAGCCGAGGAAATTGCCCATCGGGTGCAGACCAGCACCGGGAAAAAGTGCAGAACCGTCACAGGACCGCACCAGAACAGCCCCCGGGAATTCCCCCTCTCCTTCAGCCAAGCATTTGATCAGCTCCAGCTGTATCAGGAAAATCAATCTGCCAGGGTGGTGAACATCGATGAAGGATCGTCAGCGGCCGGTGAAGATCCCTGGCTCTACCCGGAAGATATCGAAGAGCAACTGCTGTCCGCCTTGACCCATGCCCGGTGGGCTGAGGCACGGCAAGCAGCGCAATCATTCAGCACCTGGCTGATAACAAGCGGACGGTCAGTCGCTGACATGCATTTTATTATCTGTGAACTGCTGATCCAGATAAGACGCAGCCGCATGCTGCGAAAAAACCCGCTGCTGATCAGCATGATCCAGACTATGATGCGCGTGCAGATTCTTTTAGCTTCTCCGGAAGAAATTCGGCAGTGGTTCGATTCGGCGGTCGATGAGCTCATCCATCTTTTTGACACATCAGCCTCGCCGGACGATACCCATCTGCAGAAAATTCTTTGCTATATCGATTTGAATGATTTCAGCAGCATAAGCCTGGAAAACGCGGCAGAGCTCGTCGGTCTGACCCCGCAGTATATCAGTAAACTGTTCAAACAGAAGTTTTCCATCAATTTCCTGGATTATGTCATTCAAAGAAGAATCGAATCCGCCAGCAAGCTCCTTGCCAGTACCAACCTTTCAGTAAAAGATATTGCAGCAAGATCCGGCTATACCGATGTCAGCTACTTCTCCAAAGCCTTCAGGAAAATGACAGGTCTCACCCCCCGTCTGTATCGACAGCAGGTTCGCTGACAGAACGGTAATCCCGGGGAAGAATGATGGTGCATACCGTACCCTGACCAGCATCCTGTCCAGAACCTTGGCCGGAACCTTGGCCGGAACCTTGGCCGGAAACCTGAGGTGAGTCCTTTCGGATACTCAATACCTTTTTACCGTAGCGCAGCTCAAGCCGACGGGCAACGTTGCGCAGCCCGATTGTCTGGTCTGAACCTTCCGCAGATGAGCTGACAGCTGCCGCGGCGGCTGCCTCACTTATACCGATCCCGTTATCTCTGATAGCTATCTCGAAATGCCTCTCATCGGTGCTTCTGATCAGCAGCTCGACAATTCCCGTTCGACTGATCGGTTCCAGACCATGCTTGACAGCATTCTCCACAAGCGGCTGCAGCAGCATGCTGGGAATGACATTCTGCAGCAAGGAGGGGTCAATAGTTTCCTTGTAGACAATTTTATTGCCGAAACGCACTTTCTGTATACTCATATAACTGCGGATTATTTCAACTTCTCTCTCGATTTTTACCAGTTCGTTCTGATTTTTCAGGTTGTAGCGGAGAAGGTTTGACAAGTTGCTGATGACCTTTCCCGTCTGAGGAGCATCCTCGATCTGAGAAAGGGAGGAGATGATATTCAGCGTGTTGAATAAAAAGTGGGGATTAATCTGCGATTGGAGCAGAGCCAGCTCGGATTCCCTCAGCAGCCGTCTGGTCTCCTGGTTTGCCAGTTCTTCACTTTTCAGCCGTTTCTCGATATCCGCTTTCTGCTGGATATCATAAATCAGCAAGCGGATCCTCTTGACCATTTGATTGAAGGAATCGACAAGGACTGCAATTTCATCCCGACTGCTGCTGGAGCCCATCACGGTTTCAAGATCCCCCTTGCCAAATCTGATAAGGTGCAGGGCTAGCGAGTGGATAGGTCTGGATACCGACAGCGTAAATCTGCGGGCTATGAAAAATGAGATTATTACCAGCGTAAGGGTGAGAATGATAATTGAGCGGACGACAATACTCATCTGGCGGGCAAAGCCGGAATAGAAATTCTGGATTCTATCCATATAGGAGCTGTTCAGTTGGGACAGCTCATTTTCTATATACCCTATGTGACGATTAATGGAGCCTTCCTGATTGCGAATGTATATCATCGGCTGCCCGTGAGTCAGGTTTGCCCCCAGCTGTTTGACGTCCTCCAGAAGACTCCCGGCCATCGACTGAAGGTCAATAAGCTGATAATACATCATGCTGCGGAGTTCAACCTGCTGCGATAATTCGACCAGCTGATTTTCAATAAACGCGAAGTTTTCATCAATCTGATCCATGTAGGCAGAATTGCCGCTGCTGATGTAGCTGCCCACCTCTTCAGAAACAGATCTGAGCCGCAGGGAGACCTCATGGATAGCAACTTGCTGTTCGAGCCTTCCGGAAAGATCTTTGTAGTAGGTGCCTGACCAGGAAAGAGTTAAAGCGCTCAGTCCAGCCAGGAGCACGATGATTGCGAGAAACGATGAGAGTAGTCGGTGCCTGAGCCTGTAGGGAAGAACAATCTGATCCGCTGATGGGTTCCAACCGTTAAAAAACATGAACCGCAATGACGACAGGCAGCAGAACCGCAACCGTACGATGATAGTAGAGCCATTTTCTGGTTTTCCCCATCCCTTTCTTGCTGCCGTATATTCCCAGAATTACCTGCAGCAGGAGCACGCTGGCAGCGGCAGCCCCGGTCTGGCTCAGATACTGATAAGCATTGTACTGGATAATGATATGAATTATGAGAAAGAGGAGGGCTGCGGCGCCGAAGAGACGATGCTTTTTAATAATAAACTTCATGAACCCGGTATATACCCGATAGCCCTTTTCATGAGATTTCATGCGCTTGCCGTATTTCCTGTTGATCAGCTTTACCAGATAGTTGAGGATGGTCAGAAGATAGAAAAAGATGACCAGGATGCCGAACAGTGCTCCCGTAGTGATATTCATAATAACTCCTCCGATGGTATGTGGGTGTCTGACACCGTATCCCTCAAAAAAAACCACTTCACATTGCGGAAAACGGTGTTTTCTACTTCTAAAATTGCGGAAAACGGTGTCAGATACCTCTGAAACGGTGTCAGACACCTTTGTGCCTTTGCAGGCACGTAGTGCGGATCCCGGTTACAGCTCGGAATCCACCGAATTTTTTGCAGGATTACTGCGAAGCAGCTTCTTGCGCCCCTGAGCTTTCTTGCAGTCCAGCCGGCGCTGCTTGGATGCCCTCGTCGGGGCGGTAGCTTTTCTCACCTCCGCAGGACGGGAGGCCTCGATGATGCAGTCGGCCATACGGTTAACCGCCAGTCGCCTGTTGGCAAGCTGTGTCCGTTCGCGCTGGGCTTCAATAAAAAACGCCCCATCCTTCAGCTGTTTCAGTCGCTGTCCGAGGTTGAAACTGATACGCTCTCTTTCAGCCTCGGAAACAGGAACAGGAACTGGATCAGGATCAGGATCAGGATCAGGAACAGGAACAGAAAAAGAGGGCAGATCCTCAAGATAGAGAGTCAGCTGCACTTTTGTATTGACCTTGTTTACGTTCTGACCTCCCGGACCGGAAGAGCGTGAGAAAGAAAAGCTGCCGAAACTGTCAATTTCTGCGATCAGTTTGTTCCTGTTCATGTGCTGAAGCATAATCCCAAGCGGACCGAAAAATCAAGGCCGGCGGTGGGTGGCATCCATTGTTCGTTCAATTACCGTAATTGACTCATCAAGATTTTTTGAGACCATAATAGAATAGAGAATATCAATTACTGCCAGCTGATTAATACGTGATGTGGCAGCTCCTTGTCGATAAATACGTTCTGATGACGGAACAAGCAGCGCTGTCTGTGCCAGAGAACGAACGGTATTCTCTGTATCCATAGTCAGGGAGATTACCGATGCTTTTCTGCTGCGTATGTTTTGAACAGCTTCGATCATATCACTGTTTTCCCCAGAATAGGAAACCACAAAAGCAATATCGGTAGGTCGGATAGTCGTTGAAGCAGTCAGCTGCAAGTCTGTATCCGAAACATAAAATGCCGGCAAGCCAAGACGTATCAGTTTTTGCAGAAAGTCGTAGGCTACCACTCCGGATGCTCCGACCCCGAAGAGCAGGGTAGAAGTTGCTTTGAATATGTTATCGGCCGCGTCTTTAACAGAGGAGGGGTCCAGAGAAGTTTCCAAGGCAGATAAAGCACGCTGGGTTCTGTCTACGACCCCATGGATTACCCTTCCGGGTGAGGGTTCTGACTCCAGATCCAGATCAGGAATATACCGTTCATCCGAATCACGAAACACATCACGAGCAAGACGAAGTTTGAAATTACTGAAACTGTCAAATCCATTACGCTTGCAAAATCTCACAACAGCAGCCTGGCTTGATCCGCTTTGCTTTGCCAATTCCCGTACATTGAAATGGAGAGCTTTCTTGGGTTCTTTAAATACATAATCGGCAATCTTGCGCTCGGATTCGGATAAGGTGTCCAGGCGGGCGTTAATTGCGACAAAGGCTCCGTCGATTCCGGAATGATCAGCCATATAGTACCTCCAGTCTTCTATCAAATCAGGGAATTCTGTTTTCATCACAACGCTACACCACAACGTACATACCACAACGTACATACCACAACGTACATACCACAACGTACATACTGGACAATTGAAACTGTCTGTCTGTGCCGCGTTCAGGGAGCAGGTAAAATTCCAGCATTCTTCTGATGCAGGCGAATAGCTTCAGCAATCGGGCCATTGCTCTCTTTCTCAAGAAACTCCGCATCATAGCGACTTACCCCGAGAAGTATCATGAGAATCGCAATTTTAGGCTTACGTCCAGAAGCCGTAAAAGCCTCATCTGCTGTTTCAACGGAACAATCAGTTGCCTGTCTGATGAGTCTCTTGGAACGTTCCACAAGTTTCTTGTTAACAGGAGTAAGATCGACCATAAGATTACGGTAAACCTTACCGATTCGAATCATGCTGGCTGTTGTCAGCATATTAAGAACAAGCTTTTGTGCAGTACCAGCTTTCATTCTAGTAGATCCTGTCACGACTTCCGGACCTACGTCAAGCAAAATCGCATGTTTGGCATAGGAAAAAGTCTTTGACTCTTTATTGCAGCTGACAGCAGCGGTAACCGCTCCCAGTTCCGAGGCTTTAGCCATAGCTCCGAGAACATACGGCGCCTGTCCTGAAGCTGTGATCCCCACGAGGACGTCATTGGCATTGAAATTGATAGATTCAATTGCCGCGGCTCCTGCATCCGCATCATCTTCGGCATCCTCAATCGATCGTACCAGCGCATCCCGCCCCCCGGCAATGAAGCCCTGTACCATGGAAGCAGAAACCCCGAAGGTCGGCGGGCATTCAGATGCATCAAGAACCCCAAGGCGTCCGGAGGTGCCGGCACCGATATAAATCAGGCGTCCGCCCTTACGGAAGGCTGCCACAATTTCTTCAATGAGGGAGGCGATTTTTCCAAGCTGACGTTCAACCGCATAGGGAACCGATTTGTCCTCCTCATTGATGAGCGTAAGTATTTCCATCACAGGCATCTCATCAATGTTGATGGAACGAACATTGCTCTGTTCAGTTGTAAAGAGATCCAGCATTTCCTGGGTTATCGTCGTATTGATCATTCAGGGTTCTCCGCATCACTCTCGGAGAACTATGCCAGTTCGATGCCAGTTCGATGCCAGTTCAGAACCGAGGATTATTTTTGGTACTGCAGTAACTGTATCATTATAGGATGGTAAAGTAAAGAAATAAAATTTTAAAAAATAAGTTGTATTTTGAAATATTGTGTCATATACTGTTCAGGTATGGAAACAACAAATAGTAAGAGTGGGCTCATAGCCGCCTATAGAAGTAAAACAGAACACACCGTTTTGGGCATTATGTCCGGAACCTCATTAGATGGAGTCGATGCAGTTCTTGTGAGCATCAAAACCACCGCTGCTGCAGAAGTTGAATCAGTTCGGCTTATTAAGCATAGCTACCTGCCCTACACCGACGAGGTCCGGGGAGAAATAGCCAGACTCTGCACCATTTCCACGGCAAAAATTGATGATCTGGTCTATACCCATTTTGGTCTCTCTGAATGGTATGCGGCGGCAGCCTTGCAGGTTATTGCTGAAGCCGGATTCAGGGCCGATCAGGTGGATGTGATCAGCATGCATGGTCAGACGGTCTGGCATGCGCCGGTTTCTCGCAATTTCCCGGGTCCATCGGGTGCGGTGCCCGTAAAGGGCACACTTCAGCTGGGTTCGGGGCCTGTTGTGCAGGAACGTACGGGAATACCGGTAATCTCCGATTTGCGATCTGCCGATATGGCTGCAGGTGGGGAAGGGGCTCCGCTGGCACCCTTCATAGATCATCTGCTTTTCGGCAGCCCTGATGAAGGGCGCATAGTCCAGAATATTGGCGGGATAGGAAACGCAACCATTCTTCCTCCGCGCCTTCCCCCGAGAATTTCGGGTTCCCGGAATTCCTCAGAATCCACAGAGAGCAGCAGCACGGGTGTCTTTGCCTTCGACACGGGTCCCGGCAACATGATTATTGATGCGATCGTTGGAATCGGTTCTAAAGGAACCCTTCGGTATGATGCTGAAGGCGGCATTGCCGCCCGGGGAACAGTTTCGGAGGAGCTCGTTGAAGAGTATATGCAGGATGCCTATTTTACGCGGACACCTCCCAAAAGTACCGGTCGGGAAATATACGGAGCTGCATTTGCACAACAGTTTATGCAGCGGGCTGAGGCGAAGGGACTGTCGTACGAAGCTGTAATCGCCACAGCGACCGCTTTCACCGCTGAAACAATTGCCCGAGCATATCACGACTTCGTACTGCCCTATGTGTCCATAGCAAAGGTGCTGATTTGCGGGGGCGGTGCGCTTAATGCATCCCTGTTGAAAATGATTCAAGAGCGGCTGCCTGAAGAGATTACCGTGACTACGGCAACTGCTTTCGGCATTCCCGATCAAGCCCGTGAGGCTATGGCCTTTGCCGTGATCGGTCATGAATCGCTCATGGGGCGCCCCGGAAGCCTGCCTGCTGTAACAGGAGCCCGTACGGCGGCGGTGCTCGGCGTATTGACCCTGACTTGCTGAACCGGGCAGGTTTGTTTATACGATTTGTAATACGATTTTTTTTTAAACTGGTCTGTAAAATCTGGTGTTTGCCGGATTTCATATATACGAGAGTCTATATTTTCAAGGAGGAATAGATGAAAAAAACTGGAATGTTGACTTTGACCATTGTCCTGCTGCTGCTGGCTGCAGGTCTGTTTGCCGCTGGAAGTGCTGATAGTGCCGTTAAACCGGCGGCAGAGAAGGTGCTGACCATAGGAGTCGATCAGGAAGCAATTGGGATTGATCCGCATATTGTTACAGCGTTCTCATCCCATCGACGGGTTGACCTGATGTACAACCGTCTGGTTCGACTGGACGAGAACCTTGCAGTCGTTCCCGACCTGGCTGAATCCTGGGAAATTCCTGATAACCTGACCTATATTTTCCATCTCCGTGAAGGCGTACTGTTTCACAATGGTCGCGAAATGACTGCAGATGATGTTAAATATTCGCTGGAACGTATTATGGATCCGAAAACAGCTTCTCCCGGACGATCCTACATTTCATTGGTAGATTCAATTGATGTGCTGGATGATTATACTGTCAAACTGACGCTTGCTTCTCCGCTTGCTTCTCTCCTTGATGCCCTGACTTCAAACAACCTGTCAATCGTACCCAGGGAAGCCGTGGAAGAGCACGGCAATCTGCAAAAAGTTGCTGTCGGTACCGGTCCGTTCATGCTCGAAGAGTGGGTGCCGGACAATTCAATGACGCTGGTCAAAAACCCTGATTATTTTGAGGCAGGCGCACCTGTTGTCGATAAGGTGATTTACCGCGTCATTCCTGAAGCTGCATCGCTTCTGGCAGGCGTACGCTCGGGAGATCTTGATATTGCCGCAATTAATGACGGGGCAACAATTCGTCAGGCTAAAAATATCAGTCAGGTTGAAGTAATGAACAAGCCCGGAATCAATGTGCGGACTTTTGGGTTCAACACAACCCGCGAGCCCTTCACCGATGAGCGGGTACGACGGGCATTAGCCCTGGCCATTGATAGGGATGAAATCGTGAATATGGCGGAATTCGGCATGGGTTCTCCAACCGGCCCCATTCCCGTATCGGCTACCGAATGGGCGCTGCCGCTTTCCGAGCTTCCCAATACCTCACCAGATTATGACAAAGCCAAAGCTCTGCTGGCTGAAGCCGGATATCCTGACGGATTTACGTTCAACATCGTTTGCTCGGCATCCTACGAAGGCGGCCTTGCAGTTGCTCAGGTGATTCAGAGCGAGCTCAAGAATATCGGCGTCACTGCCGAGCTTGAAGTTGTGGAATGGGGCGTGTATATTGACCGCTGGGTTAAGCGTGATTTTGACTCAATGGTGGAAATACGGGGCGGCAGCGGTGAACCGGACCGGTTCCTGTACCGGACCTTGCACAGCACCGGCGGTGTTAACAATTTTATGTTCAAGGATGAGGAGACCGATAAGCTGCTCGATCTTGGCCGCCTGCAGACCGTACCCGCAGAACGTAAGGCTACCTATGCTGAACTGCAGAGAGTTCTGAGTGAAAAAGCACCGCTGGTATTCCTCTACAGTCCGAATGAAAATCATGTTGTCGGACCTCGGGTAGAAGGTTTCAGGCAAGTGGGGAATGGAAGTCTCTATTATGTTACCCATACAGATGTTATAGATTAACGATTGTTTTAGAGATTGTTTTGGAGTTGCCGTGCAGCCTTCCCCCCGCTGAGGGAAGGCTGCAATTCAAATCATGATTATCGAGGTGAATTGTGGGCAGGTATGTCGTAAGGAGACTCTTATCTTTAATCCCGGTCTTGCTCGGGGTTTCCCTTATTGTTTTCTTTCTTGTCAGGCTTATACCCGGAACAGCGCTGGAAATGTATTTGGGAACTCAGGTTGAAGCGACTCCCGAGCAGATGGAAGAACTCAAGCGCCTCTTCGGTGAAGACAAACCGGTTCCCATCCTCTATATTGAGTGGCTTGGTGATATTCTGAGAGGTGATTTCGGCTATTCCCTGCGGACCGGAAGGATGGTGCTGCCCGATATTCTCTCCCGGCTTCCTCTGAGCCTGGAACTGACCCTGTTCTCCCTGATTCTTGCCCTGCTCATTGGAATTCCATTGGGCATAGCCTCCTCACTGCGCCAGAATTCGTTTGGAGACTTTGTCAGCCGCATTGGCGGGCTGCTCGGCCTGTCTTTGCCCCAGTTCTGGCTTGCCGCTCTGATGGTTATGGTATTTTCCAGGTTTCGCGGCTGGATTCCCATGGGGAATTATGTGAGTTTTTTTGATTCACCGCTGCAAAACTTGAAAATGCTTTTTTTCCCATCCCTGGCCATCGGCATAGGCTTTGCCGCGGTCGTGATGCGCTATACAAGAAACAGCATGCTGGAAGTTCTCCAGATGGACTACATCCGGACCGCAAAAGCTAAAGGGCTGAAAAAACGGTCGGTAATATATTTTCATGCCTTGAAAAATGCCATCCTGCCGGTTATCACGGTAACAGGATTCAATGCCGGATACCTGCTTGGCGGTGCTATTGTTATTGAGGAGGTTTTTGCTCTTCCCGGTATGGGTCGGCTGGCTCTCTATGCCATCTACCAAAGAGACTATCCCATAATACAAGCTGTTGTGATGGTCATAGCGACCCTGTTTGTTGTCGTTAATCTTATTACCGATTTGGTTTATGCCCTTGCGGATCCCCGCATCCGCCTGGACGATGTAGTGAGGTGAGCTGTGACAGTACCAAGATTGTTTAAAAACGGCATAGCAGTAACTGGATTGGTAATTATTGTACTGTACGTGCTTATCATTATCGTTTCTTTTTTTTGGCTTCCGTTCGATCCCTCCGAGATGAACTCTCAACGGCTTCTGGAGGCGCCTTCCTTTACCTCCGGCCATCTCTTTGGTACCGACGAATTTGGCCGGGATATTCTATCAAGAATAATGAAGGGGACTACAGTTTCTCTGGTCATCAGTATTGCGGCAACTGCTTTGGGAGCCTCTTTTGGAATCCTGATGGGAATCTGGGCGGGGTACCTTGGCGGACGCTGGGATAATGGGATCATGCGCATAGCGGATGTACTGTTTTCATTTCCTTCCCTGCTTCTTGCAATATTTGTTATGGCAATACTCGGGGAAAATACCTATAACGTTATTATAGCTATCGGGATCGTCTATATACCCCAATTTGCGCGGATCAGCAGAGGCTCCATTATAGCCCTCAAGTCGAACGAGTTTGTGCGAGCTGCCCGATCTAACGGTGCTGGACGTACCTATATTCTGTTTCGCCATCTGCTGCCGAACAGCATGGCCCCCATTATCGTCCAGATATCCCTCTCGCTGTCGGTTGCCATCCTGTTGGAATCAGCATTGAGCTTTCTCGGCCTTGGCGTCCAGCCCCCTGAACCATCATGGGGGAACATGCTCAGCAGTGCTCGTAAAGTGATGATGCTGGCACCCTGGACCGCAATATATCCGGGTTTGGCGATAGTTACCCTCGTGCTTGGATTCAACCTGCTCGGAGACGGACTGCGTGATATACTTGATCCGCGTCTGCGGAATGTACGCTAGGAGTATGCCAATGAATAACGAAACGATACTCCAGGTGCAGGGGCTCATGACCGAGTTCCGTACCGAACGTGGAATCGTAAACGCAGTCAATGATGTTTCCTTTTCCCTGGAAAGGGGTAAGACTCTGGGCATTGTAGGAGAATCGGGGTCGGGAAAATCGGTGACAAATCTTTCCATCCTCAAGCTCATTCAGTATCCCCCGGGACGCATAACCGCAGGGCAAGTGATTTTCAAGGGAGAAAACATGTTCGAGCGGTCTGAGGAGGAGATTCGAACCGTACGCGGCAAGCATATTTCCATGATTTTTCAGGACCCGCTGACATCGCTGAATCCCGTTATTAAAGTTTGGTATCAGATAGCGGAAGCGCTCCGTCTGCATCATGGAATGCGTAAGAAAGAAGCTAAGGCAAAATCCATCGACCTGCTCAAACTGATCGGTATCCCGGATGCTGAACAGCGGGCTGATAACTATCCACACCAGTTTTCCGGCGGTATGCGCCAGCGGGTCATGATTGCTATGGCTCTCTCGTGCGATCCGGAAATACTTATAGCAGATGAACCTACGACAGCCCTTGATGTTACTATTCAGGCTCAGATCCTCGAGCTTATCAAGAATCTTTCCCGGGAAAAATCCACCTCCGTCATCATGATAACCCATGATCTCGGGGTTGTCGCTGATATGTGCGATTCTGTCTGTGTTATGTATGCGGGACGGATTGTAGAGCGCGCTGCTATAGATGATCTCTTTTATGATCCTCAGCATCCGTATACGAGGGGGCTGCTGGATTCGATCCCGCGGATTGACCGGGCGGGCGGCAGCCGGCTTCATACGATTTCCGGGGCTCCGCCCAATCTCATTGATATTCCCCCAGGGTGTCCGTTCCAGCCCCGATGCGAGAAGGCCATGAATATCTGCTCAAAGCAGAGTCCTCCTGAATTTATCATTAATGGGGATGCGTCGCGTACCGCTGCCTGCTGGCTCCATGCAAAGGAATATAATAATGGCTGATAAAGATATATTATTGGATGTACAAGATCTCAGCGTTCATTTTCCTATAGAGAAGGGGATTTTGTTCAAGCGCAAGGTAGGGGCAATCAGGGCAGTAGACGGTGTCAGCTTTATCGTTCGCAGGGGTGAGGCCCTTGGTCTTGTTGGAGAGTCCGGCTGCGGAAAGTCGACGACAGCCATGGCTATTGCTCAGCTGCAAACGGTTACAGCCGGGCATATCTTTTTCGAGGGGAAGGATCTTGCTGCTATGTCGCCTGAAGAATTGCGGCGCGAGCGGATGAATTTCCAGATAGTTTTTCAGGATCCCTATTCTTCTCTCAATCCGAGGATGCGGGCAGGGGATCTGATAGCGGAGCCCTTACGGATTTATGCCCGAAGGGGTATCATTACGCTATCTGAAGATGAGATTCGAAAGAAGGCGGCCTCCCTTATGGACCGCTGCGGCCTCTCTTCCTCATTTGCCGATCGTTATCCGCATGAATTTTCAGGCGGCCAGCGTCAGCGGATTGGTATTGCCCGTGCGTTAGCCCTGGGGCCAAAGCTGATACTGGCAGATGAACCAGTATCAGCCCTGGATGTATCGATTCAGTCTCAGATTTTGAATCTGCTGAAGGATCTGCAGGATGAGTTTGACCTCACATTTTTGTTTATTGCCCATGATCTGGCGGTTGTAGAGTATTTCTGTTCCAGAATTGCGGTTATGTATCTTGGCCATATAGTTGAGACTGCCGATGCGGCCGTTTTGTATAGACAGCCTATGCATCCCTATTCGCGGGCGCTTCTCTCAGCCGTGCCCTTGCCGGATCCGAGACGTGAGCGGAAAAGACGGAGAATTATTTTACAGGGTGATGTTCCGTCGCCCTCTGCGGCTCGATCCGGATGCCCTTTTGCCGATCGCTGTCCCGAGGTGATGGACCGATGCCGGCTGGAGGCTCCACAGCTTCAGATGGTTGATGAAGAGCATGAGGTCGCCTGCTTTCTCTACGCTTCTCCCAGTGGTTTTGCGCTGTGAAGCGGCCGAGAAGCGAGCTGTGAAGCGGCCGAGAAGCGAGCTGTGAAGCGGCAGAGGAGCGATTTTAACCGTGATTGATATAAAAATATTCAAACAGCGTCTTGTATTGCGTACCCCCTTCCGGATAGCCCATGGGACCTATGATTATCGGGAAAATGTCTTCATCGTACTACGCAAAGGCGCTTTTACAGGGTATGGAGAAGCACCAGGCGTGCCGTACTATGGAGTCTCAGCAGATGAAATTGCAGCTGATTTACGAGCAGGCCTGGGTTCCCGACGAATTCAGGGACTGATTTCAGAGCTTATTTCCCGGAATATCGGTGTTTATCCGCGCTTTGCCTATCCCGCCAGTGCCGGTGCTTTTCAAAGTGCTGTTGTCGGTCTTCAGAGTGCGATGGAGAATAAAACCCCGGCCAGTATCCTCGGGATTGGAATCAGCGGCGAGGTCGGACTTGGAATTACTCAGACACAGGAAGTCCCACCTACATCCTTCACCATTGCCTACGACGAAAATATTCAAAATATGGTTCAGCGGGCAGCTGACAGCGGTTTCAGTCGATTGAAGATTAAAGCCGGCATTCCTGGTGATATCGAAAGGATAAGGCGGATCAGGGAGAAGCTTCCTGAAGCATCGATTCGAATCGATGCCAATCAGGGCTGGTCTCTGAAAGAGGCTCCCGGCAGCATTGCTGCCCTCGAGCGATTGGGGGTTGAATGTATCGAAGAACCAAGCGCAGGAACCCCGAAAGAAATTGAGCAGCTGGCCCGGAATACTTCCGTACCTATCATCCTTGATGAAAGCGTTCGGGATATTGATCATCTCAGGCGCTACCTTGCTGAGGCCCCAAGTATATCCGGTATAGTTGTTAAAATTGCCAAAACGGGAGGTCCGGCAGCGGCTTTATCGCTAATTAACGCGGCTCGGGATGCAGGATTGCAGATCATGCTGAGTTCAATGGTGGAATCCAGCCTCGGCATAGGGGCAGCCCTACCTCTTGCTCCTTTATGCACCTGGATAGATCTGGATTCACCCCTCCTTCTTGCCGATAATCTGTTTACAGGCTTGAGCTATCCCGATGAGATTCCTTCCATCCAGACGGGCGGGCTGCATCCGTCACCTGAACTGCGTGCATTTATTGAATCACTTCCGACATTCTATCAGGAGTAATACCATGTCAGTAACGATGAGGACGATGCTTCCTGCCGATGCACCCGCCTGTGCCGCGATAGCCTGTGCTTCTCCCATAGGAAAAGCGTATGGGCTTACGGAGAACACGCTGGCAAAGGATTTGACTTCCGCTGCTGCCGAAACAGGGTTTTTCACCTCGGGTCCACCGTCAAGTTCGGGTACACCGTCAAGCAATTTTGTCATAGTGGCAGAGATTGACGGCCGTCCGGCAGGTTTTGCGTGGGTGGATCCCCGTGGGGCATTTTCTTCTGCTCCCTACTTACGCCTGATTGCAGTTGATAAACATTTCCGGGGATCAGGAGTTGGTTCTGCCCTGCTCCGAGAGTTTGAGCGGCGAACAATGACGGTAGGACGGGACTTCTGCCTCCCTTGTTTCAGACTTTAACACCCAGGCTATAGCTTTTTTATGAACAGCATGGATACCGAAGGGCAGGGGTGCTTCAGAGTTCGCCCGGCCGGGCATAACGGAGATACTCATGGTAAAATCCCGGCAAAGTGTCTGATGAACCCAGCAGGTTACGGAAATGGGCCGGAGGATGCCATGAAGATAGAATGCATGAAGATAGAAAGGACCAATAAAAGCTGATGGTCGACCCGCGGTTGTATTTGATTACATAACACAGAAAGCGCTGGAAAACGAGCACTTTAGAGGTGCGGTAGTCAGAGTTGAGCACTTTGGCAGTCTGGTAATTGAAAAAGCCTGGGGTAATGCCCTCCTGCACGAAAATCAGCGCATTCCGATGAGCACAAAGCACTTGTTTGACCTTGCATCTCTGTCGAAACTGTTTACTTCTACGGCAATTCTCCGACTGGTTTCCATCGGTGCCCTTAAACTGCAGACATCGATTCTTGACTTGACTGCTTTTACCGATCCCCTGCTGAGAACTTCGTTGGCTCAGGTTGATATCGCCTCACTGCTTAATCATTCTACCGGAATTCATTATTGGTTTCCCTGTTATACCCGGTCGGATGAACCGTTCGAAGCCATACTGGCCTCAGTCATGGCAGAACATCCCCGTAAAAATCAAGTAATCTACTCCGATCTGAATTATATCCTCCTGGGTCTGGCTGTGGAGCGTATCCTGTGCAAACCCCTGCCGCAGGCAATACAGGAACTGGTTTTCACCCCGCTGAATATGCATTCGGCAACATATAACCCCGACAGGAACAACTTAACCAATATTGCGGCAACCGAGTATGGCAATCAAATTGAAAAGCGTATGGTGAGTGAGCTGGGACTTGAATTTACCGGATGGCGGGATGATACCGTGCCTATGCAGGGAGCCTGCAATGACGGAAACTGTTTTTACTACTTCAATGGAGCAGCAGGACATGCCGGCATATTTGCCGATGCTTCCGATACAGCACGTTTAGGAAACCTGTATTTGCATGGTATTTACTCCTCGGATCCGGCCCTGAGCAGGATCGCGTCAGCTGGAGACTGGATATCTGGAACTGACGGATATCTTGATCCAGCAATTATAACAGCAGCTGTCAGCAGACAGAGAGCTGCGAACCCTTTGGATAGCAGTGCCTTATCAAGTGAATCTGATCGCGGGTATGGATTTCAATTTGGGCCAAACTATCCAGGGGGCGGGTTTGGTCATACCGGATTTACCGGTACCTACCTGCATATCAATCCTGCAGCTGGCTTGACGATTACAATCCTCACCAATCGCCTCCACGTCCCCCGCCCGACAGATATAACCCCCTATCGCCAGGCAATTTCCAAGGCGGCAATCGAACTGCTCATATAGAACCGTGCCATTTCTAGGGCCCTTCAAGGGCTCTGGAAGGTGTCAGACACCTCTGAAGACCCTGTGTGGGGGGGGCCGGGTAACCGGTACCCCCCCCCGCGACGACACCTCTGCTGGACGAAAATTACCGATAATCCTACAAGTGCATAAATGGAATTAATGTAATAATATGTATAGTATAAAAACTTACCATTTGTCTCCGTTTTTCTTTGGGAGGAAAAAGTATGGATAACCGTATAGATAATCCGGTAATGCGACAGGAAATTAGCACAGATCTGAAACTTCAGCTGTTGGATCAGATTCCAACCCCCGTTATGGCAGTCAATCGAGATTTTGAGATAATCTATATGAATCAGGTCGGTGCGGAGCTGCTCGGAAAAAACCGCGGCGAGCTTATCGGCAAACACTGTTACAATCAATTTCACACTCCCCACTGCAACAACGATAGGTGCTGCATGCGTAAAGCGATGACTACCGGAGAAATGGTATCATCAAGGAACAAAATACCTCTCAGTGATGGTGATAAACACATCATGTACTATGCTGTTCCTCTGAAAGACGAAGGGGGGAATATAGTAGGCGGGCTTGAATATATTGTTGATATCAGTGAACAGGTTTCTTACGAAGAACGCCTGCAGGAGCAGAGCCGCCAGATGTCTACCCCGACCATCAAGCTCTGGGATGGTGTACTGGTTCTTCCTGTGATTGGTGTCGTTGATTCTCTCAGAGCCCAGCTGATGATGGAAAGCATGCTTAACAAAATAGTAGAGACATCGGCAAAAGTAATTCTTCTGGACATTCAGGGAGTAGCCGCCGTAGATACAGCCATAGCAAACCACCTCATAAAGATTACAAAAGCTACCCGCCTTATGGGTTGTGAGTGTATCTTGTCGGGTATATCGCCAGCCGTAGCCCAGACCATTATTCAGCTAGGCATAGACATGGTGGACTCTATTACCACAAAATCTACGCTTAGCGACGGGCTTGCTGAAGCCTTTCGGATCCTGAATATGAAGGTTCAGAAAATAACCTGAGGAGCCTTTATGGACGAAAATGAGAGTTTCCTGCGGACATCGGTCACGGAAATCAGCAGCAGCTTAATTGTTGCAATAGCTGATGAAATGAGTGATGAGGATCTTTCAGCCTTTGCCTCCGTAATAACCACGCAATCCAATCAGCTGCATATCAAGGGGGTAATACTTAACTTTTCGATGGTACAGATGCTTGATACCTTTTCTATGAGGATGCTGCACGACGTATCTAAAGCTCTACAGCTCATGGGTGTCAAGGTGGTATGGGTCGGGTTGAAACCGGGGGTCGTTATCAGTCTCATTGATTTGGGAATCGATTTTGATACAGTTACTATTCAAACGGCACTTAACCTCGAACAGGGGCTTGAACTGCTGGCTCAGGAATCTTCATTATGAGCGAAAGGCCAGGCTTTCCGACTGAATCGAGAACTATTGTCATCAGCAAGGATACCGATGGGGGGTATGTAATTTCGATTGCACGTATGCTGGCAAGAAAAGCCGGATTCAATGAGAATGATGAGTTTCTTATCGCTGCTGCCGCGTCTGAACTTGCTACTAATATCTATCGCTATGCATCAGCGGGAGAAGTTGCAATACGCATCATTCGGGACAGCGGTAACAGTCGAGCAGGCATCGAGCTGCTTGCCTCGGATTCAGGTCCGGGAATAGAAAATGTTGATCTGGCCATGCAGGATAAGTATACCACTAAAAAGGGCAGTCTGGGATCCGGTCTGCCAAGCGTTAAACGGATTATGGATGAATTCACTATATATTCGCAAATAGGTATCGGCGTGAAGATTGCAGCGAGAAAATGGAGGCAGCATGGGCAAAGCTGACTATGGGCTTGCTATGCGGGCAATGTTTGGGGATCTCTCCCAATGCGGCGACTATGCTTATGTCCGCAGCGATGGAGCTTATCTGTGTGTTGCCCTCATTGATGTTCTCGGTCATGGGCCAGATGCAAGAAAAGTGGCTGAAATGATCGTTGCATATCTCGAAGAGCGCGACTTCAGTAATCTTGCCCTCCTGCTTGAAGGGCTGCACCGCCATATCTTCGGCACCAGGGGGGCAGTAGCAGCCCTCTGTCGGTTGGATGTTAACACTGGAAGGTTGAGTTATTCAGGAATAGGCAATATCGTCGTAAAAATCTTCGGCGGTCATCCGCTTCGTATGGTCCTGCGTGACGGTGTGGTGGGCTTCGGGCGTATTAAACCGCAGGTTGCCCATGTAACCTTGCATCCCGATGATATCCTGACGCTTTTTTCCGACGGCATCCGTGAATTTGCCGGTTCGGCAAGCTGCATCGAACGCTCATTGGGAACGCAGGGAACGCAGGCAGCGCAGGGAATACCGGGAACGGCAGAGGAGATGGTCTCCAGCATAATGAAAAACTGCGCGAAGGAAAGCGATGATGCTTCCTGTATAGTGGTGAAATATGTTCAGGATGAAGAGAATGCCCAAGACTCCCTATCCAGAGACCCCCGATCACCTGGGGAGAGGGCAGCTGAATTATGATGGAAATCCGCTTGGGCAGCTTCATCCTGTATGATAATCAGTCACTAGTTGATGCCAGGAAAAAAACCCGTATGGTTGCGGCAAAGCTAGGCTGTTCAGAAATCTTCTGCACGAGATTGGAATCGGCTGCCTCGGACCTGTACAGAACCTTACTCAAAGACAGCAGAAATCTTACCGTTTCCTTTAAAGCCTATGCAGAGACCAGCATGACCGGAAATCTTTCTACAGAGGAAGACAACGGTTACCGACAGAATTCCGGGGATATCGACAATGATGAGGATTACCGAAGCATTGCTACTGCTGATGAAATCGCGGGGATCGTGGGGATCACGGGCATTCTTCTGACAATACAAAACATCACCGGTAGTAAGGCTTTGCCTGCAGTTCCCTGCTGCGGATTATTTGAAGAACTTACATACCAACCTCAGGCAGACGGTACATACGCCCTCCATATCCGGCTCCCACTCCAGGAAAAGGAAATCGTGCAAATCCGGGAAAAGATAGAAACCATCAGGGAAAACCTCGCTGCAAAATCCCGCTTTGAACTTCTCTGGGAGATAATGGAGAAGAATGATGAATTGGCCGGCAGTCAGAGTCTGCTCAATTCAGTTCTTGAGAACATTCAGTCAATTGTCTATGCAAAAGACCGAAACGGCCGGTATACCTATGTAAACACAGACTGGGAACAACTTGCGGGAATCGATCGCAGCAGTGTGCTGAGGAAAAGCGATCTGGATCTTTTCCACCAAAAAGCAGGGTCCCAGAAGTCAGGGTCCCAGGTATCTGGGTCTACGACCCCGATCAGCTTTCTGGGACCCGACAGTCACGAGCATGATCTGCAGATTATGAACAAACGTGAGGTGGAACGAACCGAACGTACCATCACATCAACTGACGGCCGAGAAAAGTACCTGATGACGGTAAAAGTTCCCCTGACCCATAATGAAAGCGTAATCGGCATAAGCAGCATATCAATAGATATCACAGAACACAAAAAACTGGGGCAGGACCTTCTCGAAGCTAAAAATCTTGCCGAAAAAGCGGCAATGGCAAAGTCGGATTTTCTCGCCAATATGAGTCATGAGATCAGAACTCCCATGAATGCAATTATCGGTATGGTCCATCTGGCCTTAAATACCGAGCTTACCCCTAAACAGCAGGACTATATAGAAAAAATTCATACATCTGGGCAGCATTTGCTCAGGATTATCAACGATATCCTCGACATTTCCAAAATAGAAGCTGGAAAACTCAAAATAGAGGAAACCGCATTTCATTTGCGTGATGTCCTGCAGAATCTCAAGGTCCTGATTGAAGGAAAATGCAGAGCCAAAGGGCTCGATCTGATATTCGAAGTTGACCCCGGCTTGCCAGGCAGGCTGATAGGAGACCCGCTGCGGTTAGGTCAGATACTGGTTAACTATGTCAGCAATGCGATTAAATTTACCCGGGATGGAAGAATTGTCGTGCGAGTCAAGGAGTGCTTGCGTGAGCACGGGCAGCGTGAGCAGGAGCATGATCAGCAGGAGCATGATCAGCAGGAGCAGCCGTGTGAAGAACAGCAGCATGATCAGGGTCAGCGTCGGGTTTTGTTTGAGGTCGAGGATACCGGCATCGGTCTGACCGCTGAGCAAACAAGCAAGCTTTTTCAGTCCTTTCAGCAGGCTGATACATCAACGACCCGCAAATACGGAGGGTCGGGACTTGGTTTGTCGATATCCAAACATCTAGCTGAGCTTATGCATGGAACGGTAGGAGTCGAGTCAGTCTATGGCAAAGGCAGCACCTTCTGGTTTACTGCTGCGCTTAAGGTGCCAGAAATTTCAGAAGTGAAAACAGCTGCCGCGCTTCAGATAAAAGATCGCCGGGCTCTGGTAATTGATGCCGATGTCGATACCCGTCAAATGCTCACGGAGATGCTCACCAGCATCAGCCTGAAAGTAGATTCAGCCGATTCTGCAGAGCAGGCTTTTTCCATGATTCGAACAGCTGCCGAAGAAAGCAATCCTTATGAGATTATCTATACTGATCTGCTTATGGTCGACATAGATGGCATTCAAATAGCCTGCAAGATTAAGCAGTTGGATTTTGAGGCTGTTCCGCCATGTATAGTGATTACCGATGAAAGCCGGGAGCATGTATTTGCTGATGCAAAGGGAGCAGGAATAGAAGTTGTTCTGATGAAACCCGTAGATACCAGCCTTTTGTATGAAACAACCCTTCAAGTGCTTAGCCGCAGTTATAGTAGGGAAGGACCTGCAGCTGAATCTAGAATCGTATCAGTTGAAAAAATCGATCTGGATGCGATCAGGGGAGCCCGGGTTCTGCTCGTTGAAGATAATGAGCTGAATGTACAGGTAGCAGTTGAAATTCTGGAAAGTTGCGGTCTGCTAGTGGATGCAGCCTTCAATGGAGCCGATGCCGTCAGGAAAACGATAGCTAAGCACTATGACCTGATTCTGATGGACATGCAGATGCCGGTTATGGATGGACTGGATGCCGCCCGGGCCATCCGTGCATCAGACTATCCTGATGATCTTCCCATTGTAGCCATGACAGCCAATGCTATGGCAGAAGATGTCAATCGCTGTCTTGAAGCGGGAATGGATGATCATCTGGCGAAACCCATAGAACCAAAAATTCTCTTTGCCATGCTGCTCAAACATATACGGCCCCGGAAGCGCGGCAGCAGAGAATCAGATCCGTTGGAAATTGACGGACTGGATACCAAAGCCGCCCTCAACCGCATGCTCGGAAGCCGTGAACTCTATAGTAAGCTGCTTAAAGATTACATTCAGGAGCAAGGCGATGCCATATCACGGCTGCAGCAGTTACTTGATGATGGCAAGAGTGAGGACGCCATATTTCTTCTTCACAGCCTTAAGGGGGTTTCCGGAACCCTCGGGGCAGTCAGAGTTGCAAAGAGCGCGGCAGAACTGGAAGCCAGCCTGAAAGCAGGGCTAGGAGAAGGACTGCGGAAGGACGCTCTCAAGCCGCTGATAGAAGGGGTGCGCAGAGAATTAGAACAGCTGGTGGTCCGATTGCGTGAACGCCTCTCCTAGGTCTTCTGGAGGGCCTCCAGAAGACCTAAAACTTCAAATACGACAAAGCCTGACGGGTCTGGGCGAGATGATCCTGCACTCCTTCACCCATTCTGATGGCGGCGAGGATGTAGAGCATATCAATAATCAAGCATTGGACGTGTCGGGCCATCATGACATCCGTTCGATAATTCAGCTCCTCAGTGTGGGTGGAGAAGCAGACATCCGCAATTTGTCCCAAGGGTGACTTTGGAGAACTCGTAAGGGCGATAATCTTGGCCGTAGGTTTGCACTCCTTCACCGGAACGACAACATCTTTTGTGAGGCCGGAAAATGAGATGCAGAAAAGCACATCCCCTTCCTTCGGTTCCGACAGCAGTACCGAATTATAGTGACTGTCAGAGTTGTGAAGACTGTTTAGCCCCAGCCGCATAAACTTGAAGGCTGCATTTGAACACAGGGTTCCCGATTGTCCATAGCCCAGGAAAATAACCCTTTTTGCCTGCAGAATCATCTGCACTGCCTTATCCAGCGTCTCTTCGTCAATGAGCGAAAAGTTTTCATGGAGAGTTTTTATCAGGCCGTTAAAAATCTTCTCTTTAATATCATGGGTGCTGTCAGTTGCGGTAAGTTCCGAATAGGTGTGGTAGTAAGATTTTCCGGCTATTTCGGTTGCCAGCGATACTTTGAACTCATGGTATCCGGAAAATCCGAGAACCCGGTAAAACCGTACAATAGCCGATTCGCTTTTATTTCCCGTCACCGCAGCCAGATCTGAAATGGACAGCTGAATCACCTGATTTGGATTCTTTTGCACGTATCTGGCTATCTTTACCTGCTTTGCAGTCATCTCATCAATTTTCGCATTGATCATAGATAATACCGGTTTGTTGCTGTACATAGAGCCACCCCTTTTACTCATGTATATCATACTCGGTTTGTACTGGAAAGTAAAAGAAAAAAATTATTTCCAAAATTATTACTATAATGATGAAAAATTCCGTACGAGCAAGGAGTTGGTGCGGATGTGAATGGTGATGAGATAATTATGTGGTTAAGTAAAATAATATAATACATATAAATAAATAGTACAGTCAGCTTATTTGACAAGAAAGAAAAAATTTCTATTTACTGCTTGCAATTAATATGAGTTGTGGTATTATGGATTAACAAAAAGAAATTATTGCTAATCAGGCCGAGCTCCAACGGAAAAAACCGGAAAACTCCCCTGATACAGACAGGCGGATTTATCTATGAAGATTGCTTCTGTTGACTGCGGAACAACAAACTCGCGGGTGTATATCATTGATGAGGACGGACAGATACTGGGGAAAGGTGTACGGCCGGTAGGTGTGCGGGATACCACCATCTCCGGCAGTCGGGATTTGCTGAAAGAAGGGCTGAAGGAAGCTTTTGCTGATGCCCTGACCTCTGCCTCAATTGCGCTGGAAGAGATCGATTTTGCTTTAGCCGCCGGAATGATAACCTCTGAAATCGGACTGCTGGAAATACCCCATCTTCCCGCTCCGGCAGGCATGCAGGATATAGCCAAAAACATCAAGAGAATACATGACCTTGCCATATTTCCGGTCGATATTCCTATTCATTTCATTCCCGGAGTGAGGAATCCGATACCCCCGAAGGCAGAGCCGGAACAGGTAGGCATTCTGGACTTTATGCGCGGCGAAGAGGCCCAGGTGGCTGGACTTGTAAGCAAAAGATCCTCAAATGATGGTTCCTTGAATAACGGATTTACCGCTGTGGTCCTGTCGTCCCACACGAAATTTATCCCGGTAGACAGTGGGGGGCGGATTCTCGGCAGCGTGACAACCCTTTCGGGACAGGTGTACGAAGCTGTCAAGAAAGAGACCTCCATTGGAAAATCGATACGCGGGCCGGCAGGCAGCGGAGATACCGAATTCTTCGATACCCGGATTGTAGACAATGCCTTCGAACAGGTGAAGGCGGCCGGGCTGCTGAGAACCCTGATGATGAGCCGTTTTTTTGATGTGCTGATGGATACGCAATGGTACGAACGCCGCCTGTTTCTTGAGGCGGCGCTTGCAGCAGAAGATCTCCTGGCTGTGCGTCAGTTTCACACGCTTGGATATCCGGTAGATACCCCCATGATTCTGGTAGGCAAGAAAGTACGATGCAGCATGTATGAGCACCTGCTGCAAAAGCATATGTCATGGGGCGGAGAGATACGAAGCATTACGGGAGAGAAGGAGATTGATGAACTCAATATTCACGGATCTCTTTATCTGGCCCGACTTGCCCGCATCCCAGATAAACATTACAAGAAAAGATAGAGGTGAATTATGATGAAGATGAAAGGAGTTGTCCCGCCAATGCTGACGCCGTTTAAGGAAAACGGTGATCTTGACGAAGTAAGCCTTGGCATTCTTGTGGAGTTTCTCAGCGATGAAGTAGACGGCCTGTTTGTCACCGGCTCGTATGGATCCGGACCCATGATGAACCAGGAAGAACGCAAGCGGGTAGTGGAGTTATCAGTAAAGCACGCAGCCGGGAAAGTTCCCGTCATACCCATGGTGGGAACCACCAATAACCGGGACTCGGTAGATCTTGCCGTCCATGCCCAGGCGACTGGAGCCGCGGCAGTAGCCGCTGTCGGACCCTATTACTTTAATCACAACGAAGATGACCTGATCGATTTTTACGGTGCGCTTATCGATGCGGTCTCCATCCCCGTCTACCTCTATAATAACCCGGGTTTTCAGGGGTATCAGATATCTCTCGGTACCATAAAAAAACTCAAGGCAATCGGGCTGGCTGGAGTAAAGGATGCGACCTTTGATATTCTCACCCATGCTTCCTATCAGCGCCTGCTGAAAGATGATGAATTTGACGTTGTTTTGGGAACGGAATCCATGTTCGTTTCAGCCTGCGTGCTGGGCTGCGAAGCCTTTATTCCCGGACTGGCCAATGCATTTCCAGAGGTAAACCGGAAAATGTATGTAGAAGGCATGGCCGGTCATATGGAAGCCTGCAGGGAGACGCAGTTCGAGATAAATACGATGCGTGAAATCATGTATCTGGCCCGATCTACACAGCTTGCCGTGTACGCCATGCTGGAAATACGGGGAATAATCACCGCCTATCCGCGGCGACCGTTTGTCCCGGCCTCTGCTGCAGAAAAAGAGGCTATAAAGGGCAGGCTCAAGGAGCTTGGAATCATCTAGAACGAGGACCTGGAACGAGGACCTGAGATAATCGATAGGAGTTAAATCATGAAATTTGTACGGTTTCAGGAAACAGGCGGGCGAATAAGCTATGGTATGCTGAAAAGCCCGGAGGTTGTCAGCCGGATTGAAGGATCCATGTATGATGAGTATGTCATCACCGATGAGCAGTTCAATACTGCCGATATCAAGTTTCTCTATCCCTGCGAGCCGGTCAATCTTTATTGTGTCGGGCTGAATTTCGCCGACCATGTAGCGGAGCTCGGACTTGCGACCCCCGCGGAACCCGCAAACTTTCTAAAGCCGGTATCCGGAGTGGTGCACCCTGGTGAAGCCATCGTGCTGCCGGCGGTATCAACCAGAGTTGACTACGAGGGTGAGATGGCAGTCATCATAAAGAAGAAAGTTAAAAACATATCAATTGAAGAAGCCCGGGATGCCATTTTCGGCGTCACTCCTCTGAATGATGTAACTGAGCGGGAAATGAGCTATACACCCACTCAGGTGACCTACAGTAAAAGCTTCGACACCTTTACCTCTTTTGGACCAGTTATTGATACCGATGTGGATCCTGAGAATACGGTGATACGTACGTATCTGAATGGTGAACAGGTGCAGGAAGGGCATACCCGGGATTTTATATTCAGCTGCGCCTATATAGTTTCGTACTTTTCAAAGGGACGCACCCTGTTTCCCGGAGATGTGATATCGACTGGAACGCCGTCCAACGTACTGGCGATGCACGAAGGAGATGTAGTTGAGGTTGAGATTGAGGGGATATCCGAGCGGCTGAGAAATCCGGTTGAGCAGGAAGCCTGAGACAGCAGAGCAGGAAGCCTGAGAGGGCAGAGCAGGAAGCCTGAGACAGCAGAGCAGGAAGCAGGAAGCGCCAGAACTGCCTGGCGGAAGTTTTGTAAAAGAAAAAATTTCTTTCAAAAACCAACTTTCTTAAGATGAGAATAGAGTAAGGGAGGATTTTAAAACATTATAGTAAAAGTAAATGCATAAAAGTGAAAAGAAAAAATTTCCTTGACAGCAGATCGGGGAAGGTTTAAAATTATTTATATCAAAACGGAGGAAATGGTTATGAAAAGAATTATTCTATTGATATGCCTGCTTATGCTGGTATTTGGCGGATTGTTTGCTGAAGGGCAAAAAGAAGTCACGTTCCCCAATAAGCCAGTCACTATTGTCTGCCCCTGGTCAGCAGGCGGCGGAACCGACCGGACAGCCAGATTTATTGCGGATCTGCTCTCAGCCGAACTGGGACAGCCTGTGCAGGTAGTCAACAAAACCGGAGGAGCCGGTGCAGTCGGCCACAATGCGGCAGCGACAGCAGCCCCGGACGGCTATACCCTTGGAAACCTGACATTTGAGGTAAACACACTCAAATATCTCGGATATTCCGATATCACCCCGGCTGATTTCAAATCCGTGCTGCAGTTCAATCAGGATGCCGCCGCGGTAACCGTTTCGGCGGATTCCCCCTACAATACCGTAAAGGAACTGCTGGAAGCTGTCAAAAAAGAACCTGCCGGCACCTTCGTCTTCTCAGGAAGCGGAATCGGCACCGTATGGGATCTCGCCAGAATAGCGATGCTTGACAAGTACGGCATCGACCCGAACCGGGTAAAATATGTACCCAGCCAGGGAGCCGCACCTGCGATTACCGAACTCCTCGGAAACCACGTCGACGTCATTACCTGCAGCTATCCCGAAGTAGCCCCGCAAGTTGAAGCAGGAAAGCTGAAGACCCTCGCCGTTATGGCCGATGAGCGCAACCCGCAGTTTGCCGACATACCAACCCTGAAAGAACAGGGAATCGACTGGTCCTACGGAACCTGGAGAGGATTTGCCGTTCCCGACGACACTCCCGATGATGTGCTCAAAGTGCTCCAGGATGCCATGAAGAAAGTTGTCGAGAGCAAGGAGTACATAGACTTCATGAACAGCAATGGATTCGGCATAGAAATCAGGATAGGCGCTGAATTTGACAGCTATATGATGGAACAGTTCGCAGGACTTGCAGACATTTTCGAGCTTGCCGGATACGGAAACTAGCCTTACAATTAACACGAAATTTTCATCCGGGAGCTTAAAAACCGTTCCCGGATGATTTTTATATCAGGGGTACCCATGTTTAAACGCTTAAATGTTGAAATAGTTATCGGACTGCTCTGCATAGCACCGGGAATTCTCGTTCTGATTCTTACCAGATCGTTTCCCGCCGGAGCAGCCAGTAATATGCAGCTTTCAGGACCGGCATTCTTCCCGAATGTCCTTTCTATCATCCTGATAATTATGGGATTGCTGCAGCTCGGGCAGGGCATTCTCCGCAAAACCGAGAATGCTGAAGGATCTGTAAGAAATGCCCTGAAAGTACTCAGCAGACCCGCATCAGTCACCCTGATAATTACCATTCTTCTCATCGCATTCTACATAGCGGCTGTGGAGCGGCTCGGATTTTTTGTCACATCATATCTATTTCTATTCCTCCTGCTGTGGCGGCTTAAAGTAGTCTGGTGGAAAAGCCTTTTGACAGCCCTTATTTTTCTTGCGGTCATATACCTCATATTTGCAAAAGTATTCATGATATCCCTGCCCGCGGGCATATTGATGTAATGGAGATGGAACACCTATGGATGCATTCTTAAGCGTTTTCAACATATCGGTACTGGTTCCCTGGCTGCTTGCCATGGTGCTCGGTATTTTTGTCGGCGGTATTCCGGGCCTGACAGCCACCATGGCAGTGGCCTTGATAGTTCCGCTGACCTATCATATGGCCCCCATAGCCGGGCTGGCCATGATTATCGGCGTCAGCTTTACCTCGATATTTGCAGGAGATATTCCCGCAACCTTCCTGCGGGTGCCCGGAACCCCGGCCTCCGGGGCAGCGGTTCTGGACGGCTATGAAATGAACAAGCAGGGACTGGGATCCCTGGCCATATCTCTGGACCTTGTCTGCTCATCTATAGGGGGAGTAATCGGGATCCTGATCCTGATCTTCATTTCCCCTGTACTGGCCGGCTTTGCCCTCAAGTTTACCCATTTCGAGTATTTCTGGCTCGGGGTCATGGGACTTTCCATGAGTGCCGTCATATCGAAAGGTTCAAAGACAAAAGGGGTTATATCGATGGTGCTCGGGGTGCTGGTATCAACCATCGGAATCGATATTGCGACCGGCTATCCGCGTTTTGCCTTCAAGAATGCCGAACTGATGGGAGGCATCAGCTTTATTCCGGTAATGATCGGTCTATTCGGCATATCCGAAGTCTTCCGGTCCCTGCAGAATCTGGAAAACCTGTCAGAATCGGCAGTCGGCATCAGAATATCTACCTCTTTCAAGGCGGTCTGGAAACTTGTAATCAAGCATTTTCGCCTGATACTTCAGTCATCGATTCTGGGAAACCTGATAGGAGCTCTTCCGGGAGCCGGAGCGGATATTGCCGCATGGGTCGCCTACGGGGCTGCAAAACGAACCTCAAAAAATTCAGACAAATTTGGCAAAGGCTGTGTTGAAGGCGTTATAGCCCCCACTAGCGCCAACAACGCCGCACTGGGCGGCACCTGGATACCAGCCTTGGTATTCGGCATACCTGGAGACACCATCACCTCGATCGTCCTCGGTGCCATGCTCATGTACGGTCTCAAGCCAGGTCCGCTCATCTTCGAAGGCGAACGCTTTCTGATAAATCAGATATTCTCGGTCGGCATCATCTCACAGTTCTTTCTGCTGTTTATCGGGTATCTGGGGATAAAAGCCTATACCCAGATATTCAAGTTTCCCAGGAATGTCGTATATGCCGGAATCATCCTCTTTTCGATTGTCGGTTCGTATGCGATACGAAACAGTGTCTTCGATGTCGGAGTAGTGCTGGTTTTCGGTCTGCTGGGCTTTGGCATGGAAAAAGTTGATATCCCCTTGCCCCCCATGATCCTGGGGCTTATTCTGGGACCCATGATCGAGGAGAATCTGCGGGTGGGCTTGATCAAGACTGACGGCAGTTTTCTTCCGTTCCTGAGCAGGCCAATATCATTTGTAATGTTTATGATTGTTGTGGTAATGTTCTTCTGGGATCCGATAAAAAAGATTATCATGCAGAGGAAAAAAGCCGGAAAAGGCGGGACGAATAATGAGTGAAGCAATGCGTACGTCACCGAAAGTGCAGAAAATAGAGGAAAATAACCAGCAGGAGACCTTGCGGAATATCCTCAAGCAGACCGGCCTGCTCGCGGTTCTGGAAGTAGAGGATGCCGATACAGCAGTTCCTGTTGCCAAAGCGCTGGTTCGCGGCGGAATAACCGGTATAGAACTGGCCTTGAGAACCGATGCCGCCGAACTCTCAATAAAACGAATAGCCGAAGAAGTACCCGAGATGAAGATTGGTGTCGGTACAATCATCTGGAGCGGACAGTCCCGGCTGGTCAAGCAGCTGGGAGCCCACTTCGGCCTGTCTCCCGGGCTGAACAGCAGTATCGTCAGGGAGGCACAGGAACTTGATTTCCCGTTTGCCCCCGGAATCGCCACCCCCTCCGAATTGGAGACAGCCCTCAATCTGGGCTGCCGCATTCTGAAGTTTTTCCCCGCCGAAGGAATGGGCGGCCTGACCTACTTGCAGAGCATCAACGCCCCCTATCGATATCTGGGCTTGTCCTTTATCCCGCTGGGAGGAGTGAGTGAGGCATCGCTGCCGGCATATCTGGAAAATCCGCATATTGCAGCAGTTGGAGGAACCTGGATCGCCAAACGCGAGGCAATCAGAAGCCATGACTGGGACGGCATAACCCGCCGGGCAGAAAAAGCCATGAGCATCTGGCACCGCCTCCGCGGCTGACGCCTCCTGGGTTATTCAGGGTGTATCCAAGGTATTGCAATCAGGGTGTCTGACACCGTTTATCCTTTTTATCCTCTCATCCACTCATCCTCTCGAAAAAGTATGCTACAATACGCAAGTTAATATTCTGATAAAACTATAGAGTAATAGATTACTCATGAAAGATTGATGATGAAACACCAGAAGGCCATAAAAAAAAGAGCTGCGAATCTGTCGCGTATCCTCCTTTCTGCGGCAGTATTCCTTTTTTCACTGTTTTCACTGTTTTCGCTGTCTGCCGTACCGCTGAATTTTGCCGTACCAGCCATGCATTCCGGTCTGGAGATGCTGCAGGTGTGGACCCCGATTGCAGACTATCTGGAAAAGGCATGTGAATTTGACATAACCCTGCATATTGTCAAAGACTACGAAACGCTGCAGGCCGGAATGCTTGCAAAAAACTATGATATAGGCTATGTGAATGCCCTCTATGAAAACCGGATAATCACAGCAGGCAAGGGCTCGGTCGGCACCCGGGCACGAGCCGATATTAACGGAAAAAACACCTTTACCACTGCCCTGATTGTCAATAAAGACTCTGTCATGAGAACCATGCAGGAGATGCAGGGCAGATATCTTGCGCTCACGATAGCCCGTGAATCATTAGGCGGCTACTATATCCCCCTTTGCCTGTTCAGCCAGGCGGGCATTGATCCGAAACAAGTTTTCAGCCAGATCATATACTCCGGAACCTATGCCAGTATTCTCAAAGGAGTCGCTTTCGGAGTTCTGGATGCGGGTGCCGTGACGACAGCCATTCTGGAAGATGGACAGTACCGTGAGATAAGCAGTCAGGTACGAATTATTGAAGAGTCGCAGGATGTCCCGCAATGGGCCATGATCGCCCAGACCGGGCTGAGAGAGGCAATGATTGACACATTTATTACCAGTCTTACTCGTATGGGAAAAAGCGAAGAAGGTACCCGCCTGCTGCGTGATGCGGGAGTATCAAATTTTTTAGAAGACCATGGTCAGCAGACAGCCCCCCAGATCCCTCCTGAATATCAAATCGGCATAGGAGAAATCGATGCGGCTGCAAGGTAAAGTAAGCCTTTTCTTCGGCGGGCTTTTCCTGCTCATCATCATCCAGGGGGTATTCTTTATCACCCATGACCGTCGGATATTTCATCGCGAAATGGCCGATACCGGCCGGCTGCTGGCAGAAAACCTGGCGGAAATCAGCCGGGAATCGATAGCCAGCTACCAGTTCAGCCGCCTGCTCTCACAGGTGGAATCAATCAGAAATAAAAGCGATGTTGAGTATATATCGATCGTCAACGAGAACAACCTGGTCCTGGCCGATACCAGAAGCCAATACGAAGGATGGATATTTTCTGGAGAGCTGGTTCGGGAAACGGTGATAGAACAGGACCGCAGCACCATGCTGGTCCGGGCACCCGTCTATATTCTCGGAACCCTGCGGGGGAATGTAGATATAGCATTCTCCCTCGACAGTCTCAATCAGAAAATCAAAGAAAACATATTGGTATTCCTTCTGTTCATACTTTTTGAGGTTGCTGCTGCAATTCTATTTATCCTCGTTATCGAAATACAGCTTGTCCGCCCGCTCGACCAGCTCGCCGCAAAAGTTACCGATATCAACCCGAATACGCTTCATGATCCCATAATTCTGCCGAGCAGCTCATCAATTGAAATAACACGAGTATCTGGCGCCATTGATCAAATGAAAAACAACCTCAAGAAAGCCCAGGATGAAATCATCTCAAAAACAAAAATGGCAACCATGGGAAAAATAGCGGCCAGCTTTGCCCATGAAATCCGTAATCCGCTGGAGGCTATATCGGGATCGGTCGAAGTCCTCAGTTATGATATTGACGAGAAGGCCTCCGGGTTCGAATATATTGCGATAATCCGTGAGGAGATCAAAAACCTGAACGGATACCTCGAGAATTTTCTGGAATTCTCCAAAACCCAGCCGGTGCACAGGATCAGAACCCGTCTCAACCAGGTAATTGAAGACACCCTGCTGCTGCTTCGGCCGCTTTGCCTGAAAAAGGGGATTACCTGTATCAGGAAATATTATCCGGAACTTGCGGACTGCTATGCAGATCCCTGGCTCATCAAGAGAGTCTGCATGAACCTCCTCCTGAATAGTATCGAGGCTTTTGACGAAAAAACTGATGCAGAGGATAAGCGAGTGGAACTGGAAACAGCCAACCCCGGCAGCGGCTATGTACAGCTCATAATTCGGGATAACGGCAGCGGTATTGCCCCCGAGCATCTTGATAAAATATTCGATCCCTACTATACCACAAAGGCATCCGGATCAGGTATAGGGCTGCCGGTCTGCAGACAGATAGTTGAACAGCATGATGGAATACTTACGATTGCCTCACACATGAACGACGACAGAGCTCAAGATGAAGACAGAGCTCACGACTGGAACGGTACAGAAGTCCGACTGATGCTGCCGGTCTTTGCCCGAACAGCGGATGAGTAACAGGAACAGCATAATGAAAAGAGTAATAGTAGTTGATGATAAAGAGAATATCCTGCGGGTTCTCAAGGTTATCCTGGAAAAGAACGGCTGTGTGGTAGAAACGTTCAGCCGGGCTGGCGAAGCGCTGAAACACATCATAGATCAAGCCGCCCTGAAAACTCCGGGTAAACCGACAAGCCCGGTAAACCCGGCAGGCATGACCAGGACGAATAATCCCGCAGGCATGACCCAGACAGCTAATCCCTCAGTTCTATCGACAGCAGCACCGGATCTCGTAATTTCAGATATCAGAATGGATGATATGGATGGACGGGAACTCTTCTACCAGCTCAGAAGCCGGGGAATAATCCTTCCCTTTATTTTTATGACAGCCTACGGATCAATATCCGATGCCGTTTCGCTTATGAAGCAGGGTGCAGTTGATTATCTGACAAAGCCGATCGACTATGCCCAGCTGAACAGGCGCATCGATCTGCTCCTGAACAAGAGCACGGGCACAGCCGGTTCAGGCTCATCGAGCGAGAAAATACTCATAGGATCCAGCGAAGTAATGCAGAATGTCTACTCCCGCATAAAAACAGTATCAGATACGGTATCCACCATCCTGATAGAAGGGGAGAGCGGGACCGGCAAAGAACTGGTTGCCCGCGCCATTCACCAGGCCAGCTCACGTCGCACCAACCCCTTTGTTCCGGTCAACTGCTCAGCTTTCAACGAAAACATCTTGGAATCCGAACTGTTCGGACATGAAAAGGGCGCATTCACCGATGCCGTACGCATGAAGCGGGGCGTCTTCGAAATCGCTGACTCGGGAACCCTCTTTCTCGATGAGGTTTCAGAGCTCTCTCCAGCTACCCAGGTCAAGCTGCTGCGCGTAATGCAGGAGAAGGTTTTCTCCCGTGTTGGGGGCAGCAAGCTGATAAATACCGATGTGCGGATCATAACCGCGACCAACAAGCGGCTTCAGGAACTAATCGATACCGGCAGCTTTCGCATGGACCTCTATTATCGTCTGAACGTAATTCCCTTCTACCTGCCGCCCCTGCGCCAGCATCCGGAAGACATTACCGAACTTGCCAACTATTTTGCGCAGCTGGTCTGCCGAAGAGAAGGCCTTCAGGCCCCCATACTGGATGGTTCCTTTATTGATGAACTGATACGGTATCCCTGGCCGGGAAATGTTCGAGAACTGGAAAATGTGATGGAACGGATGATCATCCTTCACAAACCGGAGAAGCTGACTGCTGATCATCTGGCGGTAGAATCGGAATTCGCCCAGGCGGCAGCCCGGGGCAGCAGTACTGATGAACGCAATGCCCACGATGAACGCAATGCCCAAGATGAACGCAATGCCCACGATGAACGCAATGCCCACGATGAACGCAATGCCCACGATGAACGCCGAATTATCATCAATGCTTTGCGTTACTGTCGGGGAAACAAAAGTGATGCCTGCCGGCAGCTCGGAATATCGCGCCGATCACTCTACTACAAACTGGAACGCTACGGCATTCTTCCCCGTGAATATGAACCGGAACCAGGCTGCCGCACAGATCAGCTGCCAGAATGATGTCTGTGCAAAAGCTTGCACACTTTTTGCGCAAGACTGTGCAAGCCTTCCGTCACACCCCAGCTGGATAATGCTGCAGGGCGACTGAGATGCAGGTTTTTTTTGGCATGGATACTGCTTTAAGATAGTAAAATTTCTCATGGAGGTTTCTAAGAATGATGAAAAAAACTGTTTTTCTCGTGTCAGTGCTTATTATGATATTTGCGCTGACTGCTCCCGTTTACAGTGCCGCAGCTGCTGAAGAGGAGACAAAAGCCCTCGAGGTTGTTGTGTATGCCAGTGTTGATGAAGCCAATGCAAAGAAAATTCTTGATGCGTTCACCGCTGATACCGGAATAAAGGCTGCTTTTGTACACCTGTCATCCGGTCCCGCCTATTCGAGAATTCAAGCAGAGTCCAACAATCCCCAGGCAGATGTCTGGCTTGGCGCTCCCAGCGAAAACCATATTGCCGCCAAACTGCAGGGACTTACGATTCCCTACAAGTCAGCAGCATTGGACAAGCTCGCCCCGGAATTCAAGGATTCCGAAGGATACTGGAGAAGCTTTTACATGAATCCGATGGCATTTGCCATAAATACCGAAGCCCTTGCCAAAGCAGGTGCTCCCATGCCGACCTCCTGGGCCGATCTGCTGAATCCAGCCTATGAAGGCCTTATTCAGGCACCGACCCCGCAGGCATCAGGAACCGCTTACAACATCATAGCAAGCCTGGTTACCATCATGGGTGAAGATGCAGCCTACGCCTATATGGCGGATCTCAACTCCAACATGCAGACCTATACTTCTTCCGGAACCGGTCCCTCCAAAGGTGTAGCGGTAGGACAGTGTGCTATCGGCATCCAGTTTACCCCGGCATTCTTTCAGTTTATCGCCGAAGGATATCCCCTCGAAGTGGTGTTCCCGAAAGAGGGCGTAGGTTTTGAGGCTCCCGGTGTTTCAATAATCAAAGGGGCAAAAAATATGGAAGCCGCTCAGCAGCTCGTAGACTGGCTGGTATCCAAAGATGGCCAGGACGTGCTCTCAGAGGAAGATACCTATTTCTATCCGGTTAACCCTGAAGCTAAGCTGGCTGCAGGAATGCCTGAATTCTCTACCCTGAAAACCATTGCGATTGATATAGAATGGGCTGGAGCAAATAAGGAACGGCTGGTGGAACGGTGGGTCGATGAGGTCCTGGGTGCAAAATAGTCAAATCAGCTGAGGAAATTTCAAAATGATTGACGACAGGAATAATAACCTGGAACGATGATTAATTTGCTGATTGAGTCCCGGATCCGGCAGCGATCGATTCTGCCCGGGACTCGTATCAGCCGACCGGCGAAGCTGGAATTCGAGCTGCAAAGGAGGGTGGATAATATGCCCTCCTGCAGGAACCCCGCATTACACCCCATAAACGGATAGTTATGTGAATACGGATAGTTACGTGAAAGAAAAACTGCGCCAGCTGCGGATGCTTTCCAAGGACCCGCTGCTTTTTACCATAGTCATCATTATCTTTGTATCGGTGATACTCTTTATTCTCTATCCCCTGGTCAAGGTTATAACAGTCAGTGTTGTTGCCGACGGAAGATTTACCGCGGCCAATCTGATCAAAGTCGTATCCTCGTGGCATCTGCGGCAGGCCTTCTTCAACAGTATTCTCATGGGGCTGCTCACAGCCTCTCTCGGTTCGCTGGTCGGCTTTATTTTTGCCTTCACCGTAACGAGAACCAATATCCCCTTGAAAAAGTTCTTCAACATCATAGCCATTATTCCGATTATCTCTCCGCCGTTTATCGGGGCGCTGGCTATCATCATGCTGTTCGGCAACAACGGATTTATCACCTCGACCCTGCTGGGGCTCTTCAATACCAAAATATACGGGATACGGGGTCTGCTTTTTGCCCAGATCGTCACCTTTTTTCCCGTAGCCTATATCAACCTCAAAGGTGTTCTGGAATCGATCAGTCCGACTCTGGAAGATGCCGCCATGGATCTCGGCGGATCCCGTTTCAAGGTTTTCAGGAAGGTGACGCTTCCCCTGGCGGTACCCGGCATAGCGAGTTCAATGCTGATTCTCTTTATTGAAACCCTGGCCGATTTTGGCAACCCGCTTATCCTTGCCGGAAGTCGGTTCCCCATCCTCTCGGTACAGGCCTATCTGGAAATTACGGGGATGTACAATCTTCCCAAGGGGGCAGCGATTGCCCTGATTCTTCTTATCCCTTCGCTCACCGCTTTTTTCCTTCAGAAATACTGGGTGGCAAAAAAACAGTACGTCACCATAACCGGCAAGCCCACAACCTCAACCATCAAGCTGGTAAGTCCTGCGGTAAAGTGGCTGCTCTTTTCTTTGATAAGCTTCTTTGCGCTGATTATCATCATGATTTATGCGACGATAGTCTGGGGCGCATTCGCCAATGTCTGGGGAAGCGACAATACCCTTACCCTGCGTCATTTTGCCTATGTCTTCGGGGTTGGTTTCGAGTCGGTCAAGGATACCATCATCATTGCCGGGCTCTCGACTCCCATATCGGGTTTTCTGGGGATGGTTATCGCTTTTCTGGTGGTCCGCAAGCGATTTCCCGGCCGGCAGTTTATCGAGGTAACATCGCTGCTCAGCTTTGCGGTGCCCGGAACGGTTATCGGTATCGGCTATATTCTGGCCTTCAACAGCTATCCGTTTCTGCTTACCGGAACCCTTGCCATTCTGATGCTGAATTTTATATTCCGCTATATCCCGGTCGGCATCCAGTCCGGAATTGCCGTCCTGAGGCAGATTGACCCGTCAATTGAAGAGGCTGCCATCGATCTTGGAGCCGATGCGCGAAGCACATTCCGCAGGATAACTCTGCCCATGATGATTCCGGCCTTCTTCTCCAGTCTGATCTATTCGTTTGTCCGAGCTATGACCGCCATCAGTGCAGCAATCTTTCTCGTATCATCGCGCTGGAATCTTATGACCGTGCAGATAATGTCCCAGGTTGAATCGGGCCGCCTCGGAGCAGCCGCGGCCTTCAGCCTGGTTCTTGTTTTGATAATTCTGACCGCTATCTTTGTCATCCGTAATCTCCTGCTCTACCGCTACGGAAAGCTTGGCGGCACATTTCTGAAAATTTAGGGGACACTATGAGCGTCACACTGAAGAACATAACCAAAATTTTTACCGATCCATCTAACCAGGCCCGGGAGGTCGTAGCTGTAAAGGATGTCAATCTGGAGATACAGGAGGGGGAGATGGTTACCTTTCTCGGGCCATCAGGCTGCGGAAAGACTACCACTCTGCGTATAATTTCCGGTTTTGAAACGCCCACAAATGGTGAGGTCTGGATTTCCGGAACGCTGGTAAACGAAATACCGCCCAACAAACGGGATACGTCGATGGTATTTCAGAGTTATGCAATTTTTCCCCATCTCTCCGTCTCTCAGAATATCGGGTTCGGGCTGGAGCTGAAGGGGGTCAAGCCGAAAGAGATCAGGAGGCAGGTTGAGGAAATTATGGAGGTTATGACCCTGACCAATCTCTACAATCGCCGGCCGGATCAGCTTTCTGGGGGGCAGCAGCAGCGGGTGGCGCTTGCCCGTGCTATTATAAACCGGCCTAAGGTACTGCTGTTTGACGAACCGCTGTCAAATCTCGATGCCAAGCTGCGTGATCAGATGCGCATCGAAATCCGGAGGATTCAGCAGTCGTTCGGCATTACCAGTATCTATGTAACCCACGACCAGGATGAGGCGATGACGGTATCCGACCGCATTATGGTGATGAAGGATGGGGAGGTAATGCAGATAGGGACACCGTTCGAAATTTATTCACGCCCGGCGAATACCTTTGTCGCCGATTTTATCGGACGGGTAAATCTCATCGATGCGGTTGTTGAGACCGTGGAGCCTGAAAGTATCTCTGTAGTCTGCGGCGGCGGAGGCGAGCATCGGCATAAGGTGATTACCAGCTGGGCAGGTGATTTTAAGAAAGGGGATGCCGCCCGGATTGTAGTCAGGCCAGAATCGCTGCGTCTCAGCCGGATGGGAGATACAGCCGCCGGGGCTGACGGAAAGGCAACGGCAGCTGCGGAGGCTGCGTCAGTATCAGCGGCAACGGCAGAAGAAAATGGAACAGCGCGTTCGGAAGTGCCTTTCCTGAAAGGTATAATCAAACGGTCGGTCTATCTCGGACCGACGGTCGAGTACGAGATAGATGTGCCGGATGTGAAAGCCCAGATTCTTGCCGTAACCTACAACCCGGTAGAGGAAGGGTTTTACCGCAACGGCGAAGAGGTCGGGATTAACTTTTCCAGTGCCGCATCGCATCTGCTCTGAGAGCTGTCAGATGCCGTATCAGATAATATGGATTGAGCCTTCATCGAGGGAGAATTCCATAATATCACCCTCGTTGTAAACCCGTTTCGTGGTTGGATTGTTATCGGATATCTCGATCGCATTGCCGAGAAACTCAATTTTGTAATCCTGAGCAGTACCCATGTAGACGCTTTTCATGACGGGAGCCTTGAAATCTTTTTTTCCGACCAGCACGGATTCCGGACGAATCACTATCCGTACTTTCGAGCCCTTTTCCCGCGGCTTGCTGCCAGCCGCCCCTATGCCATCCGCCGCCCCCTTGCCCGAGGGAACGGTAACAGGAACGGTGAAGTTGACCCCGTGCACATCAATAACGGCGCGGTCCTTCTCGATCTCCACGATGGTGGCGTTGAGAATATTGGCCTTGCCGATAAATTTTGCCACAAATTCATTAACAGGATGCTGATAGACCTCCTGCGGCGAACCTACCTGCTGAATAATGCCGTCCTTGAGAATAACCACACTGTCGCTGACCGCCATCGCCTCAGACTGGTCATGGGTTACATAGACAGTGGTGATCCCGACCTTCTTCTGGATTTTCCGAATCTCATCGCGCATATGCACCCGAAGCTTTGCATCGAGGTTGGACAGCGGCTCGTCAAAGAGCAGGACGGATGGCTCCATAACCAGCGCCCGCACCAGGGCAACCCGCTGCTGCTGACCGCCGGACATCTGGGCCGGAACCCGCTCGGCAAAATCATCCATCTGAACCAGCTTCAGGACCTCGTGCACTCGTCGGTTGATTTCGTCATGGGGCACTTTCTTCAGCTTGAGCCCGTAGGCGATATTGTTGAATACATTCAGGTGAGGAAACAGGGCATAGTTCTGAAAAACCATCCCGATATCGCGTTTGTCAGGCGTCTTGGTCGAAACATTCTGGTCCCCTATCATGATGGCTCCGGATGTAGGCATCTCGAACCCCGCAATCATGCGCAGGATTGTAGTCTTTCCGCAGCCGGAAGGACCCAGCAGAGTAACAAACTCTCCCGGACCAATCGAGATATCCACATTCTGCACGGCTTTAACCTCACCGCGGGTGCTGGTAATAAATGTCTTTGTCAGTTGATTCAGCTGGACACTTTTTGCGTTTGTTCTCATATACTAATACCCCTCTTTAAGATTTACACCAACTCTTTTCAAGATAAAGCTCATAGTGAGCATCACAATCCCGACAATCCCGATAAGCACGAGACAGTAGGCATTTGCCGCTCCGTACAAGCCCTGGTCAACCTGGTTCATGATAGCCACGGTAAGCATCTGCCAGCGGGCGGAAACCAGGAAAATGATGGTGCTGACCAGTGTCATGCCCCGGATGAAAGCATAGACCATACTGGAGAAAAATACCGGCTTGATCAGGGGAATTGTTACCGAAGTAAAAACCTTCTTGCTCGAAGCCCCGCAGATATTCGCCGCCTCCTCGATGGACGGGTCTATCTGCTTTAATGCCGCAATGGCCGACCGGGTTCCTATAGGCATGCTCCTGATCACCAGAGCAATAATAAGAATAACACTGCCGCCGGTAAGAATAAGCGGGGGAGTATTGTAGGTAAGCACGTAACCAAGGCCGAGCACGGTTCCAGGCAGCGCAATGGCAACCAGAATGCTGCTCTCCATAAAACGACGGCCGGGAAACTTCTTGCGCACTATCAGAAAGGCCGAAACTATCCCCAGGAGACCGGCAATCGGGGTCGAAATAATAGCCAGGGTGGTTGAATCAACAATATAACGTCTGCCGATGGTAAACACGTAGACAATCCACTTGGTGGTCAGGGAAAAGTCGGCACCCCACAGTCGGACAAAAGCGCCATAAGGAACCAGGGCATACATACTGATAACCAGAACTGATATGCTCATACACACGATATAGATGGGAATCGTGGCGCTTTTGTTCCGAATAAGGACCCGTTCCTTGGCGGCTTTACCCGTTACCGTGACATAGGATTTCTGCCCGATAACCTGATGCTGCAGGTAAAATGCCAGCATGGAGATGGAAAGCAGCACAATCGCCAGAGCCGTAGCCCCGGCCATGTCATAGGCCCCGATACCCTGCTGGTATATCTGGACAGCCATGGTGGTGTAATTACCGCCGATTACGATTGCGTTTCCGAAATCTGCCAGAGACTGAATGAATATCAGGAGGGCGGCATTTGCCAGGCCCGGAATCATCAGGGGCAGGGTAACCGTTCTGAATACTTTCCACTGTGATGCACCCAGAGCCTGGGAGGCTTCTTCAATGGAAGGATCGATATTCTGCAGCAGGTTCGTCAGCATCAGATAGCCGACGGGAAAAAAGGAGAGCGTCTGCGTAAGCATCAGTCCCCAGAAGCCGTAAATATCGGAACGGATGCCGAGAAGCTGCTTGGTGATCAGCCCGCTGCGGCCGAATAGGAGAATAGCGGCCAGAGATATTACGAAGGGCGGAGAGATCATTGGCAGAATAGACAGCACCCTGAAAAATTTCTTGCTCGGTATTTTTAGATAGGTTGTGGCATAGGCAAAGAGAAACGCCACCACAGTACCCAGCAGACTGACAGAAATCCCGAGCCGGATGGTATTCCAAACTATATCAAGATTGTAGGCTTGTCTGAAAAAGTTTCTGAAATGGTGAATGGAGAGGGATCCCTGATAGTATACACTCTCTTTGAGAATGGAAAACAGGGGGAATATGATAAACAGCAGCACTACTATCAGAATCGATACAATCGAAACAAGCAGAACCGGGTCGCGCAGGGTAAAGCGAAGCTGGCGCAGACCGTCTTGAAATGAGTTCCCGCTTCTCGACAGGCTGCGGGTTGTCTTATTATCGCTCACAATCGGTACTCCTTCGATCGGTACTCCATCGATCGGGTTTCGATCGGATTTCGAACGGATTCGATCGGAAAATATGGACGGGAAGCTGCCCGGAAAAACCGGACCGCCCCCCGTCATAATATCATTAACTCATAACTTGTGCTCATTTTTTTTTGAGCTTTTTCAGATCAGCTTAATCAAATAAGCTGTATCAGATTCCTACAGGGGCTGTGTCCTGGTAAGCGCATTGAATTTTTCCAGGAATGCCGAACGGTTTTCACCGGCCCAGACATCATCCTGATCAATAAGCTTAGTTCCTACCAGCTGGCGTACTTCCTGTGGCGGTACCGCATCGGGGTGGGTGAGGAACTGCAGGGCATTGACTGTCTGTCCCAATTCCTGGGCTTCAGGAGTCAGGCACCAGTCGACAAATTTCTTGGCGGCTTCCAGCTCGGGAGCATCCTTGATAATTCCAACTGCACCGATTTCGTAACCAGTTCCGTCTGCAGGAGCGGTAAAGGTCATGTGATCATAGCCTTCACGCTTGAAAGCGATAGCATCATGCAGGTAGCCGATAGTCAGTCCGACTTCGTGCAGCTGGATCATTCTTCCGCCGCCGCTTCCCGACTTCGTATACTGTCGAACATTCTCGTTCAGTTTCTGCAGGTATTCCCAGCCGGCATCTTCCCCTTTCAGCTGGAGCATGGTAACCAGCACATTGTAGGCAGTACTGGAAGATCCTGGGTGAGCAAAAACAAGCTCTCCCTTGAACTCAGGCTTAAGCAGATCGTCCCACACCTGAGGCATATCGATTCCTTCGTCATCAAGCCATTCCTGATCGGCGACAAATCCGAGGTAACCGCTGTAGATACCGGTCCAGGCCCCGTTGGGATCCTTGAACTGATCGGATATTACTTCAGCTGTCGGAGATTTGTACCGATGGAGCAGGCCCAGGTTGTCAGCTTCGATAAAGGTGAGGGATCCTCCGCCGTACCAGATGCTTGCCTGGGGGTTGGCGCTTTCTGCCCGGATTCGAGCCAGGATTTCTCCACCGCTCATGCGGACAAAATTAGTCTTGATTCCAGTTGCTTCCTGAAACTCCTGGGCAACCAGGGCTGCATGCTCTTCAAGCAGACCGGCATAGATTGTCAGAGTTTCCGCTTTATCCTCGGAACCCTGAGCGCTTACCATGAATGTACTCATGAATACCAGTACAGTCGCGATGAGCAGCATTTTCTTTAATGCATACGTGATCTTTCTCATACATTATACCTCCAATTCTTTTTTAACAGCCTAAGGCTGTATTTTTACCATGTATTATTACCTTACGGTATTGCCCCTGCATTATTGCCAGTTTACTGCCTTTTGTACAGATCCGCACATCGTCATCATCTCTATTAACACTTTTTTCATAGAGACTTTTGATCTCCCGAGGATGACCATCAGATCAAGGTTGTCGGGGTCTTCTGCCAAGGTCACCTTCATCTGGCTGATGCAGGCCTGCCTGACCACGGTACTGAAATTGATTTTGGCCACCCCAAGGCTGATGGCTTGCTTGATGTCTGCGGCGGGCACACCGGTTCCCCCGTGAAGCACTAACGGAACTTTTGTCAATTCTGCAATAGTTTTCAGGCGTTCGAAGTCGAGCTTCGGGGCTGCTTTGTAGAGCCCGTGGGCGGTGCCGATCGATGCTGCCAGACAGTCCACGCCGGTCTGCTCCACAAAATACCGGCACTCTTCGGGATCCGACAGTTCCTGAGAGTGATCGAGCATATCCTCTATCTCAGCTGTTCCGCCGATTATTCCGATTTCTCCTTCTACCGAGATCCCGGCCGCATGGGCAGCTTTAACCACATCCCGGGTAACCGCAATATTATCCTCGAAAGAGAGCCGCGAGCCGTCAAACATCACCGAGGTGAAGCCGTACTTGATGCACTGGATAGATCGATCGTAGCTTTCCCCATGGTCAAGGTTTATGGCAACCGGAACACTCATCCGCTCAGTTATCCGTCTGACTATATCGGTAAAGACAAATCCGCCCATATAATCTATTTCGCTTCCGGCGGCCTGAATAATGACGGGAGACTGTGCCTCCTCGGCGGCCTCCAGGATGGCCTGGATATATTCCAGATTGTTGGTGTTGAATGCCCCGACGGCATATCCGTGGTTCTTTGCATGCGCTAATAGACGACTTGTTGTCTGCAGCATTTCTTTAACTGACTCCTCTGTTGTTTACAGGCTGAACTGAGACAAATCTTCCTCAGTCTGTGTAAATGATTCTCTGCTCTGCTTGTGCTTCTTGAAAAGCAGCACATAAAAGATAAGATCTATAACCGCGCACTCAGAGAGCCGGGTTATAATTAATTCGCGTGAAAACATGGTATTATGGTTTGATGTAACCAGCACATGCCTGCACCACTTGGTGATGGGGGATTTTATGTAATTTGTCAGGGCCACTGCCGGCAGGTTCTTGCTGTGCACTATTGCCAGAGCCTGATTTACCAGTTTTGAGCTGCCTGAACGGGAGACGGCAAAGGCAAGATCATCGGTTCCCATATTTCTGGCCTGCAGGAGGGTTCTTTCGGGGACTGTTTCGCAGAAGGCCCGGTAGCCAAGTTTCCCCAGCTTGTAGGAGGCATCCAGGGCAACATGCAGGGAGTTGCCGGCGGCAAAAAAGTAGATGCTCCGGGCATTGGAAATCAGCTCGACGGTTTTCTCCAGGGCATCCATATCAATCGAATCGTAGGAGTTCCTGATATTCAGAGGGCGACTACCCACGGCGGCTTTGGATTTCAGGGCTTTCAGGTCGTCCGGTTCACTGCTCAGCTCTTTTCCGACTCCTTTCCGCTGAACAGACTTTTTACAATGTCAATCTTCATCTGATAATAGCCCGGTAGCCGATTTTCTTGGCGAAGCGGATTATTGAAAGCCTCACTGACATCGCTTATTTCCGAAGTTCGGTAACGGTCATATCAGGGAGCCGGTCGAAGGATTTCTGCAGGGGGCATCGGCTTAATTTTTTCAACCTGAAAAAGTGGGGTATAAGCTCTGCGGAACGTAAGAAGAAAATCCTTGGAATGGACCATAGTTATGCCGACCCTGTTAAATTTTTATTTCAAGATAAATTATTATATGAAAGAGTAAAATTTCATAAGTCAAGATGAAAAGAGAAAAAAGGGAAAAGTCGCGCGCAGAAAGGAAAAAGTGTCTGACACCGTTTTCCTCATAGGCGAAGGGACGGCTGAAAAATATATTCTGAAATTTATCCTGCAGCCCCCTGGTGGAGAATGCGATTTTCACGGATTCGACTCCGTGACCTATACCGGGGTGGTTACGATGCAGTCCCGACTGTGCGGGGATCAGCTGCATATTGATGTCATTGATAACGGTCGAGGATTTGACGGGGGACTGAGCGGCCAGAAATTGGCAGCATCTTCCTGCGTGAAAAGATGCACAGCAGCATTGGTGTGGCAAACGTTCAGGATCGGATAATGCTCTATTTCGAGGAAGGTTACAGGATTAGCCATCAGCAATGGGGAATGAACAAGGGGTTTGTGGTTCACATTGTTCTGCCAGTTATGGATGGTGGTGATTTGCTGATCAGGGGCGAGGGCCTGGCGGGCTTTGGATCCTGGAGCCTGATATTGGCCGTGAAATCTGTGAGCATCTGTGAGCATCTGTGAGCATCTGTGAGAATCTGTGAGGAGTCTGTGAGAATCTGTGAGAATCTGTGAGAATCTGTGAGGAGAGCGTAATGGAATCATACTATCTTGGAATAGACAACAGGGGAACTTTGTGCAAGGCGGTGCTCTTTGACATACAGGAAAACCATCGTTTCCTCAGCCTTAGAAGCTGAGCATGATTACCCCGAGGCCCGGCACACCGAACGTGATATGGAGGAGCTCTGGCAGGTCAATCTGGATGTTATCCGGGAAGCTGTTGCCGCGGCTGATGTTGATCCCTGCCGCGATTAAGGATTGCCTGTTCGGGGCATAGGAAGGGCTCTATCTCTGGGGAAGGACGACAATTTGCGGCCGGGGCATTGTTTCCACCGACAGCCGGGCCTGGGGTATCCCGGAAAATGGGTGCGATCGGTGTTTGCGGAAAGGTTTTTCGAGAGACCTATCAGAAAATTCTTGCATCGCAGCCGGTCTCCCCTGCTCGGTTGGATCAAGGATAACGAGCCGGGCGAGCTTTGCCAATGTCCCGATGGATCTTTGAGGGTGAAGGACTATATCGTATCATCAGATTTCGGCTCACCGGCGAGGCTTTGCTGAGATAACCGACTACTCAGGCTCAAATATTACGCTAATTTGAAGGAACGGTGTTTCCGTCGGGAGCTACTAGCTCTTTTCCGGGTTGGAAGAGTTCTTTGAGGCCCTGCCGCCCCTGAAAAAATCGGTTGATGTCTGCGGGGGCGATAACTGCCGGAGGTTGCGGAGGCGACAGGACTGGCGGTTGGAACTCCCGTTGCCGGCGGCATAGTACCGATAATGATGCCTGTGCCGTTTGTGGATTTACCTTAACGGTGAATCCCAATATTTGTGTTATCGCGGGAACCTGGAGCATAAACGAGTTCTTCCCGTAAGCCGGTCCTTAATCATTCTATCATGATGAATTCCATCTACTGTGTTGATGACTACTATCTTGTCGAGTGCAACCCTATCGGCCGGGAATCTGAGTGGTATATTGAATATGTTCATGGCAGAAGAGAAGCAGGCTGCAGCTGCCAGAGGTATAAGTGTCTACCAATACTGCGACGAGATGAGCGGCATCGGTACCCGGTCGGTTCTAGGTCGTCCGCTGAAACAGGGCTGATTTTTTCTTCCCTATATTTATGGTTCCAGCTATCAAGCCCGGGCCAAGGCCTGCTTTGTCGGCATGGACAGCCACTACCGGGAGGTTGTTCGGGCGGTCTTTGAGGGTATTGTATTCTGTACCGGGTGCGCTGTTGACTGCTCGCGAACAGGCAGCGGACTAATGCTGTCCGGCTGGCGGGCGGGGCTGCCAAGTCGCGTTTTCTGGGCGCAAGATGTTCTCCCGATGTGGTCGGGCTGCCGGTGGAGATTATCGAGGCTGATGAGCTTCAGGGCTCTGGGGTCCATATGGCGGCGGCTGCTCTGCGGGGACCTATGCCAGTCTCGAGGCTGCCGCAGAAAGATGGTGGTGGTGAGATCGTCTTACGAACCCGATGCGGCCCTGCATAGTATGCCGGAAAATTTGGGCTTTACAAACGTGTTTCCCCAATAGCTCAGGCCACGATCTGGGACGACGCTCAGGACGACGCTCAGGACGACGCTCAGGACGGCACATAAGACAGCGCTCAGGACGGCGCATAAGACAGCGCTCAGGACGGCTGGAAGAATTTGTTGTCATTGTCAGCTGCAGCAATAATTCTCTATTTCCATCTTGCACTAAGCCGTTATTTCTGATAGGTAGGAAACCGCTACGGCGCCGTACCCAAGTGGTAAGGGAAGTCTGCAAAACCTTTATACCGGTTCGATCCGATTAAACTTTATTATAGTTCTTTCCCTTGTTCATTTTATTGCCGCCCTAAGGCATCTTTGTTTATTGCTGATTGCCTTTTCTCCAATGCGAGACACAACTGAGGTGTCAGCTTTAATGTTATCGGTGACAGGACAACGCGATTCCGTTTCTTCAGCCATTCTTCGATTTGCTGCTGATCAGCATCTTCAAATCGGCTCGATATCAACCGCGATACTTGAAATCCCGGCGCGCTCTTTAGGGCAACCTAAAGAGGAGCTCAGAACAAAAAAAGTGTGTGATTAGGGAAAAAATATACGGACGCGAAATATTCGTTTTGTAATAACCACAACAAACAGAAGGAATAATCGCGCCCTATGCAAAAACAGTATCACAATCCCACACTACTTAACAGGCTACAGTGTTACGAACGAACCAGAAACCATGTAGTTGCATCCATGAAACCAAGATGGTGCTCTCTCCGAGAGTAATGGAAGCTAGATTGCCAGGAGATCTGTCCGGGTTTGGTGCAAGCACATTGATGTCCATCAGCATCATGAAATAACCTTGAGGCATCTCCCACTGACCAAGCCTCATTCAATATATATCACTCGAGTACAGGGAGATGCAGAACTTGTGGAAGGATAGTATGGCAGCCCATCCGTTCCAGCTCGACACGGACACCGCATCACCAAGCATTTAGCTTCATTATCATCTCATTTCTTGAGAAAGATATACCCTGAAGGAAGTCTCACAGATCACAGCAACTCATCGTCATTGCCAAAGAAAATCGATCAACAGCTGAAACGGTATAGTCAGTATGAATATCCCGAAAGAATTCAGCCGCTATATAGCCATAGATGAGTTTCTCCTCCATAAAGGACATCGGTATGCAACGGTTGTTGTAGAATCCCGCAAAAAAAGGACTTGAAATGAGAGAAATGCCCGTATTAAAATTCTTGGTAGTTTTAAGAAAGGAGAAAAGAGACCGGGCATAATTCTTTTGGCAGTTTTGACCCGGTCTCCAAATAAAACGATAATTTGCTTAAGAACCACAAAAGAAAATTACTGCTTTGCATCACTCTACCCTGACTGCAAGGCTTTTGTCAGGGGGTTGATCTGTCCTTGCTGCAAAACTGAAGGAACATTCAGCCGGCATGGGAAGTACTGGAAATATTACTACCGCCTGATCATCGGCATCTTCCGCATTCGCTGTAAAGTCGTGTCCCTTCGGCAAGGGTGCACAACAAATAAGCACAAAGAGGGTAAGATAAGACCATCTTGAAGAAAAGAGGTCTGCAAGCCTGCTGTGCCTGCTCAATGATCAGCTGCATCCCGGACTGTTCAAAGGCTTTTAGCTCTGTCACCCTTCCGTCTGGGTGTTGGAATTCTACACCTGAGCTCTGTGATGCCTTTTGCCTTGAGCCCAAAGGAGGAAATCGGATTTCCGATGGAAATCGGATTTCCGATGGAAATCTTGGATTTCTTTAGAAATCCATTTCATACTTTGTGACGCCCGCCGAGCGCTTAAGGCAGCCTCACTTTACACATATCACACGAGTAGAAATTTTACAGTCAGTAAGTTCTTACTTCATAGGGACCTTTTATCTGACAAGCCTGAAAAATCGCTAAGATAGGCTCAATATACGTGTCCACACGAGCAACATGCGATCCCATGATGCTCTCCCTCCGGTAGCTGGACTTTAGTGTATAAACGTGTGTACGCACGTTTTAAGATATAGTTTATTTGCCCCTGTCCCTTGCAAAATTCCGCCCCCTCCTACTCGTGGGACACGTGTATATTGAGCCAGGCTTAAGGTTTTAATGAACCCTCTCAGCGGCTCCTTACCCTGCACAAAACCTTATTTGCTTCCTTCCGGCTACTCGTGCGACATGTGTATAATGAGCGGACTTAACCGGGTTTCTCTTTGTCGGCTGCTTTTATTGCCTTCTTTTTTCAATCGTAGCCTCTGTGCAACCTACCAAACCCTTGAAATCCTGCCCTCCCCTTTGCAGTCGCGGCAGGATTTCCCAAAGAAGGAGGAAATCAGTTTCCCTTAGAAATCTGATTTCCACCCTTCTGAAACGCCCGCCGAGCTACCAAAACAACCTAAGGGCTTGCCGTTTTCTTGTGCTGCTGCATCGGGACGTATTATGCCGCGCTATGGTCGTTTCAGGTGCATGCTGCGGGTAAAAGTTGATAATATCTCGGGTTTACTTAGCTACAGAGGATTTTCGGTTTAAAATAATGTGGGTATTTGGGTCAAATTAATTCGGGCACTTACAGTTGTCATCGATCTGGAAACCGGTCATGTATTGTTCTGTGAGGAGGGAAAGAAGAAAGAAACAGGTCTACCACTTCATAGAACAGATGGGAGACCGCTGAATCAGGTCGAAGCAGTGGCTATGGACATGAATGCGCAGTATGACAGCGCCTTCAGGGAAAAAGGCTCCTCCAGGTGAAGATAGTCTATGATCTATTCCATCTGAAATGTGGAGCTCTACATTTTCAGATGGTCAAAACTCTACTAATGACAAAGTACTTACGGCTACTGCATAGAAGGAAGCAGAATGAACTGCAGAGCGTGGAGATCAGGCGGGATACACACTGTTCAAAAGGGGATCTCGGCTGTCTGCTGCTTGGTTAGCGGTGAAAGCATGATCGAGGGATTGACTATTCCCTGTAATGAAAGGTATCAAAACCCGGGTCAAGAACTTGACCTTAGGCAAGCGGCTTACCTACGGAAAGCGGCATTCCCGAAGGGAATGCTTGGGACCCGAGGCACTTCGTGCCTCCGTTCCGCCCCAAGGGGTAACTGCAGTACTCTGCGGCGGTATCTCAAAGGGCAAGCGAAGCTTGCCCCGGGTTAGCGAAAGCTTGCCCCCGGGTTAGCGAAGCTTACCCCACGATCCCGGCACTCGCTCGGGAATGGAACCAACAAGTTGGTTCCGCTCCTCTCGCTTCGTTTGGGAATAAACCCGTACACCAAGCCCACATTCCATACATCGTACGAGCATGTCCCTTTAGCAAGGGTGAGTGCGAGGGACTGCTGCCGGAAAATCCTTTCATTTCACCGCTTCCACCGCTTCCGAAGTCGAAAGATAAACCACCCGCCAGCTGTCATACAGCCCTGCTGTCATGCTGCGGATAGATGGGAAATCGGATTTCTCAAAAAGGAAATCTTCGATTTCCCAGAGAATAGGGAGGAAATTGGATTTCCCAAAAAGGAAATCTACGATTTCCAAATAAGAAAGAGGAAATCTACGATTTCCACCGGAAATCCAATTTCTTTAGAAATCCAATTTCCACCGCTTCTGCGCGCCCGGCGGGCACTTAAGTCCGGCTGACTTTACATAAGTTCCACGACTGGAAATTCGGCAGCGTGTAAGTGCTTTTTACGTAATGACCTACATCCACTCCTGGAAAATGGTTAAGGTCGGCTTAATATACACGAGTCCCACGAGCAGCGGCTGCCCCCCTGGTGCCGGCATTCGATCAGCCTATTTGCCCTTTCTGGGTATGCGTTTGCTCGTTATGATATACGTTTTGTCGGTCGGCGACCATTGCAAAATTCCGACCCCTCCTACTCGTGGGACTCGTGTGTTTTAAGCCCGGCTTAAGGGTTTCAGACCCCTCTCAGCAGCTCCTTACCCTGAAAAAACCTGTTTGCCTCGTTCCGGCTCCTCGTGGGACATGAGTAAAATCAGTCGAGCTTAACCGGTTTTTTCGTCCTATCCGCCGGCCTTTACCGGGCTCCTTTGCACTCCTGGCAGGCATGACAGATTTTCACTTCCGGGAACTTCTCTGAATAGTAAGAAACATGGTTGAAAGTCGGAATTTCAAAAAGATATGATACAATTTCAAAGTACTTCGTATTCCTGGAAATTGGTTTTTGAAATTTCTCCGACCTTCATCTCTATACTTTTGGGAAATCCAATTTCTTTAGAAATCCAATTTCCACCGGAAATCCAATTTCCACCGCTTCTGAGCGCCCGGCGGGCTTAGAGCCTCATCACACAGTTTTCTGATCTGAGCCAAAAAGAGCAGGGGTTCATCACTCCGTCGATTTTAATTTTCATTCTATGTAGAACCATTTCTTTGTTCTGTTCGCTATTTTAACAAGCGTGAGCATGACAGGCACCTCTACCAGCACTCCTACCACCGTAGCAATAGTGGCGCCGGAGCTCAGGCCAAATACTGATATTGCCGCAGCAACGGCCAGCTCGAAAAAGTTCGAGGCTCCGATCATGCCTGCCGGAGCTGCAATATCGTGCGGTAATTTCCATGCCTTCGCCCACAAGTATGCCACGAAGAAGATCAAAAAGGTCTGTATGATTAACGGAATGGCAATCAGCACGATATTCAACGGATTGTCGACTATTGTCTTTCCCTGGAAGGAGAAAATGATAATCAGGGTAAGCAGCAGACCGCTGATGGTCACATTGCCGAATTTAGGAATAAACGTCCCTTCGAAATATTCCAAGCCCCGCTTCCGGGTGATAATAACCCGCGAGAACCACCCGGCTCCAAGGGGAATCACCACAAATAAAATAACGGAAAGAAATAAGGTCATCCACGGAATGGAAATCCCGCTTATCCCCAACAGCAGTCCGACAATAGGGACAAATGCTGCGAGGAGGATCAAGTCATTCGTTGCCACCTGCACCAGCGTGTAGGCTGGATTGCCTTTTGTAAGATGACTCCAGACAAACACCATGGCCGTACAGGGTGCTGCACCAAGCAGCACAGCTCCGGCCAGATACTGCCGTGCCAGATCACGGGGGATGAACGATTGGTACACCACATAGAAAAAGAATATGGCAATTCCATACATAGAGAACGGCTTAATCAGCCAGTTGGTAACCCATGTGATGATTAAGCCACGCGGGTTCTGGCCTACTTTCTTGATGCTGTGGAAATCGACCTTAAGCATCATCGGATAAATCATGAGCCATATAAGAATGGCAACTGGAATAGATACATTAGCATATTCGAACTGAGACAGGAACTCTGGAATACCAGGAGCATATACTCCTATCAAGATTCCAGCCGCCATGCACAGCAGCACCCAGAGGGTCAGGTATTTCTCAAAGAACCCGATACCGCTGTCAGTGTTTTTCGTTTTACCCATTTTTGATCCTCCAATCGCAGCCTGGTAATGATAAAATGCATGAATCTTGAGCCGATTTCAAAATGATTTCATTTTGAAATTTCCTCCCTTATTTTGGAACTCACTTTTTTTGCTATTGCAGTGTGAAGACCTTTCCACAACAGTTCGATTACCTGGTGTGGATATGAAATCCAAATAATCTCTCAATTCGTCTAGTTTTCCTTTATTGAGCGAATAGTGCATCCACTTGCCATCTCGTTCGGCTTCAACTAATCCGCTTGCCGTCAGGAGCTTCATGTGATAACTCAATGTGGATTGGTTTATCTCCAAGGATGTAAGGATATCACAAGCACATAACCGCTCGTTTGCCAGCATCTCGATAATCCGCAGCCGTGTTTCTTCCGACAGCGCCTTGATTTTTGCAAGCTGTATCGACACCTTTGCTTCTGTCATGTCCATCACCTGTTCCTCATATCGAATATTATCGATTAGATTGAATATTTTCAATATGTTTGATAAATTTTTATGTAAAAAGTTCATTTCTACGAAGAAAACTCATAGGTGCCGACGTATAGTCACAAACATGATTCTGATCTTTTCCATTCAGGAATTCTTCTTTTCGATTTTACAGCAATTTGTATTGCAATATTTGCCTGCAGCTTCTTTATCAAGAGATTCTATCGTATAAGGGTAAAGATTATTTTTCGCATTGTTCTGATCGGTACAATGCATCATGTCAAAGACACACGGCATCACAAGCCTGCAGTTGACCTGAGTTCCCTCTTTTTCCATTTCGATAACGCCAACACTATTGAGCAGAGATAAGTGTTTTGAGGCTGTGGGGTTGTTGAGCCCCAGTTTTGCTGCCAATTCACAGACGCACCAGGACCGTTTTTTCAGCTCTTCAATCATAGCGAGTCTTGCTGGATGACCAAGAACACGGAGCAGCTTTGCCATATGCTCAAATGGATCTTGTTTGAATTGATTCATATTCTGAATGTTTCACTTTTTGGAAACTTTGTCAAGTTTTCCTATTGACATAAACCCTGAAGTTTCCAATAATGGAAAAAATGAAAGTTTCCGCTTTTGGAAACATAAGGAGATGAGCAATGGTAATTCAAATTCTTGGTACCGGGTGTCCAAAGTGCAAAGCCCTCGAGGCTAATGCAAGAAAAGCTATCGAAATCGGAGGGATTGACGCCGCCATAGAAAAGGTGACAGAAATTGACAAAATCATGGAAATGGGTGTCATGATGACTCCAGCGCTCGCTATTGACGGAGAGGTCAAGATGGCGGGGAAAATTCTCAACAAAGATCAGATTCTTTCATACATTCAGGGAGGTAAGTAATGGGGTGTGCATGCGGCAGTGATCGCAAAGTAAATTTGGTATATGCTTGTTCGGGGGCAGCAAACACCGGAAATCTCGCCGATCAGGCAGCTAGAAAGTTAGCCTCAGTCGGATTTGGATCTATGACTTGCCTTGCCGCGGTGGGAGCCGATTTGTCCGGGTTTATTCCCAAACGAAGCGAGAGGAGCGGAACCAACTTGTTGGTTCCATTCCCGAGCGAGTGCCGGGATCGCAAGGTTGAGATACCCCGCCCCTTGGGGCGGAACGGAGGCACGAAGTGCCTCGGGTCCAGGGCTTGCCCTGGGGTATTGATACCTTTCATTGTCTCGGCTAAGAATGCTGACAAAAATATTGTTATCGATGGATGTCCTGTTGCCTGCGGAGCAAAAATATTTCAGGAAAAGGGATTGAGTTTCGATCATTTCATTACCACAGAATTTGGGGTAGCCAAAGGGAAGACTTCCATAACACAAGAGCTTATTGCTGATGTAGCAGTTCAAATCGCTCAAAGGATGTGAAGTAATGGCAGCCAAAGAGTTTACACCGAACAAGAAGCTGCTGGTTGTTGCAGGAATATTCCTGGCGGTTTTCTTTATTCCGTTTACCCATCCGCGGGTAGCAGGAGCCATACAAGAAGCATTTCTTATGCTTGCCGACTACGCCCACGAACATGTGCTGTTATGCGTGGTCCCGGCTATGTTCATAGCCGGGGCTATCGTCGTGTTCCTCAATCAGCAGGCAGTGATGAAGTATTTGGGGCCCAAGGCAAATAAGATTGTTGCCTACTCGGTAGCTTCCGTATCCGGAGCAATCCTTGCTGTATGCTCATGCACGGTTCTGCCTCTGTTCAAGGGTATTTATAAAAAGGGAGCCGGGTTAGGTCCCGCTGCAGCCTTCCTCTACTCCGGGCCTGCTGTAAATATTCTCGCGATAGTGCTTTCCTATAAGGTCTTTGGATGGCAGCTTGGTGCCACCCGCATGATAGTCTCGATTGTATTTGCCTTTGTTATTGGTTTCACTATGCAGGCTGTTTTCCATAATGAAGATGAAAAGCGCCTTGCAGATGAGCGGCTATTCCAGAATATGGGCGGACCAGAGGCGAGATCTTTAGGACAGATGCTCCTGTTCATGCTTTCCATGATCGGTATTCTGGTTTTTCTCAATTGGGCTCCCTCCAGCGGCGCAAGCTCGTTATGGGATTTTATCCATCGGGCGAAGTACTGGATTACCGGCGCATTCGCTCTGATGCTGCTCTATGCCCTCATTCGCTGGTTTACAAAAGATGACCTGGTTGAATGGGGAGGGGCTACCAGAGATTTTGCGCTGCAGATCCTTCCTTTGCTGTTTGGCGGTGTGCTTGCAGCGGGTTTTTTACTCGGTCGACCCGGGCATGAGGCGTTAATCCCAACTCGATGGGTTGAGAGTTTGGTGGGGGGAAATTCGCTTTTTGCTAATTTTTTTGCTGCCATTTCGGGTGCGTTTATGTATTTTGCTACCCTTACGGAAATACCCATTGTTCAAGGTCTCCTCGGTGCAGGTATGGGCCAGGGACCGGCTTTAGCCCTGCTGCTGGCCGGACCTTCCTTGTCACTGCCTTCCATGCTGGTTATCGGTGGTGAGTTAGGCTTCAAGAAAACTGCCGTATATGTCTTTCTTGTGGTTATTCTTTCAACTACGGCCGGTTGGGTATTCGGAACCATTGTGTAGGAGTTTGGAAAAGTACACGATACACGCAATATTATGCTGCTGACATGAATGAGGAGGTTATGGTCCAAAGCATTATAACTAATTGTTTAACCAAAACAGGTTAATACTTGCTGGGCTTTTTCCAGATTGCACATGATTCCCAAACGAAGCGAGAGGAGCGGAACCATTTAGATGGTTCCATTCCCGACAAGCCAATTCTGCGAATTGGCCGTGCTGGGATCGCGGGCAAGTTTCCACTTGCCTTAGTAACAAACCCCGCCCCTTGGGGCGGCAAAGGAGGCGAAGCCTCCTAGGTCCAGGGCTTGCCCTGGGAAGTGCATGTTGTCTGCCTCCATCATCAGTCAGCAACAGTTTCACCCTTCATGTCTTTTTCTTTGCGGTCACCTCTATCAGCCGGACCAGTATGAACTTGGCTGGATTGATGACATGACAGAAACGGAAGAACTTCCCGATACCATGTTTTATCCATGGGCGTCGTAGTAGACTCTGCAACAGGACTTCCCAGCAACGATTTTTTTTCAGCATGTCGTAAGGAATGGTTCTGCGGTCATGAACTCAAACTGAAAAGGGTCTGATGCGCCTGTTCCCCGGCTAGAACCGGGAACGGCACCTTTCTCGTTTTACCGATTGCCTGAATCCCTATGTGACTCTCCCTTCCTCCCCTTGCGCATGATCTGCAGGCATCGTTCCTGCTGTTGCCTGAACGGGGACGGCATCAGAATCGTTCGGAAGTCCCTTGTCAGGCATCCTGTCGAGAAGAATGTTTCATGATTAGACCTGCTGACAGCTAGAGCAACCAGTGTATAGGATAACAGGCGGCGGCTTGAAAATGCGGCTTTGATCTCCACCATCAGCTGCGGAATCTTCAGAGCAGCCCAGGAACCGAGAAACAGAACAATATTCGTGATGCTTGCCCCCTTTTCTGATCAGAGTCGCAGCCATGGGAAAAGCCACGTACAGCGGACCGGTAGGCAGCGTACAAAATTATTGAAAGAACCGCCTTTACCCCATGCCTGAACCGTTTCCCAGCCATTTCTGGATTTTATCCTTGGGAAGCCATACATCCATCAGTCCCATCAGAGAGAAAAACAGGCGGCAGAATCCAGGACCATCTCGGTGATAGTCCCATACAACCCGGGATGACTGCTGTGCGGTCGGTAGCCAGATGAACAGACCGATATACACAAGAACCATAGCCGCGGGGACCAGAAGCTTTCTGAGTGACCCGCTCATAGAATCACCCCCATAACAGCTGCAATAAGCAGGGCAGATATGAACCCGAAGCCGTTTCTCATCAGGTGACCGTCTGCCGAGAATCTTCATCTCCATAGGAGCAGTCACGACCCCGACCATGACCAGGGTGGTAATGAAAGCTGATATGGTCATTACCGTAGCGCTCGCCCGCAACAACGATCCGGCAAGAGGAAAAGCCACCAAAGACGGAATAAGCGTGAGGCTCCGATCACCGCTGCAGTCTGGTGCTGTAAAACCCGCCTCAGCTCCGATAAGACTGGAAATTTTTGAGGTGTAAGCAGACCGAGAATAAGCCCGACAACTCCGAGCATCACAATCAGACTCGAAGCGGCCACAAAAATATCCCCTTGCCCGCAACCACAAACGCCTTCTTGGTTTTTTCTGTCCTTGAAGATTGATATAGCCAGTCCCTATAGCTACCAGACTATACATTGTTATTATTGTTGTCATAAACACCCCTATGAAATAGAAACCTTATCACGCATATGGTTCAGGAAAGAACGCTCATGCTGCTCAGAGCCGGAACTGTGTGTGCAAATGCGTATCAAATGCTGGATTTCATCCCTTCTGCTGTTTCTCGAATTCCCTGATGACCAGCTCAATACGGGATTTTCTCTCCCACCAGCACCGTTACCCAGCGACTCAGCTCCTCTTGTTCTGAGTTTTGCAGCTAATTTTAGTACATGTTTAGAACCAGGTTTTGCTTTCGTACTGGTCTTGAAGAAGGCCTGCAGCCGACAGGGATTTCAAACCAGGAAGCATCACACAAATATCAACTAACTTACCCACAAATTCGGTGATGATCTTCGCTTTCTTCAGATGTTCTATGAGTCGGATGCTCATGTCTCCTCAATCATATGCTTTCGGGTTGGAAGTATTTCTTCAGTGCATTATTGGAATTATACACACGGTAGATGGCAGAATTTAGCGTGAGCGCAAGGAACTGTATGAAGATGCATAAATTGCTCAGTTCGGTACTTGTTCTCAATCGCCTGCCTTGCTGCTCGCTCTTGATGAACATAAAACACTTCTCCTGCTCATCTCTCATGTCATAGCGATCAAGAACAGCAGAAAGTGAATACGCCTTCTGTGTAACGCGCGAGCAGATGATTGCCTGGAATCCGGAGAGCGCCCAGAAGGCATGCATCTTCTTTTCATCCGGTGTATAGGCAAGAAGGGTATGCTTCTTCTCATCAATCGTGAGTGTATAAAACTTCTTGAGCTTTTTCACGGTTCGGTCATCAAGAACCGTCTCCTCTTCAATGATCGCATCAAGGCTCTCAGCAACCTCACGCATATCCTGAGCCAGTTTCTTACGGTCAGCACCCTGCCGTTCAGCATCAAAGAAGATGCATAACCGTAAGGGGGCTACATCCCGCTTTTCTCCCTTGACCGTAACGGAAAAGGGAAACGTAGACTCTATGCCGTACCTGCCATGCTCAGGGATCCAGTTTTTCGGAAGACACAACTCATTGATATCCAATGAGAGAATGATCTCCCGTATTTGCTTGTTGCTTGTCTTGGCCATCATGATAAAACTGACCTGTTTCTTGACCAGCAGCTCTACTCCTTCTGCGGAAAGGTAGCCACGATCCAGTACCAGCTGAGCTTTTGGGAATCCGGCAAGCTCAAGCTTTTTGATTGTCGTACGCAGGGTTCGGGTATCTGGAATATTACCCGGCATCCGACGGTAATAGACTGGCATACTTCCGGTCATATCATAGATGACCAGTTGATTCACCTGCGGGAGCTTGTCATGCTCCTTGTTGTACCCAAACCTGCTCTCAGCAAGGTTATGTCCATAGTATGAATAGCTGGTGCTGTCGATACCACACCAGGATTCATTGACTATCCGTCTTTTCCTCAAGGCAAACAGTGATTGTTTATCGTCTTCACTGATTGTCTGGGTAATGCGAGTAACTGATGAAGGGGTAAGCACTTTCGTGCAGGGATACCATTCCACCCGCTGCCATGATTCAAGATGGTTATAGCAATCGTCATGGAGCATAAGATAATAGGCAAGTGAGAGGATTTCTGCAGCTCGTTCTTCGCCAAATATTCTCTGCAGATCATCAGTCAATCCGCAGGAGCGAGCTACTTGTTCGCAAAAGAATCCTGCACCGTATAACTTGCTTGTTGAAGGGCCCGGATGAGAAGGTCGTCCTCTGGTACTCTTGACGGGAGCTGTAGCCGGTACGGTATCAATACTCCAGGTGGCAGGGAATAGCAACATCTTCCGTTCAGCTTCACTGAGGGTTAAATACCGGGCATTGGGAGTAAAGCGAAGCTCTTCATCAACTGACCCGTAGATTGTTTTGGGATGTGTGTACTTCCCGGTTTTCGGATTCAGTACGGTATCCTGAAATACTGCATACCGATACTTGCCATTCACAAAAAGGGTAATCAGTTTTTTGCCGTCAGAACGTTTTCTTCTTCCCATACCCACCTCTTATATGTACTAATGTTTTACTACATATAAGAGTGGTTTTCGATAGTTATTTTGTTTATGATAATGTAATTATATGTTTATGTATTAAAGTCGCTGCAAAAGTAAGCTTCATACCATCCCCGTAGCCACATTACCACTGTTGGCTGAGCAATAGCAGGTAATGGGGACGAAAAAGTCAACAACACGGATGATCATTGATCCCAAACAGTTTCCAGAGTTTGCTTGTCAATGTTCCACGGAAAGTAAATACTCCAGTCAACGTCTTTGTCTGCAATATCAGATTCCATGAGGGTAGTAATCTGATCAAGAAGGTATTTCAAATAAAGGGTAGGATCCACTTCATTCAAGATTGCCGTCTGCAGTAAACTCAGCAGCTTTGTCCAGGCAAGGGCTCCCTCATGCGATGATGCAAATAAACTGTTTTTTCTGGTGATGGCTATGGTGCGAATCAATGACTCCTGAAAATTATTATCCGGGGTCAGTTCACTGCTCTCCAGATAGTTACGGATGAGATGTATATGATTCAGCAGATAGTTCAATGCCTTCTGGAGATTGTGATCATGCTCATGAACGGACAACCGACCCTCAGTATACGTTTTCAGCTTTTCCACGATAGGAATGGCTTTTTTCTTCCGCAGATCAATGAACAACTGCTCATCGATCTCTCCCGAACGATACTTCGGTCGCAAATCATGTTCAAGGTCATACAATAACCCGATAAGACCGAGAATCGTATTGCAGGTGGCGTATCCTTCACTGTCCGGCAGATCTGCATACACCCCTTCAAGACAGGTATGGATTTTCCGCCTTGCATGAGCGATGCATCCTACCAGCACAATCCCCTCTGCTAACAATCGATTCACATCCTGCAAGAATGCTTCAGCCTCTTCGTCTCCCGACTCCTCTCGAATACGCTGTGCAGCGCTCTCATTCAGATCTTTGACTACGGCACCATACACAGCATAGCCATCTGCCTGAAGAGCCAGGCCCTTACAGCCTTTGTAGAGTTCTTTGGCCCATTTCCCTTCCCGGCTTGCATAATAGGTATAATATGCTGCAGGCGCCTGCTTTCCCTGATAGGAGACCGCCCAGACATATCCCAGATTTTTCCCCCGCTCTGCCGCAGTGTTCCCGGTATGCGTATCATTGACTACCAGCAGACGGGTTTCATCTCCATGGATAGCCCGTTGACTTTTTATGTAACCCAGCAGGGCTTCCCACACAGAAGTGACGGTGTGGGCGGCGCGCAGGAAATAACTGTTGAGCAACTGTGCGTTGACCAGCTTTCCCCCGCCAATCAGATTTATCCGTTTTGCCTGGCGGTACAGCGGCAGACTCCAGATGACTTTGTCTACAATGACTGCTGCTGCAGCTCCATTGGTCATCTTTCCGCCTTTGACAAAGTCGGGAGCCAGTTTCTGCTTGAAGGACACCAGTTGATTATCCTGGTCTCGATAGATATAGGTTTTTGTGACTCTGCTTCGAAAATGTCCTCGGACAAAATCAAGCTGCTGGCGTTGTTCTTCTTTGACAAACACCAGTGATTCGGCATAGCTGCGGTCTTCGCACTCCTGCCTCAAGTCCTGTACCACAACATGATCAGAGAGCAGATTGAAACACTGCATGTCCCTGCCGGAGGTCCTCACCCCCGGCTGCCGGCCACGCCGTTTCTTCTGCTGAGCAGGAGTAATAACCGGTTTCTCTTCAGCCTGTGGTGCCTCTTCAGGCGCGCTTGCCTCAGCAATATCCTGATCACCCACTTTGTCCGGATTCATCACGGTTTTCGCAAGCTCTTTGCGCAGTTTCTTCAGATCTGCATCGGTAAGCTTTTCACTGCTTTTCGCCCAGATCATGAGGTCTTTTATGTCAAGATTTTCTTTCAATGTTGCCACAAATGCCTGCAATCGGCGGACATCATCCTCCGCTGCAACCTTGTCGCGTATCGCTTGCTGCAGTGCAGCTTCTGCTGCTTTGCGGGCTTTCTCAGCAGTTTGAGCAGATCGTTCAACCGCGGCTTTCGCAGCGTGTTCTTTCTGCAATGCAGCTGTCAAAGCACCGATTCTCGCTTCCAGTTCTGCTATCTTTTCCTGGTCTTTCTCTCTCCTTCGGTTCATGTATCATTATCGCACATGCCAGGGTTTTTGTCAATGAAAAAAGAGTATTATATATATACTGTACAATTATTTATTGTCTTTTTCAGACAGGTTTTTCCAGCTCTTCACATACCTGGAACACCGCTTGTTTTCTGCTTCGGGTATCCTGCAGCAGCACCCGTAACTGCCGGTAACACCCCTCTATGTATTCCTGATCGCTGCTGCTCTCCGGCCAAACAAACGTGCCTCTGTAAACCTTCCTCGTCAGCAGCCAATACCCCCCGTGGTCCCAGAGCAGTAATCGCACCTGTTTGCGCATCTTCGTACAGAAGGCAAAAACTGCCCCATCAAGGACAGCTGCCGAGTTCACTGCCATCGCATATGCTGAGAGCGAATCTATCCCCAGTCGCCCGTTTGTTGTCCCCAGCTTTATGAACAGACGCCTGTCTGCTAAGCTCTCAAGCAGTACCTCGCTGAAGCTCCCTCTCATAGCTGACCTCGCAGCTTCGTGAACAGCCGATAATGACGCTCCGTTGAAGATAATGAGGCGAGCTTTTGCAAGAGGCGATATCGGGCAAGCTCACACAGAATGTGGTATCCGTTTCCCTTGATCCTATCGTTCATGCGTCCGCCACCGGTCAGTTCAATAATCTTTGCACACTCTGCATGAAACTCTTTCCTGCTGTATGTGCTGCTCTTCGGAATACCGTTTTTTTTCGATGATCCCTGCTTTTCAATACTCCTGGATTCGCTGCGTTTCGGGCGTGCCGGCTCAGCACTGGCTTGCTCTGCTGCTTCCATTTCCCGCAGCTTCCCCATCAGTTCCTGTCCAGCCAACTCCTGCCAGACCCTCAGTTCATACACCTTTATTCGATGCTGTTTGCAGAATTCAGCATCGCTCAGCTCTTTGCTTTCGCTATTGTAGGCTCGCAGAATCCATCTCCGATAACTGGTCAAAGTCTTTGCTACATACGGTTTGGTTTTCACTTTCCCCATGGGTGCCTCCATGAGGAAATTAAATCATGGCCTGGGCGTTCGCGATAGGAGGGGATGGTATGAAGCTTACGATTATTCAAAGGCTTGTAG
>JAGYPA010000109.1 GCA_018399255.1 Spirochaetales bacterium | reverse complement strand
CTACCAACTTCATCCATGCCGATGAGGCTGAGACTGCCGTGGGACTGCTGATGTTCAAGGAGATGATCAATATGGCATATGTGCAGGACGCTCAGGGGGAGGCATTTCTTCCCGAAGGTCATTTCGATCTTTCCGTGGATCCCTATCGGCGACCGCACCGCTGGTCTGAAGGCGAAGGCCATATAGCGATCGAACGCTTTGCCACTCCGGAGGGGGTAGTCGGCAGTCCGAGCAAGGCCGCGGCAGAAAAGGCAAAAAGACCGATAGCTGCCATCTGCGAATACCTGAACCTGGTGGTAAACGATATCCTGACAGCCTTTCCGGCCGGCAAGCTGCCCGAAAAAGTCTCGCTGCGATCGGCTGAGGAACTGGCTCCATTCCTCAAGGAACCTTGGACAGAGGGCTGGAAGTCTGCGTACGAACTGCCGCAGATCGGTCCATTTCACAAAGGCTGATGTATGAAGATCAGTACCTGCCTGTCGACGAATCCGGCAAGATTTGATGCCGTCCCCTTTACCGGCGATTTCGAGCACAATGCTGCCCGGATAGCCGACCTTGGTTTTGACGGAATCGAGCTGGCCGTACGGGATCCCGGGATTATTGATCAGGAACAGATTCTTGCTGCCGTTGCTGCCGCCGGTATGGAGATACCGGCGATCGGTACCGGCCAGGCATGGGGAGAAGAGCGGTTATCATTTACCTCCGGCAATGCCGGCACCCGGGAAAAAGCCGTAGAACGGATTGTCTCACATATTCCTTTTGCCCGCAAAGCGGGGGCGGTGATTATTATCGGTCTTGTCCGCGGTGTTCCCGATAAGGATACGCCGCAGAGCAGCGTTGAGGGCTGGATGCTGGATGCCTTCCGGTTCTGCTGCGGCAAAGCCCGGGATGCGGGTGTGCGACTGGCTTTCGAACCCATCAACCGGTACGAAACTTCCCTGCTCAACGGAGTCCGGGAGGGGCTGGAATTTTTAGAAAAGGTCGGCTTTGACAATCTCGGCATGCTGCTCGATACGTTTCATATGAATATTGAGGAACCGTCTATTGAAGAGAGTATTGCCATGACCGGCAGCCGGATATTTCATTTCCACTATGCCGACTCAAACCGGTGGTACCCCGGAGCGGGGCATCTCAATTTTCCCTTGATTCTCGAAACACTCTATCGAACCGGGTATAACGGTTATGTTTCGGGGGAGCACCGTCCAGACCCGGATCCGCTGACTGCCGCCCGGGAAGGACTGCGGTATATGAGAAATCTGGAGAAGCAGCTCGGGCTGTAACTGTCCTGCAGCTGCCTGGGCTCCGGGAACAAGGGCTCCGGGGCCCGGAGCCACGACTATTCTGAAATTTGACACAGGGATAACTGCATATTATGATACCATGGCTTACTGATCAATTTAACCATAGGGAGCTTGATGCTGCAGCTGAAGCTCTTGCTGCCGCAGCAAAGGTTCTTGCTGCCGCAGCAAAGGTTCTTGCTGCCGTTACGGGCTCTGTCGATATCGGCTCCTCAGATACCGGTATTCACACATTCCAGTGTTACCCATTGTCTGTCCGGGAACAGGCTGGATACTTTTTCGGCATGCTTCGGGCTGACTGTTCCACCGACTATCTCCTGATCGTATCAGTCGTATCAAACAATGAGATGAAAGCGGAAGATGTCCTCGCGCAGTTCGAGGGGACCAGGTTTTCTGCAGGGGCACGATCCTGCCTTCTTTGCCCCGCCTCGCAAGCCAATTATACGGCTCTGTCTGGAATCTTCCCTTGGATAAAACCCTCCCCGACAGGAAAAAATACTTCTTTCGGCACCGGAGACAGGCTCGGTCTGGCATCGCCGGGGCACATAGCCGCTTTCAGGAATTCCGGTACGGTGCCGATTCTGGCTCAGCAATCGAAGCGAGAGCTTCAGCTTACCGGACGCAGCTACGGAGAGGTTATCCGCTCTGCCGGATGGGCAGTATTTGCCTCCGGTTTTACCCGCCCCTGGGGCGCCGATGGGGACCACCTCAAGTATGCCGAGGATATTGCCGATGCCCTGGAACAGGGCTGCACCATGATAACTGCCGACCTCTCAGAACATCTGTTCTTCAACACCTCAGCCATGTCGGCAGGTGAAAAAGCTGCCGCCTACGAGGCGCTTGATCCCCGATACCGGAAGAGGATCGAGAAAGAGTACTCCGGTATAATCCGGGTTGATCCGGAACTTACCCTGGAATTCAACCGGGAAGTTCTTACTGACATAGCACTGACCTATTATGCTGCGGTGGAACATGCCGCAAGGCTGTACAGGGAAGCCGAAAGGCAGATGGATGGGAGCACCTTCGATTTTGAGATTTCCATTGATGAAACAGATGCGCCGACCTCTCCGGAAGCTCACTATTTCACCGCCCGCGAACTTGAGCACATGGGGATAGTTTTTACTTCCCTGGCACCTCGTTTTGTGGGGGAATTTCAGAAGGGTATCGATTACATCGGGAACAGGGAAACCTTTTCCCGGGACTTTTCCAGACATGCCATTATTGCCGGGGCTCTGGGGTATAAAATTTCCGTGCATTCATCGAGCGACAAGTTCTCGGTCTATCCCTCAATAGCAAAAAGAGCCCGGGGCCCCTATCATGTAAAAACTTCGGGAACAAACTGGCTGACGGCACTGGAGGTGATTGCTCTGGAGGATCCGGAATTCTTCAGGGAACTGCTGACCTTTGCCTACACGGTTTACGGTACTGCATCCTCATACTACCACGTAACTCCGGATTTGCACCTCGCCGCTGACACTTCTCTCCTGAAGGACAGCGAGCTGCTCCGGGTATTTGAAAACCCCACAGACCGGCAGGTCCTGCATATCGCTTATGGGGAAATATTCAGCAGACCCAGTTTGAAGCACCGACTCTACACATTGCTTGAAACACATATAATGCGTTACTGGGACCGGCTTGCGGCTCATATCGGAAAACACCTCGCCCTGCTCAATTTTAGTCTCAAGCGGGCCGATCTCGGGCTGTATCAGGCCAAAAGAACCGGCCGTAATCGAGTCTGCTGCAAGTAGGCCTGAAGGGAACCATCATGATGGTTCCGCTTCTCTCGCTCCCGTTTGAGCATCACCGATAGGCCGCCTCATTCCAGCGCAGTTCCTGCCTGATCTGCCGCAGGTTTGCATCCTTGTCTATAAGGATCATTTCGATATCCCACATGGCTGCAAGCATTTCGAGCTGTTCCGCGGATACATTCCGGGAATAGACGCTGTGGTGAGCGGCGCCCGCATAGATCCACGCCGCAGCGGCGACAGAGAGATTCGGCCGGGGCTCCCACAGGGCACAGGCTACTGGAAGCCGGGGAAGCTGCTGCTCCGGTTCAATGGTATCTACAGTATTGACGACAAGCCGGAATCTGCCGCCCAAGTCTATCAGGGATGCATTGAGAGCCGGGCCTGAGGCTGCGGTAAAAATCAGCCGGGCAGGGTCATCCTTCCCGCCTATTCCCAGCGGCTGAACTGAAAGCAGCGGTTTTTCTTTCGCAATAGAGGGACAGACTTCCAGCATGTGGGCACCCAGAACTTTATCCCCGGAATCGCTGAAGTGATAGGTGTAATCCTCCATAAATGAGGTACCTCCGGGTTTACCGTACCCGATAACCTTGCAGATCCTGGTAAAAGCTGACGTTTTCCAGTCGCCCTCCGCTCCGAATCCATAGCCGTCGGCCATCAGGCGCTGCACTGCCAGTCCCGGAAGCTGGGGAAGGCCGTGCAGATCCTCAAAGGTTGTAGTAAACGCCGTATATCCGCCTTTTTCCAGAAATGTGCGCAGACCGATCTCGATCTTCGCTTCATTTCGCAGGGTCAGATGCCTGGGGCCTTGCGGCTGACATTCCGGTGAAAGGACATAGTCGCGGGCATAGGCTTCCACCAGGGCATCAGCCTGGGCTTCCGTTACCCTGTCTATTTCAGCCTTCAGGTCCCCGATGCCGTATCCGTCTACCAGATACCCGAAACGCTCCTGGGCTGCAACTTTATCACCTTCGGTTACCGCTACATTGCGCATATTATCCCCGAAGCGGGCAACTTTCATGGTCCGGGCTTCTGTATAGCCCATAACCACCCTCACCCAGCTGCCGAGTTCGGTCTGTACGGCTGCATCCTGCCAATGCCCGACAATAACCTGACGGTTCATCCGCATCCGGCTGACCATATGGCCGAATTCCCGTCCCCCGTGGGCAGACTGATGCAGGTTCATGTAATCCATGTCAATCGTTTCCCAGGGTATCGCCCGACCGAACTGCGTATGCAGATGAGCAAAGGGCTTGCGCAGTTCCCGCAGCCCGGCTATCCACATTTTCGCGGGAGAAAAGGTATGCATCCAGAGAACAATACCGGCACACTGTCCATCCATATTTGCTTCGCGACTCACCTGCAGTATTTCCTGGCTTGTCGTCACAATGCGTTTGAACACAATTTCGACAGGAACCTGCTCCGAAAGATTGAGCCCTTCGGCAATACGTCGGGAATCTTCTTCAACCTCAGAGAGTATTTCTTCACCATAGAGGTGCTGACTGCCGGTAATAAACCATATCTGATAACCTTGAAAGGGATTTTTCATCATACTATTCTCCTAATTTTTTTTATTTCTGGCCGTAATAGGCGTCGGGACCGTGCTTGCGGCGGTAGTGCTTCTCCAGGAGAAATTCCGGCACCGCTTCGGCGGCTGTCCGCACCTGGCGTGTAAAAAGGGCCATCTTTGCCACTTCTTCCAGGACTACCGCATTGGTCACCGCTTTCTCGGGGCCTGGTCCCCAGGCAAATGGCCCGTGCTGGGCGACAAGGACTGCCGGCACCGCCAGGGGGTCGATACGACTGGCAGAAAAATGCTCGGCAATAACCTTTCCCGTATTCAGCTCATAGTCGTTCCGTACCTCCTCCTGCGTCAGCAGTCTGGTAACGGGCACCGGTCCGTAGAAGGTATCGGCATGGGTGGTTCCAAAGGCCGGAATGCTTTCATTTGCCTGGGCCCAGCCGACAGCATACGGCGAATGGGTGTGGACAATGCCGAACACCTCGGCAAACTGGCTGTAGAGCACCAGGTGCGTCGGGGTATCCGACGAGGGACGCATATCCCCGGCAACAACTTTTCCGGTTTCCAGTTCCAGCACCACGATATCTTCCGGTTTCAGGTCATCATAGGAAACACCGCTGGGCTTGATAGCCATATAGGAACGGGTCGGGTCGATGCCGCTGACATTGCCCCAGGTCAGCACCACCAGCCCCGATTTACCCAGCTTGCTGTTAGCTTCGTATACCTGCTCGCGTAATTCTGCAAATTTCATCCATCCACCTCCGGTATAAAGAAAAAACTGCAATGTTGTGAAAAATTCTATTTTTCTGTAGATACAACTTGTAACTACATGCTATCATGATTTATGAACCTGATCAAGTAAGGAATTGAGATCAGCTGAGGAAACTCTCTCATGAAAAAATATGAAGTAATCCAGCAGTCGCTGGCAGCGCAGATCGACAGCGGAAAATATCAGCCCGGGGACAAACTTCCGAGCGAGCATGAGCTGTGCACCCGCTTCCAGGTATCCCGGAATGTCGTCCGGCAGGCTATGCGAAACCTGGAGGCAGCGGGAATGACGGAGACCATCAAAGGGATCGGCACCTTCTGCCGGGACAGGTCGCTCCTGTCCCCGCTCACCTATACCATCGGGTTTATCAGCTTTTTCTCCCAATCCTACATCTTTCCCGATATCATTACCGGCACAGATTCCGTCCTCTACCCCCAGGGCTTTCATCTGCTGATGGGACAGTCCCAGTACGATTTCGAACGGGAAAAAAACCTCCTCCAACGGTTTCTGAAACGGAAAGTAGATGGAATAATTATGGAGCCGATATATGACGGCAGCCATGAACGATCAAACCGGCAGCTCATCGAGCAGCTTCTGGCAGCTGACATACCGGTCGTTTTCCTGGACAACAGCATACCGGACATGCACATCAGTTCGATTACACTCAACGACTTCAACGCCGGAGCGCAGGCAGCTGAATACCTCACAGCTCGCGGGCATCGGCAGATCGCGCTCTTCTATCAGGAAGACTATCAGACAAAGGTCCAGCGGAAAAACGGGGCCGAACAGTTCCTGCTGAACCATACAGACCTCAGCTGTACTCCGCTGCCCGTCCCGTTCCGGGGTCAGGGAAACGCCAGCACCGCACCAGAGGCCGCGGAAAAACTCATGCGTGAATTCCGCGGCTCGTTTTCGGCCGTCTTCTGCTCCAGCGACGAAGATGCGATGCATATTATCGAACAGGCTGATGCGCACAGCATCCGAATTCCCGAAGATCTCTCGGTTATCGGCTTCGACAACCAGCTTACTTCGGCTCACAACCGGATCAGCCTTACCACCTTCGCCCACCCCAGCCGGCAGATGGGCCGATTAGCGGCAGCGGTACTGCTGGAACGTATTCTGCACCCGGAAGAAAGCGCCCCCACATCCATCATCCTCGATGCGGTGCTGGTTGAAAGAGATTCCGTACGGAATATATCCTGACCGGCGCTTCAGCTGATCCATTTCCTCCGGATATTGCGGAGACTGATGCCGAACAGCAGAATGCAGAACAGCAGGAGCATACCGAAATTCAGCAAAAGCGGCAGAGTTCCTCCCCCCGTCCCGCCGGTAGAACGATGAAGGATATCTGCCCCGTAGGTCAGCGGCAGAATGTAGGAAACCGGCCGCAGCCAGATGGGCAGCTGGAGAATGGGCACAAAGAGACCGCACAGGAAAATCATCGGAAACCGGAAAAAATTGGAGAATGTCTGGGCTTCAAATACTTCACTGACGGAAACCGCAATAAAAAGTCCCAGAAAGGTTGAGCTGACGGCTATGAGGAAGACCGCCGGGACCAGCATCCCCCAGGAGACCATCGACAGATCGGTTATCAGGGCTGCTATGGCGACGGGCACGAACGCATTGAAAACACCGAAAATAATTGCCCCGGAAGTCTTGGAAAGCATCAGCAGATTCAGTGATATGGGAGCCAGCAGCAGCCGCTCAAACGAACGCCCTTTCTTCTCAAAGGTGATGGTTACCGCAAGCATGCTGGTGGTACCGAAGAGCACCGAAACCGACATGACACCGGGAAGCAGATCCCGTATGCTCTCGATTCCCGATCCCGACCGGACAAAGAAGGCTGCC
>JAGYPA010000108.1 GCA_018399255.1 Spirochaetales bacterium | reverse complement strand
GTCTGGAGCCGTCAAGAAAAAAATCATGGGCTGGGCTGATGTGGGCTGGGGGGGGGATTAATGGTGTCTGGGGGATTAATGGTGTCTGACACTGTTTTCCTCAAAAAAACCCGTGAAAATTGCGGAAAACGGTGTCAGACACCTTCCGGGACACCTTCTGGTACGATTCTGGCGACATAGGTGTCGAACCGCTCCCGTATAGGACCGGTAAAGTTGGAATCGCTTAACCGCGTCTTCATCACCGCATCACTGCTGTCCCCTTGGCCATCTGAGAGGACAAGGGTTATGGGAAAGGCTTCACATATACCGCAGGGCTCACCGACTAGTCCTCGAACGGTTTTGAAGACATGTTCATACCCGAATTTGTCGTTTCTGGTTTCGTCTCCGCCTCCGCAGCATGTTACAAAGTGAAGTTTTTGTACAGCATGAGCGTACTTTTTCAAAAATCCGCGCAGGGGGGCGATGAGCTGTCCCATCCAGATGGGACCTACCAGGATAACCTGATCATACGCTGCTGGGTCAAACTTCAGAGAACGGAATCCCGGACCTGCTTTGATCAGGGTGCAGAGGACGAGAACTCCGAACGTATTTGCTCTTGGATGTATTGGCTGCAGGTCAGCTTTGAGTTCGCCAGCGAGTTTTTCAGCCAGATACCTGTTGCTGCCGCTTTTAGAATAGTAGACGACGAGTATGGACATAGTGCCTCCTTTGTGGTTGGTTTATTGATTAGCTGGAACAAGGAGCAGGCTTGAAGATAAATCTATGATTCATCAAGAAAATCCGGGGAAATAAGTGGATATATGAATGAAGGACTGATTATTCCTCAGGTGCCGGCTCACACCGTTATCATAACTCGGGTTACCGACATCAGCAAGACCTTTCGTCTTCGCGGGTGCCTTCGCGTTCGAGGGTGCCTGTCCCAAAAGGTGTCATAGAGGGTGCCTGTTCCAGAGGGTGTCTGTTCCAGAGGGTGTCTGACACCGTTTTCCGCAGACACCGTTTTCCGCAATTTCGAATATGTCAGAAATTGTTTTCCGCAATTTGAGGCGGTCTTTTTGAGGGATACGGTGTCAGACACGTTTTTAGATATCTAGAAGACACGTTTTTTGATCTGTTCCGGTGTCGGAGGACACCCGGGAACTGATCGTGGAAATCTTGATGTGCAGGTACCGATGCCGATACTGTGGGAGGCGTGCCCGGGCAGTTCCCCGCTCCGGAAATATCTTCCCACCGCATACTGTATACCTTCAATAGACTGTATGCCCTCTATAGGATCGGCTGCCTGCCCTTTCTGACGGAGAGCACTGATCAAGGCCGCATAGCAGGATGAACAGGCTTCCCGATCGTCGATGCGCTGTTTCAGTCGGGCAAGTTCCGGGTCTGGATCAACTGATGCAGACCCTTCATGACTATTCACTTCAAGAACGGCAGATTCATCCCCATCCCATAGGTTACCTGTCCCAAGGGCTGACGACTTAGTCAGATAGGGAATTTCGTCCGGTGTATATCCAAGCAGTGCTGCGCCATAGCTGTCGAGTAATACCGGATCGGCACTGCAGAGGATGCGGTTCATCGATGAGGGGGATCCTCCTTCTTCAAAGGTGGGATCACCGCAGATTCCATCCATAACGATGAAGTCCTGACTGATCAGCTGGTTGAGGCGAGCTATGGGTTCGTGAAGCCCAATGGAATGATATCTGCGTTTTTCGCTATCAGGAATGCAGCCTTTGAGGTTCTTGAGGGCTCCTGTATAGCGGGTCTGGCAGTGGCCCTTCAATACGGGAAGGTTTATAAGATAATCAATCGTTTCCATGACTGAGCAGATAGAGAGTTTATAGTCTTCGATTTTTCGAGTGATTACCGAATCTTTCTGGGTGTCAAAGAGCTGGACGTTGAATTCTAATGAGAGATTCGTATATCCGCACTTGCTGAAGGCTTTTACGGTTGAATCGCCGACCCAGGAGCCCTCAAGTATCACCAGGTTATGGTAGCCGCGCTTTTTCAGATAGATAATTACTCCGGCTGCTATATCCGGGTGGGTCGTTGCGCCTTCATGGGCGGGACGGGCTACGACAAGGTTTGGTTTAATGCCTATTCTGCTCTTCCGGTTTTTCGGCAGCATTTCTTCCAGACATGCCGTATCCAGCAGTTTTTCTGTCAGGATTCTCAGGTCCCGGGTCTGGTTTGAACTATTCAATCGATAAATTGAGAGAATGGGACGATCTGGTATATGCGACATGAATTACTCCCACCTGATCTTGCTGACTGGTATTATAGGCTGATCGGTATCAGGTGGTCAAATGGTGAAGTAAAAGGTGAGGGATACGGTGTCAGACACCCTACCCTTCTACACTTTAACGGCAGAACTCGCTATTGATGCAATAAAATACTTCTGGAACACCAGATACAGCACCAGAATGGGCATCATCATTACTACCGATGCAGCAAATAACCTATCCCAGTATATATCGCTGGTTGAAAAGAAGCTTGCTATGGCTACCGTCATAGGACGGACGTTTTCTGACCTGACAACCAGCAGCGGCCACAGATACTGATTCCAGGATTCCATTCCCTGTAGAATTGTTACGGTTACAAGGGCAGGCACATTCAACGGTACATACACTAAATGAAATATTTTCCAGAATGAGGCCCCCTCTATCTGTGCCGATTCTGCAATTGATGCCGGGATTTCTTTAAAAAATTGATGAAACAGGAAAATATAGATGGGGCTGGCCATAAACGGCAGCATCTGGATGATATAGGTATCGGTCAAATGTATTTTCACTGAAAGAAAGAGCAGAGGCAGCATTATGGCCTCTGCGGGAATAATATACAGGGCAATAATTCCAGTCATTATTACGCGTTTAAAGCGGAATTTTCCTCTCAGCAGTGCATAGGCTGTCATAGTTGATACCAACAAGGTCCCTGCTACCGTTCCTGCCATAACTATGCAGGAATTGAGAAAAAACCTGGCCATGGGGACAGGTGCCTGGGGACCGAGTATTTCAATGTAATTATTGAAACTGGGGTTCGTTACAAAAAAGGCCTTCAAGGATCCCAGCTCGGCTGTTATCTGGAAGCGGTCATCCTTCAGACTTGATGAAAAGAGCAAAGCCAGCGGCATTATTATCAGCAGCGCCAGCAGCAGTAATAAAAAAGTTTTCAGATATCCGATGCGCTTATGGGGCTGCAGCTGGTGTTTGATTTGATGCATCATCTGGTGTTTGAGCAGACCTTTCGTCCGGCGGGCGCTTTCCTGGAAGGCGCTTTCCTGGAAGGCGCTTTCCTTTCCGGGATTTTTATTGATGGCACTTTCCTGGATATTTTTTTTCATCACCATTACTCAATCCTCCATTCTTTTCAGAAGCAGCCGCTGAGCCAGAACTACTGTAAAAACCAGCAGAAACATGAGAATCGATGAGGCTGCTGAATACCCTATTTTCTGGCCGATAAATCCCGCTTCATACATATAATGAACCAGCGTGTTTGTTGATCCCAAAGGACCTCCATGGGTCAGGATGTTCACCTGGGTGAACAGCTTCAAGGCCTGGATGGTGGTAATTGTCAGGACAAAAATAGTAGTGTTTTTAAGGCTGGGCCAGGTAACATAGGCAAATCTCTTCCATCCGCCGGCTCCGTCGATAGCTGCCGCCTCGTATAATTCTTCTGGTATATTCTGCAGCCCTGCCAGATAGATCACCATCTGAAAACCATAAGCCTGCCAGGCAGAGAGAAAGACAATGGCAGTAAGGGCAGTATGTCGATTGCCCAACCAGTCAATCATTTGAAACCGGGGAATCACTGTCTGGACAAATGAGTTCAGCAGGCCAGTAGGATATTTATAGATGGTTGCCCAGATCACTGTCACGATTACCATTGGAGTGATAAATGGAAGAAAAAACATTGCCCTCAGCGTCTTTTTCATTATTGCCTGCTTATTCAAAAAGCAGGCTGCCAGCAAGGCAAAACCGCATTGGGTCGGCAGTATCATCAAGGTAAATAGGAATACATTCTTTATTGCCTGCCAGAATTCTCCATCACTGAGGATCTGCCGATAATTTCTCAACCCTATAAGCTTCACAGGAATCGGAGATGGAAACAGTTTCTGGTTTGTAAATGATAATGGGATGGACATGATAAAGGGGGTCATAACAAACAGGGCAAGCAGTATCAGAGCAGGAGTCAGCATGCCCAGTTCCTGAAACGATTCCAATAAGGAAAACCGGCTTAACTTGTTTTTTGGTTCTTTTCTCATTTACTCCCCCCTCCATTACCTGTTCAGCTTGTCTGTCCATTCATGGTCCAGCTTGTCTGTCCAGTCATGGTCCAGGCTCATGTCCAGGCTCTCAGAATTCCATTCTCACAAAAGAATATTCACGCGTATGCTTGCATTACTTACCAAAAGGCGGATATCCGTCATTATCCAGAATATCTTCATCAATCTCGGCCGCGGCATCATTCAGCTCGTCCTCAACGTCGGCTCCATCCAGTATGTTTGCAAAAGCTTTCATAAAGGCACTTGTTATTGTGGGATAAGCTGGATGCGGGGGTCTGGCTATGGCATAGGCTGCCTGCTCTGCAGCAATTTTCATATCGGTACTATATAGCGGATCGCGTGCTGCCCAGGATTTCAAGCCGGGGAACTCTCCAGTTTTTATCATATCATCAATGAATGCCTGATCCTGCAGCATATAAGAAAGAAACTGTCCGGCTGCTTCTTTATCGGCATCTTTCGTTATACCGAAAATCCAGGAAGCGTTAGGGGTATACACTCCATTGCCAAAATCCGGCAGCGGCAGGGCTATCAGGTCATCACCCATGCTCGGGTAAGCTCCAGCCCAGTACCAGTTGCCGCACCAGGCCATTGCTGCCGACCGCTGTTCATTAAAGACCATATTTGCACCGGCACTTGCCGGTACCAGCCATCCCTTATCAGCCCATTCCTGGAATTTTCTGGCGACTGCTATTGTTTCCGGTGAGTTGAGCATGCCGTCGGCTTTCCAGTTTTCCCGATCCATTATACCCCCTCCTCCGGAGATGAATGCGGTATAAAATCCATAAGTCCCCCATTCACTTTTGACTCCGTATGCCCGCATGATATCGAGGGGATAGGCAACTTCCGGCAGTTTTGCCAGGGCTGCAAGGTAGGCATCAAATTCTTCCAATGTCCAGGCATCTTCAACTGATGTGGGAATTCTCGCTCCGATTTTTTCCAGATAGGATTTGTTGGCGTAAAGAAGTACCGTACTGTCAATGTGCCCCATGGCATACAATTTTCCATCTGGCGGGTATGTGCACTGCACTACATTTGATGCGGTCATGTCTGCCAGCAAGTTTTGATCAATATATGCTTCGACCGGAACCAGCACTCCTCCCCAGGCCAGGCTGGACAGGAAGGGACCATCAAGCTGGACAACATCAGCCAGATCGTCGCCTGCGATTGCCGCAGCCAGTTGCTCATGGTACATATCGTGCGGAGCGTAGCGCATTTCAACGCCTATGCCTGTTGCTGCGGTAAAGCGTTCGACAGCTGCTTTATACGAAGCTTGAAACTGATCCGTCCCCTGATACATGAAGGTGATCTTTCGAGCATCTGTCTGCGTTTCCCCCTGAGAACCGGCAAACACCAATGAGCCGACTGCAATTATCATTGCAAGAGCCATCAAGATTCTTTTTCCCATTGTATTCCTCCTTATGAATGCTATGGAAAGCTTTATTTTAACTGCAGTTTTCATTCTGCAGCAATACCAAAAATAACGGTACAGGCTATGCAAACTCCATGGTCTGCCGTAATTCATATACATTGATAACGTCCAGTGCATCTTCGCTTTCTGCATGAACGGATATTGCCTCAAGTTTGTCCGGGGAAAAGACCAATACTGTGGCGGCATACAGCCCAGAGGCGGCAAAGACTTCCAGGATGCTGCTGTCCCAGAATATCCGCACCGGCAGCGGATCACTGGTCCTGATCCCGGTTTGAATCCCGGGAATTCTCGCCGTTCGTTTGTATTTCCAATGATTTCCATAGGTGTCCATTCCGGAGTTTGACCTGTCTATGGTGATCGTTTGTTCCGTATTGTTTATACGTACTTCGGCAGTGTATCGCTGACCAAAGTGATAGGTGATGATGACCGTTACCGGCTTCTGAATGGTGCAAACAAGTTCAATGGCGTTGCTACTCCTGATGGGGTACGTTATTTCGGTACGCGATGCCAGCCGGGTTGGTACGGAATTCAGCTGCCTGAATCTCAGGCTTTCTGCTTCAGCAGCTGGTTTCTGTGCAATATAGTAATCATCTCCGATGTGCATCAGCTTCAGTTCTCTGGGCAGGCTGAGCATATTACGCCAGCTTTTGGTGGGAAGATCATGCGAATAGGCTGTATGACTTGCCCAGCCGATCCAGACTATTCTGCCCTTCACGTTGGACCAGCTTTGAGCAGCATGAAAATCAAATCCCTGGTCAGCAGATTTGCTCTCTTTTCCTGTCTCTGGATCGGGAACAAACTGTCGGCCGTCAAAAGTTCCGACAAAAAATTGACTTCCTGATGTATCTGGCGCCTGCCCGGCTCCGGAATGTACCATCAATACCCATTTTTCTCGCTCTGCTGCGCCATCAATTGAAAATTTGTACAGTTCCGGACATTCCCAGACTCCCTGGTGACTTCCGTATTCCTTGCCGAATGAACTGGTATGCTCCCAATGAACCAAGTTAACCGATGTGTAAAATCTGACTTCACATCCCATCGATATGACCATTACCCATGTTTTACCGGGCTCATAATAGATAACTTTGGGGTCTCTGAAGTCGGGGCTGCCGTCGTTGGGTATTACCGGTCCGCCTGCATGTTTTTCCCAAGTACAGCCGTCAGTGCTGTATGCAAGGCATTGCTGCTGCAGCGGGTAGGCAGGGTCCCGGGTGGGAACTGCTCCCGTATAGAGCGTAGCTATTCCGCTGGTCTGAAAATATCCGCTGGTGTTCTCTTTATCCCAGACTGATGATCCCGTGAAGATATTTCCAGTTTGAGGGTCAGGGGACAGAGCTATGGCTTTCTCCTGCCAATGGAAAAGATCTTTGCTTACCGCATGGCCCCAATGCATCGATCCCCAGCTATTGCTGTAGGGATGGTACTGGAAGTACAGGTGGTACTCTGAGTTCCAGTAGATCAGACCGCAGGGGTCATTCATCCAGTTTTTGCGCGGGGAGAAATGGATTTCA
>JAGYPA010000107.1 GCA_018399255.1 Spirochaetales bacterium | reverse complement strand
ATAACCGAACGCGCGGTACAGCGAATTATATCAGATCTTGTTGATTCCGGGTATCTTCAGCGGGAACGGGAGGGGAGAAGCAACAAATACCGTATTCAGGAAGATATGCATCTTCGCCACAGGATTGAACACGAAAAGACTATACGTGATCTTGTAGATCTTGTACTGCCGCATAAAAACCGTAGTACGTCCCGGTAACACCGTTTTTAATAACCTGCACGCAGGATGTGGAAGAATACAATGAACTTATGGCAACAACAGCCCTCTGAGCTACGGCCGGCGGTTTTTTTAGATAGAGATGGAACTCTTATTGAGGACGTGGGAGCTCTTGGGGATCCCGAAAAGATCCGTATCTATCCGGAAACTGTTTCCGCCCTCCGTCTTTTGGCTAAAAGATATGTATTCTTCGTAGTAACAAACCAGAGCTGCGTGGCAAAGGGGGAGATAACCCGGGAAGAAGTTGATGGGGTGAACAAAAGACTGGGATCTATGCTCACCGCACGGGGAATACATATTACACGGTGGTACGTGTGTCCCCACAGCAGGGAGGCGAAATGTGCATGCGCCAAGCCCAGCCCGTTTTTTTTGAAACAGGCGGCACGGCAGTATGGGATTGATTTGAAAAAATCATTTATCCTGGGAGATCATCCCTCCGATGTCTACACTGGTGATGCGGTAGGGACGTACGGTCTGTATGTGATGACCGGGCACGGTCCCCGTCATATCCACGAACTTGAGCCCGGACGGATTGTGTTTCACACACTGCACGATGCAGCCCGGTGGATTATGGGTCACCCGGAGCACGTCCGGGACCTAGAAAAATCAATTGCTCAGGGCGCGGAGGTGCTGCGCGGAGGCGGGCTTACCGTGTTTCCCACGGAGACGGTATACGGTCTGGGAGCCGATGCATATAATGCAGAGGCGGTAAAAAAAATATTCAAAGCGAAAGGCCGTCCTTACAATGACCCCCTGATTGTTCATGTGGCAGATACAGGTGATGTAGACAAACTCGCCGCGGAAGTTCCCGCTAAAGCACGCCTGCTGATGAAGCATTTCTGGCCCGGCCCTCTTACGCTGGTATTGAGGAAATCACCCGATGTTCCCGATTTAGTTACCGCTTCCGCCCCTACCGTCGCTGTTCGCATGCCCGCGAATCCGACGGCAAGAAAGCTTATTGCTACGGCGGGATGCCCGGTAGCGGCACCCAGCGCAAATCTGTTTGGTAAAACCAGCCCCACCACGGCCGAACATGTGCGGTTGCAGCTGGAAGGCAGGTATGATGCACTTATTGACGGAGGCGCATGCAGGGTGGGGGTGGAGTCCACCGTGCTTTCCCTGACGGGCACAAGGCCCGTACTCCTCAGGCCCGGAGGGATAAGTCGGGAAGCATTGGAAGAAACTATCGGATCGGTGGATGTGCCCGGTGAATCAGGTCCTGCCGAACAGGCGGGGGAGAGTCCGGGAATGTTGCCTTCCCACTATGCCCCCGGGACGCTTTTCCTGCTGGTAGATGATGCTTCAGCCTATGCCGGTGATGAGGATACGGGGGTTATTCTTTTTACAAGCCCTTCCATTGCGTACAAAGGGGTTACACGTGTTCTGAGCAGGGACGGCAGCACCGCGGAAGCTGCTTCCAATCTCTACCGTGTGATGCGGGAGCTTGATGAATGCGGGTTGAAACGAATTGTTGCCGAGCGTCTGCCCCGGGATGGAGTGGGTGCAGCGGTGAACGACAGAATGACACGGGCAGCAGCCCGGGGTACACTATACAAACAAGGGCCTAAAAAGGCCGAGACAAGGGCGTAACTCAGTAAGGAGCACTGTTTGGAAAGCCCGAGCCGTGTATCCGGCGAGATTAGCTCTTGTTTTCCTATATGTATAAATTATAATTAAGCGTACAGGAGGATACTATTATGGCAGGAAAATGCCCTGTAACAGGAGCAACAAGCAGGACAACAGCCGGTTCCGGTACCTCTAACAGGGACTGGTGGCCGAATCAGCTTAATCTGAAAATGCTTCATCAGAACCCGCCTGCGGGTAATCCCATGGGGGAAGATTTCGACTACGCTGAAGCGTTTAAAAACCTGGATCTTCAGGCTCTAAAGAAGGACCTGTATGCCTTGATGACCGACTCTCAGGATTGGTGGCCCGCCGATTACGGCCACTACGGTGGTCTTTTTATCCGAATGGCATGGCACAGCTCAGGGACCTATCGCATGGGCGACGGCCGCGGGGGCGCAAGCTCGGGAACGCAACGCCTTGCCCCTCTTAACAGCTGGCCGGATAATGTAAATCTGGATAAAGCCCGCCGGCTTCTCTGGCCTGTAAAACAGAAATACGGTAAGAAAATTTCCTGGGCGGATCTTATGATCCTTGCCGGAAACTGCGCCCTGGAATCGATGGGTTTCAAAACCTTCGGTTTTGCCGGGGGAAGAGAAGATGTCTGGGAACCGGAGGAGGATATCTACTGGGGAGGCGAGACCGAATGGCTTGGAGATAAGCGCTATTCCGGCGAGCGTGATCTGGAAAATCCCCTTGCAGCGGTGCAGATGGGCCTGATTTATGTAAACCCCGAAGGACCAAACGGAAAACCCGACCCGGTGGCCTCAGGTATAGATGTGCGGGAGACCTTTGCCCGCATGGCCATGAACGATGAAGAAACGGTTGCCCTTGTTGCAGGGGGACACACCTTTGGAAAATGTCACGGCGCAGGAGACCCTTCTCATGTCGGCCCTGAACCGGAGGCCGCCTCAATGGAAGAGCAGGGACTCGGCTGGAAAAGCAGCTTCGGAAGCGGGAAAGGGGGCGATACCATAGGCAGCGGAATAGAGGGAGCCTGGAAACCGAACCCGACACAATGGGACATGGGCTACTTCAAAGTTATGTTCAAATACGAATGGGAACTGGTAAAAAGTCCGGCAGGGGCTAATCAGTGGCTTGCCAAAGATGTGGACGAAGAAGATATGGTGGTTGATGCCCACGACCCTTCGAAAAAACACCGGCCCATGATGACCACTGCAGACCTCTCTCTGCGCTATGACCCCGTCTACGAGCCGATAGCCCGCCACTTCATGGCCAACCCGGAAGAGTTTGCAGACGCCTTCGCACGGGCCTGGTTCAAGCTGACCCACAGGGACATGGGACCCCGTTCCCGCTACCTCGGCCCTGAAGTTCCTGAGGAGGATCTGATCTGGCAGGATCCGATTCCGAAGGCCGATTACCAGCAGATCGATACCGAGGATATTGTATCACTGAAGCAAAAAATCCTTGCATCAGGACTTTCCATTTCCCGGCTGGTATCAACAGCATGGGCCTCCGCTTCAACTTTCCGCGGTTCCGACAAAAGAGGCGGTGCCAATGGGGCACGCATCCGCCTTGCCCCCCAGAAAGATTGGGAGGTCAACGAACCGGCGCAGCTTAAAAAGGCTCTTGATACCCTGGAAGGGATTCAGAAGGCTTTTAACGACAGCCAATCCGGCGGGAAGAAGGTTTCCCTTGCAGACCTTATCGTTCTTGGCGGCTGTGCCGGTGTAGAGGAGGCTGCAAGAAAAGCAGGAACTGCCATCACCGTACCCTTTCATCCCGGGAGGACCGATACCTCCCAGGAGCAGACTGATGTTGACTCCTTTGCGGTCCTGGAACCCTGTTCAGATGGTTTCCGCAACTACCGGAAGAAAAAATATTCCGTACCCGATGAGGAACTGCTCCTGGACAAGGCACAGCTTCTTACCCTGACAGCTCCTGAGATGACCGTCCTTATCGGAGGGCTTCGTGTCCTGAATGCAAATTTTAGACAGACAAAGCATGGAGTTTTTACCGATAGACCGGAAACCCTTACCAATGATTTTTTTGTTCATCTCCTGGATATGGGAACAGCCTGGAAGGCGACATCCAAAGATGAAGATGAATTTGAGGGAAAAGACCGCAAGACCGGAAAGTTGAAGTGGACCGCCACGAGGGCTGACCTGGTTTTTGGCTCAAACTCCCAACTCAGGGCTCTTGCAGAGGTCTACGCCTGTACAGATGGCCGGGACAAATTTGTCGGTGACTTTGTTGCGGCATGGAATAAAGTGATGAACCTTGATCGGTTTGATCTATCCTGATTAGTATCACCAGGAGGGGGCGTTACCGCTCCCTCCGCCACAGGCTCTCCTTTGAACTTTAATGTCGAAGTTCTATCGCTGTCCGCGGGCCAGTCCGTTTGCGGCGTTTCATTCTAAGGGCTTCAGTCCTTCAGAGACATCGGGTTACACAGGTTTTTATCGCTGTCGGCAACTCTTCCGCAGTTGAAACAGATATACTGCGGGTTCTGGGTGAGATTTTTTATCTCATCAAACTTATCTTTGCTCGCGAGCATGCAAATATGTGCCTGATGATCTCCGGTACAGGTGTCTTTTTCATTTCCCATGGTTATTTTCCTTTTTCAGCGGTGTTGGATAAGAGTTATAAGAGTAATGGGATTATAGAAGCTGCTCTTAAATCTGTCAATGCAGTGCAAAAAGCTCAGGTAGCTTTCACATTGCATTTTATCCACCTGATGCTTACACTTGAGCTTGATATGTATACTGCTTTAGCAGGGGCCTATGGAACAGATTCTTCTGATTGTACTGGGAAATCAGCTCTACCCAAATCACAAAGTCGGTATGATGGAGGGGTTGGGGTCTGATCTATTGGCTGAAGCGGATAACTCGGCGGGGAAGGCTAACTCGGCGGGGAAGGCTAACTCGGCGGGGAAGGCTGGATCATCGGGCCCGAAGGGAGTCGGGAGGAACGGCAATCGCAGGAAACGCGGCAGTTATACCCCCCTCGGACCTGTCCCCATGCCGGTTTTTATGGCAGAGGACATGGACCTCTGCAGCCGCTTTCGTTACCACCGTCATAAGCTCCTCCTGATCCTCAGTGCGATGCGTTCTCATCGTGATTTTTTGCAGGGCCGGCACAGGGTCTATTATTATCTGTTAGAAGACTCGCGCAGCTATTTTGAAAAGCTTCGCGATGCGGTGCAGCAGTCAAAGGCAGAGGCACTGGCAGCCTACGAGCCGGATGATGTCGGCATGGAGAAACGACTGCGGGAGTATGCCGACAGGCTTGATCTCCCGCTTTATATTCGTCCCAGTAAGAGCTTTCTTCTTACCGGTGATGCGGTTCGAAGTGAACTGGCAGATTTACGCGTACCACGGCTGCACGATTTTTATGTGAACCGTCGTCGAAAAATGAAAATACTTATGGATGGTTCAAAGCCCGTGGGGGGAAGTTGGACCTTTGATAAGGAAAACCGAAAGCCCTTTCCTAAGAACATCCGGCTTCTTCCGCTTCCCAGGGCCGACTGGACTGCGCATACCCGTGAGCTTGCCCCCCTGCTGAGCCGTATTTTTCCGGAAAACCCCGGAGACCCGGTCGACTTCTTTCTTCCAACCTCCCGCGTGCAGGCCTTAAAGTGGCTCGAATCATTTCTGCAGTATCGGTTTGCAAAGTTCGGGCCCTACGAGGATGCCATTCATCAGGCTGAACTACTCGGTTTTCATTCAATGCTTTCACCGCTGTTGAATATTGGGCTGTTATTTCCCGGCGAAGTGGTCAATGCTGCCCTCGAGGGCGATGTGCCGTTACCGAGCAAAGAAGGCTTTCTCAGACAGATCATCGGGTGGCGTGAGTTTGTGCGGGGTATGTACCTTACCCGCGGCTTGCGTGGAAACTTTTTTCGGCACAAACGCAGCCTCGGCCCGGCCTGGTACGAAGGCACAACCGGCATTCCGATACTCGATGACAGCATTAACAAAGTGCTGCGCTACGGCTACGTTCACCACATTGAACGACTCATGGTGATCGGAAACCTCATGCTGTTGTGCGAGATTCATCCGGATGAAGTACACAGATGGTTTTCTGAATTGTTTGTAGATGCCTATGATTGGGTGATGGTTCCGAATGTATATGGGATGAGCCAATACGCCGACGGCGGAAGTTTTGCCACAAAACCCTATGTTGCCTCTTCACGATATTTATTGAAGATGAGCAACTACGCAAAAGGCCCCTGGTGTGACACGGTGGACGGCCTTTATTGGAGGTTTGTGAAGCTACACCGCCCGGTGTTTGAGAGAAATCCGCGTATGAAGATGATGACTTCCTGGCTGGACAAAATGGACCCCCAACGATCTGCCGAAATAGAAGCAGCTGCGGAAGAATTTATTCTTCGTAACACCGGTTAGCCCAATATTGACGAGGGTCTTCGCGAGTCCAAATAGATAATTGTTGCATATTGAAACCCCTTTTGACGATTCCAAAAAAAGGGGGTACAATGTGGATATGTGCAATCACACCGGTAAAATCGATCGAAAAACCGCCTCTTCGATCCTGGCCCATCAAAGCCCGGAACATAAAATCGACTCCCTGGAGCGAGAATCCCGCAGCATAATGGATCTATCGCCGGACTACGGAAAGCGCTATTTGAAGAACTCATTTTTAAGAAAACGGGCAAATGACGCACAAAGAGCTTCTTAAGCTGTTTATTGCAAACAATATAGATTTCATCGTAATCGGAGGGCTCGCCCTCCGTTTGTACAACAGCCCGAGAGTGACCCATGATATTGATATCGCAGTCCGGACTCTTGATGTGGATAAGGTTATGGACCTGATGTACCGTAACTCCTACCATCTGATCACTGATGTGAACGACGAATCGGTCATGGTGGCTCTCAGTTGCAGGGAAGCAAAAACCTGGGTCAGTTTGAATAAAGCTGGATCGCTTAGTTTCATTTCTCCTATGGGCATTCCTTCCGAAAAGGAAATTCCGATGGAACAGATAGATTTATCTTCCCAGGTGGATATTCTCTTTGAATTAGGAGTTCCCATCATGCGCCTGATCCGGAATTCCCGGACGATACAGCTACAGGATATTAGTTTCCGGGTTGCTTCAAGAGAAGACCTCATCACCCTGAAAAAACAGCGCTCCGATAGAAGTACCACCGATGAGGATGATATACGGTATCTGGAGAGCCTGGGAGAGGATCCTTGAGATCGATCTTGATGATTTAAGGGAATCGAACGACTTTAATTAGGCTGGAAGCTGACTGTTATTACAATCGAAGAACAATCAGGTAAAAAAATCGTCGCCTCAGCCTCCCCCGTGCTGATAGGATCGTACGGATTGGTAGGGCTGCGACCAGTCCTTGTACCAACCGACCCGTCTCGCTCCCTCTTCTTCAACTATCACCGTGTCGTAGGAGCGAACCAGCTCGTGCTCAGGCCCTCGTAAGGTCGGCGTCAAGACCAGGACCATCCCCGCCCTTATCTCCGTCGAGTCGGAGCTATGGATAAAGGGCGCTTCCACCGGGCAGACCCCA
>JAGYPA010000106.1 GCA_018399255.1 Spirochaetales bacterium | reverse complement strand
ATGATCCGTTTATCATCAGATATATCACCTGGCTGGGCAATCTTATTACAGGAGATTTCGGTTACAGCCTGCAAAGCGGGGTCTCTGTATCATCGCTTCTCGGCAACACACTCCCGGCAACCCTGGAACTCTCCATCGCAGCTCTCCTCATCTCAACATTTGCAGGAAGCCTCTTAGGTGTGGTCTCGGCCCTCAATAAAGGTCGGATCGGTGACAACGTTCTTACAGCTGCCGGCATGCTCGGTGTAGCTATTCCACAGTTTCTCTTTGGTCTTATCGTAATTGTTATCTTTGTATTTAACCTTAAATGGTTTCCCGTGGGGGGCCGCATGACTCCCGGGAGCGAAGCTTTCTTTCAGAGGCTCGACCATTTAATTCTGCCCGCTATTGTACTGGGACTAGCAATGACTGCCGGGGTAATGCGCTATTCCCGTTCGAGTATGCTTGACTCATTGAACAAAGAGTTCATTAAGACAGCCCGGAGCAAGGGAATACCTGAATGGCGGGTGAATCTGGTTCATGGACTGCGGGTTGCCATGACTCCGGTAGCCGTATTGATCGGATTCAGACTGCCTATCCTTATCGGCGGATCGGTAGTCATAGAACAGGTTTTCCAATGGCCAGGTGTGGGGCAGCTTTTTGTTGGAGCGGTCCGGTCCCAGAATACTCCCATCATCATGATAGTCGCTTTCTTTAGTGTTATGATTGTTCTTATCGCCAGTATTCTGGTCGATATCGTCACCGCCTTGCTAGACCCGCGGGTCAAACTCTCTTAGGAGGAACTCATGGGAAGCAAAGCACTTGCACGAAAGATGGACCGGCTGCTGGAAAAGGAAAATCAAGGGCTCTTGAAAAGTTCCAACATCAGCAGATCTCTGCGAAAGCTCACGGCAAACTCCCTGGCGATATCCGGTCTGGTTCTGTTTATCATCATGGTTGGTGCCTGCATTGCAGCCCCCCTGCTAAGCTCATACGGACCAAATGCCATAGATTTGCGAAATCGACTTTCCCCGCCGGGTTCCGGGCATATTCTGGGAACCGATCAGATTGGACGAGATATTTTTACCCGTATTCTTTACGGAGGCAGAATTTCGATATTTGTCGGATTAGGATCGGCTCTGGGAGCAGCCCTGATCGGAATCTCGCTGGGGACCTATGCCGGGTACCGACGAGGATGGCTCGATTCCATCATTATGAAGACCAGCGAAATCATGATGAGCTTCCCTCAGATTATTCTGGTTTCTATCCTGGTTACCATTGTCGGGCAAAGTCTCTGGAATCTCATCCTGATTTTCATTCTTACCGGATGGCCGAGTATGTACCGTATGGCCCGGTCGCAGATGCTCTCCATACGAGAGCTGGAATATATACAAGCCCTTCAGGCATTTGGCATCGGCAGTTTCACTATCTCATTCAAACATATGCTGCCCAATGCGATAGGTCCCATATTTGTTAATATTACCCTGTCTACGGCTATGTTCATTCTTCAGGAAGCCGCTTTGAGTTTCCTGGGACTCGGCGTTCCGCTGGAGCAGGCGACGTGGGGAAACATACTGAATGTTGCTCAGGATCTGAATATTCTTCGCAATGCATGGTGGGTGTGGCTGCCGGTTGGTCTGGTTATTACCTTTTTTGTTCTGGCTATCAATTTCGTCGGCGACGGACTGCGGGACGCGGCAGATCCAACACAGGCAGGGTAACACATGCAGCACCATACGCACGAAGTAATTCTTGAGATTAAAAACCTGGACGTCAACTTCTATACAAACCAGCGCTGTAATAAAGCCCTTCGCGGGGTATCATTTTCCATGCGAAAAGGCAAAACGCTTTGTATTGTCGGTGAATCGGGATGCGGAAAAAGCGTCACGGCCAATTCCATCATGCAGCTGCTTCCAGAACTCTCCCGTATCGAATCGGGCAGCATAACCTATCAAAGCAAAAAAGGGGAAATCCGTATTGATACTCTTAAGCGCAATGGGCAGCAAATGCGCAGGATCAGGGGCAAAGAGATCGCCATGATTTTCCAGGACCCCATGACTGCACTGAATCCCGTCTTCACTGTCGGTTTCCAGATTGATGAAATGATCCGTTCTCACAATGCTGTCTCAAAACGAGCAGCAGCAAAGAAATCGGTCTCTCTGCTGAAGGACATGGGAGTCTCTCTGCCTGAACAGCGGGTTCATGAGTATCCCCATCAATATTCGGGAGGTATGCGTCAGCGGGCCATGATTGCAATGGCTATGGCTTGTTCTCCGAATGTGCTTATTGCAGATGAGCCGACAACAGCTCTGGATGTAACTATTCAGGCTCAGATTTTTGAATTGATGCTTGAGCTGAAGGTAAAGAAGGACATGGCAATCCTGCTTATCACTCATGATATGGGGGTGGTAGCCGAGATGGCTGACGATGTAGCTGTAATGTATATGGGCAATATCGTCGAGAGCGGCACGGCTGAGCAAGTATTGGCTTCACCAGCCCATCCCTATACCAGGGCGCTGCTTCTCTCTATTCCTGTTTTGGGAAAAGGCAAGAACCAGAAGCTGGAACCTATCAGGGGAACCACTCCCGATCCGTACAATCGACCGCCGGGGTGTCAATTTGCACCTCGCTGCGATTATGCTTCACCGGTATGTCTCGAACAGATGCCTCCTGAGACTGATCTGGGTGAGGGCCACATGGTCAGATGCTTCAACTACAAGGAGATTTCCCATGCAGCCCGATAAAAACCCGGTCAGAGAGGTTCTAATGAAAATCGAAAACCTCAAAACCTACTTCCCCGTGAAAAAAGGCGTCTTTAAAAGAACTGTCGGGCACGTAAAAGCCGTCGACGGGGTCAGTCTTGATGTTTTCCGCGGAGAAACTCTGGGTATTGTGGGCGAGTCAGGCTGCGGAAAGACCACTTTGGGAAAGACCATTCTCAGATTGTGCAGCGCATCGGAGGGAAGCGTCAAATATCAGTTCCCCGACGGGGAACAGGATATTCTGCAGCTTAAGGGCACCGAATTGGATAGAGCGAGAAAGAGCTTGCAGATTGTTTTTCAAGACCCCTATTCATCGTTGAATCCTGCATTTACCATATTCGGGTCATTTGCCGACCCTTTGCGAAAGTTCGGCGTTAAAAAACGCAAGGAGCAGGAGGAGATTGTCGCCAAGCTTCTTGCTGACGTCAATCTGCCGCGGGACTATATGACCCGTTACCCCAATGAGTTTTCGGGAGGACAGCGCCAGCGCATCGGTATAGCCAGAGCTCTTTCGGTTAACCCGGAGCTGATCGTATGCGACGAAGCGGTATCTGCCCTTGATGTCTCCATTCAGGCGCAAGTCCTCAAACTCCTGAAGAAGCTGCAGAATGAGCATAATCTCACCTACCTCTTTATTACACACGACCTGTCAGTTGTTGAATATGTTGCTGACAGAATTGCCGTTATGTACCTGGGAAAAGTGGTAGAACTTGCCGAGACAGATGAGTTATTCAAGCATACGCTGCATCCCTACACAAAGGCCCTCTTATCAGCCATTCCTATCGCCGATATTACCAGGAAGAGGAAGCGGATTCCACTGCAGGGGGATGTTCCCAGTCCGGTGAACCCACCCGCAGGCTGTCCATTTCACCCGCGGTGCAAGTACTGCACAGATCGCTGCCGTACCGATGCCCCGCTGCTCACCCCTGGCACATCAGAGGGGCAAATTCATTATGTCAGCTGCCATCATGCTCAGGAAATTGCTGAAGGGAGGATGGAATAATGAGAAACCACGACATACATTCAGAACTTGAATCTCATGTCGCAACAGTACTTACAAAGGACCAGAGGCCCAACATCCTGCTGCTTTTTACCGATCAGCAGCGGTTTGATACGATCGGAGCCCTGGGTTATCCCCATATGATCACCCCGAACCTTGACAAACTGGCAGCTGACGGCAGAGTGTATCTTAACGCATATTCCCCCAATCCTATCTGCTGTCCAGTCAGGCACAATCTCATTACCGGTCTGTCTGCAAGATATCACGGTATTGCCGATAATGAATTCGATGCACGGTGCAGCAGAGCTTTACCAACCCTGCCCCAGCTGCTCTCCGACGCGGGCTATCATACACGGGCGATCGGCAAGATGCACTACCAGCCGGCAACTCGTCATAACGGTTTTGATGTCCGTGAAATTATGGAAGAGGTTCCTGCATATACCGAGGATGATGACTACCTGCAGTTCCTCCATGCCAAGGGATATGGGCACATACAGAATATTCACGGGGTACGCAATCTGCTTTACATGAACAGTCAGAATTCTCTGCTGCCCGAAGAGCTTCACGGTACTCGGTGGGTCGCCGACCGTACTATCGACTTTCTGCAGCATAAAAGCCGTAATCGGCCATACTTCCTCTTTGCCGGCTGGATAGCTCCGCATCCGCCTTTCAACGTCCCCCATCGTTTGAACGGACTCTATGCTGGTGCAGATCTTCCCCAGCCGCTGGAAGCCCGCAGCGGGCTCTGTTCGATGAGCGAGGAAAACAAAGCCTGGGGTGATTTCCCCGCTCCCGAGTATGAACGGGCTATGCGGGAAGCCTACTATACACAAATTACATTTATTGATGAGCAGATCGGCAGGATAATCGATACCCTCAAGTCCCTCAGAGAGTACGATAACACCCTTATTATATTCTCCAGCGATCACGGGGAAATGCTTGGTGATCTTGGATGCTATCAAAAATTTCTCCCCTTTGACGGAAGCGCACGAATCCCCCTGATAATCCGATACCCCGAACGGACACAGCCCGGAGAGAAGGTCGGCCACTTTGCTGATATCAATGATTTTATGCCGACAATCCTTGATGCGGCAGGGGTTTCCTATCCCGGTCCCTGGGAACTTCCCGGAGAATCTTTGCTGACCAGGCATCCTGAAAAGGATCGAAGCTCTCAATATATCGAATACTCACGGGATTCCCGTCGCTGGGTCAGCCTGCTGACTGAAGACTATAAGTACGTATATTACTACGGAGGCGGTCGCGAAGAGTTGTTCGATCGTCGACGTCCAGATTCTGATAGCTGGAATCTGCTCGAGCATGAACCTGATGCCTATAAGTCGCTGCGACAGGAACTCAGATCACGCCTCGCGGCTTTGGAAAAACGTTGGGGTTTACCGGGTTATACCCAGAACAACGATTTCGTGCAGCTTGATGAATATATTCCCAATCCGCATCGTAATTCAGCCTTTCCTCTATTTCCGTATACTATCTCTGAATTCAGGGCTGAAAAAGTGCAGGATTTTAATTTCTACAAGGAAGTTGAAGAGAGTGTCAGACACCAAAATGTTGTGCACATTGAAGAACTTGACCTTGCCTCATTCTTTACTCATAAAAATCTTCCTCAAAATCATCTGAGGGAGTTTATCCAAACTTACAGCGTTCAAGGAGACAATTAATGAGCATGCCATCAGTTTCTCACATCCGGGGTGTTATTCCAGCCATGTTTTCCACCTTCAACTCGCATGAAGAAGTAGATCTGAAACGAGCCGGAATTCTAGTGAATTTTCTTATCGACCAGGGGGTGCATGGGTTATATATTACCGGCAGTACCGGAGAGGGGTTCCTTATGACCGACGATGAACGCAAGGCTTTCACCGAAGCGGTAATAGAAAAAGCTGACAGTCGGGTACCGGTTGTTGTCCATGTCGGGGCAATTGGTACAAAGCGAACAATCGAACTGGCTCAGCACGCCGAAGCCGCTGGTGCCGATGCCATTTCGTCGGTTCCTCCTTTCTATTATCAGTTCAGTCAGGATAATGTATTCGGTTATTATAAAGATGTATCAGATTCGGTCCAGATTCCGATGATTATTTACAACATAGCTTTTGCAGGGCTGATGGATAATTCTCTTGTAGGTCGGCTTACCACCATTAAAGGGGTAAGAGGTTTGAAGTTTACCGGGAGAAATCATGATGACATGAGTATGTTGAAGCAGGAGCTGGGATCTGATTTCATGATTTACTCCGGCAGTGATGAAATGGCCGTGCAGGGTCTGCTTGCCGGGGCCGATGGTTTAATCGGTTCTTTCTATAATCTGCTGCCCGATACGTTTCTGGAAATTTATCGTCTGGCACAAGAGGGCGATTATGTAAGAGCTTTTGAAATCCAGAAACTTGCAACCACATTTATCAAGTTTACGCTTAAGTGGGATTTTTATGGTATCATGAAGCAATGTCTTACGGATACGGGCGTTGATGCCGGTTTTGTTCGTCGCCCCTTTACTCACCCACGTGAAGAGGTCATGCAGCAGGTTTGGGCTTATTGTGACCGTTTGAAGGTATCCGTACCTGACACACATATGGCATTTATGTATAGGAAGAGAAAACCTGCGGCTCTTTGATTTGCAGGAACAGCCTTCTGTCTTCCCAAAGAGGTAACAAGTGCGAAGGATGCGGTTTTCAAAGAAGGAGGATAGTGTATTTTAAAACCACTTGAAGGTGGTGATTCTATTGTGTATTGTACAGACACTATCAGGAAGCATTAATGAAAAATTTAAAGAGTAAAAAACTCTATTTCCAAGTCTATGATGAGCTGCGCGGATATATTGTCAAGAATAATCTTCGGCCAGGCGATAAACTGCCCACCGAGATGGAGATGGCAGCATTACTGGGAGTCTCGAGAAATGTATTGAGAGAGGCGGTCAAAACATTGGAAATAATTGGTGTGGTAACATCCAAATCCGGTGTTGGTATGATAGTTAACAGCTTTAATGCAAACTTCCTCTCGAGCTGCATTTTTCTGAATCTTATAGGAGATGATGTAGATCTGGTTATGCAGTCTCAGGAAGTTCGGAAGGTGCTTGAGATGGGGTTCGCAAGGCAGAGTTTTGATACCATAACTCCGGAGCAACTGACAGAACTTGAGAATATTCTTCAAAAAATGCTCCAGACCGAATCTGTCACGAATTTCTATGAACTGGATGCAGAGTTTCATAAGATACTGCTGAGAAATATTAAAAACGAAGTACTCATTGCCTTTATCGATTCTGCATGGGCTTGCGATAAGTATTATCGCTCTAAATTTATTGATGATGATGCGTTACGGTATAAAAAGCATCGTCAGATTTTTGATGCTTTGCAGATGAAGGACTTTGAGGCTTTTGAAAAGGCATTGGCCTTTCACTTTTCCTACAACTTCAAGAATGCCAAGGATTACTACCACACTCACTCCATACAGCAGAAAGTATTTTCTGAGGATGAGGAAGTAGAAGTGGAATAGTCTGCTGATATCGAAAAATTTTCTTTCACGGTTCCCGCCGTTCCCGCTGCTCCCGCTGTCGAGCTAAACTCCCGCTGTCGAGCTAAACTCCCGCTGTCGAGCTAAACTCCCGCTGTCGAGCTAAGCTCCCGCTGTCGAGCTAAGCTCCGGTATTGAAACGCGTACTGGTGGCATCAATC
>JAGYPA010000105.1 GCA_018399255.1 Spirochaetales bacterium | reverse complement strand
CATTGACGTTGGTAGTCTACCATAGTAGAATGTGGACATGCAATATATTGATGCAATATTTGTATAAACCTGTGATTAAGATGAGAGGGTTCTATGTTCAGGATGGATGGAAAAACGGTAATAGTAACGGGAGGGGCGGGATATCTGCTCTACCCGGCCTGTCGGGGATTTGCGGAGCTTGGAGCCCGGGTGGTTGTGGGAGATTTCAACCAGGAACGCCTGGATGAGGCTGTAAGGGAACTGGGCGATGACTTTTCGCCGGATCGTATTCTGGGCGTCAATTTTGATGCTGCAGATGAGGCATCCTGTACGGCTTTGGTTGAGGCTGCTGTGGAGCGGTTCGGGAAAATCGATGTTCTGGTTGCCGGAACTACGGGCTCTGCAGGGAAAGAGGTCGGGGACATTGCCGCTGATGAGTTTGACCGGGCAAATCGGATGAATATCACCTCTCCCTTTTTTCTTGCCCGCTCAGCAGCCGGGCATATGCCGGAACAGGGAGGCAGCATCATCTTTATCTCGTCAATGTACGGTCTGGTGGCTCCGAACCCGTCAGACTATTATCCCCTGGGCTTGACCCCGAATCCGGTCGATTATGGAGCGGGCAAGGCCGGTTTGTGTCAGCTCGGTCGTTATCTGGCCGCCTACTGGGGCAGCCGGAACATCCGGGTCAATGTGGTAGCCCCGGGAGCATTTCCCTGGAAATCAGGCCATGGCAACAATGATCAATTTATAGATGTGCTGGGGAGAAAAAGTATGCTGGGCAGGATCGGCCGGCGGGAAGAGATTGGAGGTGCAGTGGTGTTCCTGGCAACCGACGAAGCTTCTTTTATAACCGGGCAGGTGCTCAGTGTGGACGGAGGGGTAACCTCCTGGTGAGGATCCCGATTACTTCCAGAAACCGGAAACTGCCGGCACTGCCGGGCAGGAAAATTGCCGGGCAGATAAACTGTCAGGCGGAAAAAAACAAGAGGAGAGAACAATGGCAAAGCCGCTGATAGCGAAAAAACAGATCAATATTGCAATGCTGGGAATAACGCCCGGTAATGGACATCCCTACTCCTGGAGTGCAATGTTTAACGGGTATAATAAGGACCTGATGACAAACGAGTGTCCATACCCTGGAATTCCCGAATATCTGAACAAGCAGCCGGAGGAGACCCTCACTATTCCCGATGCCAATATTACCCACATCTGCTGCACTGGAACGGGAGAGTTTACCGCAGAACACGTTGCAAAATGCTCCCTTATTCCGAATGTTGTCGAAAAGCCGGAGGAGGTTATCGGCAAGGTGGACGCTGTCATCGTGGCTACCGATATCGGAGCTGAACATGTCGAGCGCTGTCGGCCCTTCGTGGAAGCGGGCATTCCTCTCTTTGTTGACAAGCCCATGGTCGACAATCCGGAAGATCTGGCAGTCTTCAATGGCTGGATAGCCGACGGCCGGCCGATTTTAAGCTCCTCATCGATGCGCTATGTCAAGGAATTCATGCCCTACCGAGCATCAACCCATAATCTGGGCAAGCTGCGTTATGTCACGATAACCATGGCCAAGTACTGGGAGACCTACGGTATCCATGCGATTGAAGGAATCTTTCCGATTTTGGGCCCGGGGTTTATCTCCTGCCGGAATATCGGATCGAAGGAACGTAATGTGGTCTATTTTACCCATGAATGCGGGGCAGATGTGGTGGTTATCGTCCGCAAGGATATGGGGCCCGGATCCGGCACCCTGACGCTGGCTGGAACGCACGGGTTCGATCAGCTTAAGTCCATGGATTCGTTCTATTCTTTCAAGACCCAGCTGGAAACCTTTATCAGCTATCTTCGGACTGGTGAGCGGCCTTTTCCCTACAGCGAAACCGAGGAGCTCATGCGGATGATCATTGCCGGGATACAGAGCAGGGAAGCCGGCGGGAAAGAGATTTTTCTTAAGGACATTCTATAGGAATTTTCACAATGGTTTCATTTTGAAATTACGACGATCTGGTCAGAAATAAACATACCGGGCAGGGTAAAGACTGCTGGAGGATAAAAATGATGAAATTTTCAATGCGCCCGAGCAGGGTTCTCGAGAAGCTGCGATCCGGAGAGGTTGCAAAGATTACCAAGATTAACTTATCGGATGTACGGGCTATAGAAATAGCCGCCCGCTATGGTTTTGACTGCCTGTGGATTGGCATGGAGCATATCGGAACTGACTGGTCGGTTATTGAAAAGCAGGTTCTGGCTGCCAAAGCCTATGATGTTGATATTATGTGTCGGATAGCACGAGGGAGCTACAGCGACTATATCCGGCCGCTGGAACTGGATTCGACGGGAATCATGGTTCCGCATGTCATGAGCGCCGAAGATGCAGCGAGCGTGGTGAGAATGACCAGGTTTCCGCCGGTCGGCAAGCGGGCTGTGGACGGGGGAAACGCCGACGGCGGCTACTGCAATGTGCCGTTTCTGGAGTATCTGAAAACGGCTAATGAGCAGCGGTTTGTCATTCTGCAGATCGAGGATCCGGAGGCGGTGGAAGATCTGGACCGGATAGCCGCGGTTGAGGGGTACGATATTCTGCTTTTCGGGCCGGGGGATTTCAGTGTGGCCATTGGAGCTCCGGGGCAGGTGGATCATCCTGATATCCTGCGGGCACGCAGGCTTGTTGCCGAGACTGCCCGCAAGTATGGAAAATTTGCCGGAACAGTCTGTTCTCCGGCAAAGATGCAGGAATATGTTGATATGGGCTATACTTTTCTGAGTGCAGGGGCCGATGTTGTCGGGCTCAGCCAGTATTATCAGGGGATTGCTCAGGGACTCGGAATAGAGACCAGCAACGAGCCGGTATCGCAGTATGGAATGAAAAGTTAAGGAGCTGGGTACTATGCAGGTATTGGAAATGTTCTCATTGGAAGGCAAGACCGCTCTGCTTACGGGGGGCGCGGGCAAATACGGACGACAGATTGTGGCGGCATTGGCCGAGGCTGGGGCTGACACCTATATTGCCTCCCGGAATGTGGCTGCTTTAGAGGAAGTTGCGGCTGAGCATCGACAGGCAGGATTGAAAGTTACGGCTTTGCAGCTGGATCTGGGAGATGAGGCTTCAGTTATCGCTCTATGCAATGAGGTTATTGCCCGGGCGGGAAAGATTGATATTCTCGTGAATAATGCCGTTGCCCGGACCACAGCAAGCTGGGATGATGATTTAGCCAATTACGAGAAGAGCTGGCACATCAATGCTACCGGGCTGCATTCCATTACCCGGACCGTCGGCAGGGAAATGATAAAACAGGAATCGGGTTCTATCATCAATATCGGATCTATGATGGGGATGGTGGGAATTGAAAACCATAATTATGACGGTACGGATATGGGTAAGGGGTGGCCTTCGGATTATTTCTTTCACAAGGGGGGAATGATCAACTATACCCGTTTCTGCGGTTCCTATTTTGGAAGGTACCATATCCGCTGCAACTGCGTGAGCCCGGGCGGTCTGGAAGAAGCTGGTCATCCCAAGGAATTTGTGCAGAATTATAACGATCGAACTCAGCTGGGGCGGATGGCTAATCAGACCGACCTGAAGGGGATCATTGTGTTTCTTGCTTCTGATGCTTCGGCCTATATAACTGGAGCAAATATTCCCGTCGACGGCGGATACACTGCCAAGTAGCAGTAAGGATTGATATACATACATAAGGATCAATATACATAAGGATAGAGAGAAAGCGATGCATACTCTTGTTATAAAAAACGCTGCATTGGTAACCCGTACCGAAATTCTGGAAAACAGTACTGTCATCTGTAAGGACGGCAGGATTGAATCGGTGGTGGTCGGGGAAGCTGGCAGATCCGTGAACGACGGGATTGATGGAAAATCCGGTTTTTCGGGTTCAGCTGATTATGAGGTTGATGCCGGGGGGATGTTTCTTGCTCCCGGGTTTATCGATTTGCATATCCATGGTTCCTATAACAAGCTGGTGGACAGCGGGAGAGCTGATCTGGAGCAGCTGTGCCGGATTCTGCCGCGATATGGGGTTACCGGGTTCCTTCCGACCGTGACGCCGTTTGCCGATGAGCATGAGGATATTGCCCTGCTGCAGGAGCTGGCCAAGGCGGAGTCGGAGGGGAGTGATATTCTGGGATTCTTTCTGGAAGGTCATTTTCTTGCCCTTACCGGTGCGATTGCCAATATTCCCAGGAACAGGACTGTTGAGAGGATCAATCGGCTGAAGGAGGCTTCCGGTCCATTCAGGGCGGTTTTCGGGATTTCCCCGGAGGTTGAGAATATTGCCGCGCTGATTCCCCACATGACGGCGGGCGGCGCTCCAACGTTCATTACCCATACGATGGCGGATGTGGAACAGACTAAGGCGGCGATAAAGGCGGGAGCCCGGCATGCGACCCATTTTTATGATGTGTTCCCTTATCCGGGGGTTAAGGAGGGCGGGGTGAGAACCTGCGGGGCGGTAGAAGCAATTATGGCCAGTCCCGAGGTGAGCGTCGACTTTATCCTGGATGGAGAGCATGTGCATCCTGTCGCGGCTGAAATGGCGCTTGTCTGCAAAGGGCATGATAAGGTCTGCCTGATTACCGATGCCAATATAAATGCCGGTTTGCCTCCCGGAACCTATAGGGGAATCGGTAATCGGGAGGTCTTTGTAGCCTATGAGGGTGGTCCAGCCCGCATGGTCGAGAGTTATGCCCCCGACAGCAAGCCCGGCGGACTGGCAGGAAGCGGTCTTACGATGGATCGGGCCGTGCGAAACGCGATCAAGATGCTCGGTATTGATCTGCCCCTGGCGGCTGCCATGGCTTCGGCCAATCCGGCTCGGGTTTTAGGTCTGCAGGAGAGGAAGGGCTCCATTGCCCCCGGTTTTGATGCCGATATGGTGCTGCTGGACCGGGAGCTGCAGGTGCATACCTGCTGGAAGGCCGGAAAGCGGGTGTATGGTCGGTGATGGAAACACGGGAACACTGTGAGGCAGCTGCTGCCTGATGCCGAAGGTTTACTGATGCAGAGGGTTTACTGATGCAGAGGGTTTACTGATGCAGAGGGTTTTATGGTGATGGTGTGCGGCAGGTTATCAGACCGTTTCCAGCTCCTTTTTCTCTTCTCCTGCTGCGTGCTGTTTCTGTCGGTGCACGTAGTGTTCGATCTCCTGCCAGAGGATTGTGGTTGTTCGGGCGATCTTTGACAATCAGGGTGGTAATGTCGCCCTTGAACTCCCGGTTGAATAGTATGTCGTGTCCCATGCAGAGGCCGATTACCACAGCCTGAGATCCACTCCTCGGTATTCCAGCTGGGCAGCCTGGTTGAGCGGATTGCAGGATGCTCCCAGCGGCCAGCTCTCTTCATTCACCTCTTTCCTGACTGAAGCCGCCGACTGTGCAGGATGCGCCGATAGTCGTGACCCGCTGGCGGAAAAATATGTTCGTACGGTTACTGCCAGAGGCTGTCTATGCCCCAGCAGTAAGCGGAGTCCTATTTTCCGGTATCCCATAGTTTTTGAGAATTCGATAATCTCCTCGATCCGGAAAGCGTTCCTGCACGCCCGTCATCTACCAGTTCCGCTGCCGCCTGAATTACCGTCTGGTTCTCATCAGCATGGTAAGCAGTCATAGTTGAGGAGATATCAAACTTTTCTGCTCCGCAGGATGCGGCTGATTGACAGATTTTTGTGCGGCAGTTAAGACAGTTCATACAGTTCTTCCTTTTCTGACTGGCGGCGATTTACGGCGATTTGCGGCAATTTTTCCTGCGTCAGTTCGTATTTCGGCCGCTTCTACAGTTTCTTGGAGATGGCTATGGCCGCAATCGTCCCGTCGGCTACAGCTGTGGTAATTTGACGGTAAGCTTTGGTCTTGACGTCTCCGGCTGCATAGACTCCGGGAATATTGGTTTCCATCTCGGCATCGGTGGTCAGGTAGCCCCACTGGTCAACGGCAAGCTTGTCGCCGAAGGCTTCAATGTTCGGCAGAAATCCGACAAATACAAAGATGCCGTTGGTTCGAATCTCTTTTCTTTCGCCAGTGGTAAGATCTTCGGCAACCACTGCCATATCCATGGAACCATATTTCTTGAATTCGCGCGGTTCGTGTTCAAAAAGAACTTCAACATTGTCCAGTTTTTTCAGCTCTTCCTGAGCAACCTTGTTGGCCTGGAAATGATCGAACTGATGTACAATAGTAATTTTTTTGGCAAATTTTGCAATGAACTGGGTCTCTTCTATGGCTGAATTGCCGCCGCCTATGACGATGACTTCTTTGCCCTCGAAGTATTTCGCGTCACAGGTGGCGCAGTAGGATATGCCATTCCCGCCGTATTCTTTTTCACCCGGCAGTCCGAGCGGCCTGGGACGGGATCCTGTTGCAATCACCATTTTTCTGGCTTTGATTGTTTCCACTCCGTCAACTGTGACGGTTTTGTTTTCCAGATCCACATTGCCCACTTCCACTGCAGCCCTGAACTCAACCCCGTTTGCCTTGGCCTGTTCACTCATGTAGTGGGAGAGCATCATGCCCGCCTGCGGTTCAATGAATCCGGGATAGTTCGAAACCTGGTGGGTTGTAGCCACATAGCCTCCGGGAAGGGCGGTATCTACCAGAATGGTTTTTACATGTGCCTGAGCCAGATAGATTCCCGCAGTAAGGCCGGCAGGTCCGCCGCCGAGAACCACTACATCGGTTTCTGTTTCGTAGGGGATAATTTTGGCATGGGCTGCTTCCCGTTCTTCGTCGGTCAGCAGGGCATCGAGGTTTCTCATCAGGTCGGAGCGGAGGATTCCTCCGCCGAGCTTATCGCCGACAGGCTCTCCGTTTTTATAAAAAATCACCGTAGGAGAACCGGTTACGTCGAGCTGGGCAGCGAGTTCACGGTTGCCCTGACGGAAAATCTTTACAAAGGTGATATATTCACCGTAAATTTCACTTAAGGCATCATATTTGGCTGCGAGAGCTTCACAGGGCGGGCATTCGGTCGAGTAAAAGTCCACTACCGCCCGCGGCTTGTCGAGGACTTCCTTCTGAAATTCATCAGCATTAATTTCCTTGATATAATTTGTCATAGCATATCTCCTGCTTTGTTTGGATATAGTTATCAGCTCTTCTTGGCTGAAAAGGTTTCTATTGGATCAGTCCTGCACCTGCAGCTGGCTGAAGTAGAGCGAAAGCCCCATTCCCATCAGTTCCCGCACCGGGCGGCAGTCGGGTGACTTGATTCTCCCGGTTGCATTCTTGGCAACTGAGCCGCATCCGCCTCCGCAGGCAAGCTGAAGAGAACAGCCGGCACATTCGGGGATAGTGGTTACGTCACGGTCTTCCCATTCTTCGATGATTTCTTCCTTTCTTGTCACTTCCGGGTAGAAAGTACCTAGCGCTTCTCCCGTTTTTCCGACGGTGGCTGTGCAGGAGTAGATCCTGCCTGAGAAGTCGAAGGCCCACTCGGTCTTGCAGGCCGGGCAGGAGTCGTAGAGGGGATTGGGAAGTTCCCCGTTCTCGAATATGAATTTTGCTATGGAGAATGCCGGCCGATGGAACTCGAGAAAGTTTGGCTGTTTTTTTACCAGTTCGTATATATCTTCATAGAGGGAGACCCGGTCATAAAGCTTCTGCTGGTCTGACTGGCAGAAGTGAAGCTCATAGTTGCGTCCAAGCTGGGTTTTGAAAAGCTTGCTTTTTGTCCATCCTTTCGCTATGGCAAAGTCGGCAAGTTCGCCAAGATGGGGCAGGTTATCCCGGTCCACTACAGCCCGGAGGTTTATCGGCATGCCTTCGTTCAGTGCAGCATCAATCCCATCAACAATTCGGGAAAAAGTTCCCTTGCCGCCTTTCAGCATGCGGCGGGCATCATGTATCGTCTCCGGTCCGTCAAGAGTGACCTGGATTTCACGGACAAAGCCCTCTTTGAGGATAGGGATGTAGGATTCCAGAGCATATCCGTTGGTCACGAAGGC
>JAGYPA010000104.1 GCA_018399255.1 Spirochaetales bacterium | reverse complement strand
CACAGCCTGTGGATTTGGTCTCGGAGAAAAAATCCACAAGTAAACGCAATAAAATCAAAAGTTGAAAATTCCGAGCTTTTGAGAGGTTTTTGTACTTGTACTTTGGGCCCCTTCACTGTGAAAAAGCGTACTCTCCAGGTATCTTTTGAAGGGGCTCTTCTTTTTTCAAGCAGCACAAAGAAAAACCAAGGCCTCCTTATATTCATTCAAAGTATATAAACATATTGCATAGTTTTAAGGATTAGGCAGTAAGTATTCTAAAAAGTTACCTAGGAGTGATTTGCATCCTAAATAATTTAGTATGTAAGTATGTAAGTATTTATACTTATATCTTTCGTTTTTATCACTCTATTGATTAAGGAATTCATTGTTCTTGAAAAATTTGTAAAGAGTTTATTCAATTGATTGAGTCAATGATTATAATTTAATAACCCAGATTCAAGTACTTTCAATAAATGTAAATTTTTTCACTACTTCTTCAACATGCTGGTATTTTTTCTCTTTCAAAGCCATGCCTGTCTGACGCATCCATCTACATCCACGTTGTTTAATTTCACAAGCAGCTTTTATTGAGGGTATCATCCCATAACCTGTTTCTTGAAATAATTCATATAATCTGTTTATTTCTTTCTGCTGCCGAAAAACTTCAACATGGTTTCCCTCACATGAAGCTTCATACATATCTACAAAAGGTGTTGCCCAAACATTTGCCAATCCGGTAACCATCCCTCCAGCCCCGAGTAGCAAGGATGAGGCGTCCAAATAGTCTTCCCCTTGAATCCATACAAAATCTTTATCGTCATTCTGAAGCACTCCTTTCGAAAATTGTACAAAATCTCCAGAAGAGTCCTTAATGCCGATAATGTTTGGATGCTGCTTCAATTTCTGCACTGTATCCAGCTCAAGTCTGTTTCCGACGCATGAAGGAATATTGTACATTATTACCGGTTTAGCGGAGCATTCCGCAGCCTCAAGAAAATGCTCTCTCACAACATCCTGAGAGACGGAATAATAGAAGGGCGGAATAACAATACAGTAGTCCGCAGCTGTATCATTGAAACAAGATATTTCTTCTTTTACGGCGACAATATTGGATTTCAGTACGGCGGTGCAAATGAAAACATTTCCATCAGCTGCCCGCTCTGCATCCTCTATCAATCGTAGCTTCTCACGAAGAGAGAGGTAAGCCCCCTCCCCGGTGGTTCCGCTGATGAACAAGCCGTCTACTCCGTTTTCAATTAAGTATTCAAGCTGTTTCCGGAACATTACATAGTCTATGCTTCCGTTCATATGTAGCGGAGTTGTTACTGCAGGTATGACACCTCTTAATTCTTTTCCCATTGTTTCCTCTCATTGCAGAATTAATCATAACGGCAGTGAGCTGCTACTATAGCTGCCCCTTGCCTTTCATTATCTCTCTCTGAAGTTGGTCTACATTCACCTTCCTCAGACTGCTTTCTTTATCCAAAGCTAATGCAGCAGCTATCCCGGCTGCTTGACCTGTCATAGATGAAGTTGTAAAAACTCTTGCCGATGACATTGCTAGCTGATCAGCAGAAAAGCATCTTCCCGCAGCGAGCATGTTGACAGAATCTTTCACTAGCAGACACCTGTACGGAATCTGATAGGGAGGAACCATTGAATCCTCTATCTTCATAATCATTTCTCGTTTATCTGAAAGAGGAGAAAGCGCATCAATGAAGTAAACCCCTTTTGCTATAGCATCCGGAAATTTTCTGCCCGCCTGAATATCGGATACCGTAAGAATGTATTCTCCGACAACACGCCTCCCCTCCCGTATACCGATTATTGGTGAAACATGATCAAAATACCATTTTCTATTCTCCACCCGTTGATAATAGTCCAGGACCTGAAGCATTTTCTTTCTGCCTGTCTGCTCAGCCATTGTGAGACTTACAGAATCGGTTGAATCAAAGCCATGAATCTTCACTTTTACGGCATTGCTTGAAGGTCCGTTCGGCCAGATGGTGTTCATCGGCAGATCTTCTTTTCTCTCTATCCTCTCGACATAGCGCTCAGGAATATGTTTCAGCTGATTTACGTCACTGATATGTCGAATGAAGAACATCAGCGACATCGGCAGCTGAATGTTGTCATGTTCCCGTCCTTTCATTGTTTCAAAACCGGCATGAAATACCGCATCGGCTTCACCAGTGCAGTCAATAAAAATATCGGCTTCACAAGCTTCCAGACCGGACTGTCCAGCCAGCAGTACCTGCCGAACGGTTCCCTCGCGAACAATTGCATCGACAACCCGCGTATGGAATAGACTCTGGATGCCGTAATCAGACGCCATCTGGTCAAATACTGAAATCAGATACTGAAAATCGAAGATTCTCGGTTTGGTTTGTTCAAAGAGCTCTTCGTGTTTATCGGATAGTATGAAGTTTTCGGAATATTCGGGATACGGTTGATATTCCGCAATCGCTCCGAACTCTTCAAGTCTTAAAATAATTTCATCGAATACTTCCCCCTGTCCTCTGGTTTCTCCACAGAATGAAGCAACACCCCCGCTGGTGCTGTTTCCTCCGAGGCAGTTCATCTTCTCGATGATGATAACTTTTTTGCCTCTTTTCGCAGCGGCGCAGGCTGCGGATAATCCAGCGATGCCTCCCCCAAGAACCGCAATATCTGCTTTGTATCTGACAGGTATTTGTTTTTGATACGCAATTTTCTTTTGTTCCATAGCATTCCTCAGTAGTAATTATTTCATGAAAGCAGTTCTAATCATTTGGTACACGCAATCATTCTTTGTTCTGCATTTATCTTATTAGTTATCCCTTTACAGCACCCAGTGTGAATCCGGATACCAGCTTCTGCTGCAGAAGGAAAATGAACGCCAGGATAGGAACTAACTGGATTACAGAAGCAGAAAAAACGGTACCCCAATTCAGAAGACCCTCATCAACCAAACCCTGCATTTCCATGATTATGATGGGGGTGGTTTTTGTCTGCGTCCCGCTTACAAGAAAAGCGAAGGTAAAATCATTCCAAGAAAATACCGAAATGAAAACAACCGCGGCAATGATGCCTGGAGCCATAGCAGGAAGTATGACGTATATGAATGCGGTCAGTCTATTGCACCCATCGATACATGCCTGCTCATCCAGTTCCTTGGGAATATCATCGAGGAAAGCCTTGAGCAACATGGTGCTTATGCTGACTTGAAAGGTGACGTATAGTAGAACAAGGATTACATACGTATCATTCAAGGTTAGAGCCCTGATGACCGGATAGAGCGGGACCATGATTATGATGGGAGGGAACATCCGTACAAGAATAATGAAGAAGGATGACCACTTGAAATTTCTGCTGTAAAGACGTGAATACGAATATGCTGCGGGGATGCAGAACAGCACAATGAATACAGAGGCGCTAACAGTTACAATAATACTGTTCATGAGGGCACGGAAAAAATCTTCCCGCTCTGAAATGAGCTGATTGTAGTTATCTAGCACCGGTCTGAAGAATACCTTCGGAACATATGTGAAGATTTCACGATCAACTTTGAAGGATGACGCAATGATGATGAAAATAGGTCCAAAAGCGCAGAATACAAAAAACAGTAGCAATATCCAATGAAGCAATCGTATAGAGTGTTTCTGTCTTGTAGATACCATACAGTTTCCTCCGACTACAGATTTTTTAGAATTTCTATGCATGCGTCTGACTGCCGAAAGTATTATTTTGCATCATCCTTATATACTTCCCGGAAATCAGTAGAGTTATCAGCACCATTATTACTGCTACAGCAGAAGCTGATCCGAAACGCCAGTATCTGAAACCCTCATTATAGAGGAAAATTGAAATCAGCTCCGTTGCGTTATTCGGTCCTCCCCGGGTTAGGGTCCAGACCAGACCGAAATTCCTGAAGCCTATCATTGTCCTGAAGATTGCCATGATCACGATAACAGGCTTGAGAAGAGGAAGGGTTATGGTCCAGAAGGACTGGAACGTATTAGCCCCGTCAATATCCGCAGCCTCATAGAGGGTACTGGGAATAGTCAGTCTCGCAGGATAGAGAGCGATGATAATGTGCGGCGTGCTCTGCCAGATATAAACCAGGCAGATCGAAACAAAAGCAAAAACTGGATGAGTGAGCCACTCGATGCGGGGAAAACCTGCTGAACTCAGGATATAATTAACAGGTCCAATATTGTAATTCAATAAGTATCGCCAGATGACAGCAGCGACAGAGGGACTTACTGCCATAGGAGCAAGGAGACACGCAACCCAGAATTTCTGGAAGGGAAATTTTCTTACTAGAACGAGCGATATGATCAGGCCGAGGAAGAGCTGAAAGAATACGACAATACCGACAAAAAGCAGGTTCCTGACTATGGAGAATATGAAATCACTGTTATTGAAAAGGTATTTGTAGTTCATCAGGCCAGTAAAAGCCGGCGCCTGCCCCAGTCTGTAGCTGAAGAAGCTCAAACCTCCAGCTATAATACCTGGTATCAGGATTACAAGGGCCAAGACTCCAACTACCGGAACAAGGAGCAGGACAGCGATTCTGTTATCCTTTCTGTGCTTTTTTCCATATATCTCAGTTTTCTCTGGTGCAGATGAATGATCAATCAAAACAGACCCCTTATGAACGATACATCAGCGGTCAGAAGGAAAACTGACCGCTGAAATTTCTTTCTTATTGTGTGACAGCTTCTCTTTCCAATACTGCAAGTATCTTTTTGCCTGCGTCACTCATTGCATTATCAATTTTTTTCGTACCTTTTATTACCCTCGATATTTCCTGAACTGCGATATCGGTAATCTCTTCGACACCATTTACTGCCGGAATAAGCGGGGATGCATAATTACTGGCTTCAGCTGATACTTCCGAGTAGGGAGCTTCTTCAATATAAGCTTCCTGCTCATACACATAGGATCTTGAAGGACTGTTCCCGTTAAGCCCCATTTCCAGCTGAGCGTTTCGCGAAGTGAGGAATTTAATGAATTCATACGAAAGGTCCCGAGCCGCCTCATCGGAATTCTTCGGGATTCCGGCACCCCAGAGAGCCAGCTTGACATCAGCATGATCCCGGGGCAGATCCTCTGCAGGGGGGATAGCGTCAAAGAGGCTGTTTCCAGCTATCTGAGAATTATTCGGATCGTTTAATCTGTAGTAATAGTTATCTCCCTGGAACATCATTCCCAAGAGTCCGTTGTAATAGAGCTGCCTGTTATTCGCAGCTGACAAATTATCGAAGTTCGGCGGGATTGCACCGCTGTCATACAGATCCTTCATAAATAGAACAGCTTCTCTTGTTTCCGGGCTGTCGAGGACATACTTCCCGCTTTCATCGAGCACATCGCCGCCGAAGGCGCGGATGATTTCAAACAGCGTCTGGTTTCCGATAAAAGCCAGACCGTAGACATCCGCACCGTCATCTCTTTTATGGGATATCTTCTTCGCCGCTTCCCCGAGTTCTTCCATGGTTTTCGGTACATCAACCGCAAATGATGAGAAGAGCTCGTTGTTGTAGTGAAGAAGCTGAATATTGGATCTGTAGGGAACCAGTCGAAGTCCGCCCTCATAAGTAAACGCGTTAATACCGCCCTGAGGGAAATCCTCCATATGTTCAATCGGATTTTTATTAAGGTAGGGACTGAGATCCGCAAAATTGCCGAGAAATGCTGGAGTCGCCCAGTCCAGTATTCCGAAGACTACATGCGGTTCTCCTTTGGCGACATTCAATTCAAGCTGTATTTTCTCCAGCATTTGAGCCCATGCTATAGGAACCCACTCAACCTCGACGCCGAATTCTTTTTCGAACTCTTTCGTTAAATCCGCCGCTCCTCGTGCAGTACCGTCAGTCACAGATCTGTGTACATCATTGCACCAGACTATAAGCTTTTCAGGCTTCTCTGACACAGCATCTTGCTGTCCGCTTGCAAATGTGATTGAAGCCGAAAACAGCATCAGCATTACAATAACTAAGATTTTTCTCATACCGTAACTCCTTTTAATATGTTGACAAGCCCTTCAGGAAAATGATATCGCATCTGCGGTTAGCCCTCTGATGCTCTCACTTATCCTGTCAGCAGCTTTTTTCACCTTTTCGGAAATTTCTTCCACACGATCCAGGGAAACACGGTCCTTCGGACCGGCGACACTGACAGCGGCTATGACAGTTCCCGAAGAATCGTGAATTCCGCTTCCGATACAGCGGATATATTTGTTATGCTCCAGATTATCCAGAGAATACCCTTTCTCTGAAATATTTCGCAGTTCTTCCATCAGCTTAGTTTTTGTGACTATGGTATTGTCTGTTTTCTTTTCGAGGCCGTGCATTCGTATATAGGTATCCACGTCTTTCTCACTCATAGCTGCCAAGAGAACTTTCCCCATTCCTGTATAATGCATAAGGCTGTGTTCTCCTGCTTTGGCAGTAGCACGTAAAGCACTATCAACTTCACATACGCCAATTATTATCTGTTTAAAATTTCTTGAAATACCAATGAATGATGTTTCATTCACCTCATTAGTTAATTTCTGTAGTATTGGCTTTGCAATTTCTTCTAAAGGTTTCTGATATTGTTTAACTTTCTCTCCAAAATGCATGAAACGTAAACTTAAATGGTATAGCTTTGTTTCTTCGTTTAGGGTAACCAAATCATGTGAAACAAGGCTTTCAAGTATAGAATGCAGAGTACTTTTTGGTATTTCGGTACTCAGCTGTAGTTCACTGAAATTTACGCTCTCTTTTTTTAGGAGAAAATCCAAAATTTCAAGCGTGCTCTCAACGGTTTTTATCATAATTACCCCAAATATTTTAATGAACTAAGTTCATGAAGTATGTTCATAACTATAAACCTGGATAAAAACCCTGTCAAGGAAAAATATTAGAATTTGACTGAAACTCATGGCGGATCAAAGCCCTACAATAATCATATAACCTTGCTCTTGCATCGTATTTAGTTTTAGAGCATAAAGTGAAAGTACCAACAAAAGTTTTCACATCAGTATTTATAATTGGATTCTGCTATGCTATAGTATTTAGCTTTGCCATTTAGTTCTTTATTAAGTAGAATTAAACCAGTTTCCAATGTTGAAATCCCGTTTCTTGACATCTTAGAAATCCGAAAATGGCACTTGGCTAGCATACTAGAACTACTCCCCGGCTGTCGTGATCATAGGCATTCATCAGAAAATACTGGTAATATGGACTAAAAATTAAGACTTCTAGATCAGCTCATCGAAGAACAGAACTTCCATGGCGGCTGTTTAGTCTCATGCCATTACGTTATTAATCAGCTATATACCTATCTTGGCTTTTCATGGCTTATCCAGGTGTCCCCGGGGACGCATAAAAATAGGCCAACTAAGTATTAATATTCATACATATTTCCGGGTGAGTCCATTATTAACACTCCTCCTCAGATTATGAAATCAGAAACATGTTCTCTTGTGATAAAGGGATTAAGGCCTAATGCAAGGTCTCACTGAATGTCCCGATCCCGATACAATAGAGCGTATAGGTAGAAACTATTCTCTTTAAGCCCATCTTTATAATATGGTAATAAGCGCCCCAGACTGATCCAGTTCATATATATGTGATCTATTTGAAGTATAGGTAAAGAGCAGTTAGAAGCGGGTATAAATCTATTCTAATGCAAAATGGGAGAATAACATACAGGAGGAGAACGGCTCGTAGCCGACTTCGCCGGCTGGCATGCAATCTGGCTGGATTTAGTCGCCGCCCGGCCCGAAACAACTCGAGCATATCCACCCGTCAAGCATCAGAAAAATTGATGGAAACCTGAAAACTTTTTCGAATCAGGAGAAAAGCGGCAAAATATTTGCTGATAACGCAATAGGTAGTTGTGAAAAACCATGTGTTTCGATAGATTACAGAAGGAGGGTAAAACTATATGAATGCAACCGAACACGACAATCCTGACATTACTCCCATCAAAGAGCGAGTCAAAACGCTGGTACATGAATCGTATTGGGAAAGGGATGATAACTGTGCTACCACGAGCTTATATGCTCTGGGGCTGCTGTT
>JAGYPA010000103.1 GCA_018399255.1 Spirochaetales bacterium | reverse complement strand
TGTTTGAACAAGAGCGGCTTAAACTGAAAAAAGCCGGCTGAATTTGAGCAGAGAGAAGAAAAAAAATGAGAAACGCAGGATAAGTATGCTCTTAACCTGTAAAAAAGGGCTATTCAAGAGTAAGAAGACAACCTTTAACGGAAAACAGCTGTGAAGAAACAGAAATAGTGCCGTACTGGTGGTGTTTTTTGGCCTGGATTGAGGAATTTCTGGACTTTTCGTTCAGACACTAACTAGTCAAAGAGGGAGATATACATGCTTAGAGCGGCAATTATAGGGGCAGGAGCAATTGCACCTGCACATGTAGAAGGTCTGCTTGAATTCACTGAAAGAGTCAGTCTGAAAGCTGTTGTAAATCGTTCTATTGGACGTGCAAAAAAGCTTATTGAGAGATATAATCTTACAGCTGAAGCATTTGCTGATTACCAAGAAGTTCTTGGTTTTGTAGATATTGTTATTGTATGCACTCCCCCTGAAAGTCACAAAGAAATTGCTGTAAAAGCTTTTTCTCATGGATGTCATGTGTTGATTGAGAAGCCAATGGCGCCAGTTCCTGAAGATTGCGATGCAATTATATATGCAGCTGAAATGAGCGGCAGAATACTCTCGGTAGTAGCGCAAAGCAGATTTATCAGTTCTGTGTATAAAACAATCAGCATAATAAAATCCGGCCGATTTGGTCGTATAAACTTTGCACAGATCAATTCACTGTGGTGGAGAGGTCCAAGCTATTATGATCTTGCCTGGCGGGGGCGCTGGCAGAGAGAAGGTGGGGGATGTACATTGAACCATACAGTACATCATATTGATCTGCTTCTCTGGGCTAAAGGATTGCCTTCGTCAGTGACTGCCGTAATGGGGAATCTGTCTCATGACAATTCAGAAGAAGAGGATATATCTCTGTCAATTCTCGAATATGCTGATGGAACTTTTGCGCAGATAACCAGTTCTCTCGTACATCATGGGGAACCGCAACAACTTAATTTTCAGATGGAAAGAGCTGGAGTGAATCTGCCTTTAAAGATATCCGCTAACAAACAGCGCTCAAATGGCTTTCCGGAGCAGGATGAAGACATAAGAAAGGAATTTATGGATGCATATGCAACTGCCCCTTATCCGGATTATGAGCATCATACTGGCCAAATTGCTGATTTTCTTGATTCAATACAATATTCGAGACAACCGCTGGTTACCGGAGAGAATGGTCGTGCTGCAATTGAACTGATTATGGCAATCTATAAATCTGCATCTACCAGAATTCGAGTTATGCTCCCTCTTGAAAAAGACGACCCGTTTTATTCACTTAAGGGTATCAGTGAACAGGTTCCGCATTTTAACACCAAAACACATTCGGTATCGGCTTTTGATGACCTTAATATAACTTCTTTTAGAGATACTTATGATATGAATTGAATTTACTCAAATATGTGAATTCAGTTCTCTTCAGTATGATGTGTGTACAGCAGCATTATCTCATTACAGGAGAAACGTATGATTATTGAAATTAAGAAAAACAAAATGCTCATATCAATTTTTGAAACACGCGTGAAGATGGGAGAAGCAGTAGCTGAAGAGGTCTCAGAAACTATTACAGACCTGCTTGAGTTACAAGACGAAGTAAATATCATATTTGGAGCAGCTCCGTCACAAAATGAACTGCTGAAGGGACTAGTTAACAATTCCAAAATACAATGGAATCGTATTAACGGATTTCAGATGGATGAGTATATTGGTCTGCCGCAAGATGCTTCTCAGCGTTTTGGTAATTTTCTCTTTCGTCAAATATTTTCCCAATGCAGTTTTAAACAAGTGTACTACTTGGTAGATGAACCCATATTTGATAGTTCAGGTGCAGAAGCTGATGTACAGAGTAAAACTGATATGAATTCTGATGGGAAAAAACCGGGAAGAACAGTTGAGAATTCAATCCAGCGCTATGAAAGGCTCTTAGAAGAACACCCCGCAGATATTGTACTGCTCGGAATTGGAGAAAATGGTCATATCGCTTTTAATGATCCGCATGTTGCTGATTTTAATGATCCGTTGGCGGTAAAAGAAGTAACTCTTGACACAAAATGCAGGATGCAGCAAGTTCATGACGGCTGTTTCCAAACCTTAAACGAAGTCCCTGAAACAGCTCTTACATTAACTATTCCTTCTCTTATGAAGGCGAAATATGCCTTCTGCACAGTACCTTCTCCTCAGAAGCGAAAGGCTGTTACAGCAGCTGTGAAAGGATCTGTTTCATTAGCTTGTCCAGCTAGTATCCTACAGGAAAAGGCAGGAGCCAGACTCTTTCTCGACAGGGAGAGTGGAGCTGATTTGATTTCAGGTGTACTACATGAATAATTTCATAACAGTTAATAATTAATAATTGCAAGTTTTGTCTGCATCAGTACGAATACGCATGAGGAGTGAAGAATGAGATTGAGTAATGAACATCTAAAGAATGTGGTGCTTTGGAAGGGAAAAGGATTTATCCTGCCTGAGTTTGATTTAGAAGCCGTAGCGCAAAGAACTCGTGAAAAACCGGTCTGGTTGCATTTTGGAGCAGGGAATATTTTTCGTGCCTTTCCTGCCGTTCTTCAGCAGAATTTACTTAATAAAGGACTTGCTGATACTGGAATTATTGTTAGTGAAGCTTTTGATGAAGAGATTCTAGACAGGGTATATAGAAAGTTTGATAACCTATCTATTGCAGTAACTCTGAAAAGTACTGGAGAAATTAGAAAGGAGATAATTGCCAGCGTTACAGAAAGCGTCAAGCCCAGGTCTGAATATCAGCGTATGGTGGAAATCTGTACTGCGCCTTCTCTACAAATGATCACTTTCACCATTACTGAAAAAGGTTATGCAGTAGTCGATGCGAACAATGAACTCCTGCCATGGATAAAAGATGACTTGCAGACATCGGCGGATGCCGTCCCCAAGACAACTATCGGGATCCTGACAAGACTCTGTTATGAGCGTTATAAAGCAGGGAAACTACCTATTGCACTTGTTAGCATGGATAACTGCAGTCACAATGGAACCCTGCTTAAAGAAGCAGTAATGACTTTCGTTGAGAATGGTTCTGCGCAGGGAGTGTATGATACAGGATTTGAACAGTACATTCAGGATGAACGGCTTGTAACATTCAACTGGAGCATGATAGATAAAATCACTCCAAGACCCGCAGAAGCTGTCCTGGAAAAATTGCAGGAAGATGGAATTGAAGAAATGGATACTGTGAAAACTGAAAAAAATACTTTTGTTGCTCCCTTTGTGAATGCTGAGGAGTTGCAGTATCTTGCAGTGGAAGATTCCTTTCCCAATGGTAGGCCTCTTTTGGAAAAAACAGGGGTGCTGTTTTCTACTAGAAAGACTATAGATAAGATTGAAAAAATGAAGGTATGTACGTGTCTAAATCCTCTACATACTGTTCTCGCTGTTTTTGGATGTCTATTGGGATATACAAGTATTTCTAAGGAAATGGAGAATAATGAACTCAAATCATTTATAGAGCAAGTTGGATACATCGAAGGAATGCCGGTTGTTGTAGACCCTGGTATCATCCATGCATCTAATTTTATTCGAGAAACCATTGAAGTTCGCTTTCCAAATCCATTTGTGCCAGATACGCCCCAGAGAATTGCAACAGATACATCCAAAAAAATTCCTGTACGGTTTGGAGAAACACTTAATGCGTATATTCGGGAGGGTAAGAATGATCTTTCTTTTCTTACCTTTATACCGCTATTTTTCGCTGGGTGGCTGAGATATCTAATGGGAATTGATGATCAGGGGAAATCGTTTGAACTGAGTTATGATCCGAATCTTACAGAGCTTCAGGCAATTGTATCGGAGATAAAGCTCGGAGACTCGAAACCTTTTTCTGATAAGCTGAAAAAACTTCTTGAGCGATCAGATATTTTTGGTATTGATCTTTATGAGCATAATTTGGGAGCTAAAGTTGAAGATATGTTTGAGCAACTGCTCAGCGGGAAAGGTGCAGTTCAACATACTCTGCGTTTTTATCTGGATCATTATGGAAAAAACATATCGAATGCAACTGAACACTGACCAATAAACAATGAGTAATAAAAGAATTAATGATTTGCAAAAATTGAGAAGCAATTGAACAGAAAGGAGAAGCAGTAATGGCATCGACAATGACTTCAAGAGAGAGAATAATGACTGTAATTGGGGGAGGTATTCCTGATCGGGTTCCCATAGCTCCATTTATACAACAAGAGTTTATGTCAGATTACTTCAAAAGGGGTAATACTGACAGACTTATAGATGCATGCACAGCGGCGGAAGAACTTGGTTTTGATTTGATAACCAAACAGAATCAGGCTATGACACCATACTTTCTCAGAAAAAACTATCCAAATTGGGAAGTTGATGAGAAAAGAGTTGTTGATAACGGAATGCATTACAAGATAACTACCATTGAAACCCCTGTAAAAACGCTCAAGCAGGTAGAAGGTGCTCCTTATGATAAAAAAATTCAAGAAGGAATACATTACGTTACCACTGAATTTATGTTGAGTAATCAAGAAGATTTTGAGATTTTTGCTGAATATATGCCTCCCCCTGATGAGGTTCACCGGCAGGAGGTTATTGAACAGGGAAAGTTTGCGAGAAATTTCATTGGAGAGCGGGGTATAAACGCTCCTTGGACAGTAGGGGGAGTATTTAATCTTGTTTGTGAATTTGTAAACATTCAGAATATAATTATGGATGCTCTGATTGATAGAGAATATTACGAAGCATATATGAATCTTTTTACCGATATAGTTGCATTTGATTCTGAATGTTTTGCTGAAAGTGACTACGATGTTGTAGGAATGCAGGGGAACATGGCTAACGGCAGTTTGTTAAGTGAGTCATATTTTCGAGAAAATGTGCTTCCATACGAACTGAGGGCATTTTCTCCAGTACATGAATCTGGTAAGCCATTGCTTTTTCATAATTGTGGAAGTGCCAGAAATCTGCTTCCAGCCTATAAGGATTTAGGCTTATCAATATATGAAACTCTTGCTGCTCCGCCTGAGGGTGATACCGACATCCTTGAGGCCAAGAAGCTTTTCAGTGATACTCCCGTGATTCTCTGTGGAACCTTTGATCAGGTAAATTTTCTTAAGAAGGGCAGCAGTAAAGAAATCTATGACAAAGCTGCTGAAATTATGAGGAAAGGGAAGACCGGGGGGAAATATATTTTTGCAGCTTCGGACTATATTGAAAGAAATACCCCTTTGGAGAATGTAAAAGCTATGCTATCTGGTGCATTATCTCAGGCAGCATACTAGTTTAATCAATTTGTAGGCAAGCTGAAGAGGAGAATAAAAAAATGAAAGCTTTTATGGATAAAGATTTCCTGCTCAAGACTGAAACAGCGAGAATGCTTTATCATGAGCACGCCTCAGATATGCCGATATTCGATTATCACTGCCATATCAATGTTGATGAAATTTTCAATGATGCTATATATGACAATATTACGCAAGTATGGCTTTATGGAGATCACTACAAATGGCGAGCTATGCGTCTGTGCGGCATAGATGAAGAATTTATTACAGGTAATGCCTCGGATTATAATAAATTCCTTGCCTTTTCTGAGATTATGCCTTTACTGATTGGTAATCCAATTTTTCATTGGACGCACATGGAACTCAAGTTTTTTTTTGATATTGATATACCTCTAAATAGGGAGAACTCTAAAGAGATATGGAAAATCACAAAGAAGAAACTTCAAGGCGGCTACAGCGTACGGCATATGATCCGCGATGCCCATGTAAGAAAAATTTGTTCGACGGACGACCCTCTTGATATGCTTGAATATCATCGATCCATTAAAGAAGATGTCAGCTTTGATATTGAAGTACTTCCCTCCTTTAGACCAGATAAGGGTATAGAAATTGGGGAAAAGACATTTGTTCCCTGGGTGCATAAACTGGCAAATGTCAGTGGCAGATCGATAAGTGATTACAATGATTTTCTAATTTGCCTGGATAAGCGGTTGGAATATTTTGATTATCATGGATGTGTTTTAGCTGATCATGGCCTGGATAAAATGTCTTTTTCTCCATATGCAGAAAAAGAGATCAAGCATATTTTCAATAAAGGCTTGTCAGGCAGTTACCTGACTGAATTGGAAAAGACAAAGTATCGAAGTGCCGTACTGAGCCATCTCGCTGAAAGTTATTATCATCTCGGTTGGGTTATGCAGCTTCATATTGGAGCGATGAGAAGCAATAATCGACAGATGCATGATTCTTTAGGCCCAGATACCGGTTTTGACTCGATTAATGATTATTCCATTGCAGAATCTGTCTCTCAATTTATGGATCAAGTGCATGACAGAGGTTTACCGAAAACAATTATTTACAGTCTGAATCCAAAAGACAATTATGTGCTTGGATCTATGATGGGTAATTTCCCCTGGGGGTCATATGGTACTCATGTGCAGTTAGGCTGTGCCTGGTGGTTTAATGATCATATCGATGGTATGACTGATCATTTACGGACCTTTTCAAATTTGGGTGTACTGCCGAGGTTCGCAGGGATGCTTACCGACAGCAGGAGTTTTCTTTCTTATGCGAGGCACGATTATTTTAGAAGAATTCTCTGTAATTTCCTTGGTGAACTAGTGGAGAACGGTGAGTATCCGCAGGATATGAAACGTTTAGGGAGTATGGTTGAAGATATTTCATACAATAATGCGTGTACATTCATCAATAAGTCAAATGATATCTGAGACGAGAGAGGGATTATCAGTATATTAAATTAAGTAGTAAATTCATAAGGAGTTAGGGAGGTAACAAATATGGGAAAACAAATATTCGACATTGCCAAGAGAGATTCACAATATACTCCGGCAGACAAGATAGAACCGGAGAACTTCGATCTTGAACGATATAAAGCGTATAATAGTGAACTACAAAAACGAAGCAAGGCCTTTATTGAGAAAGAGAAAAATTTGCTTGTTTATCGGAGAATGCGCGCTGATGGAGTTTACTATCACAAATGCAGAGAACATGCAGAATCTCTCGCACTTCAACTTGGTGTTCTTGATAAAAGCCTGAAGTACAAAGCAGATTTGGCAAATTTCCTTGAACCTTGGTACGGAATAGGGTATATAGCATCATCTTTTGGGGGTAATTACATCTGGTATGAAAATCAAGCCCCCGCTGTTGAACCGCTGTTCTCTTCGGTAGATGAACTGAATGCTGCTGATCCAGTTCCCATTCAAAAGAGCAAGATCGGTAAGATGATCCTTGAACGTATTGAATACTTTCTTGATAAGACAAAAGGTTGTATACCTCTGTCATTTTCCGATATCCAGGCTCCTGTAAATATGCTCTCATATCTCATACCCATGAACAATCTTTGTCTTGAAGTAATTGACAATATTGAGGGAGTGAAAAAAGCAGCGCTTCTTGTAAATGAATTGCTTATTGATTTTCTTAAAATTCAACGGAAATTAATTGGTGATGCCCTCTGCATGCCTGGTCATGGATTTCCTAGCAGTCGCTTGTTTTCAGGTGCCGGTGAAAGTACTGATAATGTCATTATGTTTTCTGATTCACATTACAAAGAGATTTTTCAGGCTGAACACGAAAGACTTGGTGATGAATTTGGCGGTGTGGTCTTTCATTCCTGTGGAAACTGGGCTCATAAAGCTGAGATGGTTAAAAACTTCAGGAATATTATAATGGTTGATGGTGCTTTCTCACCGGCGACAGATCCTGATCCTAATGATCCTGAAGATTTTTCACGAATTTATTTAAATTCAGGTATTATCGTTAATGCCCGATGTGTCGGATCTTCTCATGAAGTGCTTCCTTATTTTGAAAAACTAATTAAGCCTGGTATGAGAGTTATTGCTACAACATACTGTCAGGATCCTGATGATCAAGCTGTGCTTTATGACGAGCTTCATTCCCTGCTTGAGAATGAGAAAAGTTAACAGCTATCTGGTTACGATACTTAAGTCAGTAAGCCGTTTTTTTCGCAAACTCATGGCCGTAGGTTTTCGCCTCTTCAAGTATCTTCTCGTCCG
>JAGYPA010000102.1 GCA_018399255.1 Spirochaetales bacterium | reverse complement strand
GCTGGACTTCCTGATACGGATCAGCTTCTCCGTTTATCAGATAGTACTCCTCTATGTTCGTTCTGGAGAGCAGCCGTTCTTTCAGATATCTTCTGAAGCTGGCAGGGTGATTCTCTGGCAAGGCGATATATTCGTCCAGGTGAAACATTCTTACCCTTTCCCAGGCGAGGTTCCGAGCAGTAAGCGCCTGGAGAAACTCGAATTGCGAGGCTCCTGTGGCAAAAATGACGGTCGCTGCTCCGTTCTCTGCAATGGCTTCCGCAATAGCTGATGCAGCAATATCTGCCGCCGCCAGGCCTAAGGTATTTCTGTTTTCACATATATCAATATACATACGTAACTCCTTTCAGGGTTCAGGGCTCAGGGTTCAGGGCTCTGGGCTCAGGGTTCAATCCAGCTATAGCTTACCGTTTTAATAACCTCGGGTTACTTGCTCCATCCCTTCCGGCCGCGCTGGTCCAATTCCAACTCGGTACTCTTTTCCGGCAAAGCATGCGTAGATCGGAAAACCTCTGCTATATCACGGGTTGTCGCGGGAACAAGTTCAAGATCGTATCGATCGGCCAGATCCTGTACAATATCCAGAATGGACGCCAAGGTTTGACGGCGAAAGTTTTTTTTGTCACTGTAGTCGAAGATGTTGTGAGTCAGGGCTTTAATATAGCAGACATGGTCTTTTTCCTGCTCTTCAGCCAGCTTCAGTTGGTGCTTAATGCTTTTCTCGATAGTATAGTAGTGGTTCTTGGCATCAACCAGCTCAACTCTCAGATCGAGAGGGGTTGCGCCGCCCCACATTCGGGAGGCGGTATCACAGGTTATGGGGATGTTTACAAAATTGACATTACCCTGCAGCGAACGGTTAAAGCGGTGCGGATAATGGGCATACAGGGGCGAACTGCCCCAGATGCAGGCACATTGAGGCAGGTCTCGTGTGGGAAGACTCACACTTCCATGGGTGAATCCCAGTTCCTCGAGAATCGGGAAGGTATAATCGTTTGCTGAGAAGTAACCCGGGGTAAAACAGGTGGGAGAATGCCCCAGAGTATCTTCGTAGATAATTTTGCCATAATCAATTATTTCTTTCTGCTCTTCATATCCGTATATGCCGAGAAATTCTTCCCAGCCGTCCTCCTTCGGATGCAGGTGCAGACCGATCTCATGTCCTTTTTGCTCCAGCATCCTGTAGACTTCCCCATAGGCCTGCAGATCTTTTGGAATTACTACATAGGTGGCTTTATATGCCAGCCGGGAAGCATCAGCCAACACCTCATGAATTCCCTCTACCGCTCTTTTCCCCAGTTCCACATTGTCTATTGAGCGCTGCGATGCCTCACAGTCTACCTGCAGGTTAAAGAATATTCGTCTTTTTGATTGTATTTTACTCATCTATTCTTTTCCTCCCCTGAGAATTATGCATAATCTCCAGTTACAAGTTCATCACCCGGCACCTCGCTCCTTTGCTGCTTGCCGACAGTGAATAGAATTTCAAAATCGCGGTCTTCGGACGTTCCCATAATCCACTCATTATTACGCCATGCTTCATAGGAATCTGTAAACAGTGTTGGATCGTCAAGGGCCTGAGTCGATATACGCATTCGGCCGCCTTCCACATCTGCCACACGAAGCTCAAAAGGACACTCACGTAAGGAAGCTGTTGTACAGAAAGGAATTCCAAACTGATAAATCACTTCATGAATGTGAGTATGTCCGGAAAAAACCATCCTGATTGTTTGGCGATGCTTTTTCAGGATCGTTTTAAGCCTCTCTGCCGAACCTCTTTCAAGCTCCGGATTAAGGGTGTTAAGAGCGACTTCGCGGTTCAACACAGTATCTGTTTTTGGCAGTGTTCCGACTAAAACGTTCTTTTTGTAGGCAATTGGCGTATGGGTTACCAGAAAGACGTTATGGTCACGATGCTTTTCGAGCTGCTGGTCGAGCCATTTCAGCTGGCAATCGTCGACTGAAAAACGAAGGATCTCACCTGCATTGAAGGCTTCTGTGTCGATATGGGGCCTTATGCTTCCGTCCCGCCAAACATGCCAGCAGAGATCAAGAACGAGAAAGCAGAAGACATCCTTTCCGTTTCGCAGCAGATGCAAGTAATAGTTCACATTACGCGGCAGGTTGTAAAGGGCTGAGATTTCCTCACGAACCCCTGGCCAGTTGGTATCATGGTTGCCAACCGCGGTTATCCATTCACAGCCTGTCTTATCCATCACCTCTCTGCCGAGTTGGAAACTGGCCTGCTTGCCGTCTCCGGTAAAATCGCCGCAGTTTACAACTACATCCGGGTTTAAGCTGCGTATAGTTCTTATCAGTGAGCTGTTGCGGTCGTCAGCACGGGATGCAAGGGTTCTGTACCACCAGATACCGTCCGGGATGGAATTGGGAATGGTGAAATGCGGATCTGACATGACAATAAAACGCATGACCAATTCCTTACGTTTTTTCCCGAATTTCCGCTTGGACGGGGATGGCGCTCGACCAGGCTCTTCTCCCGGCTTCATCCTCTATGCAGACAGAAATCCAGTTCTTTATGCGGTATCCTTCGACCCGCAGATCAACGATAAACTGCTGCTTCAGATCTGAAGCAATTACGCTGCGCACGCCGTATCCTTGTGAACGGACATGACAGGCAATACAAGGGCTGGTATCCACCCTGATCGTCCCTTCGGAAGTGAACGTGATTCCATACAGGCACGGACCCTCGCTGGCATAAGTTCGTTTTTGACGAATACTCTCCAGAATATGATGTTCGGTCTTTTCCTCGACAAGTACACCGGTCCAGCATTTACCGAGAACCTCTTGCTGGTCTATGTGGGAGATGTCATCACAGCCGGTAACAGGGATAAAACAGCCGGCATCCAGCAGAAGCTGCCATAACTCTTCAGCCCGCCCCTTGCCGTTAATCATCCAGCAATTTCTGTTGGCTATTTCAAAAGCATCGATCTTCATGTCAGCTATACGGTTGAGCTCTTCCCAGCTGTATCCGCTCCAGTGAGGGTGGGCTAAAATTGAAAGCCCTCCCTGAGCCGCGGTTTCTTCTATCACCCTGGCAACATCCTCCAAGGTTCCGTTCATTGGGCGAAGATTATGCTTCAGACCGATGCAGACAATATGCACAAGATCTTTCCGGGCAGGCCAGAAGATTTCGGCCCCCGGAATGCAGAGCAGCTCGTTATCGGTACCCGTCCGCAAAGAGGTTATTGCAAGATAATTGGTTACCGCAATAAAATCAAAACCGAGTTCTTCATATTTTTTGACAAACGCTTCCTGGTTATCCGGTGTTATGTGGCTGTGCAGAGATCCGCGAACCCAGAACCGGGAAGTATCAAAACCACCGATCTCAAACTGGTTTTCTACCGTAAGGGTGAGATGAATGTCATGTTCTTTGCTGCGACCGTCAATTTCTATCTTCATACCCGATTCTCGCTTTACATTGAGGCCTAAACGTTTATGCCATGGGTAATCATACCCTGCAGAAAGTGAGAAGTCAACGAAAAAATTTGACAAACATTCTCTTCGGATTTATAATACCCTTAACGTTTATGGTTGAAAAAAACGACTTAGAAAAGTATTTAGTTACAACTCTGCAGACACTGGTAAGGATTCCTTCACAAAGTTTTCCTGGAGGTGGAGAGGAAGAAGCGGTACAGGATTATCTGGCCTCATCAATAGTCTCTCTCGGATACGATGTGCACACATTTGAAGTTTCCGATGTTCCAGAGTTCAGAGATCATCCGCTCTGTCATGGTCCCGACCGGGCTTACAAAGGCCGGAAAACGGTCTTTACCCAAATTGGACCTCCGGAGGCCGAGGCACTTCTGGTTCTTGCCCACAGTGATACTGTTCCCATCGCCATGCCGGATCAATGGAAATTCTCCCCCTTTTCGGGAGATATTACAGAGGGAAAAGTCCTGGGGCTGGGAGCTTGCGATGACAAGTGGGGAATGGCTGTCATACTCACTTTACTCAAAGAGATAGCTTCACTAAAGCACAGAGCTTTGAACAAACGCATTGTCTTCGCTTCCACGATTGATGAAGAGTCGGGGGTGTGCAACGGCACCCTTCTCCTCAAGCTGTACGGGATTGATGCAGCGTGTGCCCTCTATCTAGATGGAGCCGATTTTCAGATCTGTGTGGGAAACATGGGAGGATCCAATCTCTACCTGCAGCCAAAGAGTTTGATGAGCAAGAACCTGTCTGACCGACATGCCGAAGCACTGGAACATAGCTGTCGTGCTTACAGCAGAGATCGTTCTGCAGGATTCGATATTCCCTATTTCGAAGCTAACATGGTTCGGGAAAAGACGGTTCAATTCCGCCGGAATCCCGAAGATAATAGACAATTCATTATCCATTTCTATACTCTGCCGGGCGAAACCCGTCAGACAGCGCAGAGATGGCTGAATACGCTGATCGAGCAAGCTCTGGGCGATGACCGGGAGCTCTATGCCGCTACCTATCGGGAACCCTGGTTCGAGGCTTCCTTCATTCCCAAAACGCCAAGTCTGCTGCCGATTCTCAAGGATGAGGCACGGGCTGCTTTACCTGAAGAACCCACAGTAACGACAATTTCCAAACAGGATGGATTCATTTTCAATAACTACTTCAATATTCCGTGCATCTCCTTCGGGGTCGCAACATCAACGGGAGAAGGTACTTTTCACGAACCGAACGAACATATGGAAATAGGACGGCTGAAAACCGGCTACGGAATTATCAGAAATACTGTTCTACGCTGGCTGGAAGATAGGCTGTCATCTGAACTCGAGAGGTAAAGCAATGCATACGGAAGGGCTGACGCAAAAAGAGCTGGTGAAAAGCTTTACGGCAGGAGGAGTTCGACGGGGGGACAGCCTGGTCATCCACAGCTCTCTCAAGGCGCTTGGCAAAGTTGCGGGCGGAGCCGATACGATTATTGATGCCTTACAGGAGACCGTCGGCCCGTCAGGGAATCTCTTGTTTCCCACCTTCAACTATACGCGACCGCTGCCGCTGCCTTTTTACGACCCGGAAGAGACCCCTGCAAGAACGGGAATTCTCAACGAGGTGGCTCGCAGGAGGAAAGGAGCTATGCGCAGCCTGCACCCTACCCACTCGGCTGCTGTTATCGGGCCTGATGCATACGATATCATAAAAGGGCATTTAGCTGTACGAGCATTCGGGGTGGGCAGCCCCATTGACATTCTAGCCCAGATGGGTGGAAAAATTCTGCTGATCGGGGTTGGGCAGGTTTCCAATACAACTATCCATATTGCCGAAGAACATGCAAAGATTCCGAAAGTGTCGTGGTACGACCCCCTGCCCACCCTCACCATTCGTACCAGTTCAGGGGCTTTCATAGAACATCAGCTAGATGATTCTCCTTCGTGCAGCGCGGCCTTTGAATCGGCTGAATATGTGCTTCACAAGAAGGATCTGATAACGTATTTTCGTATTAACAGCTGTCAATGCCGGCTCATGAGCGGTTCCGCACTTATTACAGAAATAACGGCGCTTCTTGCACGGGATCCGACAGCGCTGCTGTGCAACTGGGAGCACTGCATTCCCTGTATGGGAACGAGAAAGATTCTGGAAGGTCAGCGAACCTGAAGCAGTTGTTCGAGAGAGATCCATCCAGGCGCTGATCTAGCAAGGTGCTGAATCATTAAGCCGTTGAATGGAGAGAAAGAAATCGTCGAAAATCTCCATAACTCTCCTTGCACTCTCAATTTCGGTTCCCTTTTCAGGCGGTTCTTTGGTGGTCTCATAATAGGTTCTGATAATGGCAGCCTCTTCTCTGCTGAAGACATCCCCGGTTAGGTTGGTTATCATATCAGCAATGCTGATGCTGGAAGTATCCGGAAAACGATTGGTATAAAAGAGACGAAGAGGAGTTCCGAGAAACAGTTCGCAGATTCTTCCCAGTTCATTCTGAATAAGCCATGCTGTCTGAAAGCGTTCATCGACATGAGTATAGAAATAGAGGCGTCCCTTCAGAAGACGGGAGAAACGGAGGCTTGAAAAAATTGCCGCCGAAACATTCTGATTCACCCTCTTCAGAGCATTTTTTGCAGCGGAAGTATCCTGCAAAAGCAGAAGCGCGGGGTCGATGCAGGTCACAGCTTCGGAAAGTTTGGCGTAGACTTTACGTAAATCCTGTTCAAGCTCCTGTTCAAGAATAGTAATATACGGTTCACGATACAGCAGAGGTACTTCATAATGATGTTCAAGCGCATGGAGGATTTTTGCGGGGGTTTTGAGTTCGGGAAACATATCCTGAGCCAGATATAGGGTTTCGAATTTACCACGTATCGTCTGCCTCCTGAGTATGCTCAACGCTGACTGCAGGGGGGGCAGGAAGTAGTGCATCATACGGCTGTGCAGGGGGTACTTCGTGGTGAAAGCCCCCATATTTATAGGAGGATCGATCGATCGGCTATAGGGACCGAAATAGGTGAAAAATCTTTTCAAGTGGTAAATCTCGTCTTCCGGCTGCCAGCCCCGCTCCACAAGCTGCCGGCGTTCCTGCTCGAACCGTTTCGTATCCCCGCAATAGCCGGACCACTGCTGAAACTCCGGATAGTAGTATTGTTTACTGGCTAATTCTTCCCAGGTAAGATTTACCCCGGGAGTATGCTCCAGCTTGCGAGCCCAATCAGGGTGCTTTCGCCATACTTCGTAATGAACATGCCCGATAGCTTCAGACATGCGCACCCAATCTTCCGGCTGCATGCCATTTTTCAAAATAAGTCGGGTATCGAAATCGCTCATACCGGGAATCAAGTCGATGAACTCCCATTTTCCTGTCGCGGTATCGATGGCCGGAAAGAGTTCTTTTGCATAGCTGAAATAGGTTTCGATAAAATCCAGAAAGTCATTTTCCGGTATAGGGGTAAAATTCATGATATGCTCCACTGCTGCAGGTTACAGGAATACTTCCCGGCTCTCCTCGGATGACTGATAAATTGCATCCAGCAGGATATTGGTTTTTGCTGCTTCCAGCCCATCGGCCATGAATGGTTCCCCGGTAAGCAGGGTCTGGTTGAATGCTTCAACAAGGGGGAGATGAACATTTTCGGCTGGGGGCAGAGAAATCTCATCTATATCCCGTCCAACGGTTTTCAAGAACGTCGGGGCATCGAATGGATGCCACTTGATTTTCGCTTCTGTGCCGATTACTTCAAACTCATGGGACCAGGTTTTGGAACACCAATGAAAAGTCGCAACAACCTGGGCACCGTTTCTCAACTTCATAATTACAGAAGCGGAATCCTCGACTTCATAGTGATGAACATTTGTTTCGGTCCTGGCATACACCGATATGGGGAGTCCGAAGAGGTCGATCAGCAGATCGAACATATGGGTACCCATATCGCTTAATGGACCGCCGCCGGATTTCGATTTCACCACCCGCCAGTATTTTGGATCTCCTGGTTCGGGGTTGAACCAGGAGAAGTAGGTCAGCCGTACCAGGACGATATCCCCGAATTCACCGTTTTCCACCATACGCTTAAGATAAGTATATTTGCTGAAGCTGCGGCGGAAATAAGCTGCTCCCAGTTTTCGATCAACCTTATCAGCATATTCATTCATTTCCTGAGCTTCCCTGCCGCTGAGAGCCATAGGCTTTTCTACCAGCACGTGCTTTCCCGCTTTAAGGGCGGCCATGGTCATATCCCGATGAAGAAAAATAGGGGTAGCAATATATACGGCATCAATTCCGGGCTGGTCCAGGGCAGCTTCAAAATCGGCACTAACCTGGATAACTCCAAGATCGGTACCGATTTCGGCATCTAAATCGGCACCGAGCTTTACGGCCAGGTCCTCATTAATGTCGCAGATTGCTGTGAGTTTTCCTCCAGCTGCCTGCACAAGGGCCGGACCTACCCGTTTTCGCGCAATATCTCCTGCTCCTGCCAACAGCCAGCCTATCTTCTTCATGGTACTCCTCTCCTCTTTGTCGATCTCTTTGTCGATCTTCATTGATTTTCATTGGTATTTCAATCAGTCTGCTGCGCTTTTCCGGCCTGCAGCCATTGTTCCGGAGGTCCGGTACTATACTCACGGTATGAGAGGATATAAGGAAACATATTGAGATCTTCCTGCAAGGCGCACTCTTCATACCAG
>JAGYPA010000101.1 GCA_018399255.1 Spirochaetales bacterium | reverse complement strand
TGTTCAGAACACCGGTGCCTTCGGAGCCGGGAAAACAGTGCATCAGGCGGAATCTGCCTTGATACTTTTCTATGATACCATCAAGGTTGCTGTCTACAGCGAGTCCTTTGGAGGCCCCCTCTTTATGACGGATGATCAGATTGATTTCATCCGGAACTGGGAGGTCGAAGCTTACCGTTCTAACATGTTGGAGAACGGCTGAGTAAGCTTGAGAATGACTGAAAAACATGAAAACAGCCGCAGCTCTTTATTTCAGCGGTATAAGTATGATGCCCAGTGAGAAGGGGATATGCCGGTTTTCTTCTTGAAGAGTCTGGAAAAGTAGTACTGATCAGTAAACCCTAACCGAAATGCTATCTCCTTGATTGATTGATCGCCCTTTTCCAGCAGTTCCTTTGCCTTGTGGATTTTAATGCCGATAAAGTAATGGTAGGGGGTCATGCCTGTATAGGACTTGAATACATCGTTCAGATGCGAAGAGCTGACCCCTATTGACCGGCAGATGAAATCTACGTGTATCTCTCCATAGACGTGTTCTTCCATAATGAATTTCGCCTTTTCAACGATCTGTTCAGAGTGACAGTGCTGAAGATTCTGTTTTTCATATGAAAGGATTTCTGCGAGAAGTGAAAGTGTATACGAAGAAGCTTTCAGCTGAAAAAAGGGTTTCTGACTTCGGATTTCTTCAAGAATCTGGTCATAGAGACTCAGCAGTGAATTCTGCAGTCCGACGTAATAACAGGGATGATCAGGGGAAATAAAACCTTCTAACTGGAGTTTTTCTAGGTAAGGGCCTTTAAAACCGACCCAGTACTCTGTCCATCCGATCTCGAAGGCAGGCTTGTATGTATGATACATGCCGGGAAAGATGATGAAAACAGTGCCGGGATTGATTGCATATCGGGTATTGTTTGCCTGCAGTTCGCCTTTACCCTGCGTAATGTAAACTATCTGATATTCATTCAAGATGCGTCCTGTTGCAACAGATTTGTGAGAATTGGGATGCATATTCTTGTGCGGGGGATATTCGACATACGGGGCGATGGTGGTAGAGCCGCCGTCCGTGCAGACAAACTGCCATTTTTCGTCATATTCGCTGATGGTGACATAAGAAAAAAATCCCTGCAATTTCTTATCAGCCATGTATTCAGTATAGCATGAATCGGAGTTTTGTACATTTTTTTACAGAATTGTACAGCTTCATCGGTGTTTTATCCATTATTTTACAGATAAAGTCCATTTACGGCTTACATATAGTGACGGATACTATATATGAACAAAAAAGGAAAACAGAGGGAATTATGGAACGAACAGCTTTTACCATGAAACTGAAACCAGGATCGGAAGCAGAATACAAGAAACGGCATGATGAAATTTGGCCGAACCTTGCTCAGCTGCTGAAGTCATCAGGAATTATTGAGTACAGTATTTTTTTGGACGAGAAAACACTGATGCTGTTTGCTGTACAGAAGAAGGCTGATGACAACACTGCCGACGAACTGGCTGAACAGGAGATCATGCGCCGCTGGTGGGACTATATGGCTGATATTATGGAAGTAAATTCCGATAATTCACCAGTCTGTATTCCGCTGAAGGAAGTTTTCCATATGGAGTGAAGTTTTATGGCGAGAAAGGTGAAAATCGGGTTGTACGGAATCGGTCTTGATACCTATTGGGCTCAGTTTCCCGGATTGCGTGAACGGCTGGAAGGAAACTTGGAAGTAACAGCGAAACGTCTGGGGGGGAACGGAGCAAAAGTGGTGAATGCGGGGCTTATTGATACCCCTGAAAAGGCGCGAAAAGCTGGAGATTTCTTCAAGACCGAGCACGTCGAAATTGTATTTCTGGCCGTTACCACGTATGCGCTTTCACACACAGTTCTTCCTGTTGCACAGAAAGTACAGCGCCCTGTTATCATCCTGAATCTGCAGCCGGTTCCTGCAATCGATTATGAACATTTCAACAGCCTCGGTGACCGCGGTAAAATGACCGGTGAGTGGTTAGCCCACTGCCAGGCATGTGCTGTGCCGGAAATCGCCCATGTATTCAACAATGCCGGTATCTCTTATGATATTGTCACTGGCTGGTTGGAGGATGAGGAGGCCTGGGAACAGATACAGGCTTGGGTAAAAGCTGTACAGGTAAGAAGTGAGCTTCGGGATACCAGAATTGGGATTCTCGGTCACTATTACTGCGGAATGCTCGATGTCTACACAGACATTACCAGAGCTGCATCTGTGTTCGGCTGTCATTTCGAGGTGCTGGAGATGGATCTGCTCAAACAGCTGCGGGATCAGGTAAAGGAAGAGGAGATCGATAAGAAAATTAAGCAGTTCCATCGGGAATTTGCTGTGTCTCCGGATTGTGAAGAAGAGGAACTGAGACGGGCTGCGAAAACGTCATGTGCACTTGATCGGCTGACTGCTGATAAGAAACTGGGCGCTTTGGCTTATTACTATGAAGGCGCTGCAGGGAACGACCATGAAAATATTGTAACGTCTGTTATTGCAGGAAATACCCTGCTCACAGCTCATCATGTCCCGGTTGCAGGTGAGTGTGAAATTAAAAATGTCATTGCCATGAAAATTCTCGATCTCTTTTCCGCAGGCGGTTCGTTTGCAGAATTCTACGCAATGGATTTCATTGATAATGTAGTGCTGTGGGGTCATGACGGTCCAGCTCATTCCAAGATAGCTGAAGGAGAAGTCGGTCTTGTTCCGCTTCCGGTATATCACGGCAAACCGGGAAAAGGCTTGTCCATTCAGATGAGCGTGAAACATGGACCGGTTACCTTTCTGGCTTATGTGCAGGGTCCAGGAGGAAACTCGCAGCTTCTCTATGCTGAAGGGGAATCTGTTCCGGGACCGACTCTTGCAATTGGAAACACGAACAGCAGATACGCGTTTCCAATCTCAGCCAAAGACTTTGTGGATGCGTGGTCAAAAGCCGGACCGGCACATCATAGTGCTATAGGCATTGGTCATATTGGTCATTCTCTGGAAAAACTATCGGCGCTGCTGGGTATTACGTCTAAACGAATCTGTTAATTCTGCATATGCGGGTGTATACAGTAATGTGCGAATAAAAAGACATAAGGAGTTGTTTGCGTGTCTGAGTATATTCTTGAATTGAAAGGGGTTACCAAAGATTTTCCGGGTGTCCGAGCTCTCGATGACGTTCATTTCAACGTCAGAACCGGAGAAGTACACTCGATCATGGGAGAGAACGGTGCAGGAAAATCCACTTTCATCAAGATTATCACCGGCGTGTATACTCCGGATGCCGGAGAGATCATATACAATGGGAAACCTGCAGTTATAAGAAACACTCTCGACTCGCAGCGTCTCGGCATAGCTGCTATTTACCAGCATGTAACTAGTTATCCTGATTTGTCAGTGACTGAAAACATATTTATCGGTCATGAGAAATATAATCCTTATACCCGGAGAATTGCATGGAAGGAACTGCATGCACGAGCTGCTGAACTTCTCGGACAGCTGGAGTCATCATTTGATCCCCGTGTACGAATGGGTTCGCTGTCTATTGCAAAGCAGCAGATTGTCGAGATTGCAAAAGCTCTTTCTGTCAATGCCCGTGTCATCATCATGGATGAACCCACAGCTGCTCTGACGAATCGTGAGAGTGAGGAACTCTATAAGATAACTGAGAATTTGAAGAACAATGGAGCTGCTGTCATATTCATCTCTCATCGGATGGTAGACATGTTCCGTCTGGCGGATCGGGTGACAGTATTCAGGGATGCTAAATATATCAACACATGGAACAGAGATGAGATTACTCACGAGAAACTGGTAAAAGCCATGGTAGGAAGGGAAATCACACAGTATTTTCCCAAACGAAATGTGCATATCAGAGACGAAGTTCTGAGAGCAGAGCATATATCGAGGCTGGGGTATTTCAGGGATATCTCATTTTCTCTGCACAGAGGGGAAATTCTTGCTTTTACTGGTCTTGTAGGAGCGGGAAGAACGGAAGTCTGCGAAGCGCTGTACGGTATAACGCAATATGATGAAGGACATATCTATCTTGACGGAGAGGAAATACAAATCCGGCATCCGAAAGAAGCGATTGATAAGGGCATCGGATATCTGCCTGAGGACAGGCATGGCCATGGGCTGGTGATGGATTGGGAGCTGTTCAAGAATATATCGCTTGCATTGCTGGAGAAGTTCAGCCGCTGGAAATTCATCCGGGAGGATGACGAAAAAAAGAGTGCTCAGGAGCTCGGAGACAAGCTGGAGATTAAGGCCGGCACAGTGTTTGACAAGGCAAATACCCTCTCGGGAGGAAATCAGCAGAAGGTCATTGTAGCGAAACTTCTGACAGCAGACCTGAAAGTCATCATACTGGATGAGCCTACAAAGGGAGTTGACGTCGGCGCTAAAACGGCAATTTTCAATATTATGGGAGAACTGGCCGAGATGGGCTACGGCATTATCATGGTATCGTCTGAGATGCCTGAAGTGCTTGGGGTCAGCGACCGTATTGTCGTCATGAAAGAGGGAAGAATCTCCGCTGTACTGAATACAGAGGAGACAACTCAGGAAGAAATCCTCCATGCAGCGCTCGGTGAGAAGAAGAAGGTAATCAGCCATGCAGAATAAACAGATGCAGAGCAAACTGAAATCACTGTTCAGCAGTACGGAGAATTTCCGCGAACTCGGTCTGTTTTTCTTCATCGTGCTGATATCGCTCATCATACAGATGCGGAATCAGACTTTCCTTACACTGTCCAATATCAATACGCTGCTGATCAATGGTTCTATACTGAGCATACTTGCCGTCGGTATGATGATGGTTCTGCTGACAAGAGGGATCGATCTCTCTATCGGCTCGACAATAGCATTCTCCGGGATGGTGAGTGCGCTTACTGTTTCAGCGTATCCGTCTATACATCCACTGGTCTCGCTGCTTGAAGGCACGCTTATCGGACTGGGGATAGGATTGATTATCGGGATTCTGGTATCGCGCTTCAATGTGCTGCCTATCATCGCTTCTCTCGGAATGATGAACGTGGTTCGCGGCATGACCTTCGTCGTCAGCGGGGGGAGATGGGTGAGCGCCTACCAGATGTCAGATGGGTTTAAGAAAATTGCTACAGGGACATTTCTGGGAGTGAATAACTTAATTGTCATAGCTGTAGTTATTTATATAGCTTTCTACTATTTCATAAATCATACGAGAACAGGGCGGCAGATATATGCCGTCGGATCTAATCCGGATGCTGCTGAAATTTCAGGTATTCCGAAGAAGCGGATAATATGTCTGGTCTATGTGCTGATGGGGGCTTTAGCCGGCCTGGCCGGCGTCCTCTGGGTAGCGCGCTACGCATCGGCGCAGGGAGATACCGCTGTGGGGTATGAACTGAATGTCATTGCAGCAACGGTGCTGGGAGGAATCAGTCTGTCAGGCGGCAGCGGCAAGGTTTCCGGCCTCGCGCTCGGAGCGATTCTGTTTGCGATTCTCAACAATGCTTTGCCGCTTATCAATGTATCACCTTTCTGGCAGCAGGCGATTCAAGGGCTCGTCATCCTTACGGCAGTGGTGGTAAATGTTATCGTAAAGCGGCGGAATGAATACACAGCACTGGTCCGCAGGAATATTTGATAAGTTTTATGCAGCTTCGGATATCGGCTGCAGATAACAGCATGTAACAAGGGACAGTACAGAAGAGGCAAAAAAATAACAGGAGAAATACAGAAGAGATGACAGAGAGAACGATACGGACAGAACGGCCATGGAGCTGGAAACGGTTTTTCTTCCAGTGGGAATGGCTGCTGGTGATCATATTTATTCTGATTCATGTGGTGAACAGTACGTTATCGCCCTATTATCTGAATATCAACACTTTCATCCGAACTCCTCAGTCTTTCCTGGATAAAGCCTTCATCGTACTTCCCATGACATTCGTTATTTTACTTGGAAATATCGATGTGTCAGTCGGAAGCACTGTCGCACTCTCATCGGTCATTATGGCAGTTGCATACAATGCCGGACTGCCGATGCCGCTGGCTATAGTGCTCTGCCTGGCAGTTAGTACTGCTTGCGGACTGTTCAACGGAATACTGATGGTGAAGTACAAGGAATTATCGGCAGCTATTATAACCATATCGACCATGACGATTTACCGGGGCTTTGCCTATGTCATTCTGGAAGATCAGGCGTCAGGCGGTTTTCCAGAATGGTTTTCATTTCTTGGGTGGGGGAATATTGCCGGTTTCCCAGTGATGCTCATTGTTTTTACGGTATGTGCGTTCCTGTTCTGGATTTTACTCCATAAGACAACGTTCGGCAGAAGTCTGTACGGAATGGGAAACAGCATGAACGCATGCCGTTATTCGGGAATCCGAACAGACCGAGTCATACTTATCGTTAGTCTGCTTACAGGACTAATGGCAGGATTTACAGCACTTTTTCTGACTTCGCGCATGGGCAGCACACGACCTAATGTGGCGCAGGGCTATGAGCTGGAAGTTATAGCGATGGTTGTTCTCGGCGGAGTGAGCACTTCCGGCGGGAAAGGCCGCATCATAGGTCCGATACTGGCAGTTTTTATTGTCGGCTTTCTCAGCTACGGATTGGGACTGGTGAATATTTCCGCGCAGGTGCTGCTTATCATCATCGGAGCGCTGCTGATCGTATCAGTCACGGTGCTGAATGTGCGGATTCGAAAAAGAAAAAAGAAAATACCTGCTTAAAGGGTTTTTGGAAACACCTGCGGCAGATAGAAAAGAGTTTCTATATTCTGATAAAGGAGGAATGTATATGAAACGATCAGTAATTGGAACGATTATCCTGCTGATAATCGTAAGTTTCGTGATTCCGTTTACACTGACCGCGCAGGCGGCACAGGAAGCAGCGGGAGAAAGACACGCATTTGTGTTCAAGAACACAGGAAACCCCTATGGTGAAAAGCAGATGGAAGGATTCGAGAATGGGATCGAAGAGCAGGGCTTTGAAGCTATTCTGAGAGCTCCCGATCTCCCGACAGCCGAGGCGCAAATCAAGATTATCGAGCAGCTGATTGCACAGAATGTCGACTCTATTTGTGTTACTGCGAATGACTATGATGCCTTGGAGCCTGTTGCAAAAAATGCTATGCAGGCAGGTATAAAAATGTTCTCAGCAGATTCAGCGCTCAACCCGGCAAGCAGAATGACTCATGTCAATCAGGCGGACAGCGAAATGATCGGCCGGACATTGATACAGGCAGCATATGACATGGTGGACGGAGCCGGACAGATAGCTATTCTGTCGGCAACCAGCCAGGCATCTAACCAGAATTTGTGGATCGAATGGATGAAGGAGGAGCTTAAGGATCCGAAGTATGATGATATTGAACTCGTCAGAATAGCCTATGGTGATGATCTTCGTGACAAATCTGTTGCAGAGACAGAAGCTCTTCTGAGAACTTTCCCGGACCTGGAATGTATTATTGCACCGACGACCGTCGGAATCGCAGCAGCCGGACTCGTCATCAGCGATAAAGATCTGCAGGGTGAAGTATTTGTAACCGGACTGGGTCTGCCGTCAGAAATGGCTGAGTACATCCATAACGGCGCATGCCCCTATATGTTTCTGTGGAATCCGATTGATGTAGGATATCTCGCAGCGTATACGGCAACAGCGCTCTCATCGGAGGAAATTACAGGAGCGGCTGGAGAAACCTTCAGCGCTGGTAGATTAGGCGAATACGAAATCGTTGATGCTGGTGATGAAGGAACGGAAATCCTCTTAGGACCGCCGTTCAAATTTGACATCGACAACATCGATGAATGGAAGACAGTATATTGATGCAGCTGAGATCAATATGAAGTGAAAAGACGGGACAGGCTGATGCCGCGAAACGCGGTGTCGGGCTTGTCTCATTTTTTTGGGAACAGCACCGGGTCCTGGAGAAGATGATCCAGATCGTCATAGATCACATCGGCATAGCGAGCAAGTTTCTTTATGTGGCGGGATCCGGTCAGGACTGCTACGCGGTAGCCTGCACCGGCTTTTTTCCCGTACTTCATATCCACCGGGGCATCTCCAATAACAGCAACTTCTGAAGCTTTCAGCTGAAAAGCTGAACAGAAGGCCGTAAATGAACCAGTTTTGGCCGCCGATTACGATTGCGTT
>JAGYPA010000100.1 GCA_018399255.1 Spirochaetales bacterium | reverse complement strand
AAAGATATGAAAATGATGTATGGGAAGGCAATCAGACATGGTTTGTAAAACACACCGCCGGGTATTCAATCGGGAATCGAACCCACGTCCGTTCTCTGTTTCGGGAAAATGTAGAGAATTAAACTTCCCTCACCGTCCGGCATTCTGAAGGAAAGATGACTGGGAAATTCAGATTGTTATATAGTACCCGGAAAACGATGCTTCGTCTTCCAGCAATGCCAATCCTTGACCTTGTATAAATTTTACAGCAATATTGCCCATAGAAGGAAGGGGGAGAGGTGAAGGATGATGGATACGGGGACAATTTTTATGAATGATAAACGTAGACAAAAGTTGATCGATCTGGGTGCGGAAGTTCTCGCGGATGCACTGCTGAAGATTGCAGAGCATTCTACGCTGGCTGATAATCACATAGATGCCCTTATCAGCGCGCCCGAAGAGAATCTGAAGCAATTCAGACAGAAACTTGCCAGCCTGAAACGATCAGATCGCTATTTTGACTGGAGGGAGACCGACAATTTTGCCCGGGAACTCAGTATGATGCTTCAGGACCTGAAAGCAGGAATCGCCGATCCCCTCACCGGGGCAGCGGCCGTTATCGAATTCTTTGAGGCTGACAGTATCGTTTTTGAAATGTGCGATGACTCTTCGGGTAGTGCGGGAATGGTATTTACTATTGATGCCAGAGATCTGTTTGTCGAGTATGCTTCCAGGTGTCCGGACAAGGAAAAGATTGCGGAACTTGTCCTGAGAGTCAGTAGAGAGGATGAATACGGCGTCCGGGATGCACTGATTGACTGTGCCGGAGACTATCTGAGCGAACCGATTATCAGGCAGATGATAGAAGCCATCCGACAGCGGGCTGATACGGCACAGAGTGAATACCGGAAGCGTGACCAGCTGATGCTGATAACATCGCTGGCCCATCAGATCAAGAATGCTGAACTGCTGGAGGAAACCTTTCTGGAAGCCAAGGGGAAATTGTCGAGTAAAGCAATCATCGATATAGCTAGCATACATCGGGAACTCGGTGATTTTGAAACGGCCATTGCGTGGCTGAATAAAATCCCGGAGAGCAGCAGTTCCTATTCTTATGAACGCGAAAAACTGCTGCTCGAGATTTACAGACTGCAGGGCAGCACGGACAAACTGACAGAGCTGCTCTATAAGAAGTTCAGGTCTCATCATACTCTCGAAACCCTTCAGGCACTTCTTGATGTTATTGGCGGTCACAAGCGGGAAGAGGTGATTGCTCAAGAAGCTGCCCTGATTCTGGGAGCTCCCGAATTCAGGGGTTCAGATGCCGAATTCCTGCTTGAAGTTGGCAGGATTGATGAGACTGAAACCTATATCATCAGTCGGGCAGATAAGCTGTACAGAGAGATGTACTATACCCTGCTTCCCTTGGCTGAGGGGATGGAGTCTCATGGCCGGTACCTTGCTGCCAGTCTGATATACCGCAGCCTGCTGGTATCAATCCTGAAGCGGGGCTACTCCAAAGCCTATTCGCATGGAGTCCAGTATCTGAAAAAACTGGATACCATGGCGGCAGCTATTGATGACTGGAAAACTTTTGATAAGCACAAAGCCTTTACCTTGGAGCTGCATCAGAATTACAGCCTGAAAAGGAGCTTCTGGGCAAGATATGCAAATAATTAAAGAGGCCGCGAAGCAATGAGCAAATCAATTCTCATCATCTATACCGGCGGGACAATCGGCATGATAGAAGACCACGAACATGCCGGAGTTCTGAAAAATGTCAATTTTGATCAGATAGAACGCGAAGTGCCCGCCCTGAAGCGCTTCGGCTACCGCCTGGATATCATAACCTTTGACCCGGTCATTGACTCATCCGGGATCAAGCCCGAAAACTGGGTCAGTCTGGTTCAGGTAATTGCCCGGAACTACGCAGAGTATGACGGCTTTGTCATTCTGCATGGAACCGATACCATGGCCTATACCGCATCGGCCCTCAGTTTCATGCTGGAAGGTCTGGCAAAGCCGGTAATTCTGACCGGTTCGCAGATCCCGATAGGGGTTATCAGGACCGACGGCAAAGAGAATCTCATAACAGCCGTGGAAATTGCCGCGGCTGAGGAACATGGAAGACCGTTGGTTCCGGAAGTATGCATCTATTTTGAATCGAGCCTTCTGCGCGGAAATCGGACAACCAAGTACAGTGCCGAACAGTTTCATGCCTTTGAATCACCCAACTTTCAGCCCTTGGCGACTGCGGGAATTGAAATTAAATACAACCGGCATGCCATACGGTATCCCGGAAAGGGTACGGGGGCAGGAACGGGAGCGGGAGCGGTTTCCGGAGCAGGTGCCGGTACAGGCATCAGCCCATTTCTGCCGTATACCCGGCTGGAGAGCAATATTGCGCTGATCAAGCTTTTCCCCGGGATCAGTTACCGGGTCCTTTCCTCAATACTCTCGATAGAGGGGCTGAAGGGGGTCGTTCTGGAGACCTACGGGTCCGGCAACGCCCCACTGGACAGCTGGTTTATCAGCTTGCTGGAAGATGCCGTAAAGAGGCAGATAGTCATTCTGAATATAACCCAATGCAGCAGAGGTTCTGTTGATATGGGAATTTATGAAACCGGAGCCGGGCTCAGCCGCATAGGGGTAGTTAACGGTTTCGATATGACAACCGAGTCAGCAGTAACTAAAATGATGTACCTGTTCGGGAGGAACCTCCCACCGGAAGAAGTGTCGAGACAGCTTTCCCTTTCGCTGCGGGGCGAACTGCAGGAAGATGAGGGACTCTGAAACTTCAGCAGCGGAGGTTTGGAAATTACCGCTCTTCCCGGAAAGGACAGCTTGTGCATCTATCTGGTCTGCACCTGATAATTCATGGTAATGTGCTTTATATCGGCCTCGAAAAAAAGTTCTCCATCGGGTTCAAACCCGAGACCCCGGTAATAATCCAGCAGATAAAACTGGGCATGCATCGTGATGTTCCTGATTCCCCGTTTTTGCGCTTCACTGACCGCTCCATTGATCAGCAGCTTGCCGATGCCGAGACCGCGGAACTGCGGCAGAACGGCAATCCTCTCAAGTTTGACCGTATCTGAGCTCAGTTGATTGAAACGGAGACAGCCAACTATCTGCGCAGGCCCTTCAGCAAACTTGCCCCCATCCCCATCCCCATCCCCATCCCCATCCCCCCAGCCCCTGATGGCTGCAAGATGGTCAACATCAGAATCCATGCCGTCCTGCTCAATTGCCGGATCTACCCCCTGCCCCTCGACAAACACTATCCGTCGAACGGCAAGGAGTTCCTTCAGCAAAGCCCCCTCGGGCTTGAAGCGGGAATAGGGTGGTCTCAGCACCATAATGCGTGTTGGTGGAATGGTTTTTTCCATAGCAATATAAATGCAGGTTCCATTACGATACGGAACGGTACCCCGTACCTGATATCCTCTTTTGCGGTACCAATCCCGTAAGGCGAGACTTTTTTCGTGGGCATCGAGTCTGAGCGACCGCACTTCCTGACGTTCTGCCAGATGCTCTGCAAAGTCCATAAACTGACTGGCCAATCCGTTACCCTGATAAGCCGGCAGCACTGCCAGCTGGTTGAAAAACAGATTCTGACCGTCATCCAGCTTCCAGTGAATATGACGGTGGTACTCATCGTTTTTTTCTGCCCCGATGGTCAAGGTGGCGATGACCGCTTCCTGTCCGGGCTCCGATCTGGTCTCTGATCCTGGAACGGGGCTGGTTCCCACGTAAACCAATCCGGTAGCAATATTGCCGGCGATCATCTCCCGGGTCGGATATTCATCATCCCACTGCTCGATACCGTTGGATCTGAGCTGAGCGGCACACTGTGAGATAATGGTTAAAATATCTTCAAAATCCGAATTTCTCGCTTTTCTGATGTTCATAATGAGTAGTATACAGGGAGTTCTCACAATTGGGAATAGATCGGGGATCAGGAATGGAGAAAAGCGCAAAACGAAAAACGAAAAGCGAAAAACGAAAAGCGAAAAGCGAAAAACGAAAAGCGAAAAGCGAAAAGCGCAAGATGCAAAACTGCTGCTACATTTGTCCCTTCCAGATAATATTCCGGGCATACGGCTCCATCAGGCTGCAGTACTCTTTAAGAAGATCGGGAGATGTTCGTCTCATGGTTCTGTAGGCCTTGTCCGGCAGGTCGTCCCGCGGAAGGAAGGGCTGGAGCGTATAGCGTTTTGCCCCCTTGATCAGCCTTCCAATTGCGTGCATTTCCGATGGCGTGTGGAAGGCCTCGATGATAGTGGTCCGGAATTCATAGTCTGCAGCCTTATCCCGAATTAGTTGGATCGAGGCGGTTATCGCATCGGTATCGTTGAACTTGACAAATGAGGGGTAATTTTCCAGGGAGCATTTGACATCCATGGCGATGTAATCGAGGTCCCCGATGATTTTTTCGAGCATGGCCGGGTTTGAGCCGTTGGTATCGAGCTTGACCGCCAGCCCCCGGTCTTTCAGCCAGCGGATATAAAACGGCAGATCTGAAGAGAGGGTCGGTTCCCCGCCCGAGAGGGTAATGCCCGTTACCCAGTCAGTTGTTATGAACTTACGGACAGCCTCGGTGAATGTGCCGGTGTCAAGGCCGGACTGAACTTTTCCGAGCAGGGGTGCATTGTGGCAGTACCCGCAGGAGAAATTGCAGCCGGAGGTGAAAAATACAGCAGTTATCTTTCCGGGAAAATCGACCAGAGACGGCTTCTGCAGGTACCCGTAGAAAGGGCTGCGGTCAGGGTTTTTCATGATACATCTCTTCTTTCACAACCCGGCTCAGCTTTCCGTTCAGTTTTCCGGAACTTGCTGCCGATTCAGATCCTGACGGCCTCTTCTAGAACATGAGATACCATATTCGGGGTAATCGTTCCGTTTCCCGAATAATCAGTTTGAAGACCCAGATAGGTGTAGAGTTTGGAACTGCCGCATACGGTATCCCTGCTGCCGGGCTTATCGTTGGTGATATAATTATATTCACCCGAATCTGCATTCAGAATTTTCACCGCCAAAGCCGGAATCCGCTGGGGATTGATGCACTCGGCATTACAGAAGTCTATCAGACCATCCTCGGTCATGATATCGTGATAAATCTTCTCAAATCTCTTCCACTCGGGCTTTTGAAGCAGTTTATCAACGCGCTTATTCAACAGAGCGCATTTGTCGCACCCGGCTTTGCCGAATAGTACAATTTGATAGGGTTTTTTATCAGCCATGCCGGGTTCTCCTTCCTCTTATATTCATTGAACTGCAGTCTTTTTCTTCCATTAAGCCAGCTGAATTTCCTCGTCAATATCAGACTGGGTCTCTATGGCATAATTGCCTCGCTGACGGGCTGCCAGTTCTCCGTAGCGCTTTGACTTGTTCCAATTCTGAATTCTGCTGAAATACCCGACAACCCGGGTTTCCCCGATCACATTGGTCGATCCGCAGCGTTCGCAGGTTTCAGTCAGTCCGCGGGAATTATGATTGCAGTCTTCACAATAGGTGAACTCAGGTGAGATAACAACCTGGGCACTCTGGGTCCGGAAAAGCACTTCCTTCATCAGTGCCGCTATAGACTCTGACGAGGGCTGCTCCTCTCCCACAAAGGCATGTGTTATAGCTCCCGATTCGATCATGCTGTGATACTTGCTCTGGAGACGGATTCTTTCGACCAGCGATATCGGGGCATCGGCGGTCATATGGATTGAATTGGTATAGTAGACGGAATCTTCATCCTCACCTTTAACAACAGATTCGGCCTCCTTTCTGAAATAGATAAGGTCGGTCTTTGCCAGACGGCGGGCCGCGCTTTCAGCCGGGGATTCCTCCAGGCTGAACTTGAGATTATGCTTGGCGGCCAGTTTTTTTGCCTTGATAAACATATGAGCGACAATTCTCAAGCCGATATCCATTGCACTGCCGCTTTCGTGCAGCTCGATGCCGTGGAGAAAGTTGACAGCATCGTTAACCCCGATGAGACCGATGATATAGGTAGCTTTGTCAAGCTCAACGTAGGGACGCCCGTCGCACGCTTCCTTGCCGATCTGATAGAGCGGACGGCCCGGTTCACTCATCATCTCCTGAATTCTGGCTTTTTTCTGTAAGTGAGCTTCTACAGCAATATCCATTGTCCGGTCAAGTTCCTGAAAAAGCCCGTTGAGACTTTTTTCCCCCCTGCGGGCAGCCCGGTAGGCAGCCTGCGGAATGTTGATGGTCACATTCTGGAAGCCGCAGAAGCGCATGGATTCCGGATGCCTGAGCATGCGATTGTCCTGTATTGTGGTCCGGAGGCGGCAGCAGGCCGAGAGAGTGACCTCGTCCCGGTCAAAAATAAAGTAGGTGGAGCCGTTGCGGCTGGCTATTTCACAGGCCTGCATATAGACGGCATACTGTGCGGGATCACTGAAGGTCTCTTCGCTGATGTGAAAATCGCATTTGGGAAATTCAAATACCCGCCCGTTTTTATCGCCCTCTCCCCATACCGTCAGGAGGGCTGAGGCAAAGTCGCGTGCTTCGCGGGTGTAATCTCCATAGGTCACAACCTTCCAGGACTTTCCAGCCGTCTCATCAGCTGCTTCAGGATCATATACAATCCCTTTAGCCTCATCGGCCAATTCACGGAGCACCAGATGCTGTGTGCCGTCAGGAGCGTGATATATAAGATCCATCAGCCGGTTGCCGGCATGATCACGGTCATCTCTGAGCACTTCCTCCAGGGGCCTTTTTTCTCCGTCAACGAGCAGCAGGTACTTCCCGTGCGGTCCTATTGCCGGAACATCCTGCATATATCGGGGGACGCCGGTATGAATATTGAAGTCGAGAAACAGGGTCTGTCCGCCCCGTGAAAAAGCATTCTGGGCTCCGTTGAATATGAGTTCCTGAGCGATCTGCTTCATCTGGGGGCTGCTCATTCCTTCGAGGTAGGGAGCATAGAGGATATTGATATAGGCGATTCCGAGGGCGCCGGCATAATTTGCCTGCATGCTGGCCAGAAAGGTATTCAGATGGCCGGTGAGAACGCTTGCGGTTCTCGCGGGCTTGGATTCTGAATTGAGGTTGCTCAGTCCGGTCAGGCCGTATTTTTTGATGTATTCTATGGAGTGGGACGAGCAGTAGACGCGATGCGGATAGCCGAGATCGTGCAGGTGGATTGCCCCGGTGTCATGGGCCCGTTTGACTTCTGGCGAGAATATGGTGTCGAGGCCCCATTGCTTCAGGATCAGTTCGGCAAGACCGAGGTTTACGGCTTCAGGGTTGTTGTTGACGATGTTGCTGTTCTCTGTTCCTTTGGTGAACATGAGCTGTTCTACGTATTTTTTGGGTATGCGGTAGAGGGAGAGATCCTGAAGCTGGGCGGTATAGCCCCGGTCAACAAGGACGTTGTTTACCAGTTCCCGCAGGAGTGCTGTGTTGATGGTCTTGAACGATCCGCGAAGGACGTGGTTTTCCACTTCTTTGGCTACGCTGTGGGCTGCTTCGAGGGAGAGGTCGGTTTCTTCGATTATCTGGCGGACTATTTCAGTCCGGTTCCAGGGTTTGGTGATGTTGCCCGATGTCGATTCGACCAGCAGCAGACCGGCGTCGGTTACGTCTATTTCACGGTCATCTGCTGCCCCGCGAACCCTGATTTGCGTTCTGGCTACCTCCCGTTGTTTCCGGTAGCGTTTGTAGGCTGAGACAACGGCCGGATGATTTCCCTCGGCCAGGGCAATTTCAACGAGGTCCTGGACATCCTCTATCCGGGGTATGCGCAGGCCCTGTCCTGCTGAATTTTTTTCTTCGCGGACATAGTATTCTGATATGGGTGTGTTGAGCTGCTCTAGAATACGATTGGTCAGGCGCTGTGCTTCCGAGGAGGATATTGATGGCTCTCCGCTGCTCCGTTGAACGGCATCAGCTGCTTTCTGGATCGCTGATTCAATTTTCTCCCGACTGAAGGGGACTATGTCTCCGTTTCTCTTTCTGAAGCCGTCAAACTGCAGGGCTTGATCCATTATCTGGTCTCCTTGGCATCATGTTTTTCCTTTTTTCAAGCGAGCAGGAAGGGCACTCGATTCAGACTGAGGTATGGGCTCAGGTAAATTTTTTATTGATTCCCAAACGAAGCGAGAGGAGCGGAACCAACTTGTTGGTTCCATTCCCGAGCGAGTGCCGGGATCG
>JAGYPA010000010.1 GCA_018399255.1 Spirochaetales bacterium | reverse complement strand
CCCCTTGGGGCGGAACGGAGGCACGAAGTGCCTCGGGTACAGGGCTTGCCCTGGGGTATTGATACCTTTCATTAATTCCTGCAGATGATAGAGAGGATAAAAATTGACTTTTAGTTAACTGATATCGTATACTGGTTGAGGATTGGCTGTCCAGGAAAGACGTTTTTCCCGGGCAGGGCTTGAAAAAAACTTTGAGGAGAGATCGTATGAAAAAAATTGTTGTATTACTGCTGCTGCTTCTTGCCGCAGGCACAGTTCTATTTGCACAGGGAGCTCAGGAAGCCGAAGCGGCAGATGATGCTTTTAAAGTGGCGTTTGTTTATATCGGCCCGCCCGGAGACCTTGGCTGGACCTATATGCATGATCAGGGTCGGCTCGAGATGGAACAGAATCTTGGAGACAAGGTTCAGACTACTTACATAGAGAGCGTGGAGGAAGGACCTGACAGTGCCCGTATTATGGGGCAGTATGCAGCTCAGGGATACGACATGATCTTTGCCACCTCCTTCGGATATATGGATTATATGCTGGAAACAGCGATGGATTATTCCGATACACTGTTTGAGCACTGTTCAGGCTATAAGACCAATGACAATATGGCTACCTATTTCGGCAGAATGTACCAGCCCCGCTATCTTTCAGGAATGGTTGCCGGAGCCATGACCGAAACTGATGTAATTGGATTTGTTGCAGCCTTCCCGATTCCGGAAGTTGTCCGCGGCATCAATGCCTTTACCCTTGGCGCTCAGGCCATGAACCCCGATGTGCAGGTGCGGGTTGTCTGGACTTATACCTGGTATGACCCGGTCAAGGAACGGGAAGCTGCAATAGCCCTTCTTGACGCCGGTGCCGATATTCTTGCCCAGCATCAGGATACCACCGAACCGCCGAAGGCAGCCAAGGAACGCGGAAAGCTCAGTGTCGGATATGACGCGGATATGCGGAAATTTGTCGGCGATTCAGTACTTGTTTCACCGGTCTGGAACTGGGGTCCTTATTATACCGAGACCATCGAGAGTGCCATGAACGGAACATGGGAACCGCATCAGTTCTGGGGAGGTCTGGCTGAGAATACCGTCAAGCTTTCCGATTTCAGCCCGCTGGTGCCGCAGGATGTTCAGGATGCAGTCCTTGCCAAGCATGATGAGATTGTAAGCGGAGCATGGGATGTCTTCACTGGCCCTATTTATGACCAGAAAGGTACTGTAATTGTTCCCAAAGGCTCAGTAATGAGTGATGGGGATAAACTCGGTATGGCGTTCTTTGTCAAGGGCGTCGTCGGTTCGGTTGATTAATCAGCTGAGAGTGGAGGCCGGTTTGGCAGGAAATACACTGCCCAGCCGGCTTTTTTTATAAGTACGTGCAGGCAGGAGGTGCTGAGGGGTGGCTAAAACTAGAGAGACGGAGAACGGGAGCGGTACCGGCCGGGAGATTCTCCGCATGGTCGGCATTACGAAGCGGTTTCCCGGGATAACTGCCAACGACCAGATAGACCTGAGCCTTGATGCCGGAGAAGTTCTGGCCCTGCTGGGAGAAAATGGTGCCGGTAAGAGTTCTTTGATGAATGTTCTTGCCGGGCTCTATCGTCCGGATGAAGGTTCCATTTTTTTTCGCGGTGAGCATGTACAGATTCATTCCCCGCAGGATTCCATGCGTCTTGGTATCGGGATGATTCATCAGGAGTTTATGCTTGTTGATACGATGACGGTTGCCGAAAATATCATTCTGGGTATGAAGGATCTGGATTTTTTCCCGCCCATGCAGGAGGTTCACGAGAAGATCCGGGAGCTTTCCCGGCGATACAGCCTGAAGGTTGAACCGGATAAGTTTATTCATGAACTGAGTGTCGGTGAGCAGCAGCGGGTTGAAATTCTCAAGCTGGTCTATCAGGGGGCCGATATTCTTATTCTGGATGAGCCGACAGCCGTGCTTACCCCCCAGGAGGCTCGGGATCTCAATACCATTCTGGGAATGATGCTGGCTGAGGGCAAATCGGCTATATTTATTACCCACAAAATGGATGAGGTTATCGAGTTCTCTCACAAAGTCCAGGTGCTCAGGCGAGGCAAAACGGTTTCCGTTTGTCGGACCCGGGACGTAACCCCCAAGGATCTTGCCAGGATGATGGTAGGCCGCGAAGTACTTTTCCATCTTGAACGGGATGACTATAATCCCGGCGAGCCGCGTCTGGTCCTTGACCATCTAACGCTTACCAACCGTACCGGAAGGGCTCTTCTCGACGATGTCTCTTTCCAGATTTGCGAGGGTGAAATTTTTGGTATTGCCGGGGTTGCCGGCAACGGTCAGCAGGAGCTGGCAGAGGTGATTACCGGACTGATGCCGGTAACCTCGGGCTCTATCCGGCTGGACGGCAGGGATGTAACGGGAAACTCTCCCATTCAGATGATCAAATCGGGTATCAGCCATATCCCGGCCGACCGCGGGGCTATGGGGGTGGTTGGCGATATGAGTGTTTCCGACAATCTGGTTATGAAGAAATACCGGAGAAAGCCGATGTCGCGCAACGGGATTCTCAATCGCTCAAACATCGCCCGGTTTGCCAGAAGCATGATAGATCTCTTCCGAATCTCCACCCCGACGGCTGAGACCCGGGTCAAGTTTTTGTCCGGCGGTAATATTCAAAAAACTATTCTTGCCCGGGAAATTGATTCCTGCGGCGGAATTCTGGTGGCGGCCTATCCTTCGCGCGGTCTGGATGTCGGGGCTACGGAGGCCGTCAGGAAGAACCTCCTCAGGCAGCGGGATAATCAGGGGGCTGTCCTGCTCGTTTCCGAAGAGCTGGAAGAGCTGCTGATGGTTTCGGACCGGATTGCCGTCATGTTTGAGGGGAAGATTATGGGTATAGTTTCTGCGCAGGATACCGATATCGAAGAGCTGGGGATGATGATGGCCGGGATGAAAAAGGAGCAGATCGTATGAGACTGGTACTTGAAAAACGTGAATCACGCTCCCGGAAGGTGCTGCTGTTTGTTCCGATTATTTCGTTCGGTGTGTCTCTTCTGCTTGGTGCGATAGTTCTGGCGGCTTCCGGGGCAAATCCTCTTAAGACCTATATCTATATGGCTCGGGGGGCGTTCGGGAGCTGGTCGGGCTTTACCGAGACGCTGGTAAAGGCGATTCCGCTCACGCTCACCGGGTTGGGGGTCTCCATTGCCTTTCGTCTGCGTTTCTGGAATATCGGGGCTGAAGGTCAGTTTATCTGGGGCGCTATCGGTACTTCCTGGGTCATGATTTTCTGGAATTTTCTGCCGGTGCAGCTGCTGCTTCCTATAGGCTTGCTTATGGGGATGATTACCGGTGCAATCTGGGCGGGAATTCCGGCAATTATGAAAGCCGGCTGGGGGGTGGATGAAACTCTGACTACCCTGATGATGAATTATATCGCGATTCTCTTTGCCGAATATCTCTATTATGGTCCGTGGCGGGATCCGGAGGGGTTCGGGTTTCCGGGTACCCGTCCGTTCCCGCGTGAGGCCTGGCTTCCCCGTATTGCCGGTCGCGCCCATTGGGGGCTGCTGATAGCGCTGATTGCCGCTCTTCTGCTCTGGTTTGTTCTCTATCGTACCAAATGGGGGTTCGAGATCAAGATGATTGGTCTCAATAAGCGGGCTGCCAGGGTTCAGGGGGTTAATATTTCCCGGAATATCGTCCTGGTGCTGCTGGTTTCCGGGGCTCTGAGCGGTCTGGCCGGTGCGACTGAAGTGACGGCGATTCAGCATCGTCTCATGAAGGGTATTGATATGGGGTATGGATTTACCGCGATTATAATTGCCTGGATGGCGCAGCTGAATCCGATTGCGGTGGTGTTTGTTGCGGTTGTCATGGGAGGGATTCTTGTCGGAGGCGATCAGATTCAGATGATGATGGGGCTTCCCGCTTCGATGGGGCTGGTGCTGCAGGGGCTGCTGCTCTTTCCGCTTCTGGCAGGAACAATTTTTTCCGATTACCGGCTTAAAGCGGTTGTGCAGGAGGAGGTGGTATAATGCAGCTTATTACAACTTTGCTGGCAGTGACCCTCGGGGCAGGTACTTCGCTTCTCTATGCTACCCTTGGTGAGATTTATACTGAACGGTCGGGCATTCTCAACCTGGGGGTTGAGGGGATGATGATGATGAGCGCGCTGGCCGCGTTTTCTGTTTCATTCTATACCGGCAGTCTTCTGCTTGCCGTTATCGTTGCTATGGCGGTGGGAGCAGGACTGTCCCTGATCCATGCCTTTCTCTCGATTACTATGCGGGCTAATCAGGTGGTAAGCGGTTTGAGCATTACGCTGTTCGGAACCGGGCTGGCCAGTTATCTCGGACAGCGGCTGGGACCTGCCTCTAACGGGCGCAATCTGGCCGGCATGAGTGCGAAGAGCTTTTCCGATATTTCTGTTCCCGTGCTGGGGGATATTCCGATTTTGGCAGCGTTTTTTAATCAGGATATTATGACGCTGCTGTTGTTCATTGTGGTGCCTGCGGCCTGGATATTCATGTTCAAGACCCGTTCGGGACTTACCCTCCGGGCTGTAGGCGAGAATCCCCGGACTGCTTCTGCGATGGGTATTCCGGTTGCCGGGATCCGCTATATCTATACGGCTGTGGGCGGGATGCTTGTCGGGCTTGGCGGTGCTCACCTGACCTTGGGCTATACTCCCGGCTGGTCGGAAAATGTTACCGGCGGACGGGGCTGGATTGTTATTGCCCTGGTTATTTTTGCCGGCTGGAATCCGAGCAGGGCTATTTTCGGGGCGGTGCTGTTCGGCGGGATAAATGCTATCCAGTTCCGGCTGCAGGCCGCGGGTACGGTAATTCCGGCATCCTTCCTCAATATGGCTCCCTATATTGTTACCATTATTGTATTGGCCGTTATGACCCTGCTTGGCCGCAAGAGGCGGGGAACCTACTCACCGCCTTCGGCTTTGGGCACATCGTTTGCCATCGAGGATAAATAAGCATCCATTATGAGGAAGATAGCGGTACTTCGCTATTTTCCCGTACTCGAAAATAGCGGTACTTCGCTATTTTCCCGGATCCCAGGCTTTCCCGTCCAGGAATACCGTGCCGCCAGTTATTTCAATGTCGCTTTCTCCGCGGTTTGTAAACCGATTGTCTTGGCAAGTTTGCCGTTGAAGTAGCCGCCTGTAAACCGGCTGCCTGCCGGCAGATCGAGGGTGAAGTTCGTATTGAGGCTGACCAGGTCCAGTTCGATTTCACTGCCCTTTATTCCGCGGTCAGCTGCCGTCCGGGACGAGTTGTAGCCGCCGGTTGAGGTCATTTTGAATTTCTTTCCGTTGAAGGTGACGTTGTAGGTTTCGTCCAGGAGGACCATCTCCAGGATATTTCCATAATTCCGCTGTAATCTCTGCCCCTTGCAACCTGGGCCGCTCTCATCCAGGTTTTCCGGTTTGATTGCTGGCTCACCTGGGAACCGGCGTAGTAGACTCCTTCTGGCATGGTCCACAACCGTTATTTCTCCAGATGCGGTCAGAGATCCCGGGTTATGTGCTGCCAGGGGATTCGAGTCCTCCAGGAGAAGGTGGTGAGACTGGTGGACGATCTTTCTTCCAGAAGCTTATCTTCATCATACGTTTCGTGGGTCCGGGTTGTTTCTGGCGTAATTGCCAGTTACTATTTTTTACTTCCTGAGGCTGAAGACCGCCATTTTCTCGTTCTTCTTTGTCGTCGGCAACCTTCAAATTCCGAATAGTAGGTTACTGACTCAAAATCGGAGCTGCTTGAGACTGCCCGGGCTGTTTCCCGAGGATCGGGGCTGACGTGGCCCCGATAGTTGCCGGTGCCTCCTTGTAGTTGTAGTAGGTGCCGGTGACATCCCGCTCCGGCAGTGATACCTGTATCCTCATGGAAAATGGAGGGGGTCGGCCAGCTGCTGCTTATGGTAAAGGTGTAGTCGTCCAGGTTTCCGGGCATTTCGGGAATATCGATATTGTAGACTGAGGGATTTGATGAAAAGTGCTCCAGTCAGGGAACTCATAGTAGAAGTGATCAATCTTTGATCCGTCTGTCATCCGGTCGTAATAGTCAATAAAGCCCTCTTCGCCATTTTCGTTCAGTGCTGTCCAGGCGGTTTTTGTCACAAGGTATTCTTCATAAACAAAGTTGAGCAGGAAGTCCGCACCGTCATAGGTCCAGAGTTTGATACGGTAGTGGGTGTCATCATTTTCCGGGCTGCATGGTGAAGTAGGCAGTCAGTGATGGATTTCCGTAGAAATTGGTGAAGTTTATCATTGCTTCCCGGAACATGGATTAGATTACTGTTGGCCCGTCAAGTCTCTGTGTATGTTTCATGAGGAGTCTTATAGATAGTAACCGGACCACCGCTTGTCGTGCTGTAAGGCAGTTCATTCTGATTTTCATCAAGCAACGGGTTGACTGTTCGGGCCGAAGGGGTTTCGGTCAGGGCTGAGTCGTCGGCTATGGTTCTGGCAACGGCGTCGAGGCCTGAGGCGAAAGCGGCGAGATCGGCCAGATCGTCATCGGTATTACCGAAATAGATGATTCCGCAGCTGCCGAGAAACAGTACCGCTGCCAGAAGTATGGATACAGAGACTACTTTTTTTAATTTCACTTTACACCTCGCAACTGTCTGCCTTTCCGTTAAACTCAGGTTCCGGAAATGACTTACACTGGCAGGCAGTCAAACTTTTTGTTATGTAGAGGAAATTTCAAAATGAAATCATTTTGAAATCGGCTCTGTAATCAGTATAATATTGGATTGCCTGTTAATCAAGATCATTTTTCGGGGCGTTTTATGCGCAGGGTTTTAATCAGGCCGACCCCGATCCGTCTGGCCTTACCAGGGGACCTGGCCTTTCCGGGGGGCGATACGGCGAGGCTGGTTTCGTTTTCTGCTGGAGGGGCCCCCGGGATGATGAGCTGCATCTGGCTGTGGGATTGATGAGGCTGGGGCCCCTGCAGCTTCTCGAGCCGTTCCCGCTGTTCGGCGAGGAGTCTTGCCGAGCGATGGGCGGCCCGGCGCGAACGTCGTTCCTCGGGGGTCGGTTTTTCGTGCAGCAGGGAGAGGCCTACTTCGAGGAGATCGTCGATCTGGTCAAGAAAGGTGCCCTGACGTATATGGTAGGCTAATATGCAGGATATTCCCGCTGCCGCGGCAATACTGCCGAAGGCCTGGTCTACACTGTCCTGATAGCGCGTCCAGCGCCAATTCTGCAGGAAGCGGGTTTTCAGCCGTTCGAGAATCAGCCGTAAGGACCCGAAAACTCCCAGAAACAGCAGGCTCAGCTGGGGCAGAGAGACTGCCCGGTTAAATATGGCGGCAAATTCCGTTATCAGCATGACAATAATCAGGGAAATAACTCCTTCGGCCAGGGAAATAAGCCAGATTGTTGTGCGGTAAAGCTTCTGGGAGGTTCCGGTTTTTCTGATTAAATCTGAGAGATTATCGGTTATTTTTTCATATTTTTTCAGGATATCCTGCTTCCGGCTGCGATTTTTGAAGCTGCCGGCATACACGGCAATTTTTTCGCTGACCTCGAGGCTGAACAGCTGATTGGCAAGGGCATGCATGCGGCTGAAGGCATACGAAAAGGCCCAGGTGCTGTTGTAGGTATTCCGGTATCGGCTGATGGAAGAGAGTTCAGCATAGGCGGATTCAATTTTGCTGATGGTCTGAGCAAACGGGGCAGTAATTTTATCAACCTCATAAGGTCCGTTCAAGGAGATAACCGTAGCGGTGATTTTAGATGTAATATCGGGAGTGCCCATATCTATTCGATATCATAAGTCGGCTTGATGTACAAGTACGAGTCTGCCTGAAGCGGGCTTTCGACCCATTCGCTTCAGGCAGGATAGAATAAGGGAGATCGGGGATGTTGGAATCAGGGAGGGGTTATGGTTCCGTCAAGATCCCAGAGGTCTTCCCAGGACTGATTGTCCTTCCAGAGAAAAACCTGTCCCTTAATCAGGCGGCAGTTTTTGTCGATACCGGCTATCTGCTTCATTTCGTCTTCGGTCAGCGGATTTTCTACCGAACAGCGCAGGTTTCCCAGATACTCATGCCGGCGTACCGAGAAAGGCACCGGAATCTGACCCCGCTGTACAGCCCATTTGATGCAGACCACGGCAGGGTGAACCTGCAGGCGTCCGGCGATTTTCTGGATGACAGGATCTTCGATATCCACGGTATCCTGGGCCGTTTTGTCGCGATCAGGCCGGGTAGGGGATCCGATGGGTGAGAATCCGATGGGCTGGATGCGGTTATCGAGGCAGAACTGAAAAAATTCCTGCTGCTGGAAATGTGGGTGAAGCTCCATCTCGTTGCAGGCCGGCTGGATACGGGCATCGCGGATAACCAGCTTCAGCTTCGGGATGGTCATGTTGGAGGTTCCGATATGACGGACAAGTCCCCTATCGACGAGCAGCTCCATCTGTCGCCAGGTTTTCATGAAGTCTTCATGGATATAGGCCTGGGCGTCGGGGCTGCGGTAGTCGGGAGCGCATCCCGGCGGGTGGAAATTGGGGAACGGCCAGTGCACCAGGTAGAGATCCAGATAGTCCAGCTTAAGATCCTGGAGGGTCTTTTTACATGATTCAATAACTTTTCCCTCACCGTGCATGTTGTTCCATACTTTTGAGGTGATCCAGAGTTCTTCCCTGGGAACGCCTCCAGCCATAATTGACTGCAGGGATAAACCGATGAGATCTTCGTTGCCGTAGACGGAGGCGCAGTCGAAGTGGCGGAACCCGATTTCTGCAGCACCCACTACGGCATCGGCAATTTTTTCCGCGGAAAAGCGGTCTGAACCAAATGTTCCCATACCGACAGCAGGTATTGCCGCTCCAGTATAGAGTTTTTTCCCGGGAACAAGTTCAGGATTGACTCCGTCATCTGCTTTGACGTAAGCCTTCGGAACATAGGTGTTTGCCATGTTCAGCTCCTTGATATATGTCTTGTGTCCCTTCCTGACCCTCAGGCAATGATATACGGAAATGGCGGGAGTTTCAAGGCATCAGTCTGCAGCGGTACATCGGTTTCTCAGCATGTCTCGGTACCTCAGCGTCGGCTGATACTTGTGCTAAGGATATGCAATAGTATATGATGTACATTCCTTGCGGAAAGGGTTGTAATATGACAGACAGATTGCGGCTTGGCATAGATATAGGTTCAACTACAGCTAAAATAGTTCTCACAGACGCGGAAGCGAAGATCCTCTATTCAAATTACCGGCGTCATAATGCCGAAGTGTTCAGCACCCTGCTGACTATGCTCAGTGAAATCCCGATAGAGCATCAGCAGGATACTGGAATCTCGGTTCTATTTACCGGGACAGCAGGAATGGGAATAGCGGAACGGGCCGGCATTCCCTTTGTACAGGAAGTATCTGCCTCTGCGGAGGTTATCAAAACCTGGATGCCCGAGGTCAGGACCTTCATCGATCTTGGCGGAGAGGATGCCAAGATCATCTTCTTTGACGAACTTCTCCGGCCGGACATCAGAATGAACGGGAACTGCGCAGGCGGAACGGGAGCCTTTATTGACCAGATGGCGTCATTGCTGGATATCCCGGTCGAGGAGCTGAGCGAAGCGGCTTCCCGCAAAACTGCCGTCTACAATATTGCATCACGCTGCGGAGTTTTTGCTAAGACAGATGTTCAGAACCTGATCAGCCGGGATGTCTCTCCCCAGAACATTGCCGCATCGATCTATCGGGCTGTCGCTTTTCAGATAATCAGTGCTCTGGCCAGAGGGGTAAAGATAGCACCAAAGCTGCTCTTTGCCGGCGGTCCTTTCTATTACCAGCCGGAACTTAAGCGGATGTTCCTCGAGGTTGTCGGATTCAGTGAGGAGGATACGGTCGATCCGCTGGAGATTGATCCGAAATTGACTCCCGACAGAATTCCGGCGGCCGGGGCAGCCCTCAGGGCGGCAATGGACGGCAAATCACTTACCTTTGGCCGTCTGCTGGAGAAACTTGAGGCCTCGCGCGGCATTAAAGTGCTCCGGAGCAGTTCGCTCGAACCGTTGTTTGCCGACAAGGCTGAAAAAGTTCAGTGGGAGGAGCAGAAATCTGCATGCCGGCTCAGGACGGTCGCACTGGAAGACGCGGCTGAAGCTTCCCATGTGACGGCCGGGGGTGCGAACTTCTTCCTGGGAATAGATTCGGGATCGACTACGACCAAGATTGTCCTGATAGATGCTGACGGGCGATTGGCCTATACCTTCTACTCAGCCAATAAAGGGACCCCGGTTGAGACCGTCTGGAACGGGCTGAATCAGCTGCACCGGGAGCTTGTCGAAAAAGGTCTCGATATTACCATAGCGCGTTCGGCGGTTACCGGTTATGGTGAGGATCTTATAAAATTTGCCTTTACCCTGGATGAAGGTCACGTTGAGACTATTGCTCATTTCCGGGGGGCCAGCTTTTTTGAACCCGATGTGTCCTTCATTCTCGATATCGGCGGCCAGGATATGAAGGCGATATTTGTCAAGGACAGGATTATCACAAATATTGAGCTGAATGAATCCTGCTCCTCCGGATCCGGTTCGTTTATTCAGACCTTCGCCAATTCCATGGGGCTCGATGTAGAAACTTTTGCGGAAAAAGCCTGCATGGCTGCCGAACCTCATGATCTTGGTTCGCGGTGCACGGTTTTCATGAATTCCAAAGTAAAGCAGGTTCTGAGGGAAGGCGGGGAGATAGGTGATATATCAGCTGGTCTTGCCTATTCTGTGATCAGGAACTGCCTGAACAAGGTTCTTAAGATTACCGATTTTGCTGTGCTTGGGCCCAATATTGTTGTGCAGGGGGGTACTTTTCGTAATCCGGCAGTGCTGCGGGCCATGGAGCTGGTTACCGGCCGCAGTGTTATAAGACCGGACAGGGCAGAACTTATGGGTGCCTGGGGAGCGGCGCTGATGGCCAGGGATGCCTATCTCCAGAAACCGGAGACATCTACGTTTCCCGCATGGGAGGATCTGAGGACAGCCCTTAACTATGAAAAAAAGACCGCAGTCTGCCGGGGGTGTGAGAATTCCTGTGAGATAACGATACTTTCTTATCCGGGGAGACTGAATTCCGGGAGACTGAATTTCGACGGCCGGGTGCAGCGCTTTTTTACCGGTAATAAATGTGAGAAGGTTTTCAGCAATCAGCCGGCGGGAACGCGTAAGGGGGAGAATCTGGCGGCCTTCAAGCGGGAACTGCTGTTTAATCGACCGGCAAAGCCTGAGCTGATAGCACCTGGACTCCGCATCGGGATTCCCCGGGTACTGAATATGTGGGAGGATTACCCCTTCTGGGCAACGCTGTTCACTGAGGTCGGCTGTGAAGTGGTTCTTTCCGATGTCTCAACTCTGGGGCTGGCGGAAAAAGGCTACAGTTCGGTCATGTCGGAAAATATCTGCTTCCCGGCGAAAATCACCAACGGTCATATTATCAATCTGGCAGAAAAAAAGGTGGACCGCATCTTCTATCCGAAAGTCCGGTATACTGCCAACGAGTACAGCAATGTAATTAATAAGTATAACTGTCCGATAGTTACCGGTTATCCCCAGGTTATTGAGTCTTCCATCAATCCCGAGGGCACCTACGGCATACCGTTTGATGCTCCGCCAGTCAGTTTTCACGATCGGGGACTGCTGCGAAAGGCCTGTACCGATTACCTGCTTTCAATCGGCATACTGCGTGAACTCATCGATCCGGCTGTCAGGAAGGCTGTCAGGGTTCAGAAGGAGTACCGCCGGCTTGTACGGGAGGAGGCGGCGAGGATTATAGCCAATGCGGTAAAGGAAGACCGGCGGGTTATTCTGCTGGCCGGGCGGCCGTATCATATGGATGCCTTGGTAAATATGAAGATTCCTTCGATAATCAGCGATCTGGGGTTTGATGTAATAACCGAGGATTCCGTGCCCCGGCCCGCCCGGGATTTGCTGCCGAAAGTGCATGTGCTCACCCAGTGGACGCTTCATAACCGGCTTTTTCATGCAGCCCACTATGCCGGACGCCATAAGCATATTGAACTGATCCAGCTCAACTCTTTCGGCTGCGGCCCGGATGCGCTCACGACCGACGAAGTCAAGTCGATTTTGAACGAGTACGGGAAAAATCCGACGCTGATCAAGATCGATGAGATGACCAGCCCCGGATCCGTACGTCTCAGAATCCGCTCGCTGATAGAGTCGCTCAAGCTCAAGCCGCCGCAAAGTCCGCTGGAGAGAATTCCCAGGCTGGAGACCCGGATTTTCGGTAAACGGGACAAGCAGCTGACTGTTCTGGCCCCGCAGTTTTCCCCCTTCTATACCGATTTTATCATAGCTGCCTACCGGCATCAGGGCTACAAAATTGAAATTCTGCCGATGGGAGATCGTGAGAGCATTGAGCTGGGACTGCGGTATTCCAATAATGATATCTGCTATCCGGCAACCATTGTTATCGGTGATATTCTGAAGGCGCTGCGCAGCGGGAGGTATGATCTGACGCAGGTTGCGGTGGGTCTGACCCAGACGGGGGGCCAGTGTCGGGCATCGAGCTATGTCTCGCTGCTTAAACGGGCTCTGCTGAAGGCCGGGTATGACACCATCCCGGTGGTGACGGCCTCCACTACTACCCGGGGCAAGCGTTCAATGAATGAACAGCCGGGATTCAGGGTCCGCACGCTTCCGTTTGCCATGACTGCCCTCTATGGGCTGATTTTCGGGGATGTGATGGCAAAGCTCTACTATTATGCCTCTGTCAGGGAGATTAAGAAGGGTTCGGCCATGCTGCTGGTGAACAAATACATCGAGCTGGGCAAGACCATGATTCATCATCGGGCGAGAAAAAATATGTTCAAACTGATCCATCAGGCGGTGGATGAATTCAACCGGCTTCCGATGGATCATTCCTCGAGGCCGAAGGTGGGAATAGTTGGGGAGATTTATGTCAAGTTCAATCCCTTCGGGAATCTCCATACTGCCGACTGGCTCATCAGCCGCGGGATTCAGCCGGAAGTGCCTCCGCTCATCGACTTTTTTCTTATCCCCCTGATGTCGACCCCCTACAATGCCAGGAATAATATTGAAAAGGTCAAATATGCGGTAATTCATCTGCTCAGCAGGGCTGAAAGGTTTGTAAACCGTCTTTTCAGTCAGGCTAATTCGGCTATGGATCATTTTAACGGCAAGCTGACTCCTTTTCATCCTATCAGCAAAATGGCTGCAAAAGCTTCGCTGGTAATAGACTTGATCAATCAGTTCGGGGAGACCTGGCTGCTGGCCGGGGATATTGCAACGTTTGCTGAGGAGGGGGTTAACACGATCGTCTGCCTTCAGCCTTTCGGCTGCATCGCGAATCATGTGATAGCACGGGGAATAGAGCGGAAGATGAAGGATCTCTATCCGGATCTCAATCTCCTCTTTCTGGATATGGATTCGGGTATGAGCGAGGTGAATGTGGCCAACCGGATGGAATTTATCGTGGACGGACTGAAGCAGAGAGAGCGTGCCCTTGCTGCAAGGCCTTCTGCAAAGGTGCCGCTTATCAGCGGGCTGTAAACCCGGTTTCTGCTGCGCCACCGTTACTCTGCTGCAGTTTCACTCTGCTTCCAACCGGTTCAGGCCGGTTTCAGCCTGACTGTTTCCTGTGGGGTGTGAAAGCCCGGGCTGCCTCGATAACATGATCATCAGTATCTTCAGGTTTTTCTGCGTGCAGGGGCAGGGGAGCAGGTTCTGGAAGTTCGAGGTTTGTAAACTCGTCGGTTACAGTAAACTGGTATCCCGGATACTCATAAATCGGCATTCTCGATTCTATGTATCCTGCTGAGTAGCCCCAGATGCTTTCGTAATCGGCCGGGTTTTCGCCTGCCTCTTCAAGCTGGCGCAGGTACCGGGCTATCGATTTGCTCTCTATAATGATGACATTGTCCATGGTATCGATAATGGGACTGTGCGGGCGGCTGTGATCCTGCTGGAAGGCCAGGATGCGTCTGCCGTCATCGGTGATTCCAATAGTCCGATAGGTGTTGCTTTTACCCACTCCGGGAAGGTTGATCGTATTTCTGTCGGTTGAGAGAAATGGAATTTCCTCAGCCGCCCGTATCTCATCAATCTGTTCCTGCATGAGTTCGGGGCTCTTCATGAAGCTTCTGATTTTGCTGTAGTATTTGGGATCGACCCGACCGATCGATTTCTCTTCTATCTGTTCCTGGATCGAGCGCGAGTTATTGGCAAAGTTATGGGCATTTTCCCGATATCCCTTTACGGTAAAGGTATAATAGGGCAGTACGCCGATATCGTTAAGGACTTTACGGAGTTTTGCGGTGTGTCCCCTTCTCGATGCGGCGACGGTGAAGACTTCCTGGTTGGTTACCGTCCATCCTGCGGCAAGCAGGCGCCCGACGGCAGCAGCGGCTTCTGGGGTTACCTCCATAGCCGTGGAAAAGTGGGTCTGGATGATGAACTGTCTGATGCCGATTTCCGATGCCTTTTCACGGAATTTTTTCAGGACGGCTATCCGTTTTTCACTGATGCGCTGGGGAAGATAGACGGGGATCTTCGTTCCGAGCCGGACCCGGACAATCTCGGCGTATTTTTCCCCGTCAGGCCGAAGTTCGTTGGCAGCGCTTTTGCGTTTTGCCATTTCATAGACTTCATCAAGTATGTTTTCCAGGGAGGATACCGAGCTCATCATGGCATCACCGCCGGTTATGAGGATGTCCTGCAGCTGGGAGTCGTTTTCGAAGTAGTCCATCAGATCGCGCAGCCGGAAGTTCCATGATTTGGCAGGCCGCAGTTTTTCCAGGTTGAAGTTGAAGCGGCCGTTCTGGAAGTCGTACATTCGCTGGCAGTAGGAACATAAGCCTCCGCAGGCCCTGCCCATGGTTGAGGGGATGAATATGGCTACATTGGGATATCTGCGATGGATATTATGTGAAGGCAGAATCCATCCGGCTGCATTCGGTTTGCCGGGTTCCGCAATATCCTCCATCTCCCAGGCCCGGATGGAACCGAATTCTTCAACCAGCTCATTGGAATAGAGGACATAATCCCGGATTGCCAGATCTGCATAGCCTGTTTCCTCACCGGGTTCAATATCCAGCAGTGAGAGGAAGAACGGAGTAACGAAAATCGGTATGTTTTTTTCCTCAGCCCGCTTCATCATATCAACGGTTGCCTCCGAAAGACTGTCTGCCAGGTACCGCTGGAGCTCATCGGTGCTTTTCACGGCATGTTCCAGATGGAAGAGGTCATTATCCCACCATGTATCGACTTTTTTTCTGACCTCCTCATCGCTTAATCCGGGTTCGACCGTAAAACGGGAACGGACGGGCTGGTTTTTACTTTGGCGAGCTTTCTCCTGCAGCTTTTCTACCAGCAGGCTGGTGATTCGTTCGCGGCTGCGGCTGCGGCGCTCAATAACCACCGCGTCAAGGCCTGAAGGATTGCGGGCCATCCAGTCGAAAACCTGCTGGCGGCTGGGGATGGAAGGTCTCTCTGTTCCATTGAGTTGGCGAAGCAGATGGAGAAGATCTTCGAAAAGATCGGCACTCCCGCTGATTTCCTTACCTAAGGCAGCTTCGCGCAGAATAGAGAACGGACGGGTAACAACGGTCTCTCCATTCAGGTTGAGATCGGGATAGGCTTCTCCCTCATGCTCGAGGTAGTCAAGCAGTCGGATGAAGGCAAAATCTCGCCAGGATAATTTGAAAAAGGCCTTCTCTCCGCTCTCTTCGCCGGTGTAATAGGCAAGGGCTTTCGGGTGCTCCTGCAGCTGTGAACGCACCCGTTCCCGGATTTTGTCCAGGCTTTCCTGGGGACTGAGTTCCGGATCTTTGAGAATTTCTGCGTATATGGGGTTTTCCTGCAATATCGCCGTTATGAGTTCCCGGATTCTGTTCTGGTTCTTTATCACAATCATCACCTCTTTTTAGTAAAATATATGCACCGGTCAGCTGCTGCCGGAAAGCGGCCGCTTGAGAGGGCCGCTTAGGCGGATTGCTGCTCGGGGGTCACCGATGCATCCGCTTCATGAAGATGGCGGCTGAAGACAGGAATCCCATCTGCTGAACTGTACCACTGCGTAAACAAGCTGGTTGGTATATCGATGAAAATCCCAACAGAGACAGGCGTTACAGACAGGTTCGGCCGGTAACCTGACAAGGGCCTGTCACAAATAAAAAGTTTAAAAGGCAATTTCCTGAAAATACGAAGTATTTTGAAATTGCCTCCACACTACGTTAAAAAGGATGGGTGTTCCGGCTCTTTTGTTGTCCGGTATCTATACTATAACAGATTTTTCCCGATTGGGCAAATTTTTCCTTGCTTCAAGCATGAGAATGGGTAAATTTAACAAAAAACTCATTATGAGCGTGTTTTCTATCCGTGGTTAAAGCAGCGGACTCCGGTAAATACCATGGCAATGCCGTGCTCGTTACAGGCGGCAATAACTTCCGTATCCCTTACCGACCCGCCGGGCTGGATTACAGCCGCAATTCCCGTATCAGCCAACGCGTCGATGCTGTCGCGGAAAGGGAAAAAAGCATCGGAGGCCAGTACAGCACCCTCAGTTGAAACCGATTTTCTCAGGGCTATCTTTACTGCATCTACCCTGGAAACCTGGCCGGGCCCGATGCCGAGGGTTGTCATATTTCTGGCGGTCAGGATGCCGTTAGACTTGACATGCTTGAGAACTTTCCATCCGAAGAGCATGTCCTGAACTTCACTATCCGACGGTTTGCGGTCGGTAACATACTGCAGGGCGGGTTCGGTGATGGCAGATACATCTCTGTCCTGAAGCAGGATGCCGTCGCCAACAGCCTTAACCGTCAGGGTGGAGTTGAGCGGTTCGATCTCTCCGATTTCGAGAACACGGAGATTTTTCTTTTTCCGCAGCACTTCCAGGGCTTCGGGAGTATAATCGGGGGCAATGATGATTTCCAGAAAGATGTCCCGGAAGTATTCCGCAGTATCGAGGGTGCAGGTGCGGTTAAGAGCGACGATTCCGCCGAAAGCGGAAAGACTGTCGGCATTGAACGCTCGCCGGACAGCATCGAACATATCCTCTCCGGCCGCAGCTCCGCAGGGGTTGGCATGTTTGACCACCACACAGGCCGGTTCAGCAAATTCACGGAGCGTTTCCAGGGTACCGTACGCATCGTTGATATTGTTGTAGGAGAGCTGCTTGCCGTTGAGAATCCGGGCATCGAGAATTGACATGGAATCCCGTCGGGAAGGGGGAAGTATCGCTTTGTAGGCTGCTGCATCCTGATGCGGGTTTTCTCCGTAGCGGAGACTGCTGTACTTGCGGTAGGTGAGGGTTACCTCTTCGGGGAATTTCTCCCGGGTAAGATACTGCTGAATGAGGGCGTCGTACTGGGCAGTATGACGGAATGCGGCGGCACAGAGCTGAAGTCTTGTTTCAAAGGTGATTCCGCCCTCTTCGTCAAGTTCCTTGAGGATGCCGGCATAGGCTGACGGACTGGTGACTGCTGCCGTCCAGCCGGTGTTCTTGGCTGCCGACCGGATCATGGTCGGGCCGCCGATGTCGATATTCTCTATGGCTGTATCGATATCAGTTCCGGGTTTGTTGATGGCTGCTTCAAACGGGTAGAGATTGCATACCACCAGATCTATCCACTGGATTCCGTGCTCACGGGCAATATCGGCATGTTCGTCCCGCAGCCCGAGGATGCCGCCGTGTACGAGCGGGTGGAGGGTTTTGACCCGTCCGTCCATCATTTCCGGGAAGCCGGTATAATCGGATACGTCGCGCACAGCGATCGAGTGTTCGCTCAGGAGTCGGGAGGTGCCGCCGGTGGAGAGTATTTCCACGCCCCGTTCAGCAAGACCTGATGCAAATTCGGCCAGTCCGGTCTTGTCCGATACGGAAATAAGAGCTCGCCCAATCTTGATTGGTTTTGTATTCATCCTATGCTCCTTGTATTTCAGGTAATTTCAGCAGGAGTGGAAAATCTGCCGTATTTCTGGAAGCTTCTGACCGCTTCGATCAGGGCTTCTCCTTCCAGGGCTTGAATCCGCTGTTTCAGGGTTTCCGGGGTATCTTCAGAGAGTACCTGACACCGTTTCTGGATGATAATCGGTCCGCTGTCAAGTTCAGGAGTGACGAGATGGACGGTGCAGCCCGATTCTCTGCGGCCGGCATCGATTACAGCCCGGTGTACGTCGCCGTCCATTCCCCCGGCAAAATCGGGCAGGAGGGATGGGTGGACATTCAGTACTCGATTTTCCCATTTGCGGCAGAATTGGGCGGAGAGAATCCGCATCCAGCCGATAAGCAGTACAATCTCGGCGCCGGATTCCGTAAGAATGCTGCTGATTTCGCTGTCATACTGCTCGCGGGTTATACGGCAGCGATTCACAGCGGGAGACTGTCCGGGAGCGGAGTCGTTATATGGAGAGATCCAGAGGGCCGGAATATTGTGATGTCTGGCTCGTTCCAGAATATAAGCCTGTCGCCGGTCGGAGATTACCATCAATATCTCTGCATTCAGGGTTTCAGCCGCGACAGCATCCAGCAAAGCCTGGAGATCTGTTCCGCGGGTCGATCCCAGAACACCGATCCGCACTTTCGGTGCTGAAGCTGTCGAGGATGCCGCAGATGCCGCAGATGCTTCAGATGCCGAAGGGAGTACGATACCGCTCATGCCTCTCCCCGTAATCGGCGCATATGGGCTATGCGTTTCTCTAGCAGCGGCAGGGTGCCGATATCGGTCCGATGAAAAAGCTGTCCCGATATAGCACTGACAGCCGTTTCGGCAGCCCTTTCCGCCTCCTCGATACTCTCTCCCAGTGCCGTTGCCGCTGCCGTCCGTGAACCGCCGGCAAGCAGCCTGGTCCCGCGTAAATCTACTGATCCCAGATAGATTGAAGCTGTTTCAGCGGCATTTCCCAGTTCGATTTCCGTCCCGCGAACAGCTGATTCCGGATATCCTTCGGGAACCGCATATTTGCATACTGAGGCTTTCCTGGCAAAGGTGACGGGTATGCGGTCAAGGGTGCCGGAGGCTGCTGAGAAAAAGAGTTCCGCAGCATCAGTTTCCAACAGCGTGAGCAGATTGAGGGCTTCCGGATCACCGAAGCGGGCATTGAATTCAATAACTTTTACCCCCTGCGCACAAGCCATAAAACCGCCGTAGAGAATGCCCCTGTAGGGATGACCATGTTCCGCGCCAAGGGCTTCAATTATCAGCTCATTCATGCGGCCGGCCTGCAGGAGATCCTCTTTTCCGAGAAAGGGAAGACTGTGATCGGCATCGGTGTAGCTGCCCATGCCGCCCGTGTTGGGTCCCAGATCACCGTTAAAGACTCTTTTGTGGTCCTGAACCGGGGGCATGTGGCGGCAGGTTCTGCCGTCTGTTATGGTCATGAGGGAGAATTCTTCGCCGTCCAGTCGTTCCTCAATGACGCAGGTGTTTTTCTCCAGGCCATTTTTTGCTTCGAGCAGTTCCCGGCAGTAGGCAAGCGCCTCCTGGCGGCTGTTCAGGTGGTCTCCGGAAACCTTTACCCCTTTTCCGCCTGTCAGACCGTCAGCCTTGACCACAAAGTTATCGCCAAGCTCCGCGAGAAATGCTGCTGCGGCATCGATATCCGTGACAACCTGATAAGCTGGACAGGCTTCAGGGATTACCCTCTGCATCAGATTCCGGGCATACGATTTGCTGGTTTCGATCCGGGCTTGAGCTTTGTCGGGACCCAGCACGGGGATGCCGGCTGTTCTGAGCCTATCGGCAGCACCCGTTTCCAGGGGGGCTTCGGGACCGATGACTGCAAGACCGATCCCCGTCTCCCTGGCTATGGCCAGGACTTCCTTGGGGGAGGTTATTGATCCGATGATATAATCGCCGCCGGTCTGCAGGCTGATATCCATAATTCCGGGATTCCCGCTGCTGCCGAGACAGCTTACCATTGGAGCGGAAGGCGATCTCTGCAGGGCTGCGGCAATGGCATGTTCGCGGGCTCCTGAACCGATTATCAGGACGCGCAGGTTTCTGGCATCAGGATGTTTCGTGGACATACGTTCCTCCAAGACAGGCATAGCAGGGGGTATCGATATGGTGATCCCCTTTCCGGGTAACAGCCTCGATCAAATCCTCGATATCCTGGTACATCAGCAGATCCGCCTTCAGAAAGGTACGGATTGATTCCAGGTCCTGCACTGCGGCAATCAGCTCCTCGCGTGTCGGAATGTCGACTCCGTAGTAGCAGGGGGAAATTACGGGAGGGCAGGCACTGGCAAAGTAGACCTTCTGGGCCCCGAATTCTCGCAGCATCATGACGATTTCCTTACTGGTAGTGCCGCGTACTATGCTGTCATCTACTATCATGACATCTTTTCGACGGATTTCCAACTCCTGCGGCACCAGTTTGTAGCGAACAGACTGACGTCGCTTTTCCTGGGTGGACATGATAAAGGTTCGTCCGATAAAGGGATTTTTATAGAGCCCTTCCGAGTAGTTGACTCCGAGAATCCGTGCCATGGAGAGGGCCATGGTATTGGATGTCGAGGGAGCAGGAATGATGACGTCCGGGCGAAGGTCCCCGTACTCGCGGATCCACTTTTTTCCCAGATTTTCCCCCATCCGCAGGCGGGCCCGGTAAACGCTGATATTGTTGATCATCGCATCCGGCCGGGAAAAATAGACGTACTCGAAGATGCAGGGGGTAAACTGTTTTTCAGCGATCTGTCGGGCATATACTGTTCCGCTGCTGGTTATATAGATCAATTCTCCCGGTTTGACATCCCGCAGCCGTCGGAATCCGAGCATATAGAACATGGTATCTTCGGAGGCGAAGATATACTCTTTTTGCAGGGGGTTTTCCGGGTCGGCGGAATCCCGTTCCCCCATCACCAGCGGCCGGATGCCGTGCGGATCGCGGAAGGCTATCATACCGCGGTCCTTGATGATGCTGACGGCAGAGACTGCCCCCTTGGCCAGGTTGAAGAGTTCAGAGCCGGAGATGCAGAGGGCATCGAAAAAGGTCGAATCGGACATAGTTCCCGACGGGGTGTTTCCCATGCAGCGCTGCAGGACATCGGCAAAGAGCTGCATGAGCATTTCTGAATCGCTGTGAGTGTTCAGGTAGCGCTTGCGGTTGGTTATGACGTCATAGCGAAGATCTTCATAATTGACAATATTGCCGTTGTGAGCAAAGGCGATGCCGTTGGGGACGCTGGTCCAGAATGGCTGGATTTCATCGATTCCGCTTTTATCGCCGCTGGTGGGGTAGCGGGCATGACCGATGCCCATATTACCTTCCAGCCGCTTCATGTGGCGCTCCTGAAATATGTCGCGGACAAGTCCCTGGCCGACTTTGAAATGCATACGCTCATTGCAGGTAACGATTCCCGCGGCATCCTGCCCCCGGTGCTGGAGTTGGAGAAGACTGTCGTAGAGTTCACCGGCGACAGGTTTGCCTGCAAGAATCCCGACGATTCCGCACATCAGTTCTGTTCTTCCTCTGACGGGATCAGGCTGAGAATCCTGACAGCGGCAAGGGCGGCGTTGCCCGGGTCCAGAACTGTCATAACCGGAGTATTGCTCGGCATCTGGAGGGTTGAGTGGATATTGACGAGCATATCGACCTTATCCGCAAAGGGGGGGCAGGCAATAACCGGGAAGCTGCAGTTTGCGGCCACGAAGCCGGATAGTGCGTTGGAGCGACCGGCTATGGTAATATAGACCAGCGCTTTTTTATCTGCATTGCCCTCGAGGATTTCAAGCACTCTGCGGGGCTGCTTGTGGGCGGAGGCAACATGGATACTTGCCTGATAACCAAGCATGGCCAGCTTGGCGGTTATTTTTTCCGCGTGCGGTCCGTCAGATTCGGATCCCATAATGATTACTATGTTTTTCATCTCCACACTCCTTATATTGCTGTTATATTGCTGTTATCTATTTTTATCCGGCTAGCGGGGGAACAGGCTTGCCAGATTTTCCGTCAGCCGTTCATCTGCCGGACGGGTCAGTTCCGCTTCGGTTGGAAACGAGAAGGTCTCCCCCGTTATCATTTCATACAGTGTAATGTATCGCAGCGAGAGTTCTGCAACCAGTTCACGCGGGGCTTCCGGCAGAACGGGGTCGTTATAGGGGTCGCAGTTATCCCTGAACCAGAGCCGCAAAAACTCCTTATCAATGTTTTCAGGCTCGAGGCCGGCGGCAATCCGCTCTTTATAGCTTCCGGAAAGCCAATAGCGGCTTGAGTCGGGGGTGTGTATCTCGTCTATCAGCGTTATTTTCCCCTCGGAATCTTTGCCCATTTCATATTTTGTGTCCACCAGAATAAGACCTCGTTTGGCTGCTTCCTGCTGGCCGAAGGCAAAAAGATCGAGAGCTGCCTGCGATGCTGCTTCCCAGTCTTCCCGGCTCATCCATTTCTCGTCAATTATTTCTTTCGGGGATATGGGACGGTCATGAACGGCCTCTTTTGTTGTCGGGGTGATAATGTTTGCTTTCAGCCGCTCATTCTTTTTCATGCCTTCGGGCAGGGGTATGCCGCAGTAGTTTCGTACTCCCCGGCTGTACTGGGTCCAGAGAGAGGTATCTGTAGTGCCGGTAATGTAGCCGCGAACAACAAATTCTATGGGAAACACGGTGCACCGCTTGCCGATCGTGACATTGGGGTCCGGAACGGAGAGCAGATGGTTGGGAATGATATGCCGGGTCCGATCAAACCACCACGCACTGGTAAGATTCAGCACTTGTCCTTTGAAAGGGATTGAGGCCAGAACGCGGTCGAAGGCACTCTGCCGGTCGGTGGAGATGAAGATCATCCGGTCGTCCAGCGGGTAGATGTCCCGTACTTTCCCCCGGATCTTGCCGGGCAGGGGCAGGTTCGTCTCGGTAAGACAGCTTTCCGCGGCTGCGGCTGCCAGAGCCAGACGGTCGGTTCTGCTCTCTCTGCGGGTGGTTCCGTTTTTTTCATTCTGCATACAAATACCTCTTTTTTGCATAGGGATTAGAAAAAATATGGGTTTCCTCGGCAGCATCGCACAGGCAGCGGGCTGCTTCAGGATCATCCGTGTCCGGGGTAATTGTCCAAAGAACTCCGCTGCGAATTCCTGCAAGGCTGCTGACAGCAAACCAGTCTCGCAGGGCATGCGTTTTGTGCTCTCCTATAGTATCCTCTCCATCAAAATCTCTCACCAGAATAGTCCGGGAACGGAGGGCAGGCTGCAGGCTGCAGGAAAATTCCTTGTTGGTATTATAGAGTTCTCCGGTACGTTCAACAGCGGCTGCAGCGGCCTCTTTCTCTGCAGAATCTGCAGCGGAGGAAAATCTGATTTCCCAATGGTTCCGGCGCTGGATGGAAACGGGAATTCCTCGATGGCGCAGGGCATTTTCCACGGATACTGCTTCATTGTCGGTTATGATGAGTTCGACTATGATTTCCCGGCTGTTTTCCGGGCAGCGGTAGATCGGCAGATCAGCGGTGCCCGGCAGATCAGCAGCATCAGTAATAGAGGTTTCTTCATCGAGCCGGGACAGGTTGTCAAGACAGAATAAGCTGTCAAGACAGGATGGGGCATCAGATTTTCGACTTTCCAGAGTGATAGTTCCGGATTTCATCTTTGTGATATATTCCCGCATAGATGCGAAGATGGGATCTCCGGCGGCAGTTCTTTCCGGATGCGGCATGAGTGCCAGGACATTCCCTTCAGGATTGCAGATTCCTGCCAGATTATAGACCGAACCATTGGGATTTGAGGGGAATTCGGGATCATTATTCCCGTCAGAATCTGTATAGCGGAAAAGTGTCTGATTGTTTCTGATCATGGCAGTGAGCAGCGGTTCGGGAATAACGAAGCGGCCTTCTGCATGGGCTGCCGGGATTTTCATGAGTGTGCCTGGGGGAAGGAATGAGGTGAAAGCACTTTGCATCGGAGCCGTTTCAGCAGCTATGGTTACCCAGCTGTTGTAGAAGCCGGTTCCGACAATTTTCCCATCCCGGATCCGCCGGTTGGCAGCCAGTGCTGCTCCCACTCGGTATCCGGTGAGACCCGGTACCATTCCGGTTTCAACGAGAACTTGAGCTCCGTTGCAGATTCCCAAAACAGGCTTGTGTTTTTCACTCTCTTTTATCAGGTAGGGGATGAGCGGATCCAGTGCGGCAATGATTCCCGAGCGGCTGCGGTCTTCATAGCTGAACCCGCCCGCGATCAGGAATCCGTCCATCCGGGCAAGTTCCTTCGGATCACGGTTCCAGCGGAAGTGGACCGGTTCCATGCCTGCCCGCTTCAGGGCAGCGGCCGATTCTCTTTCGCAGTTTGTCCCGGGAAACTCAATTATGCCGATCTTCACTATTCTGCTCCTGAAGTATTATGCATCTGGACTGCGGAACCGGTCTTCCGGAAAACGGTTTTCCCGGAGCCTTCCGCTATATACCCAATTTCGTAAACCGGTACGCTGAAAAGTTTTCGCATAGCTGACAGCGCAGGTTCACGTTCTGCGGCGGGGACGGTCACTGTGAGGCCTATGCCCATATTGAAGGCATGATACATGGCTTGAGGTGCTATATTTCCGAGCTGCGCCAGGGTGCGGAAAATGAGGGGTATCGGCCAGCTGCCGGTATAAAAAACTGCATCAGTCGTTTTCGGTATGACCCTCGGTACATTCTCGATAAGTCCGCCGCCGGTTATGTGAGCCATGCCTCTTACGGGTATGCCGCTGTCCAGCAGGGCCAGAATCGCGCTGGTGTAGTTTACATGAGGCGCGAGCAGGGCATCTGCAATGGTTGTTGGTGATCGGTTTTCCGCGGAGCCCGGCAGGCTATCGAATATGCTGAGTCCGGCTATTTCGAAGAGTACTTTCCGGGCAAGAGAAAAACCGTTCGTATGCAGGCCGCTCGATGCTGCTCCCAGGATTATATCACCCGGCTGGGTACCGGATCCGTTGATAATGCGCTCTTTTTCAACCACTCCGGTTACAATGCCGACCAGGTCATGCTCTCCGGGAAGGTAAGTTCCCGGCATTTCCGCTGTTTCACCGCCGATAAGAGAGATGCCCTCTTCCCGGCAGCCGGCAGCCATACCGCTGACGACAGCAGCGACAATTTCCGGATCCAGGACATCATTTGCTATGTAGTCGAGAAAGGTGAGCGGCTTGGCTCCGTGCACAGCGATATCGTTGGCGCAGGCGCTGAGCAGATCTCGCCCGATGGTTTCATACCTCTCGGCCATACCGGCGACAATGATCTTGGTACCGACCCCGTCGATGCTCTGGACCATAACCGGATGCCTGTAGGACTGCATGACAGATCCCAGGTCGTAGAAAGCTCCGAAGCTGCCTAGCCCGGTCAGCACCTGCGGGGAAAAGGTTGATGCCGCCGATTCCTTGATTTTTTCAACGGCAAGATTGCCGGCTTCGATATTAACCCCTGCTGAGGAATAGTCGATGCTCATCATATCCTCTATTCTCCTATAATGGTAAAATCCTGATATCGGGCAGCTCCTATGGTGCTACAGCAATTCCCGTAAGCCATTTCTCCATGTTTCAGCGGCTGTTTCCCGGCTGCAGGAAATCATAGGACCGATATTCATCACTCCGGAATTGTCGGTAGCGCCGATTAAATCAGTTTCAATGCCGGCTTCAGAAAAGAGTTTCTGTACAGCGGCTGTGCTGCAGGGCCGGCATTCCAGAATGAAACCGAATGATTCGCTGAAGAGCTTGATATCTTCCCGTAATTCTCCGGGAATGGTGGCGGTACACCCGATTCCGGCGATTTCCGAAGATATGGCCATTTCACAGAGGGCAGTCGCAGTCCCTCCCTCTGAAATATCATGGCAGGCCAGCAGCAGCTCATCTTCTGCCGCCCGGGCAAGGATTTCTCCGGCAGCTTTGACAATGGCAAGATCAGGAACCGGCACCCGGCCGCCCTGGATTCCATGCATGGTCAGGTAGATGCTTCCTCCCATATCCTTGCTGCGTTCGCCGACAAGCAGCAGGTCAGAGCCGGTTTCCTTGAACGCCGGAGTAAGGGCACGGTCGGTATCGGTCAGTTTTCCCAGAATCGAGATCATGGGACTCGGCGGGATAGAGCCATTCCCGGATTCATTGTAGAGGGAGACATTGCCGGCAATTACCGGTACTCCGAGGAAGGCGGAGGCATCGGCAACGCCTTTGCAGCCTTCTACGAACAGGCGCATCTGATCCGGTTTCTCCGGGTTGCCGTAGCAGAGGCAGTCTGAGAGGGCGATTGCCCGGGCTCCGGCAGCTGCGGTGTTGCAGTAGGCTTCGACAACGGCATTTACGGCTCCCTGATAGGGGTCGATTCTGTTCTGCCGCGGATTCTGATCGGTTGTCAGCGTGATGCCGATTTTGCGGATCTCTTCTGGATAGCGTTTTTCGTTGAACGGGGTGATTACTCCGGCATCCCCGGCACCGGCTTCGACCGTAGTTCTGCCTTGTACCTGCTTGTCATACTTTTCGTAGAGTACCGATGGGTCCGCAACGTTTTCATTGGCCAGAATACGCAGCAGTTCAGCGGTATAATCCCCCGGTTCCTGAATTCCCTCCGCCGGCAGAGGAGAAAGGCTGGTGGGGGTGGGCAGATTTCCCACTTTCCGATGATAGAGAAACCCCCGGGTTACTTCACTGGCAGGGGCGTGGACAATTTCTTCTCCGCCGGCAGTTACAATATAGTCTGTTGAATCGGTGATTTTTCCGATGACTGATGCGGCTGCTCCGCGGGAAATTTCCGGCAGCGCGAAAGTCTCGTTGTAATGCTTCAGAATGACAGGGGTAAGATCGGGAGGAGAAACCCACATGTACCGTTCCTGGGTCTCTGCGCAGAGAATGACATGCGGTTCAAAGCCTGGTCCGGCGGTATGGACGGCATCGACATTGACGACTGCGCCGTATCCTCCGGTGTCTGCCAGTTCAACACTGGCGCAGGCAACTCCGCCCGCTCCGAGATCTTTAAAACCCACTCGGGGGATGGCATCCATTTCTTTGAGGATTCCAAAGAGCTCGGTTGATGCTTTTATCATATGCCGTCCCAGAAAGGCATTCGGTTCCTGTACAGCGCCTTTGTTCTTTTCCTTTTCCGCTTCATCGAGTTCAAAGCTGGCGAAGCTGGCTCCTCCGAATCCGCTGTTGTCCGTAGGTTTTCCCACCAGAATCAAGTCATAACCGTCGGCATGTTCCGGTGCAAAGGAGTGGATGACAGCGTCTTCCTCAACTACTCCCAGGGAGACTACCGTTACCAGGCAATTGTCATCATACCCGGTATCGAACTGAAGACCCCCGCCGATATTCGGAACGCCGATCGGGTTTCCGTAACCGGCGATCCCTGCCGAAACGCCCTCGTATATCCATTTATTAACCGGTTTTTTCAGGGTTCCAAAGCGCAGATCGTCGGCGATGGCGATGACCTCCGCCCCCATGCAGCAGACATCCCGGACGTTTCCACCCACTCCTGTCGCAGCTCCTTCGTAGGGGACTATCCGGCTCGGGTGATTGTGGGATTCATGGCTCATGACTATGCCGTAGCCTTTGCCGTTCCGGTCGCGTACTGCCCGTACGATTCCGGCATCTTCCTTGGCACCGAGGATTACGTCCGGGCCGTCGGTCGTGAAGAGGCTGAGGTAGGGCCGACTGCTTTTATAGGAGCAGTGCTCGGAGCCTTCAATGCCGAACAGGATGAGTTCTGCAAGTGTGGCCGGACGCTTGAGGATGGTATTCTGGAGTTTTCGTGCTTCTTCCACGGTAAGGCCGATCTGGTATTCTGACAGCAGGTCAGCTGTCTCTCTGTCGGTTTTTGAAGAGAAATCGATACTCAAGTTTTTTTTGTCCGACATAGTGTGCTCCGTTATATAGTCATGACGCTGCTGGTGCTGTTCTGATAAAAAGAGGAAATTTCAAAAGCCAATTTATAAATGCGAAGCATTGAAATTGGCTAAAAAAACCCCGGATTGCTCCCGGGGTTGGTGTTCAAGCAGGCGCACAGCGGGATTCATCCGCTGCACCAGCGGCAAAGCCGTTGATGTACCGTATACTGCTGCGGATATGCAGCTTGCCTGCAGCTGCTGTAAGCCAGTTTTCGTACAAGGTGACTGGTCCTTCCTATGCTTTTTTGGATATGAGCATTTATAGCTTTTTTGGGCGTCAATTGCAACATCAGAAGGCATCAGAAGGCTGATTTTCCGGGAATTTTTTACCAAACAGCAGATATGTTGCATTCTGGGATTATTATGCTACATGATGGTATCTTTAGACCTACCGGGAATATATTCGTAACGTGCCAGATCAATCCTGAGGGAGCGGGGGATCTCGACTCCTTCTCCGGAAAGCATCGAGGCCTGTTCTTCCCGGCCGGCTCCCTCAGGCAGCGATATCTGCCCATTGGCGCTGACTACCCGGTGCCACGGCAGCTGATGAGAGGATGAGCAGGAGTGCAGAATTCTGGAGACCTGGCGGGCCCCGCGCGGGTTGCCGGCAGCCGCCGCAATGTTCCCGTAAGTTGCGACACGGCCATGCGGAATCGAGGTGATTACCGCGATAACTTTTTCAGTAAATTCGGTCATAACAGCATCAGTATGCGCTTTTTCAGGCTTTTTGTCCATTAAAAATTTCCATTAGCCCTGGTCCTCTTTCATTTTTTCCACCAAATCATTAGAATGTTCGGACATATGGGAATCCGGGTCCGCCGGAACTTGACAGGAGACAACAGGTTATGGATATCGATGTAAAAAGTCTGCATCCGCTGGAAATAAAGGTGCTGCTGCACGTGCAGGCAGGGGAACAGCTGACTTCAGAAAAAATACAGACCGAACTGGGGTATAAGCTCGGCCAGTGCAATCAGGCCTTCAGCTGGCTGTCGGCAAAGCAGCTGATTGAAGAAACCTCCCGGGTGACCCGGATACAGTACGAACTTACCGGACTGGGAAAAAGCGTGATAGAAATCGGCTTTCCCGGAGAGCGGATGTTCAAGCTGCTTCAGGAGCACGGTGCCCTGCCGCTGCCAAGAATAGCGGAGATTCTCGGTCTCGATAAAAGCGACATCGGATCAGCCTTCGGAAAGCTTTCCAAGCAGGGGGTATTCGGCATGACTGCCGAAAAACAGGCCGAGCTGCGAAAAAAAGTCCTTCCGCGGGATCTTATCCTGGCGCGTGAACTGGTGCTGCGCGGAGCGGACGGGCCGGTCGAAAACGAGTCTCTGACAGAAGAAGAACGTGAGGTAATTCAGTCTATCAGTAAAAAACGCGGGGCTGCCGGAGCTCCTTTCAGGGTGGTGGAGCGGGAGGACATCATCTATACCCTGACTTCAGCCGGGATTGAAGCCGCTGCAGTTTTACGGGCAAAGCAGATAACCGGTGAAGAGCTGGGTACGGTAACCCAGGAAATGCTTGCTTCGGGAAGCTGGAAAAATAAAACCTTCCGCAGCTACAGCCTGAACGCTCCTCCCAGCAGAGTACTGCTCGGACGCCGCAATCCCTATGCTGAATACCTGCAGTGGGTAAAAGATAAACTGGTTTCCCTGGGTTTCGAAGAATTTGACGGACCTCTGGTGGAGACAGAATTCTGGAACGGCGATGCCCTCTTTATGCCGCAGTTCCACAGCGCCCGCGATATTCATGATGTCTACTATGTCAAAGAACCGGCATATGCCAGGGAGATACCGCAGCCGTATCTGGACCAGGTGGCGGCTGCCCATGAAGACGGCTGGAAGACCGGCAGCCGCGGCTGGGGCTACGAGTTTGACCGGGATTTTACCCGGCGGCAGGTGATGAGAAGCCAGGGAACAGTCCTCTCGGCCAAACAGCTGCCGAAAGCTGAAATCCCGGGAAAGTATTTCGGGATAGCCCGCTGTTTCCGATATGATCAGGTCGATGCGACCCACGGTGCCGATTTCTATCAGACTGAGGGCATCGTTCTGGGAGAAGACGTCAACCTGAGAACCCTGCTGGGACTTCTCAAGATGTTTGCCGAGGAGGTAGCCGGAGCCGAAGAAGTGAAGTACGTACCCGGCTATTTTCCTTTCACCGAGCCGTCGATCGAGGTGCACATCAAGCATCCGGTACTTGGCTGGTTCGAGCTTGGTGGAAGCGGAATCTTTCGTCCGGAGGTCACTCAGGCCCTGGGGATTGATGTTCCCGTACTGGCCTGGGGTCTCGGCATCGACCGGATGGCGCTGATGCACCTGGGTCTTAACGATTTGCGGGATCTGTTTACGCCGGACATTGAAAGCGTCAGAATGAGGAGAGGGAAATAAATGCCGAAAATTGAAGTACTGACAGAGACCTTTTACCGGGATCTGGGCCAAAAATATACCGATGAGCAGCTTGAGGAGATTCTTCCCTCAGCCAAGGCGGAGCTTGACGGGCGGGACGATGAGGCAGGAGTTCTGAAGATCGAACTGAACGATACCAACCGGCCGGATCTCTGGTCGTCAGCCGGGCTCGTTCGTCAGCTTAAAACCATAACGGGGAATGAGATTCCCTTTTATAACTTTTTCTCAAACGAAGAAGAAGAGTTCGAATGTGCCGAACGTATTGTGGAGGTTGATCCGAAGCTGGAAAATATCCGCCCGTTTATTGCAGCCTTTGCGGTGACCGGAAAAGCGGTAAATGAGGCGGTTCTGAAAGATATTATCCAGACGCAGGAAAAACTCTGCTGGAATTTCGGTCGAAAGCGTCGATCTATAGCTATGGGAGTTTATCGCAACGATCTCATCACCTATCCCGTTCAGTACCGGGCAGCAGACCCTGATGCCGTACGCTTTGTACCGCTGCAGATGGAGCAGGAGCTTTCCCTGCGCCAGATTAATGAACAGCACCCGAAAGGGAAGGAGTTCGGCCATATCGTTGCCGGTTTTCCGCTCTTTCCATTTCTTGATGATGCAAATGGGCAGGTGCTCAGCTATCCTCCGGTAATCAACAGCGCCGATATCGGGGCCGTGCAGGAAGGGGACAGCGAACTGTTTATAGAATTGACCGGAACCGTGCATGACGATGTGCTGCTTGCCGCCTCCATCGTGGCCTGCGATCTTGCTGATTCAGGTTTTACTATTCTGCCGGTGAAGATTGTCTATCCCTATGATACCGATTACGGCAGAGAAGTTGTAACGCCCTACTACTTTCAGAAACCGGCTGCCGCCGAGCTGACCTACGTGCATAAGCTTCTCGGTTATGAGCTGTCTCCGGATCAGGCGGTCAAGGCTCTCAAGAGGATGGGTATTTTTTCGGTCTGCGACGAGGGTATGCTGTATGCAGTCGTTCCTGAATATCGGAACGATTTTCTGCATCCTGTAGATGTTATCGAGGATATCATGATCGGGCACGGAATGAAGAATTTCAGTCCCATCATGCCGGATTCTTTTACTTTCGGCAGAATTACGCGGGAAGAGGAGTTTGCCAGAAAGGTCAAGGATATCATGATCGGTCTCGGCTTCCAGGAGATGATGTACAATTATCTCGGGTCCCGTAAAAATTTTATAACCCGGATGAACACCGAAGGGGCTGAATATATTCAGATTGCCAATCCCATGACTGAGAACTATGAATTTGTCCGGGCTTCGGTTATCCCCTCGCTGGTGGAATCTGAGAGCGTTTCGGGCAATGCCGTATATCCGCATAAGATTTTCGAGGTGGGAAAAACCGCATTTCTCGATGCTGAAGATAATTCCGGGACGGTTACCAGGAATATTCTGGGTTTTCTGGCAGCTGATACCGCCATAGGGTTTAACGAGATCAGCAGTACCATTTCAGCAATTCTCTTCTATTTGAACCGGGATTATATGCTGAAGGAGCTCGAAGATACCCGCTTTATTGCCGGGCGCTGTGCAGCAGTCTATGTGGGAAATACCAGAGCAGGTCTTTTTGGCGAATTGCATCCGGTGGTTCTCGAGAACTGGGGCATTCAAATGCCGACAGCGGCCGGGGAGCTGGATCTGGATCTGCTTCTGAGCAATACCTGATGATGGTCCTCAGAGGGAATCGATAAATGCCAGTACTTCCCGGGCATGGCCTTCTGCCTTAACCTTGGGAAATATTTTCAGAATCGTACCCTCTTCATCGATGACAAAAGTAGATCGCTGAACACCCATAACCATCTTGCCGTACATGTTTTTTTCTTTTTCGGCCTCATAGAGACGAATTACCTCTTTTTCCGGATCTGCGAGGAGCAGAAAGGGGAGGTCATGACTGCCGCCGAATTTTTTGTGACTGGCGACGGTATCGGGACTGACCCCGATCACAACCGCCCCTGAGTTCTGGTAGTCGTCGTGGGTATCCCGGAATTCGCAGGCTTCGGTGGTGCATCCGGGAGTATTGTCGCGGGGGTAAAAATAGAGAATCACCTTTTTCCCGATAAAATCCGACAGGCTGATCGTATGGCCTTCACCGCTTTGCAGCATAAAATCCGGTGCTTTCATTCCTTCCTGAATCATAACATGCTCCTTATGCACAGCATTCAGCAAAAAAAATCCGCAATTGACAAATGTCTGCGGAGTCTGAATCAGTCAGGGAAAAGATTCCTGAACACATCGGCCGCATTAGTCCGTTTTGCTTCACCGGGTTTCTTGCGGTTGGCAGGCCGGGCAGAAAAATACTCGCAGAAGTTGGCGGTATCCTTTTCGCGAACCTGTTCTCCGATATCTTCCCGGCATTCATAATTAGCGGTCGGATCGTAGAACTCACAGTTCAGACAGATTTTTATCGGCTTGCCGCAGTTGGAGCAGAGGGTAGTGCGATAGATTCTTTCGCCGTGCGGCAGCTCGGTACCGCAAAAATAACACGAAGCCATGCCAGTATTGTATCATTATCTGCTCTTTTTGCAACGGGCTTATTGAACAGGAGTTCCTGAAAAAAGGGTAATTTTGTAAAAATTTTAGTTGACCGGTTTAGTAAACCGGTTTATTATTAAAAACAGACAACTAAACCGGTTTAATAAGATACGGTTTAATAACAAGATTTCTAGAAAAACCTTGGAGGTGTATGTATGAAGAAAATGATGTTGAGGAGCTTGGTGCTCCTCCTGCTGCTGCTGTCTGCTGCTGCGGTACCGGTATTTGCCGGAGCAGCAGCCGAACCTGCCGAACCCGAAGCGGTGACCTTTTCCCTTTGGACACAGGAAGGCGAGTCGGAAGGTGTGTATCAGTGGATTGAGGCGCTCGCTGACAATTATATGGCAGCTGATCCGAATGTGACTATTGAGGTTGTCCGCAAGGATACCGAAGCGCTGCGGGAAGACTTCCAGACTGCCAGTCTTGCCGGAGATCCGCCGGAGCTGCTCTGGACTGTAGGAGATCAGGCTGGTCCCTTCACGGCAGCCGGACTTATCCGCCCCGTGGATGATCTGTATGATGTATCCAAGTTTGTTGAATCGGTTGTAATGGACGGCAATACCTATGCTGTTCCCATTTCTGCCGGAAACCATCTGATGCTTCTCTACAACAAGGATCTGGTCAGCAAAGCTCCCGAAACAACCGATGAGTTTATAGCAGCCGCAAAGGCCGCTACAAAAGGAGATACCTTCGGATTAGTCTATAACATGACTGAACCCTTCTGGCTTGTCCCCTGGCTCGGCGGATTTGGCGGAAAAGTATTTGCCGAAGACGGCCTCACCCCGACCCTGAACACCCAGGCGATGATCGATACCCTCCAGTTCCTCCACGACCTGAAGTTCAAGCATGCCGTAACCCCGATTGAAAGTGACTATGCAACCATGGATACCCTCTTCAAGGAAGGCAAAGCCGCCATGCTGATCAACGGCGACTGGTCGCTCAGCGATTATGCCGGAGTTCTTGGAGACAAGCTCGGCGTAGCCCGCCTGCCGAAAGTTACCGCAACCGGTAAATATCCCGCTCCATACACCGCTGGAAAATACTTCATGGTAGCTGAAGGGGTCGAAGGACCCGTTCTCGAAGCTATAGAAGGTTTTATCGGCTACGTGACATCTGCCGATATCCAGAATGAAATGCTTGAAACCTTCAAACGTCTCCCCGGCCTCCTCTCAGGGCTTAACGCACCTGCTATTACGGTAGATCCAATTCTTAAAGGCTCAGCCTCACAACTTGCTGTTGGAACTCCCCAGCCGACGGTTGTCGAAATGCGGGCTAACTGGGACGCGATGAAACCGGAAATGAACGCCGTTCTTTCCGGAACAACCAGTCCCGCCGACGCAGCTGCCAATATGCAGTCTGCCGCTGAAGCCGGAGTAAGAGCCCTGCAGTAGTTTTCATGTGATTAACATAAGTGAAAGCGGCCTGCAGCGTTCCTGCAGGCCGTGATTATATACGGGTATAAGGAGCGGGTATGGGTGCCTTAACTGCACAAATAGTCAGGAGCAGCTTATCGGAAGTTCTTGGAACAATTTTTGCTGTTGCAGCGGGAATTGTGGTCCTGGAACTGGTGCTCTATGTGATCTTGAAGAGAAAGCTTCAATGGCGGTTTTCTCTCCCGATCATGCTGGTTTCACCGGCTCTTATCGGACTGCTGCTGCTGGTGCTGTATCCGATTCTCTACAATATCCTGCTTTCTTTCAGCAACATGAGCCTGAGAAGGTTTACAGTAGAGCGTGGGCTGACCTACGGATTTGCCGAAGCCTGGAACAATCTGAAAATTATATTCAGTGAACCGGTACTCAAGCAGCAGAAGTTTTTTCCCGTCCTCTTCAGGACCTTTCTTTGGACCTTCATTCAGGTATTCTTCCACGTCACGATAGGTATGATGATCGCGCTGCTCCTGAACAGACCGATGAAGCTGAGAGGTTTTTATCGGACCCTGCTGCTGTTTCCATGGGCGATTCCCCAGATTATTGCCGTTCTTGCCTGGCGGGGTGAGTTCAACTATCAGTATGGACTCTTCAACCTGCTGATTCAGAAATTCGGGGGACAGTCGATAAACTGGATGTCGGATCCCTTCTGGAACTACGTAGCTATCAATCTCACCAATATCTGGCTGGGAGTACCGTTTATGACGGTCATTCTGCTAGGTGGTTTACAGAGTATCGATCCCTCCTACTATGAAGCGGCCGAAATGGACGGGGCAGGGAAGCTGATGGGTTTCAGACTCATTACCATCCCCCTGATGAAGCCGATAACAACACCGGCTATCATTCTCGGAGTAATCTGGACATTCAACCAGTTCAATGTGCCCTATTTTATCAATCAGTTTGAACTTGAAACCTCCGATATTCTGGTAACAGCTCTTTTCAGGGCTGCGTTTGAATACAACAGGTACGGTTTCGCCTCGATGTTCGCCTTGATAATCTTTATCATCCTGCTTGGTTTTTCTCTGGCTTACATAAAGATAACGAAGTTTTCGTTCGGTTTCGATAAAGCGGGCGGCGGTACTCCCCTTCAGGCGGTAGGAGAATAGTTATGGAACAGAACAGTAATGTGATAATATCCGGGTTCAAGTGGTTTTTTGCCCCAAGGAGGAGATCAGACAGCCCTTTTAAGCGAATGATCATCCATATCATCCTGATTGCCCTTTGTGTCGCAGCCGTTTATCCGGTCCTGCGGATTGTATCGGTCTCCCTTCGTCCGGGAAACCGCCTGCTCTCCACATCCCTGCAGCTGATCCCTGACGATGCCACCTTTGAAAGCTTCAGAATAGTTCTGCAGAAGCGGGACTTCCTGTTGTGGATCTGGAACAGTCTGCTTATAACAATTACCACATCCCTTCTGGGGGTCACCATCGCCTCAATTTCTGCCTATGGAGTTTCCCGATGGCATTTTCCCGGCAGAAAAGCGGGGATGATTTTCCTGCTGGCAACGCAGATGATTCCGGCTGCCATGCTGATGGTGCCGATTTATATTCTTTCCATCAAACTGGGTCTGGTGAACAGCTGGCGAGGGGTTGTCATCGCCTATTCAGTGAGCTCGGTTCCCTTTTCCATCTGGATTCTCAAGGGGTACTACGATACCATTCCGGTTGAGCTCGAGCAGGCGGCCATGATAGACGGCACAACCCGGCTGGGGGCTTTTTATCGGGTTGTGCTGCCTCTTTCGACCCCGTCTCTGGCGATTGCCTTTCTTTTTAACTTTACCCAGGTCTGGAACGACTTTCTGATTGCCCGCATTATTCTGCAGCGGGCTGAGTTTTTCACCTGGCCGCTGGGGCTCCAGCGCATGCAGGGGCAGTTTCAGACGCAGTGGGGAGAGTTTGCCGCAGCCTCGCTCATGGTCTCTGTACCGGTTATGATCCTGTTCCAGCTCTCTTCAAAATGGCTGATATCGGGGCTGACCCTGGGGTCGGTAAAGGGCTGAGCCGCAGGCAGCAGGTATGGGTTTGCCAACGATAACGATAGAAGCATAGACGCTAGAAGTATAGGCGATAGACGATAGAAGCATAGACGATAGAAATATAGAGATGGAGAAACGCATGGCATTTACGATCCTGGCAATGAAGAAAAAACCTGTTTTCCGAAAACTGGCTGTCGCGGCGGGCGCAGTAATTATCTTGCTGACAGCCGCCGGCTGCGCAACACATTCCGTCCAGAAGGCGGCGGCGGATGGAGATGTCATCTATCTTAACCTTACCTGGCATCAGCACCAGCCTCTCTATTATACCGATCCCGATTCAGGTGATATTACCCGGCCCTGGGTCAGGGTGCATGCGACCAAAGACTATTACGATATGGTATCAATTCTCGAAGAGTATCCTGATGTACGTTTGACGGTAAATCTGACGCCGGTTCTGCTGCGTCAGATCGATGCGTATCTCGATGGGGCTAAAGACGTCTACTGGTCCCTGAGCGAAAAACCGGCCGGCTCCCTGACAGATGATGAAAAGCGGTTTATTCTCGAACGGTTCTTCGATGCCAACTGGAATAACATGATCCGCAGGTACCCCCGTTACGGGCAGCTGCTGGCCCTGCGCGGAGACGGGTCCCCGGAATCTGTCGAGGGAGCGCTCAGGACTTTCACCGAGCAGGACTACCGTGATCTTCAGGTTTGGTTTAATCTGGCCTGGTTTGATCCCGATTTCCTGAATTCACCTCCCCTGAACGTTCTGGTCGAAAAGGGCAGAGACTTCAGCGAAGATGATAAAAAAATCATCTTTGAAAAGACTATCGATATCATGGCGGCGATAATTCCGGAGCATAAGAAACTGCAGGATGCCGGCCAGATCGAGGTGATAACTACCCCCTATGCACATCCTATTCTCCCCCTGCTCTACAACAGCGATCTGGGGGCCCGGGGAGACCCGTCCTCCGATATGCCCGAGCGATTTTCCTATCCGAATGACGCCATAAGCCAGCTTCGGATCAGTGCCGACCGGTATCGTGAAGATTTCGGCCGGGAACCGGCAGGACTGTGGCCGGCTGAGGGCTCGGTAGGTCAGGATGTAGTCCGGATTATCAGTGAGGCGGGTTTTACCTGGATGGCAAGCGGAGAACAGGTTCTCGCCAATTCGCTCGGCATTCCGGGATTTACCCGCAGTTCGAAGGATGTTGTGGATCAGGCCGATCAGCTCTATCGTCCGTATCTTGTCAGCGACGAGAAAAGCGGAGCGTCAGCTTATATAGTTTTCCGGGACCACCGGATTTCTGATCTGGTAGGTTTTGAGTATTCCGGAACTCCTCCCGAACAGGCGGCTCAGGATTTTATCGACCGGATAGAGGCGATAAGGCTGAAGCTGAAGCAGGAGGGCAGCCCGGGACCGCATCTTGTGTCGGTAATTCTGGATGGTGAAAATGCCTGGGAACACTATCCAGAGGATGGAAAAGAATTTCTCCATGCTCTCTACCGGAAGCTTTCCGAGAGTGAGACCATTGTGACAGCAACCGTATCAGACTATACCGCAGAATATCCCGATCAGCGGCGTATCGATGAACTCTGGTGGGGAAGCTGGTTTTCACCCGACTATGCTACCTGGATCGGGGAGGAGGAAGAAAATACCGCGTGGGAATACCTGCGCAGGACGCGAGAGATGCTGGCAAAATACGATATTGCCGGCCGGAAACAGGCCAGCCCGGAGGCCCTGGAAGCAGCACTCGATGCGATGTACCTGGCCGAAGGCTCGGACTGGTTCTGGTGGTATGGCGATGACCAGGACAGCGGAGTGGACCGCTATTTTGATGAAGCTTTCCGGGCTCTCCTCAGCCAGGTTTACCGTGAGCTGGGAGAGGAGCTCCCCTCCTTTCTCTCGGTCCCGATAATCCCCGATCAGCCGGTTTCTCCAGTTCGCGGTCCTCAAGGTATTGTCAGTCCCCTGATAGATGGAAAGGCCGGAGCAGCAGAGTGGGCTGATGCAGGCTACTTCTCTCAATCCGGCGGCACTATGGCCCGGGCGGAGGATGTTCTGGAAAAAATCTCCTACGGCTGGGATAAAGACAACCTGTCATTTACCGCGGCTTTACGGGCAGATTGGGAGACCCTCCCGGATACGCAGAAATTCTCGCTCTATTTCTCCCTCCCGGGTCAGGAATATTCCATCAGCCTGATCGGGAACGGCAGCAGCCAGGAGTATCTGGGCTTTGGAGCCGGCTATAAGATTGAAATTTCTGCCGGAATCGACGGGATAGAGATGGAGCTTTTTAATGCCGGGATCTACGGCACCTGGCAGCGAATCGGGCAAGTCGGCATAGCGGCGGCTGCCGGACGGACGCTGGAGTTTTCTTTACCGTTCAAGGAGCTTGCTGCAACGCAGCCGGGAGACCAGCTCTATTTCAGGGCCTATCTGACCCGTGGTGAGACAGCTCTTTCCCGTCTGCCGGCAGACGGTCCTGCCAGGGAAGTGCTGCCGGATTTAATGGATTCAGCCCCGCTTTTATTCTTTGCCGATGCGGTCGGCGATGATTACGGACCGGGTACCTACTCCTATCCGACTGACGCGGTCTTTGCTGATGGTGTTTTCGATATCACCAGCCTGAAGCTGGCCGAAAATGAGGAATTTTATATTTTTACCCTGGGGGTCAATGCCGCGGTTTCCAACCCGTGGGGATCCGGAGTCGGCCTGTCGCTGCAGACTTTCGATATTTATATTGATGTGGACCCGGGAAAAGGAACCGGGCGGAGTGAGCTGCTTGAAGGGCGGAATGCCCGGCTTGAGGATGGCAGCGGCTGGGAGTACGCCCTCTGGGCAGAAGGCTGGAATCAGAAGCTCATTGTGGGATATGATGACCAGTCTTTGGCAGAGGTTTCCGGCACACCCGTTCGCATGCTGGTCGACAGCGACAACGGTACTGTTACGCTGCTGGTGAGGCGTGAAAGCCTGGAAATGGCAGGTCCTGCCGGCGAATGGGGCATTGCAGTTGCCCTGTTAAGCCAGGAGGGCTATCCTTCTCCAGGGGTACGGCGGGTGCGTGATGTGCAGTCATCGGCCTCTCAATGGCGATTTGGCGGGGCGTCCGATCCTGAGTCAGCGACACGGATTATTGATCTGGCGGTACCGGAAGGAAGCGGGTGGAGACAGGAAGATGCCCTGCTGCATGGTATAATTCCGCTGATTCCAGTTGAATAGAATCTGGCATAAAATAATGAGATAAAGAGAAAGAGGTATCATGAGCAGCAGCCGAAGGGTAACGATAAAAGATATAGCCCGCATATCGGGATATTCTAAGACCTCAGTATCTTTTGCCTTCAATGAACCAGGTCGCATTTCCGTTAAGGCCCGGGAAGCGATTATGAAAGCGGCTGAGGAACTCGGCTATATTCCGGATCCCCTGGCCCGTAATTTCTCGCTGCAGCGGCATCATACTATTGGTATTCTGCTGCCGCATCTCATTAACAGTGCCCTTCGTAATCCTTTTATAACGCAGGTTATACAGGGTGTCGGTTCTGTCTGTCAGAAATACGGCTATACCCTTACCCTGATTCCCCCGCTCAATGAGAGTGTTTCCGATGCCGTTCGGGCGGCTGCCGTTGACGGGCTCATAACTCTGGGCATGGAAGCTGAGATGAAGGTGGTCCAGATAATTCAGCAGCGGAAAATTCCCTATGTGACCATCGATGGCTCACCCTCTGCCGATATGCCGAGCATCAATATCAAGGATCGCTTTGCTGCGAGGGATATCATGCGGAAGGTGCTGGAAGCCGGACATCGAAGAATCGCGGTGATCTCCCTCATGGAAAGTGAGGAGTTTATGGGGCTGCATGACAGTGTGACCGATTTTCGCATGAGCGGGTACAGCGATGCTCTGGCTGAGTATGGTTTGTGTTTTGATGCATCTTGCGTGACTATCATTCCGGCCGCCTGTACGATGGAGGGGGGGCGCAGTGCTGTCGGCCAGTTTATGCAGCTTGAAGAACGTCCCACAGCGCTCGTCTGTATGAGTGATATTATAGCCATTGGGATGCAGCAGGAACTGCAGGCTCTGGGAATACAGATTCCTGCGGACGTATCGCTGGTTGGATTTGACAATATCATAGAATCGGCCCTGGTTACCCCATCGCTTACAACAGTTGACCAGCCGGGCGGGGAAAAAGGACGTCAGGCTGCCGAACTGATTTTTCAGCTGATACGGGGGGACGATATTCCTCAGACCCATATTATTGTTCCCTATAGAATAATAGAGCGAGAATCGCTGGGTTCCGTTCATACCGCAGCTATAGGATAACCGTAATCCTCAGAATAATCCTCAGAATAATTCTCCAGGAGCAGACATGAATTGGACAGATACCATCTACTCGGAAGTCAACAGCCAGTTTGTCTCAAATCCCTATCCGGTGTTCGGGGAAACGATAATTGTCCGGATAAGGTTTTCCAAAGAAAGCCCTGCGGCAGCTGTTGTTCTGCATGCAGTAACGCAGGGCATCAGTCAGCGGTACGCTATGAAGAAAGATAGCGAGCGGGAGGGAGAAGGGCTGTTTTTCACCTGGTACCGTGTCGACATTGCCATGGAAACTCCCCGGCTTCAGTATTCGTTTGAACTGCAGACAGACGAGGGGTTTTTTTTCTATTCCCAGCGGGCCGTTACCCGGATGCATCAGACAGAAGATAACGATTTTGTCATTATCGCCGACTTCGATAATCCGGTCTGGGTGCCCGGGGCGGTATTCTATCAGATTTTTCCAGACCGGTTCCGTAAGGAAAAGGGAGATCCTTCCTGCGGCGTTCGTACAGGGGAATATTCTTTTGACGGGGGTACAGCCAAGGCCCTTGAATGGGGAACGATTCCGCCTGAATATGACGAAGGGCGCTGTCTGGATTTCTTTAATGGAGATCTGGCCGGTATTCGTGAGGCAATTCCCTATTTTAAGGACCTGGGGGTTACTGCCCTCTATATCAACCCCATTTTCCAGGCACGGACCAACCATCGTTACGATTGTACTGACTATTTTCACGTTGATGAGCATCTGGGGGGCGATGAGGCGCTGGCGGATCTCATGCATGCCCTGCACGATGCCGGAATCAGGGCGGTCATTGACGTATCTATTAACCATACCGGGATCGATCATCCCTGGTTTGTCCGGGCTCTGGAAGATCCGGAGAGCCGGGAGGCGGGTTTTTATTACCGGGCTGAAGAGACCGGAAGCGAAAAGGCAGATAGTGGCCGTTATGTCTATTGGTTTGATGTGCCAACCCTCCCCCAGCTGAATTATTCCAGTGGGGAATTGAGGGAGCTGCTTTGGAGGGATGAAGATTCCATGGTTCGTAAATTCCTGAAACCGCCCTATAGCATCGACGGATGGCGCTTTGACGTTGCCCCGCAGGTTGGCCGTTATCGGCAGGATCAGTATTGCCATGATATATGGAGGGAAGTCAGGGCTGCTGCGAAAGAGGAGAATGACCAGGCGTATCTTATTGGTGAGCACTGGGAGGACCCTATAAGCTATGTCCAGGGCGATCAGTGGGATGGGGCTATGAATTTTTTCGGATCAGGCCGACTGCTGCGTGCATGGGCCGGTGAACGGGACAGGTTTTTGAATGATAACTGGGGACACAGCCCTCAGCCGGGCAGGAAGATTTCGGCAGAAGAACTGGCTGAAGCACTGAGGATACGCATATCCAGAATTCCCAATCAGCTGGCATATCGCGCTTTCAACCTGCTGGACTGCCACGATACTCCTCGTTTTCACAATAATGCGGATGTTTTTGACTGGGAAATCTATCGGGGTATGATTATGCTGCTTTTTCTGCTGCCCGGTGCGGTAAATTATTACTACGGTGATGAGGTCGGGCTGGCTGGACATGTTCACAGTGTCGAGGGTGCCCGATATGCCATGGAATGGAATCCGGAAAAGCAGAGGGCGGAGTTTCTGCATCTTTACAAAACGCTCGGACGCCTGAAAAGCTCTGAGCCGGCTTTGGCAGAAGGGGGGTGGAAAATTCTCTATGCTGCCGGGGAGCAGCTGGTCTTCAGCCGGTTCCTCAACGAAACCGGATTCATCCTGGTTCTCAATCGCCAGGAGACTGCTGCCGGGATACTGATACCGGCTGCCGCTGTGGGGGCGGTGGATGCGGTTGACGTCTTCAGCGGCAAACAGGGGTTAATTGCCGGGGGAATGCTTCACGCTGAGCTGCAGCCGCGGCAGAGCATGCTTTACCGCTGCCGCCTGGAGGATCAGCTGCGCTGAATCAGTCAGTAAGGAGCTTCCCGAACGTCACCATCTCATTTTCCTTATACGTCTCCTTCCGCATTACCGGAGATTTTCCATCTTGGGAAAAGCGGGGAATTACATGAATATGGAGATGCGGAACTTCCTGACCGGATGCAGCTCCGTTGTTAATCATGATATTGAAGCCGTCACAGGCCAGCCGGCTTTTCATTTTTTCAGCCAGCTGTTTTGCGGTGATTATAAGGTGGGAGAGTACGGTATCCGGGCAGTCCAGCACCGTCTCGTATTCATTGCGGGCGATAACCAGAAAGTGGCCTTTATTGACCGGCGCGATGTCTAAAATGGCAATGCAAAGCTCGTCCTCATATATACGGACAGAGGGAATTTCATCCTCGATAATGCGGGTGAACAATGTTGACACAGGGGCCTCCTTTGCTTTTGTTTGTATTTCACATACGAGGAAATATCTTAAAATACGAAGTATTCTGAAATTGCCTCATCATACTATACACTGAAAACTGTTTCATGCAAATATTTAACACAAAAGGGATTGAATAAAACTTGCAACTGTACTAGAATCCTCTTCCGATGTCCCGGTAAAATGGACATCGGCTGTGCCGTGAAAATATCCTTTCTTCCTTGTACAGAAATTGAAAGGATTTACTGATATAGATGATTACGATTCAGCAGCTTGACTACATGATGGTACCTGACAATACCGGGCTGCAAAGACTGACCGGAAACGTAAAAGCGTCCGTAATACCGGAGGACTCTGCGGAAACGGCAAAATTATGAGGAAAGAACTATGGCAGAACTCAGCAGGATGAGAAATATAGGCATAAGTGCCCATATTGATTCGGGGAAAACAACCCTGACCGAACGTATCCTTTTTTATTGCAACAGGATACATGCTATTCACGAAGTCCGGGGCAAAGACGGGGTAGGGGCTACCATGGACTCTATGGAGCTCGAGAAGGAGCGGGGAATCACTATTGCCTCAGCAGCAACAAATGTTACCTGGAAGGATCATGACATCAATATCATTGATACTCCCGGGCATGTTGATTTCACGATAGAAGTAGAGCGTTCGCTTCGCGTCCTGGACGGAGCCGTGCTGGTGCTCTGCTCGGTCGGCGGAGTCCAGTCGCAGTCCATCACCGTAGACCGGCAGATGAAGCGCTACAATGTTCCCCGGGTTGCCTTTATCAACAAGTGTGACCGTACCGGCGCCAACCCGTATAAAGTCAAGGATCAGCTGATCAGCAAGCTGGGCCACAATGCCGTTCTGATGCAGATCCCCATCGGTCTGGAAGATCGCCTCCAGGGAGTAGTAGACCTGATCAAGATGAAGGCAATCTATTTTGACGGACCCCAGGGCGAAGAAATCAGATATGCAGATATACCGGCAGAACTGCTCAGTGAGGCGCAGAATAAGCGCATGGAAATGCTCGACGCAGTCTCGCTCTTTTCCGATGACCTGATGATGGCCATGCTCGAGGAAGAGGTTACTGAAGAGCTGATAGTTGAAGCCGTACGGATTGGAACTCTTTCTCTCGACCTGACTCCCGTCCTGATGGGTTCTGCCTACAAGAACAAAGGTATTCAGCCCTTGATGGATTCAGTTCTGCAGTTTCTTCCCAATCCGACGCAGGTAGAGAATCGGGCGCTCGATCTTGACCATGAAGAGCAGGAAGTGGTGCTCGAGTCGAATCAGGCAAAACCTACTGTTGCGCTGGCTTTCAAGCTCGAGGATGGACAGTACGGGCAGCTGACCTATATTCGTGTCTATCAGGGTGCAATTAAAAAAGGTGATGATCTTTATAATGTCCGCTCAAGAAGGAAGTTTAAAGTCGGACGTCTGATTAAAATGCATGCCAATTCCATGGAAGATATTCAGGGTGCCGGCTGCGGCGACATTGCAGCTCTTTTTGGCATTGAGTGCGCTTCGGGAGATACCTTCTGTGCGCCAAGTCTCAACTACTCGATGACCAGTATGTTTGTACCGAACCCGGTTATCAGTCTTGCTATTGATCCGGTGGATAAGAAATCGGCCGACAATATGGCAAAAGCGCTCAACCGCTTCACCAAGGAAGATCCCACCTTCCGTACCTTTGTCGATCCAGAATCGAATCAGACTATTATCCAGGGTATGGGAGAGCTTCATCTGGAAGTCTACATTGAACGGATGAAGCGGGAATACAAAGCTCAGGTGGAGTCCGGCCGCCCGCAGGTTGCATATCGTGAAACCATCAGCCAGACTGCAGATTTCAATTATACCCACAAAAAGCAGACTGGAGGATCCGGACAGTACGGCCGGGTAGCCGGATTCATCGAACCGCTGGAAGAAGGCAATTACGAATTTGTTGACAATATCAAGGGTGGAGTAATTCCTACTGAATACATCCCCTCCTGTAACAAGGGTTTTCAGGAGGCGGTAAAGAAGGGTACCCTGATCGGCTTCCCGATTGTCGGGGTGAAGGTTACCATTAATGACGGTCAGTATCATAATGTGGACTCTTCCGACATGGCCTTTCAGACTGCGGCACTGGGAGCCTTCCGGGAAGTCTATCCCCGTGCAAAGCCGGTAATTCTGGAACCGATTATGAGGGTTACCGTTGAGGGGCCGACAGAATTTCAAGGGAATATCTTTGCAAGCATAAACCAGAGACGTGGTATAATTATCAGTGCAGTGGAGGAAACTACTTTCTGTGTGGTTGAAGCCGAGGTGCCGCTCAGCGAAATGTTCGGGTATTCTACAAACTTGCGCTCCCTTACTCAAGGGAAGGCGGAATATACCATGGAATTTGCAAAATACGGCAGAGTGCCGCAGAGTATCGCTGATGAGCTGAAGAAAGCCTACGAAGAAAAACGGCGCAAGGATGCCGGCAAGTAATAACTGAACCCTGACCAGCGTAAGGAGAAAATAAATGGTTAAAGAAGAGCTGATTAAGCGGAGTCCGCTGAGGATTTTTGAGAAATCAATTCACGGCGGCTTAGGAAAAGGAAAGCTCGGGGTTATTGCCTCGCGTCATGGAATTGGAAAAACTGCCTGCCTGGTGCACATGGCAACCGATAAATTATTTAGAAATGAGCAGGTGATCCATGTCTCATTTTCCCAGAATGTTAATCATGTAATTTCCTGGTATGAAGATATTTTTAAGGAGATTTCCAAGGTACGAGATCTCGAGAATGCGATGGAGGTGCATGATGAAATCATCAAGCATCGGGTTATCATTAATTTCAGCCAGGATAATGTAACAGTCGATCAGATAATCAGCAGCCTTCGCGCTATGGTCAAGGATGGCGGCTTTAAAGCTGATGCAGTCTTCTTTGACGGCTATAAAATGACCGTTGTCAGTGAAGAGGATCTGAATAGAATAAAGGCCTTTGCCGAAGAGCTGAATATTGAAATCTGGTTCAGTGTATCACCGGTAATAAAAGATGCCGGTGTCGACCAGTACGGCATCCCGCTCACGCTGATTCCGATTGCTGACAAGTTTGATGTTCTGATAGGACTTAAGTATCAGGAGGATCATGTTGTATTAACCGCTGTAAGGGATCATGGAAATAACGAGCCGATAAAAATGGCGCTGAGGCTCGATCCAAAAACCCTCCTCATATCAGAAGATGTGCAGGGTGCGGGGGACCCCGTCTGACAATATAATAAGCAGCTTCTCCCCGGTCGGTAACTGCGGCTGGGTTACACCCAGATATCCGGTTCGGGGGTACCGAGCAGTACTGCGGCATCGGCCTGTACTGCTTCGGAACGTCCGACAGGACCCACCTGTTCTCCGGTCTTTGCCTTTATGGACACCGTATCGGCACTGATTCCAAGAGTTTTTGCAAGATTGCGGACAATTTTTTCCTTATAGGGTCTCAATCGCGGACGTTCCAGATGTATTGTTGCATCAAGGTTGATAATCATAAACCCGGCTTCTTCCACAAGCCGGATGACCCGGGTGAGCAGTTCACAGCTGTCAGCATCTTTCCACCGGGTCTCTTCGGGTGGAAACAGTTCACCAATATCCCCCAGGGCTGCAGCTCCGAGCAGCGCATCGATTACCGCATGTACAAGCACGTCACCGTCAGAATGAGCCTCAGGTCCTACGGGAGAGTCAACGGTTATTCCCCCGAGAATCAGCTTCCTTCCGGGAATCAATCTGTGGATGTCACTTCCAAAACCTATTCGCATGAACTCTTTCCTTTCTTGACAGGGTGGTAAGGGGAAAGCTGCGCTCAGGGAGCGGCAGCCGCTATATCTTCGTAAAAAGTAATTTTTTTGTTGGATACATCGCCGGGAACTGTTTTGACCTCACCACCCCAGAGGGTGTAAATCTCGGTATCATCAAAACATGAGATACCCTGGCTGCAGGCTTTCTCATGAGCCTCCAGAATATCCGGAAAACGGAAGGTCTGGGGGGTTTGAATACTGACAAAAAGGCTGCGGTCGTAGTGACCGGTTATCAGGCCGTCCTTGCCGATGCTTTTCATCGCGTCAACAAGTGGTATCGCCGGAGCAGCTCCCCCGTGCGTGCGGGCAGTTTCTATGGTCTGCCGCACCAATGCGCCGGAGACCCAGGGGCGCGAAGCATCATGAATAAAGACAAATTCCGGGGAACGGTCAGACAGTTCCGCCAGCTTCCGCAGTCCCAGACAGACTGATTTCTGACGGGTGGCCCCGCCCGGGATATAGAGAAGCCGGGAATGATCTACGCCTTCGGCTGCCTGCATAACACTGCGGACGGCTTCAACCATTCCAGCGGCAGGCGGACAGGTGATTACTGCGGTTACTATACGATATTCTGTATCTTTCAGTGCCGAGAAAAAGGCCTCAGTACTCAAACACAAGACAGGCTTGCCGTTGATGGTGTGGAATTCTTTTTTTACCGTGCGCCCTGAAGAATCTGAAAAACGGGTGCTTGATCCTGCCGCTGTAATGAGAACGGCAACAGGTATGGTCCCGGCCACTATGTCTCCAGTCGGGAGAAGATCATCTCCTCGATCTCCTTCTTGTCTTTTTTGAAGGAGAAAGACATTTCGTCAATAAGTATTTTCAGAGCACTGTCGAAGAGCTTTCGCTCCTGTACGGGAAGCTCCTTGACTTTGCTTCTGTGATACAAAGCCTGCACAACTGATGCAATAGACGTGACTGTGCCCTGTTTGAGAAGGTCAAGGTTCATCTGGTATCTCAGCTTCCAGTCTATGGAGACGGGTTCGTAGGTGCTTGAGATGGAATCGAGGGCTTCTTTAGCTTCCTTGGGAGTTACAATAGCCCGGATACCCAGTTCTTTCGCTTTATTAACCGGTATCATTACCGTCATATCGGTAATATCCAAAAAAATGATATAATAAAGAACTTTTTTGCCCTTGAAATCCCGCTCTTCAATTTCCTGGATGATGCCTACACCCTGAAGGGGATATACCACATGCTCACCAATGGAAAAGGTCGTGTTTTCTGTCGTCAAACTCATGGTAAACAGTATACTCAATACTTGGAGGATAGTCAAAGGCAATAAAAATGCTTATACTGATTTCATGAAAAATGAGCGATTTTCCGGGCTTCTCATGCATCCGACTTCCCTCCCGGGTCCGTATGGAATCGGAGATTTCGGGAGCGAAGCCTACAGATTTACCGACTTTCTGGCAGCTGCCTCTATCAAGCTGTGGCAGGTGCTGCCGCTGGGGCCGACAGGCTATGGAAATTCCCCCTATTCCAGCCGTTCCACCTTTGCCGGAAATATACTGCTGATCAGTCTCGACCTGCTGGCAGAAGATGGGCTTATCGACCATAAGGCCCTGCCGGCTTATCCGGACTTGTCAGGGGCACGGGTGGATTATCAGCAAGTTGAACTTTTGAAGGTGCCCCTCCTCCACACGGCAGCAGAGAACTTTCTTGCAGCTTCCAGCGACGAACAGAAAGCTGCATATGGAGTTTTCTGCCGGCAGAACAGCTTCTGGCTTGACGACTACGCGCTGTTTGCCGTTGCAACAGATATTTTTCAGGACTCCCGCTGGTACAGTCAGTGGGATACGGGAGTGGGTTTCCGTGATGCCCGGGCTCTTGCCGCCTGGGGAGAAGAGCATGCGCATGCCATCGAAATACGGAAGGTGCTTCAGTACTTTTTTTATCGGCAGTGGCAGGAACTGAAGCAGTATGTCAATGAAGCGGGAATAAAGCTTATCGGCGACATTCCTATTTTTGTTGCTGCTGACAGTTCGGATGCCTGGGTTAACCGCAAACTCTTTAAAACGGACAGCAAGGGGACATTTTCTGCTCAGTCAGGAGTTCCTCCCGATTTTTTCAGTGAAACCGGGCAGCTGTGGGGAACCCCGATATATGACTGGGAGCAGAAGGAGAAGGAGCTGCTGGACTGGTGGATATTGCGAATCCGTAAAGCTCTCGAACAGACCGATATCATCAGGATCGACCACTTCCGGGGTCTTGAAGCGTACTGGGAAGTGCCTGCCGGAGAAACGACAGCGGTTAACGGCAACTGGAAAAAAGCGCCAGGCGGCAAGCTTTTTGATCGCATAAAAGCGGAGCTCGGGGAAGTTCCCATAATAGCCGAGGATCTCGGGGTTATGACGCCTGAGGTGGTAGAGCTTCGTGACCGCTTTGACCTGCCGGGTATGAAAATTCTTCAGTTTGCCTTTGAGCCGGCTGAATCCAGCCAGGGTAAGCCGTTGAAGCTGAATGCGGCAAATGATTTTCTTCCGCATAACTATCCCGTCAACTGTGTCGCCTATACGGGAACACATGATAATGACACCACTGTCGGCTGGTATCAAAAGCTGCCTGAATCGTATCGCGATCTGGTAAGAAGATACCTTGCCCGGCCCGACCACGATATTTCCTGGTCCATGATCCGCAAGTTGATGTCCTCAACAGCTCGATATGCCATATTTCCTGCGCAGGACCTCCTTTCTCTTGGTTCTGAGTGCAGGATGAATACCCCTTCCACCGTCGGCGAAGCTAACTGGTCCTGGCGGATTATGCCGGGAGCACTGGATGATGCATTGTCTGCCAGATTCAGGGAATTGGTAGAGCTGTACGGCAGAGACTAGGAGTCCGACAGGCTCCTTAGGCTACATTGAGCCGCTGTTGTCTCGTTTCGGCTCATGAGTAACGAAATACTTGAATGGATGAATATTGAGCAGATTCGGATACCAGCCTGATACTATGTGAGTATTGATGAAATTGATCGATACGCCATGGGATATAGGTATTACGGCTGCCTGCTGAAGCAGGATGTTTTCGGCTTCCCGAAAAAAGACAAAGCGTTCAGAATCGCTGCTCTGTTCCAGGCCGTGGCGTATGAGGGCATCATACTCGGGATTCTGGTATTTGCCCGGATTGAAGTTGCTGTCCGACAGCCACAGGTTAAGGAAACTGTAGGGATCGTAAAAATCTCCAATCCAGGTTATGTATCCCATAGTATACGGGGAATTCTCCGGGTCGCCCAGATATACGGAGAAGGGAACGACATCGATTATTACCATCACGCCTAATTCCTTGCTCCAGATATCGGTTATAACATCGGTTACCCCTTCGAGGATTTTTCCGGGATGGATAGCCACGTTTATGGGAGGCAGGCCGAAGCCCCGGGGATAGCCGGCCTCTTCGAGCAGTTGAAAAGCCTGATCTCTATCAGCCTCTGATATCCCGGTTACTCCATTATAGGCAGAATCCTGCGGGACCAGCGTTTTTGTGGGATAAAGGTAATTGTCCTGGTTACGTATTTCGTCCCATGGAATCAGCATGGTCAAGGCCTGCCGCACTTCCGGCATGGAATAAGGTCCGGAATTTTCCGAGAAATAATAGAAGCCGGTCGAATATTCAGGAAAGGCTATAATGTTATCTTCATTATACAGCAGCGGTATGGGGATGTATGCCTCAGACCAGTGAACCATTTCCCCGGAAAAATCTACCAGCAGATCAAGTCCAGACCTGCGCAGCTCAATCCGTATATTTTTGGTTTCTACATGTTCCTGATCCCAGTAGTAGGGGTTTTTCTCGAGATAGATCTCCTTTTCGCTATGTCCTGCAATTCTGTACGGACCGCTGCTGATAAAATTATCGGCGGTCATCTGGTCGGGACTGTACAGGTTGGAGGGGTGAATGGGTACGAAAATATGATGGCAGAGAATATCAAGCAGGTAGGGCGCCGGAACTGTGAGTCTCAGCTGCAGGGTGTTACGATCGAGAGCCTGAATACCGACCAGGCTGCGCTCGCTGATAATTCCCGTCCTGTATGAGCGTACGCCGACTATAACATCGAGCAGGGAGGCCATGTCCCCGGCAGTATCTTTGCTGATGAGGTAGAACCAGGTATTCTCGAAGGTATAGGCGGTTATTGGATCTCCGTTGCTGAAGCGGGCATTGTCACGCAGTTTTATGGTCCATACTAGCCCGTCGTCGGAGGTTGCTATCTGAGCCGCTGCCCCGGGAACCGGATCGAGAGTGGATGGATGATAGGTCACCAGCCCTTCGGTCAGCGCGGTAAAAAGTTGGGCTGAGTGAATGTTGGTCGATTTCTGCGGATTGAAGGTATACGGTTCATCATTTGTTTCAACAGCTATGACAAATTCAGAGGCTCCGCGCAGTTCAACCGGGGAAGAGGGTTTTCCGGGTATGGTGGATGATGCCTGCAAAAAAACGGGTGTCGGGACCAGGTTCAGGATCAGGATCAAAAAAACGATTGTCAAGATTGTGATGGTTTTCTGCAGCTTCGACATTCCACTTTCCTTTATCTACTGTTTTAACTATCAGGATTGTCCGATTAATTGAAGCAGTAGGTATAAAGTATAATCTATTTTTAACAGAGTGTCATGGTTCTGTAGGGAAAGAGGCAGATAAATTTCCGGGGATCATGTACAATGGTCTTATGCGTAGAAACAAAATTGCAGAACATTATACAGAACGGATCAGCCGGAAAGCACCAGGGTATGATATTTTAGACTGGGAGAGTGAAGAGGCCCAGCTCGGACGATTTTCCGTCCTGAGTGAGCATATTGATCTCAATGGGCGTTCTTTGCTGGATGTTGGCTGCGGAGTCGGTGATTTATATGGATATCTTCTTCGCAGTCATATAGATGCAGACTATACGGGAGTGGATATTCTAGAGGAGATGGTGCAGGAGGCGAAGAGAAGGTATCCAACGGGGCGGTTTGTTTCGGGAGACCTTTTTACATCAGATATGATGGCTGAAAAGTCATTTGATGTGGTGTACAGTTCGGGCATATTCAATCTGAATCTTGGAAATAATACAGCATTTCTCAAATCAGCGCTGCCGGTGTTTTTCAGGATTGCCGGACAAAGGGTTGTTTTCAACTTGCTTGATCCCGGGCATCCTGCGCAGAGTGAGCGCTACGCATATTTCGATCCTGAAGAGGTTGTTTCCCTGGTCGGGGAGTATGCCGGCAATGTTCAGCTGGTGCAGGGGTATGTACCCCACGACTTTACGGTGATTGCGGGAAACTTTCACGAAAAGAGGGTGGTGTAAAGAAGGGCTGCAAGTTCCCCGGCAGCAGCATACAGAGGCTTGCTTTCTTTGACAGCTTTCTTCACGGCATGCGGTGAGAATGAACAGTCAATCAGTATTTCCCGTATCCGGGTGTAAGCCCCGCTGTTCGGGGAGGGTGTGCTTCCAGCGTAAGCGATGTCGACAATCCTTCCTTTGTCAACTTCAATGCGGACATGGTCACCGGCGAATTTGCTGTACCTGTTTTCAGGGGCAAGTTGAGCCGAAAAGGAGAAGCGGGGAGTTTTTTCAAGCTGCCAGGCAGATGTTCCTAAGCGATCAAAGATCTCCCGGTAAACTTCAGGGCGGGGGCAGTTTTTTGGATCCAGTAGTATTACTGGCGGTACCGCCGGATCGGAGAATCCAGCGGCAATAGCTTCAGTAACGCTTTCTATAGTCAGAGTGGGGTTTATGCTGCTCAGGTTCACAACTGCGGAGGAAACTGATTGAGTGCTGCGGGAATCTATTATCTCCAGGCGGCTCTTCAGCAGGGAGCCCAGGGACTCCAGGTCAGTGTTAATCAGCAATGTCCCATGGTGATATGCTTTATCACCCGTTATTCGATAAGCGCTGCCCGACACTTTCCTGTTGTCAGCCAGAATATCATTGCGGGGAGAGACTTCGGCGGGTATGTCCAATTGCCTCAGTGTTTGCGTAATAATCCGGGTTGCCGTGGAACGGTCAAATTCTTGACGGGGGGTCATGAAGCTGTAGTTGAGATTGCCCAGATCATGGTACACCGTACCTCCTCCGCTGAAGCGCCGATAAAAAGGGATAGCCTTTCGGCTCAGTGCCGGCAGGCTGCATTCGAGCCAGGGGTTCTGATTGCGGCCGATTATGACGGAAGGAGCGTTTCGATACAGCATCAGAATGCGGGCAGCTGTCGGCATGGATTGAAACAGGGCCTCTTCCAGCGCAAGGTTTGTTCGCGGATCGAAAGATGCACTTGCATATACGGTCAGTTGTTTCATAGAACTCTATATATATACCAACAGAAGACCGGCGTAAAGGGGAACGGCAGACTTCTCGAGGAAGGAGACTTCTCGAGGATCCTCGAGGAGCAGCCGGACCAAGGGGCATGAGCGGGTTGGATCGGCAGAAGGTTTTGTGGTATATCAGTTATATGAATATCATATTGTTCGATGCATATCCTGAAGACGGCCGGATACCGCTCACCGATGAGCGAGCCCGGCATATTAAGAAGGTCCTGCGCCTTAGCGTCGGGGACAGCTTTCTTATGGGAATTGTTAACGGCAGTTCGGGCCGGGCCCGCATTTCTCACATGGACAGCGATGCCGTAACTATCTCCTGGAAGGAGGAAATACCTCCTCAGCCGCTTTTTCCGGTAACCCTGATGGTAGGACAGGTGCGGCCTATCAGCATGAAGCGAATTCTGCGTGAGGCGGTCAGTATCGGAGTTGAAAGGCTGATCCTGGTTGGAACGGATACCGGGGAACGGTCCTACCGTGACGCCAGGCTCTGGGAAACCGGTGAATATCATCGTTATCTGCTCAGCGGTGCAGAACAGTCTGGTATGACAGCTGTTCCCCGGGTGGTTTTTTTCAAGACAGTAGACAGCATGCTTACCGATATTGACAATACCCATGAATACCGGGATCTTCGTGACGCCTGCCGCATCGTCCTGGATAATATTGACCCGCAGGCAAGTCTTTCCACCATGGTAATCCCATCCGCAGAACGGTATGTGCTGGCTGTGGGTTCGGAACGGGGCTGGTCTGATCGGGAGCGGGAACTCCTGAAGCAGGGGGGCTTTGCCGCAGCAAGTCTGGGCAGGCGGATATTGAGAACTGAGACAGCCTGTTCCGCAGGGACAGCGGTGCTTCTGGGGAGGCTGGGAATGATCTAAGTGATTGCCTGCAGGCAGAAATTCTGATAAATTGAAAATTCATTAAGGAAATTTCCTTCGTTGTAAGGAATATTAGAGGAGACAGGTATGGATTTCTGGCTTGCTATAGTCATAATTGTAGTCGTCGGTTCTGTCATGGAGACCGTTCGACAGTATTTGAAGAAGGGTGAAAGGGGATCTGCCGCTGCTGAAAAGAAATATCATGAGCTGCAGGAAATTGTCAAAAAGCAGGGTGAACGGCTGAGCAATCTGGAAACTGTCATCCTTGATCTCTCTAATGAGAAAAAATACCGGGAACTTTAGACCTGACGGCAACCGCAAAACGAGTGTGTGGAGGGATTTATACTATGGCTCACTGTACAGTACCGGAGGCTGAGGCCATTCTTGATGCAGCCTTTCCTGTTCTCGATAAAGGGTTTGTCAGGCTGGTGGATTATCTCGGTTCTGATGACCGGATTGTTCAGGCGGCCAGAGTATCCTATGCAGCGGGAACAAAGTCCTATCGGAAGGATAAGGGGCTCATTCAGTACCTGCTGCGTAATGACCATACTTCACCTTTTGAGCAGGTTAATTTCACTTTTCACATCAAGATGCCTATATTTGTTGCCAGACAGTGGATTCGTCACCGGACAGCCAGGCTCAATGAAATTTCCGGTCGATACAGTGTAATGACCGACGAATGCTATCTCCCGGAAGATGCGGTAATATCCTATCAGAGTGATGACAACAAACAGGGACGTAGTACGGAACCGGTGCCGGTAGAGCTGCGGCGGAAAGTACGGCAGCTGCTGGAAGATGACCAGAAGCGTACCTACGAAGTGTATTCAGAGCTGCTTGATATGGGTCTGGCCCGTGAGCTTGCCCGCATCAACCTCCCGCTCAGTCTCTATACCGAATGGTATTGGCAGATGGATCTGCACAATCTTTTTCACTTCCTGCAGCTCAGAATGGATTCTCATGCCCAGTATGAGATTCGTGTCTATGCATCCGAAATCTTCAGAATCATACAGCATGTATGCCCCGTTGCCTGCGAAGCCTTTGAAGAGTTCAAGCTCGGCGGAGAGCTGTTTTCACAGCGTGAAATCGAGCAGCTGGAACGGATGACCGATGAATCCAGGTGCACGCTTGAAGGACGTGAGCGCGAAATATTTCTGGCAAAACTGCAGAAGAGCGGGAAGCCTATTTTATCATAGCTGTATCTGGGCGCTCCTCAAGACGTTCCGGATTCTCGATGTGCTCCTGAAAAATCTGCATTGCCTTCATAAAATAAAAGCCGTCGGCAATGCGCTTGTCTATGGTAAAACCGAACTGAATAGTATCCTTGATATATTCATTGTCATTATCATCGAGAATTTTTGACCTGTGCATTTTTCCCATTGAAACAAAAAGTGATGTGGTTCCCCACTCGAACAGGTGGTGATAGGGAGGGTTTGGAATGTTCAGGCTTCCCAGATTGGCTATGAAGGCGGTGACATGCAGGCCGTCGGTATCCCGGATTCTGCGCGGCAGCCGGCCTTTACGGTCCCAACGGCGAAGGAGAGCCATGGTGATTTTCAGAATCCATTTGGGCATACGTAAAAAGAACCTGACAATTCTCTTTTCCTCACTCTCTTCGTCCCGCAGCGCTGCATTGATTGCCTGCCGCATAATTGCTGCAATTTCTTCAAAATGCATGTCTTCTTCAAAGCGGACAATGGCATTGCGGTTGGAAGTATCGTCATTTACTTCCTTTTTTACCAGGAAATTAAAGGATATTTCAGTTCTCTGCCAGAACTCATAATCTGCAATGAATCTGTTCAGTCCCGGCCGTAAGGCGACTGTGCGACAGAATGCGGCAATAATCAGATCGTATACACGGTATTTCCGTTCCCCGGCCTCCCGGTTTTTTTTCTGGATAAACTGAACAGCATTGGTCATTTCGACTTCTATGGAGTGATACACCAGAGAGTCGTTTTTTCGCCTCATGATAAAGGGATGAATTCTGTTAAAAAGGGGTATGTTTACGGCAGGAGCTGCATCATTTCGTCTGGACATTGGTACCTTCTATAATTCGGCAGCTTGAGAAACCAGGCAGACCTGCTGTTTTTTACTTTTATTTGACAGGCTGCGCTGTCGCAGGGTTCTGGCATCCCATAATTCTGCTTACTGGACAAACGGTCAACTGACTGAAATCCCTGAAATCAGGAATAGACATTCAGCAGCCGGAATCAATTTGCATGAAAATAATTTTCCAACTTATATGCACTTACCTATTATATTTCCTTTTTAATTCTCGCGCAAGAATAACTTTATCCATATAGGCGCTTTTCATGGAGGCTTCAAAAGCAGCATTGTCGGGATAACTTCTGCCAAGCACCCTATGCCAAAGGGTATGGGGCTCCATGCACAGATAAAAAAATACCGACTGCCTCCACTCCGGGCTGAACGATTCGAACACATGGGAAAACATGAGGGCCTTTGTTTCTTCCGGATACGTATATTTTCCGGCAGAATCTGCCATCGGTATCTGAAGAACTTTACTGCTCTGCCCTGATGCGCGAAGCTTTTTTAAAACCGGCTTGATAAAAGTGAGCGTGCCCAGAGAAATCATTGCCGTCATCTCCGGGGTGAAGCGGCGCTCAAGTTCTTTGACAATCGCTGTATATTCATGCTCCCAGCCGGAAAAATGTACAATCGGATGAAAGTGAAATCCGACAAGAACCCCTGCAGCCGCCAGTTTCTCCGCGGCAGAGAGGCGCGCTTCAAGATCGGCTGTACCATGTTCTTCATGGCGGATGATTGTCGGAGCATTGAGCGACCAGGTGGCAATAACATTGGAGGGTATCTCGAGCTCATTGACCCAGGCAGTGACCGCTGACTTGGTCTTCAGTTCAAGAATTACATTGGGATTATTCCGGGCAAAAGCGAAGAGGTCGGAGAGGAGCCCATTGCGGTTACCCCACATCAGCGAATCGGAGGATTGTCCCGTGCCTATATGATACAAAGTATCAGGATCCAGGGTTCTTTCAATGTCCATGAGTTTTCGGGCCAGATTCCCATGAAAAAAAATTTTCTGACTTTCATAAAAGGATTGAATCGAGCAGTAGCTGCAGCCGTATCCACACTGTTCAACCGCATCAAGAGTCTGCAGATTGCAGCATCGGGTTTTTTCACCGGCAACAGGGCAGGTTCCAAGGATTGTCGCACTTTCGGAATTTTTCACTACATACTCGTAGGCAGGATGCTTCCATTTTTGCCCGGAGAAGCCTTCGTAGGAAATCGGATTGCTTCTCATCTCTCCTATTTGCCTTTCAAGATCGGCCAGAATTGCCCGACCGCGGTCTTTCCCCTTCCTGCCGTCAGCGGCTGAATCATTCCAGAGAGAGCTGACAGGGGTCTCTTCCCACTGCAGCAAGTCGGCCGCCGCCTCGATCAGCTTTCGAGTCTGCTGAAAAGAGAGGTGGAAATCTTCGGCTTTGTCTTTGATAAACTGCTGTTCTCCTGCTGGAAGACGATTGAAAAGAGCTGCCGGCCCTTCTGTGGAGGCGGCCGGTGAAAACAGGTTCTGTCGTGTGTTTTTTTCGCTGCGGTACGTCATATTGTGATGGGATTGTATAGCTGCATTGATTTTATGTAAAGAAACTCTGCTTCGTATCAGGAGAAATAGTTGTTATTGCAGCGTTTTTGGTTGTATCTTGTATTCATCATGAATACAGAGCTCAAGGCAGCAGTCTTTGCGTTTCCCCACAATCCTGGTGTTTACCTGATGAGAGACAGTGAGGGGGAAATAATCTATATCGGCAAGGCCAAGGACCTGAGAAAACGGGTGCTTTCCTACTTCACCAGCGGCCGGGATCTCAAGACGCAGATTCTGGTAAAGAAAATCGGGCACATTGAATATATTGTAACCGGTAACGATTACGAAGCCCTGATTCTCGAAAACAATCTCATAAAGAAATGGAACCCTCGTTATAATATCAACCTGAAGGACGGTAAGTCGTATCCGGTAATCCGTATAACCCATGAAGATTTTCCCAGGATATTCAAGACCCGCCGGATTATTCAGGATGGTTCCCAGTATTTTGGTCCGTTTGCCGATGTGAGTAAGCTCGACCTCTATCTTGAGCTTATTGAAAAGCTTATTCCCCTGCGCAAATGCCGGGGGCCGCTGCGTAAGCGGTATTCCCCTTGTCTTTATTATCATATCGGGCGCTGCAGTGCTCCCTGTGCGGGGAAGATTACCCGTGAAGAATACCAGGTTCTGGTCGAGAAAGTGAAGAAAATGCTTTCAGGAGATACCCGGGAGCTTGAAAAGCAGCTGAATGAGGAGATGCGGCAGGCTGCCCGGGAGCTTCAGTTTGAGCATGCGGCAGAGGTCAGGGATACGCTGGCTGCACTGGAGTCGGTTCAGGTCAGTCAGCAGGTGGAAGATTTTAATCTGGAAAAGCGTGATTACGCAGCCTGTGCCATGAGGGAGCACATCTGTACAATTTCGGTCTTTCAGATGCGGGAAGGCAAGCTTATCGGCCGGGATCTTTTCCGAGCTGAAACCTTCGGGGATGAAACCGATGCACTGGCAGATTTTGCCCTGCAGTACTATCGGGAATCAGAGGATGTGCCCGATTTTCTCTATGTTTCACACGATGTTGATACCGCGCTTCTTCAAGGGTATTTCAACCGGGAGCTTTCGGCTTCGATGCAGGCTGTAAAGCCCATGGAGGGCAAGCATTACCGAATTCTGAAGATGGCTCTGGAAAACGCGATGATGGACGTCGATAAGCGCCTGAAGAAGCGGGAAAACCTTGGCGGGCTCGAAGACCTGAAGGGAGAGCTGGGGCTCACCAGACTGCCCCGTCGGATCGAGGGGTTTGATATTGCTCAGCTGAGTGGAAAGTACCCGGTTGCGTCTCTTGTATCCTTTTACAATGGCGTTCCCGATAAGAAGAATTACCGCAGATTTCATATCAAGACGCTGGAGGGGCGGATCGATGATTATGAGGCAATACGGGAAGCTGTAGCGCGGAGATATACGAGAATAGTCAACGAGAAGAGCGAAGAGCCGGACCTGATCCTTATCGACGGCGGAAAGGGGCAGGTACATGCGGCCCGGGAGATTCTCGATTCGCTGGGTTTGGAAAAGATTCCGGTAATCGGTTTGGCTAAGGAATTTGAGGAGATCCATTTCAGCGATCGTGATAAGCCGCTTCGACTTTCGGACAGGTCTGAGGGGCTCAAGGTTCTGCAGGCAGTGCGGGATGAGACGCACCGGTTTGCGACGGGTTTCAATAAGCAGCTTCGAGCTGAAGATACCGGATTCTCCCTTCTGGAATCGGTTCCCGGCATTGGCCCGGCGCGAAGCAGAAAACTTATGGAATCCTTTGGATCTCTTGAGGCAATTGCCGCATCATCGGCAGAGGAGATTTCCCGGAGATGTTCCATCCCGATTGACTCTGTGCGTATGCTGCTGAGGCAGCTGCGCCTGTAGGGGCTTCTTTTTCGATCGCCTGCCGCCTGCTCCGCTTGCCGCCTGCTCCGCCTGCCGTCAGGGAAGAAGGGTAAGGGAATTTGTACGGTATGAGGTGAAAAAATCGGCTGCAGGCCGTATTTTTCTTCCCTTGTTAACTATGCAGAAATAGAGGAACTTTTCGATCAGAATAGACTGCATTACGGTTCCATATTCTCTGACGGCCGCATCGTAATTGCCTATTGCAGCAATTATCAGGCCGATTTCCCGAAGTGAATAGAGGTTGGCTCCGCTGCGGTAGATGCCCTGATTATTCCTGCCGAATATTCTGGCAGATTTCCCCATCACTGAAGCCCCGGAAAAGGCTTCGGATTCGGAGGCTCCTTCGTCGAGAAGTGACGAAAAAGAAAAGAGTCTCCTGAATTGCCAGAGCAGTCCGGCAAAAAGGGGGACCGGCTCACCCTCACCTGAATAGAGGAGGGTTCTGTATATTTCGAGACTGCGCTTCAGGCTGCCCTCTGTAACGGCGGCAAAAAGAGAAAACACATTTTCCTTTCTGCTGTGATAGATGAACTGCTCAACTTCCGCTTCGGTTATCTCGGGCAGCGTTCTTCTGCCCTGGTTCTCTGTTTCAGATTCGGGACGACTGAGAAAGTAGGAAGCAAACTGGCTGCAGGTTATCCGGAGATCAGCGGTATTGTTTTCCACCAGCTCAAGGATCAGTACAACTGCCTCATCGGTAATATCCAGCTGCTGCTTACGAAAATAACTGATGAGCCATTCCTGCTTCTTGTTTTCAAACATTTCCCAGAAAACCTTTTTTGCCTCCTTTGGGATGAGGCTGTCAAACTTACGGGGAACCTTGGTTTCCGAGGATATCAGAATGAGGGTGCTGGCGGATGAAGGTTTTTCCAGATAGGAGGTAATCATGGCAGTTACAGAAGCGTTGAGGGTTTCAATCTGAGAGAGGAGAACCAACTGGTGCGAGGCAAAAAGTGAGTGATTCCTCAGCACCTGCAGTATTTCTCCATTTTCTGTCTCGAAGGGATAGAAGCGGTGCAGTTCCGGGGTGCTGCCAAGAGAACTGATCAGCTCCTGCCTGATGGTTTTAATAAACTGTGATTTTTCCCCGGTCTCAGGGCCAAGCAGCAGATAGACAGGAAACATGCTATGAATAGTCCCGGATTACAAGCTGAAGGGTTCCGACAATTCTCACATCCTGGGTGTAAATGGGAGGGTAGGCATCATTTTCGGCCTGCAGGCGGACCCGGTTTTTCTCGACAAAGAGTCGTTTCAGGGTGACAGCCTCTTCATTGACCCAGGCCACAACAATATCGCCGTCGTCGGCAGTTCCGGTTTTACGGATAACAGCAAAATCTCCGTCAAATATACCGGCATTGATCATACTGTCGCCTTTGACTTTTAATGCAAAGAATTCTCCGCTGCCCAGCATATCTGATGATATGGAGAGCGTTCCGTCAAAATTTTCTTCGGTCAGCAGCGGAACACCGGCGGCAACATTGCCTAAGAGGGGGATTGAGATGGATTCCTGGACTGGATTGAATTCCCGGGAGAGAATCTCCAGAGAACGGGAACGATTCAGATCGCTTTTCAGAATATGCTTTTTTTCGAGAGCTTTAACATGATCAAATGCCGCTTTGACCGAAACAGAGAAGTGAGATGCTATTTCACGGATAGTGGGGGGATACGAATGATCCAGTATGAAATCTCTAATAAATTCCACTACCTCTCGCTGTCTGCGTGTAAGTTCTTTCATTTGAACATGTCCTGCACCAGCCGGTGCTATTCCTCGAATCGATTCAGGAAGAGCTGCTCGATCGCTTCTGCCGCAAGCTCTTCATCTGCTCCTTCTGCTATGATTTTAAGTTCTGTTTTGTAACTCGCACCAAGGGTTATGATGCCCATGATGGATTTTCCGTTAATTCGCATGGTGTCACGTTCTATATATAAATTCGACGTAAAGCTGTTCGCTGTTTTTACTATCAGGGCTGCCGGTCTTGCATGTATTCCGGCCCTGTTTTTGACGGTTACTTGTTTCTCGATCATGGACTAAAAGGTATCCTCGTTGTTGTAGTAGAGATTCCTGGCAGATTCACTTTCCAGCCATTTGAGCACATTCTGATTGAATTCTTTGGCAGAATAATACCCGAGTTTTTTCAGCCGCTCATTCATGGCCGCTGTCTCTATAATGATCGGGACATTTCTTCCCGGCTTAACAGGGATTTCAAGTTTCGGTATGGTGACGTCGAGAATGTTTGTTGTAAGATCTTCGCCGACGCGGTCGTAATTCTTGTTTGAGTCCCACTCCTCCAACTGCACGAAGAGCTGAACCTGCTTTTTATCGCGGATTGCGCTGACACCGAAAAGGTGGGTGATATTGATGATTCCCAGTCCGCGTATTTCCATGTGATGGGCAAGGAATTCGTTTTCCCCTTCACCGATCAGAATGTTGCCGGTAACGCTTCTCAGCTTGACGGTATCATCGCTTATCAGCCGATGCCCCCGTTCGATGAGTTCGAGGGCCGTTTCGCTTTTCCCGACTCCGCTGTCTCCGGTAATAAGGACGCCGACTCCGAAGACTTCCACCAGAACGCCGTGAATGGTCGTCTGGGGGGCAAATATGTCGCTCAGGACCTGGTAGATCCGCAGGGAAAAATCTCCCGACTGAAGTCCAGTCGTGAGAATCGGACAGCCGGACTTTTCTGCAATGGCAATAAATTCTTCACCGGGAGCACCGCCTTCGCAGAAAACGCAGGTAGGAATAGCGAATGAGAACATCTTTTCTATGGTGTTAAACGATTTTTTGGCTTCAAGAGTCTTGAGGTAAGCCTGCTCCCCTTTTCCGAAAACCTGAATGCTGTCGTAGGCGAATTCCTGAATAAATCCGCTGAGAGTCAGTCCTGGACGGTTGATTTTGGAGGTGGTAATAACCCGCGAAAGCCCCGGTCTCCCGCCAATGCACTTGAGTTCAAGGGTGTTCTTTTCTTTGAGATCGAGATCCAGAAGATCGAGAACAGTAAATTCTTTCATAAGCCGCCTTTTCTTTCATTATATCACAGGTAATCGTTATGTGTAAATATTTGTTAAGCAGTTTGCTCACGGTGTTTACCGGCATCTCAGGGAGAAGCATCTTTATTGGATAGATCCGGTGTAAATCAATGTACATCATTGACAGATCCGGAAGACCGCGTGTATCATCGTTAGAGACTTGAAGGTGAGGCGGTTTTTTTGCTGCCCTCGCACATAACATAAAATTCTTACATCTGCAGAATTGCAGAACTGCAGCATCGCAGAACAGAAGAACCGGAGTATGCGAAAATGATTGAAGTAGAGCAGCTCACGAAAAGGTACGGTCGTACATTGGCCGTGGATGATATCTCCTTTACGATCGAGGAGGGAGAGGTTATCGGGTTTCTCGGTCCCAATGGGGCGGGAAAATCTACAGTTATGAATATATTGACCGGATGTATCTCAGCCTCTGCCGGGAGGGCGAAAATTAACGGGATTGATATACTCGAAGATCCCTCGGCAGTCAAGAAGATGATCGGGTATCTGCCGGAAAACCCTCCGCTCTATGTGGAGATGACGCCAAGGGAGTATCTTTCAACCGTCTGTGACCTGAAAGGGGTATCCCGTGACCAGCGGAAAATGAAAATTGAACGGATTATGGAGAAGGTCGGGATTACCCATGTATCCAGACGCCTGATCCGGAATTTGAGCAAGGGCTATCGACAGCGGGTAGGACTGGCCCAGGCTATGATCGGGGATCCGGATATCCTGATTCTGGATGAACCGACAGTCGGTCTGGATCCGGGGCAGATTATTGGAATACGGAACCTGATAGCTGATCTCGGGAAAAAGCATACCGTTGTTCTCAGCTCGCATATTCTTTCCGAAGTGCAGGCCGTCTGTCAGCGGGTGATGATCATCTCAAAAGGGAAAATAATTGCCTCGGACCGGCCGGAGGATCTCTCCCGCCATCTATTCGGGGGCAACCGGCTCTTCATAACCGCTGCTGCAGCTCGTGAGCAGGCGGAGAGTACCGTCAGTAAGCTCACCGGCATCATCGATTATAAAATCGAGGCAGGAGAAGAGCATGATACCGTTAATGTCTACTTTAATGCAGATGACGACAGAGATATCCGCAGGGATGTTTTTAACGCATTTGCAGAGGCTGGAACCCCGCTGCTCATGATGCGGCCGATTGATATGAGTCTGGAGGAGATCTTTCTGGACCTGACGCGAAGCGAGGTGGAATTATGAGAGCAGTATACAAAAAAGAACTCAAAACCTATTTCCTGACTCCCGGCGGGTACATCTTTATGGGGGCTTTTCTGCTTATTGCGGGGCTCTTTTTTACCCTCCAGAATCTTTTCAGCGGAAGCAGTGACTACTCGAGCGTGCTCGGCAGCCTGATTCTCATCTTCCTGCTGGTTGTTCCTATCCTTACCATGCGGCTTTTTACCGAGGAAAAGCGGCAGAAGACTGACATCCTTCTCCTCTCCTCTCCGGTCAGCATCCAGGGCATTGTGCTGGGAAAGTTTTTTGCCGCTGTTACCGTATTTTTAATAACCTTGATCATTACTATGCTGTTCCCGCTGCTTCTGAGCTTTCACGGAAGAATGGACTGGGCCCAGATCTGGGGAACGTATATCGGGTTTTTCTTTTTGGGAAGTGCTTTTATCGCTATCGGAACCTATATCTCGGAAGTGGCGGAGAGCCAGACTTCGGCGGCCATTCTTACCTTCAGCGCACTTCTGGCAAGCTGGATTATCGATTATATCAGATCGTTTGTCCCGATGTCACCGCTGTCAGGGGCGATCTTCATTCTTATTCTGCTGATTGCGGGCCTTGCGCTCTTTCAGCGCAAGGCAGAGGATTGGAGAATTACAGCTGCCGCCGGAGTGGTCCTGCTTATCGGGGTTATTATTGTCTATGCAGCCGCTCAGGAAAGCCTCTATGGGCTGATAAGCAAGAGTATTTCCTGGTTTTCCCTTACCAGCCGTTTTCAGCGGTTTTCCATGGGAATCCTGCGCCTGGATGCAGTGGTCTACTATATCAGCTTCTCCGCCTTTTTTCTCTATCTTACGGGAAGCAGAATTGAAAATCGCCGATGGAGTTGATGTGACATGAAAAAAATATCTTTTAAAGTAAAGCATGCAGCTCTCTCTGTCGCTATCAGCATAGCGGTTCTTGTGGGGCTTGTAATAATAAACCTGCTGGCTGGGGAACTGGATCTCAAGTTTGACATGACGCGGCGTGATCTCTATACTCTGACAGAAGAAACCAGACAAATGCTGGCGGAAATCGAGCAGGAAGTCACGCTCTATTATCTGGCCAAGCCGGGACAGGAAAATATCACGGTCGGAGAGCTCCTGGAGCAGTACGCTTCAAGCAAATCTGTACGGCTCGAGCAGATCGATCCGGATCGGAATCCCGGTCTGATTGCCAGATATACCGAGACTTCAGGGGAAGGTGAGGACCGGAAAACTATCAGTACCGGTTCGGTTATAGCTGTCAGCGGCGACCGCAGCCGGGTTATCCCCTATATGGATCTCTACAATGTCTCCTACGACAATCAGGGCAGCGTAAATGTGTATGGATTCAAAGCTGAGCAAAGCCTCTCCGCGGCAATTCAGTATGTCGCAACCGGTCAGGAAGTGGTTATCTACCAGCTGCTGGGGCATAATGAATATACCTTTGAGGATTTCGGATATACAGAGTCCCTGGAGAAGAGCAACTTCAAGCTCAAGACTTTGAATATGACAACAGTCTCCTCCATCCCGGAAGATGCCGATATTGTCGTTATTCTCAGCCCTTCCTGGGACTACAGCGCCAGTGAAACTGATAAGCTTCTTGCATTCCTTGATAGGGGCGGCAGCCTGTATATAGGACTCGATCTGATTCAGGAAAAGATACCCAACCTTTCTGCCCTGCTGACTGCCTGGAATATCAGACTTGACCGGGGCATCATCATGGAGCAGGATGCAGATCGGCTTCTTTCGGAGTTCGGCGGTTCTCCGGTAGTCTTTTCTCCGCTCTATGCCGGAACCGAAATAACGGGATCGCTTACCGAGAACAACCAGAACATGGTGCTTGCCTCCTCTCTCGGATTCTCCGCAGCTCCCATCCAGAAGCGGAACATAGAGTTGATCCCGATTCTTACCAGTACGGCTAAGTCCTGGTTGAGAATAGATTTAAATACTGCTTCTGAAAGCAGGGTCATGACTGACCGGCCCGGCCCCATCAATGCTGCCGTCGGGGCAGCTGAAAAAAATATTGAAACCGGTTTTCAGGAAGGGGCTAAAGTCCTGGCTGTCGGGACTGCCAGTTCCTTTGCTCCGCTGTCCGGGATGGGTTCGCTCAAGGCCAACTATGACTTCACCGTATCCGCTTTAGGCTGGCTTGCCGGAGAGGACAAGACTATCAATGTCCAGAGTCGGAGTCTCTACCGGCTGCCCCTGCAGATCAGTGCCGCCAATGCGTTTGTCTATGCCGGACTGGTAGTGCTGGTTATTCCCCTGGGAATTATTCTGGTCGGGCTGATAGTCTACATCAGGAGAAAACGTCTATGAAAAAAAGCCGTACGCTGCTGCTGGCTTTGGCGGGAGTGGTTCTTCTCGCTGCCGCTTTTTTGCTGATAAGTCGTGAACCGCTGGAGGCTGATGATTCTGATTCAGCCCGGGCGGAGGGGACGGCTGATATGGATGAATCTGCTGATCCTGCTGAATCTGCTGAGGAACAGTTTGTCAGCCTGCTGGAGTTTGATCCCCGGAATTTTGACGCACTGACGATAACCCGCCGCGATGAGCAGTATACCCTGGTTCCGGCAGGACCGAATTCGTATAAAGTGGCGGACAACCCGAAAATAACCCTGCTCAACGGGGTGGGAGAGGCGATCAGCAGTACTCTGGCAATGCTGGTCTCGTCAGATATTGTCTCGAGCAGCGAGTCTGAGAATATAGGTGATTACGGGTTTGCCGATCCGGAAGCCTCCTGTACCGTTGCTGCGGGAGATCAGCAGACAACCCTGATTTTCGGTAATAAAAATCCGGATGGAACCGCCCGCTATGTTATGCGGGAGGGCGATCCGAATGTCTATCTCGTTATCTCCTATTTTACCGAAATGCTTTTCCCCCGGCTGTATGATATCCGGGTAAAAACCATTCAGCCGGTGAACTGGCAGGCTCTCACCAAGGTCACCGTTTCGGAAGGCGACAGCCCGATCTATACTATTGAACGATTTGAAAGCGATGATCCTTTTGACCCCGGGTTATTTCCTTTTTATTTTACCGCCCCGTTCGATCCTCCCCGCGGAGTGAATGATTCAAAATATTTTGAACTTATTGAGCCGATAGAGCAGGGAATTACCATTCGCGGTTTTATTGATGATCCGCAGTCTCTGGAAACCTATGGTCTGGATACGGAACAGTCCCGCAAACTGATACTGGAAGCAGGGGACGGAACCAGAATAGCGCTTGATCTGGGGGCTGAAACCGGGGAGGGGGAGCGGGAGCGGGAGCGATATGCGCTTGTCTCCAAGACGAGGGATCCGGTCCTGATTATTTCTGCAGAGGATACGGCTGCTGCCTATATTGAGCCTTTTTCCTATGCGGAGAGTTTTGCTGCTTTGATTGGAATAGATACGATAAGCGGATATGAACTGGAAGCAGGCGATATTCAGATTACTGCTGAAATAGAGCGCTCTGGAGATGAAGCGGACCCGGCAGAAATCTATTTCGTAAACGGTGCAGAGGTTGATGAAGATCAGTTCAAAGATTTTTATCAGGTTATAATCGGCCGGCAGATAGAAGGTGTCGGTGATCCCCAGATAATCGAGGAACAGCGGGATGCCGAGCCTGTACTGAGGTTGGTTTACCATCATCGATTTGAAGAGGAGAGAGAGAAAGTCGTGGAACTCTATCCCTATTCATCCGACTTTCTGCTGCTGCAGATTGATGGAGGTCTTCGAAGTTTTCTGGTCGGCAAGTATCAGGTGGACTATATTCTGGAGAAGGCTGCAGTCCTGCGAAGCGGCAGTTAATGAAATATCTGCCGCCCGGCAGGTTATGAATACTTGCTGCTTAAAAGGGAGCAGCTCAGGGGGCTATTATTTCTTCCTTGTGCCGTATCCCGTGGTCTTTTACTTTTCCTTTCTCCTTTCTTATCAGCAGGTCAAGCTTATCGACAAAGTATTCGATAGCCTCGTAAAGCTCATGGCCTTCGGCGCCGACCATTTTGGTTATTCCCCATTGGAAATGCACTTTTGCCTCAATTCTGTAGCTTTGGTGAGGTTCTTTGTGCACATTGATCAATAAATCCACCAGGTAGTCTGTTGCAAATTCGATGCGCTCAAGTTTTTTCTCGAAAAACTCTTTAGTAGTATCACTCACATTGTAATGGATGCCTCTGATTTCCAGATTCATAGCCACCTCCTGATTTGGGGTTATACATAAAGGATATTACCGTTGAGGTTGAAATGTCAAATGGTTTCATGAATCGTTTTTTCGGGTTGAGGTTGAAATCTCAGGAAATTATTACACAAGTGTATGTATGGATAAGAATTAAGTGATCAAACTTTTTCCTGTGCTCCCTCACCAAATGCAGTAAGTTTTTTTCCCCGGAGGCGGCTATCGCTCGAAGGAAGATTCGATATTCAGTTCCTTGCGATATTTTGCCACTTGTTCTTCGGGCAACCGAAATATTCCGTTCGGCCAGCAGGTCAGAGATTTTCTGCGGTCGAAAGTCGCGCTCCCTGTATAATCAGTTATAATTTCCTGAGCTATCCTCTTTAACTCCGTTTTGGAGACTTCCTTCCCGTCATCGCCCTTTCCCTGAACCGCATTGGTGAAAAAGTACTTGATCGGAAAAATTTAATCAGTTTGAATGTATTTGGCGTTGGAGATTCTGGAAACGGTTGTCTCGTGAGCCGATATCTCCTCAGCTATATCGCTGAGCGTCAAAGCCCTCAGAGTATTTGGGACCATGAAGAAAAATCCATCTGGCGGTGCCTGAGCGACAACTCCGACCCGCCGCAATGTTGAACTGCGCATCTGGGCCTATTGATAAGCCACCAGGCGTCCCGGTTACCTGCTGTATATACCGTTCCTCTCCCGGTCGGCCGATCCGCTGGTTTCGGCGGTGCTTCAAACTCAGGATCAATCTTGAGGGTTTGGAATCTGGTCGGCATTTAGCTGCATTATCAGCTTGCCGTCAATTTCCGGATAAGGAGATCGGGCACTATATATTGGGTGGATTCTTGAGAAAATTGCTGCCGGGGTAGGGGTTGAAGTTTTTATAGACAGATAATTTCTTCGACCTCATCTGGCGAGGTGTTCAGACTTTTGGCGATTTCAGCCAGTTTCCCGCGTTTTTATGTATCAGATGATGGCGAAGCACCTCCTCTGTACCATCAGGTGCCATACCTGAAAGTCTGGCCTGCAGGACCAGGGATTCTGTATAATTTGCCGTACAGATTCCTGGCGGATCAAATCCTGCACAATGCTGACCATGCGCTGCATCAGGCGACGCTTGTCTGCCGGAACAATTTCTTCGGGTTCACAGTAATAGAACCCATGGTGATCAAGGTTGGAAATGAGCAGCTCGCCCATCTCCCGTTCCTCATCTGTAAGCCGAAGCAGGCGGAGCTGAAGAAAGAGATGTTCCTGCAGGGATTCGGGGCGGGAAAGGGCACCTTCCATAAACTTTTGCTTGGCGTCGGGGTCGATGTCCCGGGCTTTTCGGATATAGCCCGGATCGGAACTGTTTTCAAAAGGATCAACAGCTCCCGCTCCCTGCTGCCGCTCAATACGCTCGAAGGAGACGTCCCTGCCCGGTTCCAGAGAGAGAGCCGGATTTTTTTCTATTTCTGTCTGGATTTTTTCACGCAGATCCATGAGCGGCAGCGCCATCAGTTCAAGGGACTGGTACATCTGGGGGCTGAGTTTGAGCTGCTGTTTCTGGGCTATGACTAATTGCTGGGACTGCATATTCTATTCCTGCCGCAACTGTACCATAATCATGGCTGAAAATCTGTCCCAAGATAAATTGTTCGGGCAATGTCATTGGAAAGCAGGGTCTCACGATCGCCGGAAACGAGAATTTCCCCATGGTTTATAATGTGGGATCGGTCAGTGATTTCAAGGGTTTCTCGTACGTTGTGGTCGGTAATAAGGATGCCGATACCCTCTCCTGCAAGATGCCTGATTATTCTCTTGATATCCTGAACAACGATCGGGTCGATCCCGACAAACGGTTCATCCAGCAGCAGAAAGCGCGGGCTGACCGCCAGATTGCGGGCGATTTCAGTTCTTCTCCTTTCTCCGCCCGAAAGGGTATAGGCAGGCTGTTTCCTGACGTCCTTCAGGCCGAAATCGTCAATAAGCCGCTCAAGCTCTTTTTCCTTCTCCGCTTTGGAGATATCACTGCGTGTTTCGAGAATTGCCCAGATATTCTTTTCAACCGTCAGTTTTCGGAAAATCGAGGATTCCTGGGATAGATATGAAATGCCGAGGCGTGCCCTCCGATACATGGGCAGTCTGGTGATGTTGGTATCGTTGAAAAAGACCTTTCCCTCAGTCGCCGCAATGAACCCGACAATGATATAGAATACCGTGGTTTTTCCTGCCCCGTTGGGGCCGAGGAGGCCGACCACTTCTCCTGCATGCATAGAAAAAGAGATATCTGCAACCGCAGTTTTGCGGCCGTAAAGCTTGCGGAGGCCCTTAATGGAGAGCGTGTCCCCAGGTTTTGTCTCACTGGCTTTCATCAATATTCCCGCTCACCCCGCCTTCCATGGTAATCTCATTGGTGTCGAGATCGATGAGGATTCTTGATGCTTTGTAGAATGATCCGTCATAGGAGACTTCTGAACGGCCGGTAAGTTCAAGCATATTTGCATCTGTATCAAAGATGGCAGAATCTGCCCGGCAGTACAATTCGCTGTCCTCATCATCAGTTTTCAGGATTGATACATTAACCTGAATCAGGATAATGCCGGTATCCTCTTCGCTTCGCAGATAGGCTCCTCTGGCTGCCAGCTGGTTTTTCCGGTCAAGCAGTTCAACCCAGCCGTTGACGGTAAGGGATGATAATTCACGATCGTAGTCGAGTACATTGGCCTGCAGGGTGATTTCTTCTTCTTTTTGCGTGAGCATGACATTTCCACGGCAGCTGAGAAAGCGGGACTGTTCACCGTAGATGTCGATGCTGTCAGCTTCAATGTACACATTGCCTGAATCCACCCACGCGCCCCCGGTAAGGGAGATCGTCCGGCTGCCTTCCTTGAGTGATGCCTGGGTGAAGCTTCCTGCAAACGAGATGCTCTGATTTTCCCGGGTCTCTTCTCCCGCCGCGCCATCTTGCGCCGTAGCGCCGTCCTGCGCCGCGGCAGGAGCAAGGACTGCCAGAAAAAGAATCAGGGATGATAACAGACTAAGAAATGGTTTTTTGAGAGCTTTATTCATACTGCAGGTTCCCCTCGATAATTTCCTGGAATTGAAAGACGTTCAGGGAGAAATCCCCGCTGAATCCGCGTCCGATCACCCGCGTGCCGTCATCATAGATGATGCGAACAATTTCCTCAGGATGTGAAAACAGCCGTTCTCTGCGGTTGTCCCATTCCAGCTGTTCAGCCTCCAGCCGGACCCCTTCCGAAGGAGCAATAATGACAATCCCGTCAGAAAGGACCGCATCCTGGCTGTTGGTATTAATGCTGACTTTTCCGCAGCTTCCTGACGCGGTATCGGCTTCATTCTCATTCCGCTGCTGAAAGGTGACAGCATCAAGATTGGCGGTTTTGTCAGACTCATACATCTCGATTGTTTCAGCTCTGAATATCATAGCACGTTCGCCGCTTCTTTCTACAGTATAAACAGCATTTTTTAAAATAAAATCGGGAATATTTCCCGCTGCAGCAGCAGAAGCTGTCTCGTATTCGAACGTGCAGGCTCCTGCGGTAAGCAGAAGCAGGATGATTACGGGCAAACCTGACGGCTTGTGCCGCAGAGGCTGCTTCTGCCTCGGCAGAAACCGCTTCCTTGGCTTGCCCCGGGGTATGATGCCTTTCATTCCCTCGTCTCCTCATGATTCATGCTCGCTTTGATAAACTGCGCAAACAGCGGATGCGGGGTAACCGGCTTAGACGTGAACTCGGGATGGAATTGAACACCCACTCCCCACGGGTGGTCCTGCCACTCGACAGATTCTACAAGTTCCCCGTCAGGAGTAAATCCGCTGATCCTCAGACCAGCTTCCGAGAGAACCTTACGATAGCTGTTGGCAAATTCATAGCGGTGCCGGTGACGTTCCTCGGCTGAATCACTTTGATAGGCTTCATGAATACGTGTTCCGGGAACAAGTACCGACGCGCTTTTTCCCAGGCGCATGGTGCCGCCCATCTGGGTGATCTCAACCTGTTCTTCCAGCAGACTGATAACCGGGTGCTTTGTTTCGGGCCGGAATTCGGTGCTGTCAGCATCTTTATATCCCAAAACATTCCGGGCATACTCGATAACCATGATCTGCATGCCAAGACAGATACCGAAACAGGGGATTGCATGGGTACGGGCATATTCAGCACCACGTATCATGCCGAGGGTTCCGCGGGTACCGAATCCGCCCGGGATAAGAATTCCGTGAATATCGGCAAATTTTGCCGCCAGTTCTTCATCGTGCCAGTTCTCAATATCCTCTGCATCAATTTTTATCAGATCCACCCGTGTATTATTGGCAATGCCGCCGTGAACCAACGCCTCTGTGATTGATTTATAGGAATCGGGAAGATGTATATACTTTCCCACAATACCGATCCGGATGACGGACGGGGAACTGCTGCAGATCGAGACCATCTTTTCCCACTGGCTGAGATCCAGTTCGCCTGCTTCCAATTCAAGTTTTTTCAGTACAATGGCATCCATGTTCTGCTGTCGGAAAACCAGCGGCAATTCATAGATTGATCCCTTCAGGTCGTATCCGATTATTACTGCTTCCCGTTCGACATTGGTGAAGAGGGAAATTTTACGGATGACATCGCTGGAAAGCATCTCAGGCGCACGGCAGATGAGGATGTCGGGCTGAATACCGATTTCTCTCAACTCCTTGACTGAGTGCTGGGTAGGTTTAGTTTTCAGCTCCCCGCCGCCTACAGCAGGAATCAGTGTCAGGTGAATATAGAGGACATTCTTTTTACCCAGGTCGCTGGACATCTGCCTGGCCGCTTCAAGGTAGGGGATGGATTCGATATCCCCGACGGTTCCGCCAATTTCGATAATTGTTACATCGACATCCGGCTTCCGGCCGACAGTAAGAATTCGACGTTTAATTTCGTCGGTTATGTGGGGTATTATCTGAACTGTCCGGCCAAGATAGCGGCCTTCGCGTTCTTTTCTGATGACTTCCTGGTAAATCTGCCCGGTAGTAATCGAATTGTCTTTGCCGATCGGGGCATTGGTAAAGCGGGCGTAATTTCCCAGATCCAGATCTGTTTCCGCCCCATCGTCGGTAACATAGACTTCACCATGCTGATATGGACTCATTGTCCCCGCATCCACGTTCAGGTATGGGTCAATTTTAACCATACGAACATTCAGGCCGTGATTCTCCAGGAGATTGGCGAGCGATGTTGCCGCAAGGCCTTTTCCCAGACTCGAACACACACCACCGCTGAAAAAGATGTATTTGCTCATGTAACCGGATTATAAGGAAACCGGCCGGTTTTTACAATTGCGGTTCTTTCATAATTTTTGAATTTTGAGAGAACCTTGAGAAACCGCTTTTTAAAAGAAACTGCTTACGACAGATCCAATTTCTTCTGGATAGTTGGCATATACTGCTGTTTTTTTACTTTGCCGAACATATAGCCCAGACCGAATCCGACAGACAGGCCGATAAATCCGCCCAGGGCTTTCAATCCTTCTCCTGCTCCGTCGAACATAAGTCCAGTGAGAAGAAATCCGGCAAAGAAGAGCATAAGCGGAAAAATCAGGATTACAAAGCCTGAAAAAATAGTTTTTCCAGGGGGAAGGTACACCTCTACCTGATCTCCGGGCTGGATATCGAGGTGTCCGGGATTGAGAGCCGTATAGGAATGTCCTTTTATATTGCAGAATGAATTTCCTGCACAGCTTGAGCAGCCGGTTGTCGTGCAGCCAAGTTCGGCCTGATTGTTTGTGGATGAGATTACCGTTGATATCTCAGTCATGTCACATCTCCTTTTCCGGGGTTTTTACCGGAATTCTGAGTGTTTCTATTGATACGGCCTTGCCCGATTCGTCGAGTTCAAAGAGGACCCCCTGCATTTCGAGGTCATCCCAGCAGTCTGCTGAACGTTCGGGAATCTGGGTGAGAAACTTTCTGATTTCAATTTCGGGGTCAAGGCCGCCGACACTGTTAATGCTGCCGCAGCGGCCGTTGTCGGTTATTACGGCAGTTTTTCGCGGAAATATCTGCGCATCTGAGGTGATTGCCTTGGCGTGAGTGCCGATAACGGCGGAGAGGGTGCCGTCGGCATGGAAAAACATGGCCCGCTTTTCAGCAGTCGTTGCCGCATGGAACTGGAGGATGATGTAGGGGGTGATTGTCTGAATTCTTTCCACCAGGGAGGGGAGGAGCAGGAACGGGTTGCCAAGATGAACCCGCTGGAAGCCCGCCTGACCGAGCAGGGTTATTACACCGATTTTTTTATCTCCTGCATCAAGAACAGACCAGCCCCTTCCCGGGTTGCCGGGCGGATAGTTAGCCGGGCGCACTATATATGGGGCGTGTCGGAGGTGATCGACCATATCTTTCTTGTAGTAGGTTTTTTCTCCTGTCGAAATGGCATCGATCCCGATTTTTCTGAGATAGATGGAATGATTTTTCCCTATGCCGAATCCGCCGGTTGTTCCTTCACCGTTAGCCATGATGAAGTCGATGTGCCGTGTCTCTTTCAGGGTCTTGAGGCCCTCTTTTACGGTATATATGCCGGGTTTTCCGACGATTTCGCCTAAAGCCAGTATCGTTAGATTCATGAGTACAATGTAGTGATGTTTTGCGGCTTTTGCAAGCTTCATCGCAGGCGTTGATCAGGTTCCTAAATCAGGTTCTTGCCGGCAGACAGTTTGAGTAGTATACTGTAGGTAGATGGATGAGGTTATTCGATAATGGTACGAAGGTGCAGATCGAACACGGCAGATAATTAGTTGGTTTTATTCATTTATTCTTCAGTAACTGCATCTTCTAAATCGGTATCGAAACAGGAGGTGTCCAATGCATATTCTATTGAACAGTTTAATCGGGTTTTCCCTCAAGGCGGTTGACGGCGAAATAGGGAGGGTTCATGACTTCTACTTTGATGATGCCGCCTGGACTGTCCGCTATCTTGTGGTAAGGACAGGAGGGTGGTTTTCAGGGCGGATGGTGCTGATTCCCTCGACCGAACTGGGTAAGCCTGACTGGGAAAGACATCAGTTCTGTGTCAATCTGACGTGTGCCCAGGTAAAGGAGAGTCCGGATATTGATACCGAGAAACCGGTATATCGTCAGCAGGAGATTATCCTCCATGACTACTATCAGTGGCTGCCCTACTGGAAGGTCGGAATAGGCAGCACGGTGGGTCCGGTACTCCCGGTTCAGGAGATTTCTGCCGAAACAGCAGAAAAAGAGAGCAAGGCAGCCGGAAATCCTCATCTGCGGTCAACCCGTCATATCCGCGGCTATTATATTCATGCAGAGGATGGGAATATCGGTCATGTGGATGACTATGTCGCGGATGATAAGGAGTGGAAGCTGGAATATGTTGTTGCCGATACCCGCAACGTATTTCCAGGGAAGAAGGTGATGATGCAAGTAAAGGACATCAGTTCTGTTGAGTGGCTGGACTATAGTGTTCACATGAACCTGAAAAAAGAGGAAGTACGGAACAGTCCTGAATTCAATGCAGCCAATCTGGAGTTTGGCAAGACATCCCGGTACTGGATTGCTCTTCCTTCGCGAATCCGGCATAACGCTGACTGCCCCTATTATCATAATACAAAGACCGGATATTTTTCGGATGAGAAAGAGGGAACTCCCTGCGGTAAGTGCGGGGGATAGGGGTATGCGGGTATAAAAAAGGGCGAGCAACGAAAAGCTCGAAGGAAAAAAATAGCCAGTCCGGGGTGGGAGGATGGCAGGGGCTCAATTGCTTTTGCCATGACCCGGACTGACTTGAATTACCAATAAAAATCTGTTCGAGAATATTTCAAAATGTAATCATTTCGAAATATCCTCAAGGTTCTTTATAATCCTTTAATGGGATTCAGAACCTCGCACAATAAGAACTTACGCAATTACTTTTCGCGAGCAAACGGCCAGACGGCTATTCCGCCCTCCATTACCTTGACGCAGGTGTAGCCGATGCTTTTCAGATAGCAGGCAGCTTCATACCCGCGCAGCGAAATTTTGCAGTAGGCAATGATCTCGGTATTTTTATCTTCAGGCAGCTTGTCATGGCTGCTTCTCAGTTTGCCGAGCGGGATCAGGTGTTCACCGACGCCAAGCCGCAGAGTTTCGTATTCATCCGGACCACGTGCATCGAGGAGAAATACCGGTTCTCCGGCATCAAGTTTTTTCTTGACTTCAACGGTACTGATACCTTCCATATGTTGACGCCACTTGTTTTCCAATGCGTGTACCGCTGCTATAAAGTTGTCTATGGCCGGTGAGAAGGGAGGGGCATAGGGCAGATCAAGGTTGACCATGTGAGATATGCACATCTTTCCGTGAAGGGCCATGGCTGCCATCGCGAGCCTTTTTGAAGCATCACCGGTGCCTACAACCTGCATGCCGAGAAAGCGACCCGTAGTCTTGGCTGCCAGCATCTTGATGATAATCGGATTGCCGCCCATGAAGCCCGGTTTATCCGGCGCCGCATGAATAACTGAGATGACATTCTCGTAACCTTCCATCCGGGCCATTTTTTCCGAGAGCCCGGTGCCGCCGGCAGTAAAGTCAAATACCTTGCAGATGCCGGTACCCACAACGCCTTCGTATTCCTCAACATTGCCGAACACCATATTCTGAGCCGCTACCCGTCCCTGAAGGTTGGCAGCATCACCCATTGGCCAATGCTGCTTATTGTGGGTAATCAGGTTGGTTACCTCGATACAGTCTCCAGCGGCGTAGATACTGGGATCGGAAGTCTGCATAAAACGGTTGACTGCAATGCCGCCCCTGTCGCCGATTTTAAGACCGGCTTCAACGGCAAGTTTGCTGTTTGGACGAACCCCGATGGAAAAGACGACATGGTCGCATTCAATAACTGTTCCGTCAGTGAGTTCAACGCCTGATACCGTGTCAGTGCCAAGAATTTTTGCCACACCTATTCCAGTGATAATGTTGACGCCTTTGGAGCGCATATGGTTTTCAACCAGTTTGGCCATTTCCCAGTCGAGAAACGGCAGAATCTGGTCAAGCATTTCAACGACAGTTATCTCTATTCCTGCCAGCTCCATTGCTTCGCAGGTTTCTATGCCGATCAGCCCGCCGCCGATTATTACCGCTTTTTTAGTTTTTTTCTCAACTACCAGAGCTTTCAGGCGGACGGCATCTTCCATGCTCTGGAGGGAGTCTATACCATCAAGGTCCATGCCGGGGAGGCGTGGAATAACCGGGTTGGCACCGGTAGTCAGGATCAGCTTGTCATAGGGCAGGCTGCTTTCTTCCCCGGTAGCCAGATTGCGGAGGGCAACCTGTTTTCTGTCGCGGTCAATAGAGATCGCCTCGGTTTCAGTGAGGGCAGTTACAGCCTTGGTGCTTGCAAAGAAGCTGGGATCACGCGGTACCCCGGTAGGTGTTGCGACGAGTTCATTCTGGTCATCAAAAACCCCGCCGACAAAGTAGGGATATCCGCACGAAGCCATGCTCAGATATTTACCTTTCTGAACAATGGTAATATCCGCTTCCTGGTCATGTCGGCGTATTTTTGAGGCCGCCTTAGGACCTGCTGCTGAACCGCCTATGATGACGAATTTTCTGGCCATACGAACCTCCTCATTATTTCTTTATGAACATATGCTAATAATAATCAGGTTGAATTAGTGTGTCAATGAGGTGAAGAGAGGATATCGAGAAAAGTTTATCAAAATATCATTATGATTTCTTAACCTTGCTGATATCGTTCCTTAACAGCATGCTGATAAGTTCTATTCATAAACAATGCGAACAGCAGAGAAAACGCTGTTCAGCAAACAAGGAGAAAAATTATGAAGAAACTAGGTATTTTTTTACTGTTATTGACCGTTGCCGCTGCAGGTTTTGCAAACGGCAGTCGTGAGAACGCACCGGAGGCAGTTGAGCCCGGTTATGGAAGAGCTGCCGGGGAACTGGTTACAGTGTCCGGGATTCTGGATGTAACCGATTCGGAAGTGGTGCTGGCTGCCGATGGCGCCGCGTACTCACTTTCAGCTTCCCGGGTCAGGATTCTTGATCTTGATGCATATGACAACTTGGAAGTCAGTGTAACTGGCCTGCTGACAGAATGCATCGATTGTGAACAGGACTACGATGGGCATGTCTTTGTACAAAGCGCTGATGCAGGAGACGAGGAAATTGTTTTCGATATGATGGGACGCTGGTCCGATGATTTTGACAAACCCGGGTTCGGTTCCGATAACAATTCCCGATATGCGCCGATGCAGGACAAGGGCAGAATGAATAACAGCCGTCAAATGCCCGCAGGACGGCAGGCTCCCGGCGGCGCTGTGCAGCAGGATTTTAATGACTGGGGCCGCCAGGCTCAGCCAGGTTTTGGCGGACGCGGATCAATCTGAGCGCCCAGCCGTAACTGAAAAAGAATAAGTAATGAGCAACTGACAGGGCTGCTGCAAAGATCCGGAAAGGATTGAGCAGCAGCCCTGATTATTGGATACCTTTCATTTGCTTTTCCTGAAGCGCCGCACGTAATAGGCATGTCCGCCATACGTGCTTTTTGTCAGGAGATCGTTTTCCAGCAGTTCCTCAACAGCAGCGAAGGTGCTGCCGTCCTTTTTGAGCAGCTCCTCCACCGCATCGGAACGCATCGGGTGTACAGCCGTTATGCTGAGAATATCCTGTCTTGCATCTCCCGAAGCGCTGAACTGGTTTCCCTCATATCCGGTGAGGTGTTCGACCGAAGAAAGGTATTGTGAGAAGATGCCGTAGCCGCGGGCGAGGGATTCTTCGCTGGCCGGTTCTACCCAGACTTCTGCCGGCGGTCGGGTCGGTACGGCCAGATAGGCTGTTTGGGGGGCAAGGGCTCCAACGAACCTGCCGATGGCCTCAAGGTCTGCATCTGCGGTGTTCAGTCCTTCCACCAGCATAGTTTCAGTTGTCAGTATGCTTTCCCGCTTGCGGCGGAAGTCCTGAGCAAACTGTGAAATCCCGTCCAGCATTTTGCGGTGATCGATATCCCTGCGGGGACGATCGATTTTATGCCATACAGCATCCGATACGGCATCAACTTTTACCGAAACCCAGTCGGCTTTCAGCAGATCTTTTCGTACGTCGGGACTGCCGAGAAGCGAGCCGTTGCTGATAACTGCCACGGGGATACCCGATTCCTGCAGGAGGCTGATAAGCGTACCAAGCTGTGCATCGAGAGTCGGCTCGCCGTCAGGAACGATGGTTACATAGTCAATGGTTTCACCTTTTTTCCGAATTTCGTTGATTCTCTGCTGCGCCGAAGCGGCAAGTTCTGCAGGGGGATAGAAAATTGATCGTTTTGTTTGCATTGACAGGGCTTTGCCCAGCTGACAGTAGACGCAGGCATAGGTACAGTGCTTTGGCGGTACATTGTTAACGCCAATACTTCTTCCCAGCCGGCGGGAGGGGACGGGTCCGAATATAGTTTCCATACGGTCATTATAGGGTTTTTTGCCCGGCACATACAGGGCAAACGGCAGAAAAAAACGAAAAAACTACGACTCGTGTAGATTAGCCCTGCCTAACACCCTATCGTCGACGCTGCAAAATTCTGGCAAATTCAAAAATACTCCCTATATGTGATAATAGTCACATAATATATTGCGCAGGTACTTTAGGGTGACCAGAGCAAGTAAAAAGATGAGGAGTGATGTATGAATATTGTTGCGCCGTCCCAGGCTTATGAAGCCCATCGGAAAAAGTCGGTATCTGCGAGAAAACTGCTTTCAATCGATCCGGTTGAAGTTGTGCATCTGGAAATCGGGCCTGGAGACACGCTTCCGGCCCATGTGACCCCGGTCGATGTATTTTTCTATGTTCTCGAAGGCAGGGGGGAGATTGAGGTTGGAGATGAGCGGGCCGAAGTACAAAAGGATATGCTTATTGAGAGTCCCAAGGATATTCCCCATGCCGTCCATAATACCGGAGCCGGACCATTCCGGGTGCTGGTCGTAAAGACACCAAAGCCGTTATGAACATAACCGCTGTCGCAGTTAATGTTCTGGCTTCCGCTGCCCTGATATTCGCCTTTACCAGGAGCAGAGAGAAGTCGATAAAAGCTTTGGCCGCAGCTGGTAAAATGTTTATTTCGCTGCTGCCGATGCTGATCATTATTATCCTGCTCATCGGTCTGCTGTTTGTCCTGGTGCCTCAGGAGACGCTTGAACGCTTTCTGGGTGAACAGGCAGGGATCTTCGGAGTCCTGTCAGCCGCGATTGTCGGGAGTATTCTTCATATACCGGCTTTGCTGTCTTTTCCGCTTGCCGCTTCCCTGCTGGAAAAAGGGGCCTCGGTTACCGTTGTCGCGGCCTTTCTGACCACGCTGACGATGATCGGAATGGTGACGCTCCCGCTCGAAATCAAGGAACTGGGAAAGAAGTTTGCCTTGATGCGTAACGGGCTCAGTTTTATTGCCGCAATAATCATCGCTTTACTGCTGGGGGCACTGATATGATGAATAACAATACTGCCGGGCAGGCAGCAAAGAGCAAAAGCTGGCTTCGGCGCTGGCTGCCGGTACTGATTACCGGGTTGATTACCCTTGCTGCTTTGCAGCTGCTCCCTGATGCGAAGTCTGCGTTCATAAGGACAACAACATCTTACGCTCTGGAGATGGCGGTGATATTACCCGCCGTTCTGATTTTGATGGGGTTGCTGACCGTCTTCATTTCCCGTGATTTTATAGCCCGCCATCTTGGCAGCGATTCGGGAGTTCGCGGCATGGCAATATCGTTTCTTCTGGGGACCCTTCCTACTGGCCCTCTCTACATGGCTTTTCCGCTGGCGGGGACGCTGAAGGCCAAGGGAGCCCGCAGTGCGAATATTGCCATCTTCCTCTCTGCCTGGGCCTGCATCAAACTGCCGCAGGAGCTGGTTGAAGCCCGGTTTCTCGGTCCGCGATTTATGGTGCTGCGTCTTGTTTTCACGGTGATTCTGGTGGTCATCATCGGATTGATCATTGAAAAGGCTGGAAAAAAAGGATAGTTTTACTGTAACAGCAAGCAGTCTGTGATGGTCAGGGAGGGTAAGCGAGAAATGAATATATTACTGCACATCTTCTCAAAGCCGGGGATGTTCGTATCGGGCGTTCTGGTGATGGCTCTGTTTCTTTTTATCGTACTGCCGCAGGAATCGGCAAAGTCTGCAGTCTATACACCTGAAGGGGCATCTTTTGACACCAGTTTCTACTACTCCCCGGAATCGGTGTATCCCCGGATAGCTTCCTACAGTGATGCTGGACGCTCCTCCTATATCCGTTCCCGCTGGACTTTCGATCTGCTCTTTCCGCTGGGTTACGGGTTTTTCTGTCTGACAGCCGCCGCATTTGGGGCTGCTCGTCTGAATTTACGCCGGCAGATAGTTACCGTAGTGCTGCTGCTGCCGTTTCTGGCAGTATTTTTCGATCTGGGGGAAAATACCGTTGTTTCGATACTCATGGCGGCCTACCCGCAGGATATCGTTTTGCTGCCGTTTCTGGCATCAGCGTTCACCCTGCTCAAGTGGGTGTTCGTCAGCATCAGTTTTGCTCTGGCATTTCTGCTTCCAGCTGCCGCCGGGGTGCGGAAAGGTCTGCAAAGAAAAAAGTAATAAAGAGGGGCAAAAAAGAAGGTAAAAAAGCCCGCGAAAAGCGGAGAATTCCCGGAACCAGTTGACATGTGGTATCCAGCCATTTATTCTTGAATTTTGAAAGAACCTCGCTTGAGATTACTTTGGAGCAGATATGATTATTCGGCTCGATACCCTGCTTATATCATGGGCTGACTGGGCTGCAGCACATACATGGAAGACTCTGCTGATTGCACTTCTGATTACGGCGTCCGCAGCGGTCGGTCTGTCGATGCTGAGGGTGGACATGACAATCTCTTCCATTCTCCCTCACGCTCACGCTTCAAGAGAGAATCCGAAAGAAACAGAAGATATCCGGTTTATTCTCGAGGAATTCCCGGCAGCGTCCAGCATCACCGTTGTCATTGAAGGCGAAAACTCAGAGGCTTTGCGGTTGGCGGCAGAGGCTGCTGCATCCGAGATGAAAAATGAAGCCTACCGTGATATTGTCAGCGGGGTGAGATTGTACCGGTATCCTGCAGAATTTTCCGAATCTTTATTCTATTTATCTGCTGAGCGTGAAGATATTAAAACTATAGCCTCGATTGGCGAGCCGTCAGGCATTGCTGAACTCCTGAATCGTCAGCTCAGTGAGATTCTCAGATCGGATACCCTTACCGCCGGAGATATTCGTCGAATACGAAACGAACTGGGGAAGCTCCAGACCTTGCTTGATGCGGTAGTTGCCGATGCCGATCTGGCGAAGCAGCAGGCAGCTTTTGATGAGTGGATCAAGGCAGTGATGCTTCCGCAAGCCTATGCGGTAAACGATGCTGAAACGATGGTGCTCCTTTTCGTTGAACCGATGTTCAGGGCTGATGACCGGCTGCTGCTAAAAGAAGCTGTCGGTAGAATTGAATCCGGCCTCGGGCAGTTCGAGGAATTATACGGGGTGACGATCGGCCTGACCGGACCGGTTGTGCTCGCCAGAGATGAAGCGGCAACCGGTACGCAGGGCATGCTGTTTGCCCTGATGCTGGCGCTGGCCCTTATCGTCCTGCTCCTGATTTTCAGTTTCAGAATGAAGAGTGCGCCCCTGATTATATTTATACCGCTAGTTGTCGGGGTGTTCTGGACGGCTGGAGCGGCTGGGTTCCTTTTCGGGAGACTGAACCTCATGACAACCATGTACCTGGTGGTGCTTCCGGGCTTGGGGTTGGATTTTGCCGTCCATTATCTGACCGCCTTTCTGCAGGAACGTGAAACAGGAAAAGCCTTCAAGGCCAGCATATCCGACAGCATGACTGTCTGCGGAAAACCCTTAGCTGTGGGAGCTCTTGCCGCTGCCGCTGCATTTCTTGCCTTGCTGACAGTCGAGTCGCCGCTGGTTAAGGAGTTGGCGGCGGTTGCCGGAATTGGCGTTTTCTGCATGTTCTTTGCGATACTTATCCTGCTGCCCGGCCTGCTCTCTCTCCGTGATGCCTGGATATATCGATTTAAACGTAAGGATTCCATTATCAGCATGCGCTCGTCAGCCAGTCTGACCGGCTATGTCGGCAAGATGGTTAACCGGATGCCGGGCGTTATCTTTCTCGTCTTTTCCGCTGCCGCTTTATACTTTCTGCTCAACAGCCCCCTTAATGTTTCGGATGCCGTGGAAGCAAACAGTATGGACATGGAAGCTGAGGGGCTCAAGTCGGTGTTTTTGCAGGACCGGATGGTTGAACGTATCGGCATGGCGCCTGACCCGCTCTACATTGTCAGCCGATCGCTGGAAGAAACCCGGAGAATCGTTCCGGAAATCCGGAAAGTGAGTCTTGTCGGGCAAGTTGATGCCGCGGCAGATTTCCTTCCCGATCCTGCAGCTCAAGCTGCTTTGCGGGAGCATATTAACCAGGAACTGCAGAATGCGGGAGTCGGCGAAACCTCTGGAGGTTCTCCGGGATCGAAGGAGCTGGAAGAGGTTTTTGCTGCTTCGACATTTACTCCTTCAGAGCTGCGGGAACTCCAGCTTTCACTAGGATTTCTTATCGATAATCTGCGCATTCTTGCGCGACGGGTCGGCTTCAGCGGGAGGGAGCAGCTTGTCCTGCGGCTGAATTCCATCTTCTCCAATACTACTGCCATGATGGAAGCCTATGCGGGGCTCTCCTCTCTCTACGCACTGTTTCTGCAGGAGCAGGCTGAAGCCGATTATCTGACCAGCGGCATGCTTCCGGAATCATTTCGTCAAAGTTATTTCAGTCAGGATGGGAGTGCCAATCTTATTACCATCTACCCCGGTAAAAATCTCTGGATAGAGGAACATAGAACGGCTCTCTATCGTGAGCTTGATCCGATAACCGACAAGGCGACCGGAATCGTTGATGCCGCAGACCAGCTGATTCAGATTGCTCGTTCCGATGGGAAAAAGGTTGTCTCCGCAGTAGTTGCTGCTTTAATTATTATTCTGCTGCTGGCTTTTCGCAACGTAAAGGTGGTAGTTCTCATGCTGATGTCGACTGCAGCGGCATGTGCATCTTTGCTGGGCAGCATGGCTATGCTGGACATTACTTTTAATGTTGTCAATGTTCTTGCCCTGCTGCTTCTTCTTGGTATCACCATTTTTCATGTTGTCCATATAAGCCGCCGGTATCTGCAGGAGGGAACGGGGAGCATGGAGCCAGTTATCAAGAAAACAGGCCGGGCCATGCTCGTGACTGCTGTCGTCGCCGTGATCGGCTATGCCTCATGTATCCCGCCCATGATGCGGGCTGTGCGAACGACTGGATTTGTGCTGATCCTGGTAATAACGGTATCCCTGGTGTTTTCAGTTTTTCTGCAGGGTTCTCTGCTGGTTATCGCCGGAGAACGACTGAAATGGTCCCTCAAACCATGGGAAGTCGAGCAGAGGGAAAAGAAGATGCAAGTCCGCTAGGCGCCTGAGGAGCCTGGAGGTTATTGCGGCAGTGGGCTGAATGATCCCATGATATCCGGTACTTCCGGTCCGGTGCCGCCGATGCGGATAAAGTCCCCTGAGTTTTTGTCAAACTGGTAATCACTGCCCCAAGCATCGGCATGGGCAATTATCTGCAGAACTGCATCGGCTATATAGACGGCCTCCTCATCGGTCATGGTGGGATGGACCGATATCCGGACCCAGCCGGGTTTCTCTGACAAGTCGCCCCGGGTTATCATCGATTCGATGTTGCTGCTGGAGGTCTTGCTGATATGATACAGGATATGTCCATAGGTGCCGGCGCAGCTGCAGCCGCCCCGGGTCTGAATACCGAAGCGGTCGTTAAGCAGGCGCACAATCAAGTTGTGATGAAGGCCCCGGGTAAAGAATGAGATGATGCCGAGCCGGTTCCGGTTGTGGTGCTCCAGGATAAATATATCTTTTTCCCTTTCCAGTCTGCTCCAGATGATCTCCATCAGCTCCTTTTCACGGTCATGGATTCGGGTGATGTTCATGGCGTTTTTCAGCTGCAAGGCAAAGGCTGTCCTGATGGCCTGCAGAAAGCCGGGGGTTCCGCCGTCTTCCCGCACTTCGATATCCTCTATGTAGAGATGGCGGCCGTAGGGATTGGTCCAGCGAACCGTACCGCCGCCCGGGTTGTCGGGCACCCGGTTGTGGTAAAGGCTGCGGTTCATGATTAGGATTCCTGCTGTTCCCGGACCCCCGAGAAACTTATGGGGAGAGAACATCAGAGCATCGAGATACTCCTCCGGGTTTTCCGGGTGCATGTCGATATCGATGTAGGGAGCGGCTGCGGCAAAATCCACAAAGCACTTGCCGCCGTAGCGGTGTATTACGGCAGCCATTTTGTGGTAAGGGGTAAGAATGCCGGTAACATTTGATCCTGCGGTAAAAGCTCCGACCAGCAGCGGTCGGTCGGCATATTTCTTAGCCATCTTTTCCAGCTCGTAGAGGTCGGGCAGTCCGGTTTCCTCATCATGGGGGACGATTCTCAGTTCAATATCGCACTCTTCCCAGGTAATCTGGTTTGAGTGGTGCTCCATATGAGTTATCAGCACGACCGGTTTTTCTCCTGCCGGGATAAGGTTTTTCATCCGTTCAGGAATCCGCAGGCCGAGCAGACGCTGAAGCTTGTTGGCGGCAGAAGTCATACCGTTGCCGGTGAGAAAGAGAAGATCATCATCATGAGCATTCACGTGCTGCCTGATACTGGTTCGCGCTTCCTGGTAGGCCCGGGTAATGGCGGTGCCGGTCAGGGTCGCTTCGGTATGGGTATTGGCGACATAGGGGCCTATTTTATCGAGGAGGTGCCGCTCAATCGGCGCATAGAGTCTGCCTGAGGCTATCCAGTCGGCATAGACTATGGGTCGGGTAATACCGCTTTCGGGCAGGGTGACCGGGGTGTCAATTCCGATTATCTGTTCTCGAAAAGGTGAAAAAAAGGCTTCAAGTGACATAGGGTATCCTCCAGGGCAGCAGCTGTTGTCTGTAGAGCAAATTGCCTCTGCATGCATAAAGATTGCCCACTGCAGAGCAAACTCCCTCTGCGGGCACGCAGACATCATGCAGTCTATCATGAAATGCCGGTTTCTGGTATATGCCGGAAAAAAAATGGTTCTCAAAAGTCTGCTGACATGGAGGAATCAGCTTGATACAATGATCATATTCGGGGATGATGACCGGGAAGAAGGGGTATGCGTATGAGAAGGATCGACCGGGAAATCACGGACCGGCGGGAGATGGAAGCAATTCTCACAGCAAATACGGTGTGCACTCTGGGTATGGTTGATGGTAACGAACCCTATCTTCTGCCCATGAACTACGGGTATGCCGAGGGCTGTATCTATCTCCATTCTGCGCTGGAGGGGGAAAAGCTTTCCGTTATCAGGGAGAATCCATCGGTCAGCATTGCGGTGGTTGATTCGATCGAACCGATTGCTGCCGGACAGGCCTGCGGGCATTCGATGTACTATCGTTCCGTCATCTGCCGAGGTAATGCGGAAATACTTACCGGGCGAGCTGATAAAGCGGTTGCTATGCAGATCCTGATGCGTACGCAGACGGGAATAGAGGGGTGGGAAATACCGGAATCGGCGCTCGACACGGTTGCGGTCCTGCGGGTTTCTGTCGACAGGATGACCGGGAAAAAGAAGCAGCCGTCCCCGAGCAGCCGGCTTTCAGCAGCTGCCGCTGAGCAGTACGGTGAGGAGAAAATGAGGAACTCGGGCAATGGCGAAAATTGAGATGAAACTCTGCAAGCTGACAAAGGCTGATTTTGAAAAGCTGGGAAGGGAAGTTATGCATGAAGCTGCCCATGCCCGATATATATGCGGTAAATGCTACCGATCGGCATCCTGTGCAAAGCTGATCTGCAAACCGATGCCGCTGAAGGCTTTCGAGGATGAGGAAAATTCCGTGGGACCTGGCAAAAAGCAGGACAACGGCACGGGTAAAGAGAAACGTGAAGGTAAGGAAAAAGGCAAGGATAACAGTAAGGGCAAGAGTAAGGGCAAGGGCAACGGCAAGGGGAAAATGAAAAAGAAGGTCCGCCAATCCCGTCAGGAAAGCGGTAAGGATCCTGTATGAAGCAGTATATAGTACTGGCCGGCAATATCGGGGCTGGTAAATCAACCTTGGTTTCCCGTATCAGCGATCGGCTCGGTTGGAAGCCCTACTATGAGCCCGTCTCTGCAAATCCCTATCTGGAAGATTTTTATGGGGACATGAAGCGCTGGGCTTTTCACTCGCAGCTCTACTTTCTTACCGACAGGCTCCGGATTCACAAGGAACTGCAGGATTTTCAGGGGTCGGTGGTGCAGGACCGTTCGGTCTATGAGGATGCCGAGGTCTTTGCCCGGAATCTTTTTCTCCAGGGAGCCATATCTGCCCGCGATTTTGATACCTATCAGGGTGTCTATCGGGTGTTTCTTTCATTTCTCCAGCCGCCGGATCTGATTGTCTATCTGAGGGCCTCCCTCGGTGTTCTGAAAAACCGCATAGCCATGCGGGGCCGAGGATTTGAGGCCTCGATTCCTGATGAGTATCTGGATGGCCTGAATCGTCTCTATGAAGCATGGATCGAACGGTTTACCAGTTGTCCAGTGCTCACGGTAGATGCCGGGGAGGTTGATATTGTCACCCGTCCCGAGGATCTCGAGCGGGTAGCGGAGATGATTCAGGAGCGGTTGAAAGGAAAGCAGCAGGAACTGTTTGCGTAAGCCGGCCGGATGTATGATGTAAGCCGGATTCAGTTCGGATGCGGTTCGGATTCAGGTCGGATTCAGAGATGTCAAAAGGCTGCTGCTGCGATGCAGTGAGAAAGGAGAGGAGTTGCGATGAGAGGGATAGTTACGGTTATCGGCAAGGATCACAAAGGAATTATTGCCGCTGTGAGCGGGTTTATGGCGGCCGGGGAGATAAACATTCTTGATATCAGCCAGACGATTATGGAGGAGTATTTTACCATGATCATGCTGGTGGATCTGGGGGATGCCAAGGTTGAGATCAGCGAAATCCGCAAACAGCTTGACGAATTGGGCAGCAGCCTGAGGGTGAAGATTTCACTGACCCATCAGGATGTTTTCGACGCTATGCACAGGATATAGGCATGATATTTTCCAACAACGAAATATTTGAGACCGTCCAGATGATCGAGGCTGAGCATCTCGATATCAGAACGATTACTATGGGAATCTCGCTGCGGGACTGCGCGGCAGAGACCGGAAAGGCGGCAGCTGCCAGGATATATGAAAAAATCATGCGGAAGGCCGGCCGGCTGGTGGAGACGGGGAATGCCATAGCTGAGGAGTTCGGCGTGCCGATTATCCATAAGCGGATAGCTGTTACCCCGATTGCCCTGGTTGCCGAGGCTTCGGACGAGGAGAGCTACCTGCTTTTTGCGGAGGTTCTCGAACGGGCTGCCGTGGAAACCGGGGTAAATTTCATCGGCGGTTTTTCCGCCCTGGTTGAGAAGGGGGCGACTCCCGGCGACCTGCGGCTGATCCGGTCGCTCCCTGAGGCTCTGAGCAGTACGGAAAGGGTCTGCGGTTCGGTTAATCTGGGATCAACCAAGACCGGCATCAATATGGATGTTGTGGCCGAGATGGGTGAGATAATAAAAAAGACGGCGGAAGCCACTGCTGGCCGTGACGGGATTGGCTGTGCCAAGCTGGTTGTCTTCTGCAATGCCCCGGGAGACAATCCTTTTATGGCTGGAGCTTTTCATGGACCGGGAGAGCCTGACTGTCAGATCAATGTAGGGATAAGCGGCCCAGGAGTAGTGAAAGTGGCTCTGGAGCGGGTCCGGGGCGAGCGGATCGATGTCGTTTCCGAGATGATCAAGCGGACGGCCTTCAAGATAACCCGGATGGGGCAGCTTGTGGCCTCTGAGGCTTCAAAGCGGCTGGGGGTGCCCTTTGGTATTGTAGATCTGTCTTTAGCTCCTACTCCTGAAGTGGGGGACAGCGTCGCCTATATTCTGGAGGAGATCGGGCTGGAATCGGCTGGCGCTCCCGGGACTACGGCGGCCCTTGCGCTGCTTAATGATGCCGTGAAAAAGGGCGGGATCATGGCTTCTTCGCATGTGGGGGGCTTGTCCGGGGCTTTTATTCCTGTCTCTGAAGACGCAGGCATGATTGCTGCCGTTGAGCGCGGGGCGCTGACGCTCGAAAAGCTGGAAGCGATGACCTGTGTATCCTCGGTCGGGCTCGATATGATAGCGATTCCCGGGGATACTTCGGCCTCCACTATTTCGGGCATTATTGCTGATGAAGCGGCTATCGGGATGATTAACCAGAAAACAACGGCGGTCCGGATTATTCCGGTTCCCGGAAAGGGCGTAGGAGAGAGGGTCTTTTTTGGAGGCCTGCTGGGGGAAGCGCCGATTATGCCGGTAAACGGGTTTTCGTGCGAAGCGATGATCCGGCGCGGCGGCCGGCTTCCAGCTCCCGTGCACAGCTTCAGGAATTGAACATGGGGCCATGTGAAAATGGGGCCATGTGAAAATGGTGCAATGTGAAAATGGTGCCAGACACCATTTTACAACACCCCTTTGGTGGTACATTTATGCAGAAGATTGAGAGAGCTGGCACAGTGGTATCCTTGCGGGCAGTAAATCCGCAGGCGATGACAAACGAAACAGCTGCTGCCGTCCGAAGGGTGCTTGACGATATCGGGGCGGTGGAAATGCTTCGTGCCCGGGGGCC
>JAGYPA010000001.1 GCA_018399255.1 Spirochaetales bacterium | reverse complement strand
AGACTTTGAGAATTTTTCTCATTGTTGAATCTCCTTCCGCCGAAAAATCTCAACAGCAAATCCTACGCTGAAGCCCAAAGCTGGTTCAGCATCCTTTCGAAAGTCGTAGTAGATCGGGGTGATAAGATACAGCGCCTGTGTTGAAACCTGGTTGTCAGAAACGAGAAGCTTGAACTCAGGCCGCAGCATAGCAGATATGTGAGCAAAACTCGTTTTGGTATTTTCATAGATGGAATTGTTAAAAAAAACCAGCCCGCTCAGGAAGATATCTTCATTGAGCTTTATCCGCAATCCGGCATTCAGATAAAGCGAATGAAATCCTTTGACAAATTCCAGGATGGTAATCCGGGTGCCGGTGGTGTAAAGATACCCGCCTCCCGCTACAAGATCTATTAAGCCAGTAGTAAACGGAACTTCTACCGATAGCTCAAGGGAAGAAGTCATTCCCTGCTGCACCGACAGGATGCCGGTACTGCCGCTGCTGTCAGCCTCCGGGTTAATGAATGTGTAGATAAGAGGTCCGAAATTGTGAGAAAATGAGAGGGCAGAAACGTTCTGAACTGCCGGGAATAATAGAAACAGGAAAAAAACTATGGCTAATTTAACACGGTGAATTTTCTGCATTTCTAGTAATATACTACCTAAGCGTTTCCGCTAGCAAGCAAAGTTTAAAAAAGAAAGAAAAAAATTATTCATGGTTTTCCGAAATGAAGCAGCAATCAGAGGCAGGGACTAAAATTGCAATATTAGTACCTTCAGATAAAAAGGACCTGCTGAAAACTGAAAGCCGGCAGTTGTGCCACAGGGCATCAATATAATAGCCTGCTCCGGAATATTCATAACCGATAACCTTAGCTCCATGAAAAGTATTGTATCCCGGAGTCGTTTCTCCCATAATACTCTCCTCGTCAATAATGGCTGTATCTTCCGGGCGGAAAAAGAGCAGCCCGCGCTGCATGTCAGGAGAAGCTGCAAACATAGTTTGCTTTTGCGTCCAAGGTCTGCAGAAAAAGTGTGTCTGCAGGTTGATATCAGGCAAATTTACTCTGCAGCTCTGGTCATCTTGCGATACAGCAACCGCCGGCAGCAGCGTTGCTCTTCCAAAGAATTCTGCAGCAAATTTTGAAGCAGGAGTGGTGTAAACTTCCTGCGGCGTGCCAATCTGCTCTATTCTGCCGTTATTCATAATTATAATTCTGTCACTGAGAGAGAGAGCCTCTTCCTGATCATGGGTAACATAGAGAGTTGTTACCGAAAGCTTTTTCTGTATTGCACGAATCTCCTTCCTGAGACTCTTTCGCAGCTGGGCATCCAGAGCGGAAAGCGGTTCATCGAGAAGCAGCAGCTCAGGTTCAGGAGCAAGTGCCCGTGCCAGGGCGATACGCTGTTTTTCACCGCCCGAAAGCTCTGATACACTTCGATCGAAATAATTGGAGAGATTGACTAATTTTAAAAGCTCTCTTGTCCGCTTATGGATAATTCTTTTATCAATTTTTCTTGCCCTCAGACCATAGCCGATATTCTTTGAGATATTCATATTGGGAAAGAGGGCATAATCCTGAAATACTATGCCGATGGAACGTTTCCAGACGGGTACGGATTGCTGGTCGACACCGTTCAGAAGGATTGCACCTTCGTCTGCCTCAAGCAGACCGGCAATCAGGGATAGGGTAGTGGTTTTTCCGCAGCCTGATGGACCGACCAGGGTAACGAATTCTCCGGGATTGACCCTGAAGCTTACATCAAGCATGAATTCCGGATAAAGTTTTGTAATATTGCGGACTTCGAGTCCGTCAGTTTCGGCATGTTTCATAATTTGTCCCGAAGATATTCGAAAAGTGAGAACAACCCCGTACAGAGGAGAATCAGCAATGTCCCGACAGCACAGGCAGCATAAAAATTATAAGAACCAATCAATCGGTAAAGCAGCAGGGGAATAGTTATTGTTTGTTCAGCGGCAAGCATCAGCGTTGCATTTATTTCCCCCAAGGATATGGCGACAGCAAAAACAGCGCCGGATATTACAGCATTTTTCAGCATAGGCAATTCTATAGAAAAAAAAGTTCTTGCCGGTCCGGCTCCCAGAGAGAGAGACGCGGCAGTGTAGGATGGCCGCATGTTTTGCAGTGCTGGAAGGACAGAACGGAGAATAAAGGGCAGAGTTATTATTGCATGGGCACCTACCATGAGCAGGCGATCAATAGGCAATCGGTCTGCAAAGATGAAAGGGAAAAAACAAGCCCGACTAAAGAATTATTGAGGAGGCTGCCAGCGGCATCATAAACAACAGTTCTGGAATGAGAAGGTTTTCGAGGAAATACATCCTTGGTAATAGGAGAGACCTGCCGCAGGAATTGCGATGGAAACGGCGCTTACTGCAATAATAAAACTGTTTTTAAGCTTCTGCAGTGGTGATATTGTTCCGTATTCAGCTGACAAAAGCTGGCGGTACCACTTCAGAGAAAAGACAGCTTCAGCGCCCCGGGTTGGCTGAGCTACCAAGAAAGATCTGAGAACGACTGAAGCAATAAGTGCGGCTAACACGATAATGCGAATTATATGAAAATGATAGCAATTCAGTGACTCCGGCGAGTCGGTGTTCCCGAAGCGGCAGTAATTGAAAGGCGAAAACCTGCCGTTCCGCTTTATATGCGGCTTTGGAAAGAATGTACAAAAGCAGTATTACAGAGCTGACGGCTACAGAGATATAGCCAGACCGAGCTGACGGACTGCATATCGAGAGATACCCTCGCTTGCCGGAAGATTTCAACTTCAATAGTCGTAAACTGCGGCCCGCCGCCAAGAACCAGAATTATAGCGAAACTGGTAAAGCAAAAAAAGAAAAACCAGAGTTTGCTGAAGAAAATATTGCAGGATATATTTTTGGCGGGGTTTACAGTAAATGTTCTTATACGATTCGAACCCAGAAATAGGCCGCCAATTCATTATTATCACTCACCTATTTCCCAATATCCGGCAACAATACTGAGAACAATAGGAAAGTTATAAAAACCATGGGCAAGAATGATCGCCTTGAAGGTATGATGATTCGCAATTGGGGTTTTGTCAGAATGGGAAGAAGGCTGCATCAGCAGGGTGTTCAAATACCCCGTTATTGCCAAAGAAAACCACAAATCCAGAACCACAATTATGGAGGGAAGAACGAAAGGAATAGAACTGACCGCCCTGATGATAAAGCGGCCGCGGAAACGGTAGTGAGAGAATGCTCCCAGCGGTCCTATTAGAGGAGTGCGGCGGCTGTACTGAACAAAGCCTGCGGCAGGGTGAATGAGATTATTCGCCAAATATAAGAGGATGCAAGCAGGCTTCTTACAGTAGCAAAGTAAATCTCCACTCTCCACTCCATCACTGAAGAAAGCCCGGCTCAGACTGCTCAACGGAACAAAAAACAGCGGTACCAGAAGCCTTAATGCAAAAATCGAGAGAAAAAAAGTAATAGTTCCGGTACTGCGGCTACGTATTGATGCCAGCATATTAATTGCTCATTGTCTCCGTCCATGCTTTCAGCCTGATTTCCAGATTCCGGGCGACATCATCCGGATCGAGAGAGAGTGCTGAAGGCGGTTCGGGAGCATATGCGAATGATTCAGGCAGCTGAGTTTCAGAAACAGCCGGATACATCCAGTTGGTGAGCGGGAGCAGCTCCTGCACGGACGGGCTCAAAAGAAAGTCTATGAAGAGCCTGGCCCCCTCTGGATTTGGTGCACCGTGAAGAATGCCCGCCCCCTCAATCTGCATATAATGTCCTTCTTCAAAAATCAAGGCCTCATAGCGGTCACTATTCTCATACTCCACATGATAGGCGGGACTGGTCGTATAACTGAGCACCATGGGAGCCTCTCCCGCTGTAAACAATCCATAGCCATTGCTCCATCCGTCGGTGACGGTTAAAAGGGATGGTTTCAGTCTCTCCCAATAGTCCAGATAATCTTTTCCGAATCGGGATACCGTCCAATGCAGCAGACCGATACCGGGTGAAGAGGTTCTTGGATCCATAACGATAATACTTTTTTTGTAAATTGGATCGGTTAATTCATCGAGCGACTGCGGCTTCGGAAGTGAAGATGCGGTATCGAAGATAAAAGCGAAATAGCCGTAGTCGTACGGTGTTACATGATAGGTTTTGTCGAAATGCAGCGCCTCTGGAACGTTATCTACGGCCGGACTTCTGTAGCTCTGTAAAATATCAGCTTTCAGAGCTCTTTGAATCAAATTGTCATCAATTCCAATGATGATATCCGCTTTGGGGGCATTTTTTTCCAGAATAGCCCTTTGCAGAACCTGACCGCTGTCGCCGGCCGATATCAGAGAAACTTTGATGCCGTACTCCCGGGTAAACATTTCTGCTGCTGCGGGACCCGGGCCCCATTCTGATACAAATGAGTCATAGGCATAGATACGTAATTCTTCAGTCGATTCTGCTGCAGCTTCTGAAGAAGCCGCCAGTGCTGAATCTGAGGAACTGTCAGCAGTTCCGGATGCTGCCGTAAAAGCGAACTGCAGCGAAAGAATTACAGTCAGAACAAATAGTTTTTTACACATAAAAAACTCCTTACATAGAGATGTTCTGTCTGTGGGGAGTTGTGAGAAGAATGTACTGATGAGAGTACAGCTGTCGATCCCTTCGCTGGTATTACCCAGATCAGGTTCAACGGGTATGATCTCAGACCGTTTCCTTTGCTGACAGCAAAGTTGCGGACACCCCAGGACGTCTGCAATAGTAATCTCTTCTAAATAAAAAGACAAGATGAAGAAGAGGGCTTTTTAAATTTCCAAAGGAAGAGTCAAGTAAAAAGTGGATCCAACCCCTTCTTGAGAGTCAACATGAACACTGCCGTTATGACGAAGCATGATGTGCTTGACAATAGCTAATCCAAGGCCCGTCCCGCCTTTTTCGCGGCTTCGTCCCTTATCGACCCGGTAAAAACGTTCAAATATTCTGGGGATAAGATCCTCAGGAATCCCAAAACCCTTATCACAGACGGATATTATGACATTGCGGTGTTTTTTGCTGCAGCAGACAGTTACCGGGGAAGTCGGGTCACTATATTTCAGGGCATTGTCAATAAGATTAATCAAAGCCTGCTCAATCAGCAGCGGGTTGCACTGCACGAGTACAGATTCTGTACAGTTGATGTCAATTTCCCGGCCGCAAAAAGCAGTTTTTTCCACACAAACTCTGACAGAGTCTTTGATAAGATTCTGAATGCTGATCTTCTGCATATTCTGAGATGCATCATTCTGTTCAAGCATTGAGAGGGTAAGCAGATCCTCGATGATATCCTGGAGACGGTTTGTCTGGGTGAAAATAATGTTCAGAAACTTCTTGATACGCACATCATCGGGTTTGAACTCCTGATAGAGCAGCGTTTCAGTAAAACCCTTGATTGATGTAACCGGAGTCTTGAGCTCATGGGATACGTTGGCTACAAAATCCCGCCGGACTTTCTCAAGATGGAGCAGTCTGGTAATATCGTTAAAAACAATCAGGATTGTACGTTCAGGTTCGGGCGAAACTACCGAAATATACACTTGAAAGCTGCGTTCCCTGATAGTGATTTCAAAACGTTCAGAAGGCAGCGGCAGTTGGATCGATGAATCTGACCCCCTGATAACTTTTTCCAGAACGGTATTGAGTGTTTTACTCGAAGCGGCCTGCATGTAGTATTTTCCCAGCAGCTCTGATTCATTTGCAGCCTGAAACAATTCGAGGGCCGCAGGATTAGTCTTTATAATAGCACCATGTGAATTCAGAACAAGAATCGCATTATCCATACTGTCCAGAACGGCTTGAAGCTCCTGTTTTTGAATTGATATATCATTAATCTGATTATTCAGCTGTATGGACATGGTTTTCAATGCTGTATAAAGATTCTGAATTTCAATCGACGGGGAATTAATTGGTTTGTGCCTGCCGAACTCAAGACCCGAATCTTTGCCGGCTTCTGCTGCCAGTTCAGCCAGAGGCTGTTCAATTTTACGGTCAATATAGAGAACCAGAAATATTGAGAGGGCAATAAAAGTCAAACTGCCGATAAGCACATATATCAGAACAACAGAAAATGTACGCTTGACGCGGTTGAAGGGCATGGCTATCCGGAGAACAGCAGCAACTTTACCGTTATTGTCAACTATAGGAACCGCATGATACAGCATGTCAATCTTAAGAGTTTCACTGAAGCGGACATTGGAAGACGAAATGCCGGATAAAGCTCTACGTACCTCAGGTCGATTACGGTGGTTTTCCATGGAATCGGGATTCTCATCGGTATCCGCCGCGACTTGCCCGTCAGGCAGAATAAAGGTGATTCTGGAGAGAGAATTTATCGATAAATGCTCGAAAAGATTCTGCAGTTGGGAGATATCACGGTAAGTGTCATTCAGGATGTTTTCATTAAGCAGATTACTGATTATTACTGCTGTTTCGTCAAGGTTTTCAATACTCTGTTCAAGTACAAACCGTCGAGAGGTTACAGATATAAATACTATGCTGAAAGCGACAATGAGTATAACCGTGACAGCTATTTTGGGATAAAGCAGCCCACGCAGTTTTTTACCGGTCATAATTTCTCCAGAAAAAAAGTCTGTTATTCAGCCATGCGGTAGCCGATGCCTCTGACCGTTTCAATAATTGAGCCGGAATCACCCAGCTTTTTGCGGATGGCGAGAATCTGAACATCAACTGACCGTTCAGTGACAGGATAGTCAGCTCCCTTGCAGGCCTGGATAATCTGCCCCCGGGAGAAAACCCAGCCCGGACTGCGAACGAGAAACTCCAGAATGCTGAACTCGGTAGCGCTCAAATCAACGGGCTGCCCTTTATGGGTAACAATGTGCCTGATCGTATCAACCTCAAGCCCGTTATGGGAAATCAAAGCATTTGCCGTCCCCTGCTGGGCTGAATACTTCTTTCTTCTTCGCAGAACTGCCCTGATGCGGGCATTCAGAACCCTCGGGCTGAACGGTTTGGTCATATAGTCATCCGCGCCCATCTCGAGACCCAGAACAATGTCTGCATCATCACTCTTGGCCGTTACCATAAGAATGGGGATGTCATAGGAAGAAAGCGCTCTGCATACGTCAATTCCGTCAATTCCGGGAAGCATTAAGTCAAGGACAATGAGATGAGGGGGTGATGCTTTTACTTGAGCCAAAGCCTGTTCACCGCTGGATGCCGTGGTTACCGAATAACCTTCCTGTTCAAGGTTGAATTGTATCAGTTCCCTGATATCGGCTTCATCCTCTACTACTAAAATTTTTTTTTCTGGCATGAATCACGTATCCTCTATATAAAAGATAGTACGGGTCCTTCAAGAACCTGGTGATAAGATAGCAGTAACTACTAGAGATTCAACTCTAAATGTTCACCGTTTGCATCATAGATGATCCATTCGCAGATGTTGGTTACATGATCCGCAAACCGTTCGAGCCACCTGTTTACAAACATTAAAGAGTTTATCTGCTTGAAGTTATTGCTGTTCTCCATCATGTAGGTAAACAGCTCACGATTAACCTGATCTCTCAGATTATCAACGGCATCATCCATTTTTGCTGTTCTATGGGCTTTTTCTGCGTCAGAAGCTGCAAATGCATCAAGAGCTCCCTTGAGCATTTTCAAACCGATATCAGCCATCTGCGGAATATCTATCAGCGGTTTGACGTACTCGGTCTTACCCATTTTCAAAACCTCTTTGGCTATGTGAACAGCATGGTCACCCATACGTTCCAGCTGAGCAATAATCTTAAACGATGTAATAACATGCCGCAGGTCTCCGGCAACTGGCTGCTCGGTTGCGATTAGTAAGATAATATCATCCTGGATGGCTGTTTCCATAGAATTAATCTTATCATCCTCGAGAATGACTCTTTCTGCGCCCTCAAGGTCATTTTCTTTTAACACTTTTATCGCGTTTCTCATTGCCTCATCTACATATATTCCCAGAGTCAGAATGTTTCTGTCAAGGTCACTGATTCTGGTCAGCAAGTGTTGTCTGTGTATCATGATTATCTCCTGAAGCTTATCCACCTGAATGGAGTGCTCTGAATGCATAGTATTATATAGCAATAATTGATCTGGATATAGAATTTTCAGCCGAATTTTCCTGATATATAATCTTCTGTCCTTTTTTTAGCTGGATTGAGAAATATTGTTTCAGTTTTATCATATTCTTCCAGATATCCGGTTCGGTTCTCATCAACCATGAAAAAAGCAGTATAATCAGAAATCCTGGAAGCCTGACCCATATTATGTGTTACAATTATTACCGTGTACTGTTTTTTCAGCTCAAGCGCAAGATCTTCAATTTTTGATGTCGCTATGGGGTCAAGTGCGGAAGCCGGTTCATCCATCAGAAGAATCTCAGGTTCGACGGCGAGAGCCCTTGCAATACATAACCGCTGCTGCTGACCGCCTGAGAGGCTGAGGGCGTTCTGCTTCAGTTTGTCCTTAACCTCGGTCCAGATGGCAGCGTTAATCAGACACTGTTCTACATGGTCATCCATATTGCCTTTGAACCCGTTTATCTTAGCGCCCCAGGCAACGTTTTCGTAGATGCTTTTCGGAAAAGGATTCGGTTTCTGGAATACCATTCCCACTTTTTTTCTCAAGAGGATAGGGTCTACTGCAGAATCATAAATATTCTGTCCATGAAAAGAAACAATGCCATCCATTCTTGCTGATGGAATGAAATCGTTCATTCTGTTGAGGCTCCTGAGAACAGTACTTTTACCGCAGCCGGAAGGGCCGATCAAGGCAGTTATTCGGTTTCGGGGGAATGTAAGGGTAACATCCTTTACGGCGTGGAAATCTCCATACCAGATATTCAAATCGGATGCATGCATATAGGTTTCATTCTGTTTGGATACGGTTTTTTGTTCGGATTTGCTCATGTCAGTTCCTTGATTACAAAATGCGTTTTTTTGAATAGTGATTACGCAAATAAATTGCGAAAGAGTTCATGCTCAGCAGAAGAACCAGCAAAACAATTATTGCCGCAGCGGCTATGTTTCGAAATTCTCCCTGAGGTCTGGCTGACCATTGATAAATCTGGATCGGAAGGGTAGTGAACTTCGAAAAAGGTCCTGAAGGGTCCAGTGAAACAAAGGTTGATGCCCCGACCACGACAAGCGGAGCAGTTTCCCCTATGGCACGGGAAAGCGCAATAATTGTCCCGGTGAGGATTCTCTCGAAGGAATTGGGTAAAAGATGATGCCAGACAGTCTGCCATTTAGTTGCACCTAATCCAAAACTGGAGTGGCGAAGCGAGTCCGGGAGAGCCCGCAAAGATTCCTGGGTGTTTATTATTATTATCGGAAGGATAAGGAGACCCAGAGTAAGGCCGGCAGAAAGAATGGTTCTCCCATTGGCAGTTGAGGGATCGGCAGCACCGAAGGCAGCCCCGCTGGTAATTGGAACAAGAACACGGACAAAAACTGCCAGCCCGAGAAGTCCGTATATAATTGACGGTACCCCGGCAAGATTATAGATGTTTGTTTGAATTATTCGCTGCAGACGGTTCTTTCTCGCATATTCTTCCAAATAAATTGCTGCGCCGATACCTATAGGGAAAGAAAAAAGAAATGTTATGAGAATAATCCAGAGTGATCCAAGAATTGCCGTACGGACACCTGCCATCTCGGGAACGGATGACTGGGGACTGATGAGAAACTTTGGGTGTATCCAGGATCTGAATTGACGCTCCTTTTCGGGGTTGTCCAGGAAATAGGCATCAATTTCATCTCCCCTGAGAATAGCATCCCCCAGTGACCAGCTTTGTACAACTGCCGATTTCACAATTCGTTCATTAACCAGATCCAGCAGGTCTCCACGGGATCGTTCTGATAACGGCTTTTCGGAATTATACCGTCGTATCAGACCTGTTGAGAGGTGTTCTTCTAACAAGGAAATGAGCTGATCTGCATTTAGTTCTTCCAGGGTAACCCCTTCCTGAGTCAACGAAGCCGGGTCCACGGTGTTTTCCACCGCTACGGGACCAAAGGCATTGTTCAGAATATTCATAATCAGGATACAGAGAATTATTACGGAGAGAGTAGTAGAAGCGAACAGCACTATTCTCACGATATCGTTGATCTTCTTCCGCTTGATTGTATGCAGGTCGCTGCTGTAAAGATCTGGATCAGTTTTCATCAATCATATACCTCTCTGTACTTCTCGACGATTTTTCTGCTGACCATATTCAAGATGAGCGTCATGATAAACAGAACCAGCCCGAGAGCAAAGATTGAGTTGTAATCGACCGTGTTATAGCCGATATCCCCTCCGCTGATGCGGACAATATAGCCGGTAATAGTTTCTGCAGCCTCGAAGGGATTCAGGGTAAAGTTGGGACCAGCCCCCGCGGCCAGAGCTACGATCATTGTTTCACCAACGGCCCGGGATAATCCGACGATAAAAGCAGCCGCCAGACCTGAAAAAGCTGCCGGAAGAACTATTCTCAGGGAGGTTTCCATTTTTGTAGCACCAAGGCCGAAAGCAGCTTCACGTAGCGAGTTGGGAACTGCATTCAGGGCATCTTCAGCCATAGATGTTATCAGGGGCAGGATAAGTATTCCTATAACAATTCCAGCAGAGGCGGTATTATAAATTTGCACAACATCATCCCCGAATATCGATCGAAGCAGGGGAGTCATGAAGGTTATGGCAAAGTATCCGTAGACGACAGTTGGAATCCCGGCCAGAACTTCAAGAATCGGCTTCAGAATACTTCTGGTTTTCTTTGTGGCATATTCACTCAAGTAGACTGCAACGGCAATGCCAATAGGCACAGCGGTAACAACTGCAATCAGGCTGGTTGTGAGTGTTGCATTCAGTAATGGAAGAATGCCGAACTCCTGAATCATCGGCTGCCATTGACGATTGGTAAAAAATTCCAGCAGGGTTACTCCATCTTCACTGAAAAAGAGGATTGATTCCTCAACAAGAATTATTACGATCCCAAGAGTGATGGCAACAGATAATAAGGCACTCAACAATAAGAGGGAGTGAATCAGCAGTTCTCCAATGCGTAATTTTTTATGAATAGAAACATCATCAGAAAAATATTTAGTATTTGCCATGAATTACGGCCTTTATCCTCTGTAGTTTTTTAAGTCAGGACAGAAAAAGAGGAACGGGAGATATATCCCGTTCCCCTGCCGGTTTTATGAGAATCCGGTGCTATTAAAGTTGTTTTAGTAAGTTCCCGCCATTGCTTTTCTCCAGCTTTCCCTGGCACCTTCAAGGGCCGCTGGATTTGCCGGAAAATATCCAACATCTATGATCTCTTCATTTACATAGGCCAGATAATAAGCGAGGAAGGCAGCTACCTGAGGCTTATTCCGCATGATTTCTGCATCGGAGTACATAAACAGCGGTCTTGCAAGAGGATATGAAGAATTATCAACGTTCGCCTGACTTGCTTCAACACCCTCGATTTCAAGAATATTGAGGGTGCTCATATTTTCCTGGTAGTATGCGTAACCGAAGTAGCCGATAGCATAGGGGCTGCCTTCAATTCCCTGAACCAGAATGTTGTCATCTTCAGAGAGCTGAAGGTTTTCAGCTGAAAGAATGGGTCTCGAATCCTTGTCAAAGACCTCTTCTACGAAATAATCAAAGGTTCCTGAGTCTGTTCCCGGTGAGAACCTGAGGATGGGCTGGTTCGGCCACTCGGGACGTACTTCCTGCCAGGTTTCAGCATACGAAAAAATAAACGCGAGTTCTTCGAGTGTGACATCTTTGGCAAACGTATTGGCTTTGCTAACAGTAACGGCAAGAGCATCAGTTCCAACACGGAATTCAATGGGATTACGTCCGATTGTCTTTGCCTGTTCAATTTCGCTGGCTTTAATTGGACGGCTTGCATTGGAAATGTCAGTTTCTCCTGCTACGGTGAATCTCTCAAAACCTGCACCTGAACCGATACTGTCAATGGTGATATTGTAGGCATATCCTTCGTCGGTAAACCGTTCAGCCATTCTTTCAGACAGGGGGAAAACCGTTGAGCTGCCGGCGGTAATAATGTCTCCGGTAACGGCAAGCGGGTTAACTTCTGGCAGTCCGTTGACTTCACCATCAAGAATCCACTCAAAACCGGTAGTTTTGGCAGCAGCTGGTTCTTCGGCAGCAGCGCCTGCAAAAGCGAGGCCTGAGACTGCTAAAGCGATCAAAACCATCAATGCAGTTTTTTTCATCATCTTCTCCTATAAAATTCAGAATTTTTCAGCTGTTTAATCAGCTGTGCCCAATATCACTCATGTATGTTAAAGTATTGTTAATTGAATATTAAAAAATGGTTCATTAAGCTGGAAGAATCTTCAGTATGGACAAAAGCCTTCAGTTTCAGCAATAATACTGTCTGATGAAAGAAAAAACCGTTAAGTCAGCCATTGCGTTTGCCGGGGGAGGGTCTGCCGGCCACATAATTCCCGGACTTGCTGTTATAGAAGCCTGCAAGGAGATCTGGTCTGAAACAGGTGAGGAGGGACCCGATAAGGATCCTGACTTGGAATATTTCTGGATCTGTTCCAGAAACAGGAGGGAACGTGCACTTTTGGATGGCCGGGGAATCCCGACATATTCGATTCATGCGGGAAAACTGCGAAGATATTTTTCTCTGAAGAATGTAATTGATTTCTTTTCTGTACTGGCCGGCACACTGGAAGCTTTATGGATATTGATAAAAAGAAAGCCGGTTCTCTTGTTTTCTAAGGGAGGATATGTGAGTCTCCCTCCGGTCCTGGCTGCAGGGATCTGCCGTATTCCTATTGTTATTCACGAATCTGACTATGATCCCGGGTTGACAACCAGGCTCTCAATGCGAATTGCCAGTACCATTCTGATTCCTTATGAATCCTCAATACCCTGTTATCCGCATAAATATCAATCAAAACTGGTTGTTACCGGCAATCCTGTCAGAAAAGAACTGCTTTTCGGCAGCAAAGAAAAAGGACTTGCATTTTGCGGCGTAACAGCGGGACTGCCGGTAGTGCTGGTGTTAGGTGGCAGTCTTGGTGCGATCAGGATTAACAAAATTCTTGAGGGCTGTCTGGAGTCTTTGACTGAGAAGTATATCGTTATTCACCAGACCGGAGAAAATTGGACTGGCGATTTCAGACATGAAAATTATCGGCAGTACAGCTATTTGGGAAAGCCTCTGGCCGATATTCTTGCCTCGGCCGATCTGGTTGTCTCCAGAGCAGGTGCCGGAGCAATTTCCGAACTGGCCCTTCTGGGAAAACCTATGATTCTGTTACCGTTGAGTTCTACGGCAAGCAGGGGCGATCAGCTCCGGAATGCCGCCTATTTTGAGAGCAAGGGCGCCGCAATCGTTATAAAAGAAAAAATAATCACATCAGAAGGATTAAAAAATGCTATAATCGCATTGGCAGAAGATCCTGAGAAAAGAAAAACCCTGGCCGGGCAGGCTGCTTCTCTTTCTGCACCGGAAGCGGCAGCTGCTGCGGCAGAAATTCTGATGAGTAAAATAAGAGGTGAATACAAATGACTTTCGAAGTACTGGACATTATTGCCCTGATTGTACTGTTAGTTGCAGCTTTACGAGCTATGTTCAAAGGCTTTGTAAAGGAGTTTATGGCAAAAGCCGGCATTCTCATAGGTTTTTTAGGAGCCCTGATGTTCAGCTCGCTTCTGGCAGGATATCTGGATGATTGGTTTGCTCTGGGTAACTGGAGTAACATACTCGCTTTTATTGCGCTATTTGCTGCAGGGTTTCTCCTGTCCCAACTTGCGGCAGGTACTGTCAGGTCGGTTCTTGAAGGTCTTCATCTTTCTTTCCTTGATAATATCCTCGGCTTTATGCTTGGGCTGCTGGAGGGAGCCGTGCTCATCTCTTTCGCAGTATACATTTTAAGACTGCAGACAGTTATCGATGTTGAAATGTTTCTGACCCAAAGTCAGGTTGTGGCCTTTCTTGAACCAATTGCTCCGTATGGAATAGAATTATTCGACAGCACGGTAAAAGAGGAGAGGTTATAGGTGTTTCACAATATTCACGGTCAGCAGGAAACGGTTGAGCAGCTGCAGAAGTCTTTGCACGGGGCCAGATTGCCTTCAGCGCTGCTGTTTCAGGGACCACGCTTCGCAGGACGTCTTTCAATAGCCATGGAAACAGCAAGAATCAGATCCTGCAGCAGCTCAGGAGATGCGGATTGCCAATGTGCCAACTGCCGGTTGTCTCAAGTTGGCGGTAATCCCTATGCTATCCTTATGCTGAGCAGAGATGTCATGCCGGAAATCCGGGCCGGACTGGATCTTTTGCAACGTATCCCTGAGCCTGCTCATGTAAGATTTTTCATGCAGCAGGTCCGGAAATTGATTGGAAAGTACCAGTCTGAGCTCTTTGAAGATACTTCTGCAAATGCCAAAGTGCTTCTTAAGGCAGCTTTTGAAATTGATGAGAAATTGGTTAATCTTGAATCGCAGGTTATTAATAGAAAAACTGCTGTCCTCGCTGAGAAAATCACCGGCGAATGTGAAAAACTGGCGGCATCTGCAAAAAGCGGTAATATTCCGGTTTCCCAAATCCGCAAAATAGCGACATGGATATATTCAACTCCTGAGCATACTGCCAAGACTATAATACTTGAAGGTATAGAAAAAATTTCGGATGCTTCAAAAAATGCTCTGTTAAAGACCCTTGAAGAACCACCACGAAATACACTTTTTATCGTTATATCTGAACTCCCGGGCACATTGCCGCTTACCATACTTTCACGGGTGCGCAAATATCAAATACCAGAAAGATCATGGCCTGATCAGGAAAAAGTAATTGCTTCTGTATTCCAGGATGATCCAGATAATTATGATTCAATAAAAACCTTTTTTATGGTTAAATCAGGGATAGACTGCCGCTCACTTCGCAGTGAAGCCGAATTGTTTGTTGCCTCGCTGCTGCAGCGAAAAGATATACCGTATAGTACTCTGCAGAAAGTTCTGAGTAAAATCAGTAAAGAAAAACTTTATACTGAGTTTATTACTGAAGCTATTCAAGTCCTTGAGGAAGAAGTCGAAGCTCTGTTGATTCCGCCGTCAAAGGCTGCTGCCGTCATGCGTGAACTGCATTCTGCATATTCAAAAAATATGTACTTCAACCAGAATCCGGCGCTTTCGCTTGAAACACTCCACAACACAATAAGATATGGATTGATATGAGAAATTTTGTTCAGAAAGCAGTTAAGAAAATTGAAAAACTCGACCGTGAGCAAATCCTGACCCTGATAAACCTCCTGACTGAGGATATAGAGTTGTTGGAAACCATCCTCAATTCTATGGATGATGGGGTTATTGTTACGGATATGGAGTACCGTATCAGAGTTGTCAATAAAACTGCCCGGCGACTGCTGCGCCTGCATCCGGGGGAATTGATCGAGAAGACAGTCTGGGGAGTTATTACAGATCAGGAAACAGCAGAATTTATAGAAAAGCAGATAAAAAGGGATGACAGGATTGTGGAGGAGGAGTTCTACACGGATAAAGGCTCAGGAACAGCAGTTCTCTCCCTGAACACTACTCCTTATGTGAAAAATAAGAAGATCGAGGGAACCTTACTGATACTGCGGGATGTCACTGAGAAAAAACAGCGGGAAGCCCAATTCCGGAGAGCTGAGAATCTGGCATCATTGACAACTCTTGCAGCTGGAGTAGCCCATGAAATTAAGAATCCGCTTGCCTCGATAGGAATTCATATTCAACTGATGAAAAAGGAGCTGCAGGGAAGCGGGTGCATCGATAAAGAGAGCGGAGAAGAATATCTGGCAATTATAGACGAAGAGATTGAACGGCTGAACAGTATCGTTGTGGACTTTCTTTTTGCTGTTCGTCCTATGGACACCCGTCTGAAAAGTGAAAATATTAATAAACTTTCCGAAGATATGCTGGAGTTTGTAAAATATGAACTTGAGGAGCATAATGTCACAACAGAACTGCATCTTTCCCCCACTATACCCAAGATAGAAATTGATCAGAAGTATATGAAGCAAGTTCTGCTGAATATTATCAAAAACGCCATAGCGGCCATGCCTGACGGTGGTATCCTGTCAATAAGCACCAGCAGAAAGGATGACCGGGTTTTGATACAGGTTAAGGATACCGGTTTTGGAATATCAGAAGATAATATGACGAAAATTTTTGAACCGTATTTCACAACAAAGGATTTTGGATCCGGTCTCGGGCTCACTGTGGTATATAAAATAATCAGGGAGCATGGCGGTGAAATAGCCCTTGACTCCAAAGAAGGTGAGGGAACAACATTTACCATATCCCTACCTCTTCCCCAAAGTGAAAGAAGCCTGCTGACCTGGGAAGAAAAAGGGGTGGGGGATCAATAATGAGTTTTACCATACTGATTGCCGATGATGAAAAGAATATCAGAACTGGACTGGCAAAATCGCTCAGAATGGAGGGGTATCAGGTTAAACTGGCAGAAGACGGAATTCAGGCATGGAATTTCATAAATTCAGAACATGCCGATCTGGTGATATCCGATCTGCGCATGCCGAGAATGTCAGGTGAGGATCTCCTTATCAAGATTACTTCTGCCTATCCGACCATCCCTGTCATCATTCTTACCGGTCACGGAACCATAGAGTCAGCGGTTAATGCCATGCGGGACGGAGCCTTCGATTTTGTTACAAAACCCATAAATCTTGATCGACTGAGCCTGCTTGTCAAGCGGGCTTTATCCAGCAGGAAACTGCAAATAGAGAATACGAAACTGCTGAAAGAGCTTGAAATGCTCAAAAAAAAGCATAAGTTTGACGGGGTTATTGGTAAAAGCCCGAAAATGCAGAAAGTTATGGAAATAATAGAGCAGGTAGCCCAGACAAAGGCATCTGTATTGATTACTGGCGAAAGCGGCGTAGGCAAAGAGCTCGTTGCAGATGCCGTTCATGACCTCTCAAACAGAAGCCGGGAAGCTTATGTTAAAGTGCATTGTGCAGCCTTGAGTGAATCCCTGCTGGAGAGTGAACTGTTCGGCCACGAAAAAGGAGCCTTTACCGGTGCAGTAGCCCAAAAAAAAGGACGTTTTGAGCTGGCAGACAAGGGAACCATTTTTCTTGATGAGATTGGGGAGATCAATGCTCAGGTCCAGATTAAGATTCTCCGTGTTCTGCAGGAGAAGAAATTTGAGCGGGTAGGCGGTGAGAAAACCCTGCAAATTGATACAAGAGTTATCTCAGCAACGAATCGCGATCTTCAGGCCGAAATCCAGAAGGGGAATTTTCGGGAAGACCTCTATTACCGTCTTAATGTTGTGAATATCGAAGTTCCTCCGCTGCGCGAGCGCAAAGAGGATATTCCGGTTCTTTCTGCCGCATTTCTTAAGGAATTTAATGAAGAGAACGGAAAATCGCTTGAAGGATTCAGTACCAGGGCCCGCTTGGTATTGAACAACTACAGCTGGCCGGGTAATATTCGTGAACTGCGCAACTGCATTGAAAGTGCCGTTGTTCTCTCCAAGGGATCAGTTATTGAGGTTGATGATTTGCCCGTTCAGGTAGTATCCGGCGCAAAAGATGATCAGGTAAGCATCCAGCTGGGCGCATCCATGGAAATTGCCGAGAGAGAGTTCATCATCGCAACCCTCAATTTCTGCAAAGGGAATAAAACTAAGGCTGCTGAAGTTCTGGGAATCGGGCGAAAAACACTGCACAGAAAAATACAGGAATATCAGATTGAATCATAATACCCGACTGGAGGATGTTTTCGGAAATGGCGGCCTGCTGTCCCGGAATGTTACCTCTTTTGAACATCGTGACAGTCAGTTGAAAATGGCAGAAATGGTGACTGCAGCATTTGCTGAAGATCATTTTTGTGCTGTGGAAGCTGGTACCGGTACCGGAAAATCCTTTGCTTACCTGGTTCCAGCTATGCTCTGGTGTTCAAATCCCGAACATGCAGATGAGTCAGTTATTGTTGCCACCTCAACCATCAATCTCCAGCATCAGCTTGTGGATAAAGACCTGCCTTTTCTTAAAAAGGCCCTGAATCTTCCTTTATCTTATGAATTGCTTAAAGGCAGGTCAAACTACCTGTGCCTTCGCAAACTGTATGAAGAACTGAGGGAGGGGCCTCTGCTTGATACTGACAGTGATGATTCAAGTTTTTCTTCCGGATTGACATATCTCCTTGGATGGGCGAAGCGAACCAGAACCGGCATGCTTTCTGAAGTTGAGAAACCGATAGACAGGCAATTGTCAGGCAGGGTCTGTTCTGATTCCGATACCTGTATGAAAAACCGTTGTCCTTTTCGTGAGGGATGCTTTGTTCTGCAGGCTCGTAAACGGGCAGCGGAAGCGAATATCGTCATAATAAATCATCATTTGCTTTTCGCTGACATACTTATGCGGGAACATGAAGGAATAGGTGCAGACGAACAGGCAATACTGCCTCCTTATGACAGGCTGATTATTGATGAAGCGCATAATATTGAAAAAAACGCCACGAATTACTACACGGAAACCTTTGAAAGTCTCGCGGCAGTCCGCCATCTGAATGATCTTCACCACTTGAAATTCGGCATGCCACGGGGTATCGCTGTTCGTCTTCTCCCTTTTATGGAAAAAGGAAATACTCTGGAGTCATTTATTGCAGCAGGGGACAGGGTAAGAAAAGCCATCGATGAATTGGATATTCAGTTGTATGGACTGTCAGGTTATGCTGGAGGCGGCTCGATCCGCTTTACATCCGGCCCTTCAGGTCTTCCAGCTGATGTGCTGAGTCCAGTTGTTGAAGCTGCCCTGCTTCTTTCAGTTGAACTGCTTCACATGCAGAAGGAATGCGGCAGCCTTGCCGGATTATGTCGAGAAAATGAAGATTCGACCCCGCTGCTTCTGGAATTGCAGAGTATAGCCCGGCGTTTTGGAAAAGCTTCCGATATTCTGGTTCGTTTCCGTGAGGTCGACGAACTGCGGCATTTGATATTCTGGCTCGAACCTGTGTCATTTTCCAGAGGAAGAGGGTCTGCCAGGATGCATATAACGCCGGTCAGTGTTTCGCATGAATTGTTTACTCACGTATTTGCTGCAAATCGGACGGTTATATGTACTTCAGCCACATTGTCTGCCGGCAGTGACTTCAGTTTTTGGGAAAAACAGGTGGGTTTGTTCGGACATGATGATAATCGATATTTCAGGGAAAGGTTTTCATCACCATTTGATTTTACCAGCCAGATGCTGCTTGGAATACCCTCGGATGCGCCGGCGCCTTCCGAGGTGCTGTTATACAAAAGTTTCGTTTGCGACTTTACCGGGAAGCTGATACTTTCATCAGAGGGAGGTACTCTGGTGTTATTTACTTCATATGCACTTTTGCGTGAAGTAGGAGAATACCTTACAGGAGTCCTTAAAGATCAGGACATTCATATCTTCAAGCAGGGAGAGATGGACCGTTCTAAATTGCTGGCTGAGTTTATAGCTGATGAAAAAAGCGTTCTGCTTGCCACTGAATCATTTTGGGAGGGGGTTGATGCGCCAGGAAATACTTTACGTTCGGTAGTAATAACGAGAATTCCATTCAGGGTGCCGACAGATCCCGTAGTCTCAGCGCGCTATGATGCTGTCAAAGAGTCGGGAGGTAATCCATTTACAGAAATGTCGCTGCCGGAGGCCGCATTGAAGCTGAAGCAGGGGTTTGGAAGGCTTCTGCGTCATCGAAATGACAGGGGCGGAGTATTTATTCTGGATTCACGAATTTTACATAAGTATTATGGGAAGGTTCTTTTAAAAAGCCTTCCTGCTGCCAGACTGGAGGTGAGGGAGGCAGATAGCCTGCTCGATTCCTTTGAAAATTTCCTCTTTGCTGATATCAATGCAGATCAGATACCATCCAGACATAAAAAAACCCTGCAGCCATGAAATTAATTTTTCATTCTGTCAGGGTCTGCTTAATTACTACAGCTTTTATAAGAATTTATTCAGCCTTTCGATAATTACTCAACAACTGCAAGGATGTCAGCCATTCTGAGAAGCAGATGATCAGAACCGTCAACTTTTACAGAAGTTCCTGCATATTTATCATACATGATCTTATCACCGACTTTAACGGTAATTACATCTTTGTCGTCACCAATTGCAGCGACAGTTGCAATTTGAGTTTTTTCCTGAGCCGTCTGGGGAATAAAGATACCGCCGGCTGTCTTTTCTTCAACTTCCTCTACTTTTACCAGTACACGATCACCAAGTGGTCTGATCTTCATAAAATCCTCCTGAAACTGTTCATGTTAGTTTAATGTGAATACTTAGGTATTTTCATATTTCATCCAAAATATACGCATGTAGGGATCAATGGTCAAGTCAAATTTCATTTTTTATCGCTCTGCTCATATCAGGCGGATTGAAGCCTGGAGATGTAATAAAATACTTGCCGTCAGGATACGACTTTCGTATATTATTGGTATAATGAAAGCATGCATTGAATTACTTGAAAAAGGTAAAAAAAATCTTTTCTCACACAATGCTCATGAGGCTATGCTTGAACTGAGTCAGGCTTTGGAGCTGTGCGGCTGCAATCATACTAAGGAGTTAGGAGAAATTCTCTTTTATCTTGGAATCGCTTTCATGAAGCTTGGACAGGCGACATATGCTAAGAGATGCTGGCTTAATGCTTTCAGTGTGAGGGAAGCTGTCGGGAAGGGAGGGGATAATGATCCTGAATGGCAGCTGTTTCTTGCTGTTCAGATGTCAAGGTATCTTAAAAGAAAGCCTGGATTTGTTTTTGACACTCTGGCTGAAGGTGATATGGTTCACGACCTTGTTTTAATGACCTGGCAGGAAATATCTGATTTACCTGAGCTTCGGACTCTCAGTACCGATGATCGAATTACCTATTATTTTTCACTTACCATAATATTTCCGGAACTGGGTAATGATGTTGGTGCATCGAAATTGCCCGGTAAAAAAGGTGAAATAGTCTCATTCATTTCTAAAAAACAGTAAACTGTGTCAAAACTACTCGTTATATTTACTCCAGATAGTAACTGAGTAAATATGACACAGTGTGTTTGGCGGTGTACAGACAATATTAACAATTTTATCAGCCTGTATGAGCCCAATATATCATTATCTTTATACCAAGAAAAGATTTAATAGTTAGTACTCCTGATATGCGATATTTGGCACAATTACTGCATTAGTATGCTCAGGAGGCTTATAATGAAAAACAACAGCACCTATTCAACGGATACTTCCTATTTTGAAGACAGCAATATACTTTCAATGTATTTGAAGGAAATCAATAGAATTCCCCTGCTGACGAGGGAAGAAGAAATATCAATAGCAACGAAAGCAGCACAAGGCGATGAACCTGCCAAAAAAAGACTTATAGAGGCTAATTTACGGTTTGTCGTGAATGTTGCAAAAAAATACCAGAATCAGGGATTACCGCTCATTGACCTCATAAATGAAGGTAATATTGGCCTGATTAATGCGATAGATCGATTTGATGTAGACAAAGGATATCATTTTATTTCTTATGCTGTTTGGTGGATAAGACAGGCTGTTCTGAAATCAATATGTGAAAAATCAAGAACAATCCGCTTGCCGCTTAACCGTGCAAATGAATTAATTCAAATTCAGAAAGCCCAGAAAGAACTTACTTCAATGAATGGTGTAGACCCGGACTTGCTTGAAGTGGCAAAAATGACTCAGCTCGATGCCCATCATATCGCTGATCTGCTGAGCATATCCCGGGATATGGTATCTCTGGAAACGCCGGTTTTTGCCGATAAGAACAACTCTCAGCTTGGTGATTTTATTGAAGATACTGATTACATTTCACCTGAAGAAAAAGCTATGGAGAATTCTCTCAAAGCAGATATTAATGCAGTTCTCAGTACCCTGAGTGTGAAAGAATTGGAAATCATTGAATATAGATTCGGTTTGAACGGCAAGCATGCTATGTCTCTTAAAGAAATTGGTGATATATATAACCTTACAAAAGAGAGAATACGACAGATAGAGAAAAAAGCTCTTGAGCGGCTGAGACATCCCTCCAGAAGCAAATACCTTGAAGCATATTCAGCGTAATCTGGTATACTTGGCTTGATATGAGAGTCCATCATTCTATTATTGACATGATGGACTCTTTTTTTTACATTCATACAAGTGGTTAAAAAAATAACTCCCTTTTTGCAAAGTAATGAAAAAAGTAATGAAAAAGAGTAGAAGTACAGAGAATGATTTTCTCAGAAACATTAGGAGGATTCTTAAAGATGACAGAAACACAGTATGTCTATTATTTCGGTAATTCCGGTGCCGAAGGCAATGCCGGTATGAAAGAACTGCTTGGTGGGAAAGGTGCCAATCTCGCAGAAATGACAAGTATCGGCTTGCCTGTGCCGCCCGGGTTTACCATCAGCACCGAAGCCTGTGCGTACTTTTCAGCAAACGGTGGAAAATACCCCGAAGGAATGCGTGAACAGGTGCTGGAGAACTTGAAGAAGCTGGAATCTGAAATGGGGGCAAAGCTTGGGGATTTTGATAACCCGCTTCTTGTCTCTGTTCGCTCTGGTGCGGCAAGTTCCATGCCCGGGATGATGGACACGGTTTTGAATCTTGGTATGAGTCCTGCCGCCGTTGAAGGTATGATCAAAAAAACCGGTAATGAACGGTTTGCCTGGGACAGCTATAGACGGTTCATGCAGATGTTCGGCGATGTCGTCATGGGCGTTCCGCATCATGATTTTGAGGAAGCGCTTCAGGAAGTCAAGGACAAAGTAGGAAAGGACGTTGATACCGACCTTACTGTAGATGATTTGAAACGTGTTATTGAAAAATATCGCGAGGTTTACAAGGCCGCGACAGGCGAGCAGTTTCCTACTGACCCGCTGGAACAGCTTTTTAAGTCTATTGATGCCGTTTTTGGTTCCTGGGATAATGACAGGGCAAAGAAATACCGCCAAATGAATGATATTCGCGGACTTCTTGGAACTGCGGTAAATGTCCAGTCAATGGTCTTCGGCAATATGGGAGATACATCAGGAACGGGAGTTGCATTTACGCGTGACCCGTCAACCGGTGAAAACAAGTTCTATGGCGAATATTTGATGAATGCTCAAGGAGAGGATGTTGTTGCAGGAATTCGTACTCCGCTGACTATAGACACCCTGAAAGAAAAAAATGAGAAAGTATATAATCAGCTTGTAGAAATTCGAGGACTTCTTGAGAACCATTACAAGGATATGCAGGATCTGGAATTCACCATTCAGGAAGGCAAGCTGTATATGCTGCAGACCAGAAATGGCAAAAGAACCGTATTCAGCTGGCTGAAAACACAGGTGGAAATGGTTAAGGACGGGCTGATAGATATTGAAACAGCAGTAAGCAGGGTTCCTTCCAGCGAATTCGGTAAACTGTTTGCCCCGATTCTTGACCCCGAAGATATTGCTGCCAAGGGAATAACACCGATCGCTTCAGGGCTGAATGCGAGCCCGGGAGGAGCTTCAGGCATAGCGGTATTCAGTGCTCATGAAGCAGAAGAACTGGCAGCTGAAGGGAAGGATGTGATTCTGGTGCGTATAGAGACAAGTCCTGAAGATATCGGCGGTATGGCTGTAGCTAAAGGTGTCCTTACAGCACGCGGAGGCATGACGAGTCATGCAGCAGTAGTTGCTCGCGGTATGGGCTGCCCCTGCGTTTCAGGTGCCGGTGATCTTAAAATCAAGTATGCCGATAAGATGATGCAGGTTGGCGACAGACTGATCAGGCAGGGAGATTATATTTCCATAGACGGGTTTACCGGGCAGATATATGGAACAGAACTTGCGGTTAAGCCTTCTGAGATTGTTCAGGTACTGAACGGGCAGATGGATCCTGAAGAATCTAATCTTTTTCAGAACTATAACGACTTTATGGGGTATGTTGATCAGATTCGTTCAATGAAAGTCAGGACGAATGCTGACACTCCTGCTGATACCGAGATGGCGGTAAAATTCGGTGCAGAGGGAATTGGCCTTTGCCGGACCGAGCATATGTTCTTTGAAGGTGCTAGAATTATCTCTATAAGGAAAATGATCCTTGCAAAAAACCTTGAGGAACGGGAAAAAGCACTCTTCGAGCTTCTGCCAATGCAGCGTAAGGACTTTGAAGCCATTTTCAAGGCTCTGGACGGGCGACCGGCGACAGTTCGCCTTCTCGATCCGCCCCTGCATGAGTTTCTTCCCCATGAGAAAGAAAATATTCAGGAAATGGCCGATCAGCTTTCAGTCTCATATGATGAAATTGTCTCAAAGGTTGAGGCTCTGCATGAATTCAACCCGATGCTGGGATTCCGCGGCTGCCGTCTTGCAGTAATATACCCTGAGATTCTGGTAATGCAGGTTCGGGCAATTATTGAAGCAGCGATGAATGTGGCTGATTCTGGAACTCCCGTTCTTCCGGAAATAATGATTCCGCTTGTTGGAAATGTGAAAGAATTTGAATACACAAAAAAATATGCACTTGAAACCATAGAGCAGATTTTTTCCGAAAGAGGCAAACGGATCGAGTACAAAATAGGAACAATGATTGAAGTTCCCCGGGCAGCTTTAACAGCAGACGAAATAGCAGGGCCTGCGGAGTTTTTCAGTTTTGGAACCAATGACTTGACTCAGATGACCTGCGGTTTCAGCCGTGATGATTCTGCAAGTTTCTTAGGGCCGTATGTGAATGATACGGACAAGCAGTTTTATGAATACGATCCCTTTGCTGTCCTGGACCAGAACGGCGTTGGAAAGCTGGTAAAAATGTCTGTTGATCTTGGACGGCAACGAAGACCGGATATCAAGCTTGGTATTTGCGGTGAACATGGCGGAGATCCCCAAGACTATAGCCTTCTATTGCAAACTCGGTCTTGATTATGTAAGCTGTTCACCATTCCGGGTTCCTATAGCACGTTTGGCAGCAGCTCAGGCTGAGATAGAAAAGAAAAAAATAGTAGAAAAGTCACGAGAAATCTTTTTGATTGCAGAAGAGTCTTGAAAAAAACAAGCCCGGTCGTAATTATTGGGTTTGGGGAGAACTTAAGAAAAACCAAAGGTGGGAGTGGACGGCCTACGCTTTACGAGAGCGTTGCTCTACCCTGAAGCTACTTTGGCTAATAGGTTTAATAGCTAATGGGCTAATAGGCCAATAGGCTAAAAAAAATGTAGTAAAATCAGATAAAAAAACAACCCCTTTTTTTTTGTTAATCTATACAGGTTTGCGCATTTATACAATTCTTACCCATCAAAGAGATTTGTGGCTCAGCTATTGACCAAATAGAGATTGGTTTACTCATACTTACAAACGTAGTATGCAGATACCGTAACTTATGAAGATTATCTATCTGGAAAAAAAAAGTAAGCAAGCAAGAAAACTCCCAGGCAAGCGAGCAGACCGAGACAAACGGCAAAAAGAAAGGCCCCTTCAGCATGGTTTTTGCTTGGATGATACAGTTGCTGGTTATCTCATAGAAATTTATCCAGATCTTTTGAGACGGCATTGCATTGGATGAAATCTACCTCATCAGTGGAAAGTAGGTGTAGTTGTTCTCGATATAAGTTTCCTCATAGTGATGAGTGTGCGGTTGCCGTAGTTCGGGACGGCAGAAATTTCAAGCAATACCAACAACACAATTAATGAACACGAAGTGTTCGCGGGTGAGTACGGAACTGGCATCCCGTCTTCATACGGAATTAATATACCAGGTGTCCTCTGCATCTATCAGAGAGGCCGGGAATAACTCTGCAGGATATCGATGCAGTTTCGCAACCAACTACGCCCGGGGTTATCCGGATCACTGCTGGTGGGTGTTAATTTTTTGCAAAAAGGTCTAGCCGCAGCTCTTGACCGGCCTTTCATTAGCATGACCACATAAACATCTCTATGCACCGCATTGGAATCTCTATTGCATATCCCTATCTTGGACTTCTGGTTTCGGGGGCATACCATAATTTACGAGTCACGGAATTTGATCAGGTGAAGTGCTGGGCACGATGACAATGGAAGCGATGCCGTTGGAGAGGCTTTCAGTAAAAAAGTTGCAAAATATTATAATTTTGGGTATCCTGGCAGAGCCCAGTTATCGATAAGCTGGCGAAGAGCGGAAATCCGAAAGCTTGCAATTTTCCTAGTCGCCTGAAGGGAAATGTATCGACCGTACGACGTCTCTTATTCAGGTCTGAGACGGTGAGTAATCAGCTGGATGAAGTTCTGGGATCAGCGGTATGAAAAAAACAGCCGTAATATTGCAGTACTTGACTGCGAACAGAGGCAGTGTCAATTCTTATTAAGAGGGAGTGTGGAAAAAGCTTTGCATGATACAGGACTTGAAAGAATAGCCGCAGGCGGCAGGGTGTAGCTGCGAATACCCCTCATCGTCAGTCGCTCAGAGAGCTTGGAGTGCCGCAAGCAGGGCCGAGGTCTATTTCCCAGTATGGACCTTTGTACAGACAATGGGGCCATGATAGCCGGCAGTGTGAGTATTTGAAAAAGAGGGGAGCGATACACTGAAACCCCTTTTTTTTCAGCATTTTCCGATTTTTTTTTAAAATACTCTTCCAATCGAAAAAAAAAATCTACTTTTGCCGCTCCGGGAGAGATGGCAGAGTGGTCGAATGCGGCGGTCTTGAAAACCGTTGTACCGTGAGGTACCGGGGGTTCGAATCCCTCCTCCTCTGCAAAAAAATATGGTCCGTTCGTCTAGGGGTTAGGACGCCAGGTTTTCATCCTGGTAACAGGGGTTCGATTCCCCTAGGGACTAACAGCAGCCAGCCTTGTAAAAAGGGCTGGTTTTTTTTGGATGATGTCGAGACCGCTATTCCGGCCTGTCGCATACGCATGACAAATCTATAAGGAACATTCCATTATGATAACAGTAAACAATGTATCTCTTGCCTTCGGTACCCAGCTCCTGTTTAAGGAAGTCAATATCAAGTTTACCCCGGGAAACTGCTACGGAGTAATTGGAGCCAACGGAGCAGGAAAGTCAACATTCCTCAATATACTCTCGGGTGATATTGATCCGGATACAGGAGAAGTATCAATAACAAAAGGAGAACGAGTAGCAGTCCTTCAGCAGGATCAGTATGCTTTTGATGCATATACTGTTCTTGATACGGTAGTAATGGGCTTTAAAGAACTCTACAGCATTATGAAGGAACGCGATCTGATTTATGCAAAGGAAGACTTTACTGAGGAAGATGGAATCAGAGCTGGAGAATTGGAAAATACCTTTGCAGAAATCGGTGGATGGGAGGCTGAATCCCAGGCGGCTTCGTTACTTTCCGGGCTGGGTATTCAGGAAGACCTCCATGGAAAGCAGATGCAGGAAATAGACGAAACCATTAAAGTCAGGGTGCTCCTGGCCCAGTCGCTTTTTGGAAATCCCGACATACTTCTGCTTGATGAACCAACCAATCACCTTGATCTTGAATCTATAAAATGGCTTGAAGACTTTCTGGGAAACTTTCAGAATACTGTTATTGTCGTTTCCCACGACCGGCATTTTCTCAATCAGGTATGTACCCATGTAGCCGATATTGATTACGGTAAAATCCAATTATATGTGGGAAACTACGATTTCTGGTATTTCTCCAGTCAGCTGGCTGCCAGACAGTTTCGTGATCAGAAAAAACGACGTGAGGAAAAGATTTCTGAACTGAAGGAGTTTATTCAGCGGTTCAGTTCGAATGCCTCAAAAGCTCGGCAGGCAACCAGCAGGAAAAAGCTTATAAACAAACTGACAATTGACGACATAAAACCATCCTCGAGAAGATTTCCGTATGTCAGCTTTAAACCGGAACGTGAGTGCGGCAAAGTTATTCTCCAGGTCAGAAATCTGACAAAAGTCATAGACGGGGTAAACGTGCTCGATAATATTTCTTTTACCGTGAATCCGGATGATAAAGTTGCATTTGTCGGACCAAACCATATTTCAAAGACTACCTTGTTTCAGATCGTCTCCGGCGAGCTGGAACCTGATTCTGGAAGTTATGAATGGGGGGTAACGATTACCCCCGGCTTTTTTCGTAAAGATAACAGTCTTGAGTTTGATACTGACTACTCCATAACCGACTGGCTGAGACAATTTTCCGTGGAGAAGGATGATACCTATATCAGGAGTTTTCTTGGACGCATGCTGTTTTCAGGAGATGAAAGCCTGAAAAGTACCCGGGTTCTTTCCGGGGGGGAGAAGGTTCGATGCATGCTCTCAAAGCTTATGCTGTCGGGGTCAAATGTTCTGATTTTCGATGAACCTACAAACCATCTAGATCTCGAAGCAATTTCGGCTTTGAATAATGGATTGATAGAATTCACCGGAGTACTGTTATTTTCCAGCCATGACCATCAGTTCGTTGACTCAATTGCCAATCGGATCATCGAGTTTACTCCCAAGGGATTCATAGACAGGATGATGGCCTTTGACGAATATCTCATCAATGAAGATGTCCGCAGGATTCGTGATGAGCATTATGTTACGCATAAGCGGTTGACTATTTAAACAGTTCAGACCTTTTTCAGAGACTGAACGAACCATTTTTCATTATTATGCGGGATGTCCCGTCCCGCAGTTCAGCAGTAATGTTCATCGTTGAGGATCCGATCATGAAGTCAACGTGGGTTATCGATACGCTGCAGCCGTGGAGAAGAAGATCTTCATCAGTTTTCAATAGTTTTTGATTGCTCAGGCAGGTCGGATAGCCTGCTCCAAATGCAATGTGACATGATGCATTTTCATCATATAAAATTGAATTAAAAGAAATACCACTTTGGGCTATGGGGGAAGACTCGTCAACAAGAGCTATTTCTCCCAGTCGTCGGGCCCCTATGTCAATTGAAAAAAACTGTTCAAGCACATCCTGACCTGATTCAGCCGAAAAATCAGTAACTTGACCATCGCACAGGGTAATGGAAGCTCCCATAACCTGCTTTCCCAGGACAGTTACAGGCCGGGTTGTTGAGATATGCCCTTCCACTGTCCTGAAGTCGGGAACGGAGAAAATTTCTTCTGTCGGTAAATTGGGAAAATACCATCTTCCGTCGGGAAGTGCATCCCCGCCCCCAATCCACACTGCTTTCTCGTGAAGGCCAATACGAAGATCGGTGCCGGAATCTTTCAGATGAAGAACTTTGATATGCATGGAATTAAGTAAATTACAGCGGTTTTCCAAAACAGTACCGAACTGCTTCCAGTCATCCACGGCATTTCCGCCAGGCAGCTTCAGGATTGGCAGCATAATTTTCCAGAGATCTTCAGCGTTTGCCTGAGGTCCGAGGATCGAACGTGCCCACCCATCACCTGGGGCACAGACAACACACCAGGCATGCTCATGACGCATAAGTGAACCGTAAAACCAGTCAAGTTTTTTACGGATTTCAGTTTGCATGTTGTTTAGCTTATCAGCAGGTGCATCTTCAAGCACTTTCCTATCTTCAGTATTGTCAATCCTGATATATGCCCAATCGTCTTTCAAAAATTCTTTATGCTGATGAAGGGTAAAGTCCGGTATGTACTTGAGAAGTATGTCGTTTTGATTCTCAATACGGGCTTTAAAAAGCTTCTGATCATGTATTTCTATATACACATATCCGGCACCCTTACGATAGGCCGTTTCTGCCAGAAGCTGTGCAAAGCTGTAGGTATCGGGTCCGGTTTTTATAAGAAGATTCTGTCCCGTCCTGAGGTTGACCCCGATAGCAATTATCAGTTCGGCATATTCGGTTATATAATGCATTCTGCTTCTCCAGATTGTTGATTGCAGGTGTAGAAAGAATTTCTCAAGAACGCTTGAAAATGCGTTTGAAAAGTGAAACTATAGCCCGCAGCAGCTTTCGGAAAAATCCTGGATTACGTATTTTATCAATACGGGAAAAACCGTCCGATAACTCAGATGTTGTTAAGGCTCTGCGATATAAATTTTCATCAATTTCCATTTGAATTTTTGATACATCTGATGGAGCATGAATAACATGGACTTCAATCGTAGTCCATCCAAGCCTTCGAACAGATTCGAGCCGCCTTTCTCCGGCAATAAGTTCTTTTTTTTCGTTGACTACTATGGGATTCATAAGTCCATGCGCTTTAATACTTTCCATGAGTTGTGTTAAATCGCCGAGGTCCTTTCGAATGCGTTTTCTTACTTTGATTTCATCAGTTCTAATCTGCATACTTACTTAAGCAAACTGCTTGACCCTCTGTTGAATTGCCGAATTGTTAATCATATGTACAACTCAGTCTACAGTAATTAGCGTTTTGTGTAAAATAAAATATGCCTGAACAGGGACTGAAAGGATAAAGTTTAGCAGCGGTTTAAGTCATTGAAGTCAAATTCTGCCGATAACCGCTGAATAAACTGACAGGCCGCTCACTTAACGGGCGGCCTGTCAATCAGTGAGCGTCCGACAGGGAATCGAACCCGCCTCTTCAGCTTGGAAGGCTGAGGTAATACCACTATACCACAGACGCTTGTATGATGAGCTTAAACCCTAATGTTTTAAAACTCAATGTGTAAATATATATACTGAAAAATGAATGTATCGTCAAGGGGGGCTGGAAAGGAGAAGCCGTTTTTTTCCGGTAATCCGATACTTGAACAATCTGGATAAAACATATATCAAAGTAATGTAAATCTGGTTACTATGTTTTCAGGGGAATTGCCCTGATGAAGATTATTTTATACCAGAAACTAAAACGGGAAGGATGCTTATGGGATTGCGGGGAGAAGTTTTTTCGACAAAATTCACGACAGATAAAAGAACCTATTTTTTTAATATAAAGGAAAACCGCTACGGTGATTTGTTTTTAAATATTGTAGAGAGTAAGAAAAACACATCTGAGGGGTTTGAGCGCCAGTCAGTAATAGTTTTTGATGAAGATCTTCAGGGTTTTGTGGCTGAATTTCAAAAATCACTTGATTTTATCAAGAAGAAAAAGAAGAAGTGAAACTTTTCCGGTGAATAGGGGTAAGCTCAGAGAATGAGCATTTGTTTCTGTGCTCTTTTGTGGGGTACCCCTTATGCCGATCAAATCCCCAATCTGGATATTTTTCAGCGGCTTTTCTCATCCATCCATCTCTTGCTGTTTTTGCAAGAATCGATGCAGCCATGATTTCATGTATCAGGGAATCCCCTCTCACGACAGCTGCCGCCGGGGCTGACACCTCAGGAATGTATTTGCCGTCAGCAACAACTTCACAACTATCCCGGATAAAGGACGGCAAGGCATTGAAAGCTCTCTGCATAGCTAATAGCGATGCTTTATGGATGTTTAATTCATCAATAGATTTTGGAGATGCCCAGGCTACCGACCATGCAACTGCCAGATCCTTGATGACCGTTTCTGCCATATCACGTTTTTTGCTGCTGATGCTCTTCGAATCTGCAAGCAGTTCAAATGGGAAATCATCAGGCAGTACCACAGCCGCAGCTGTCACCGGCCCGGCAAGAGGACCTCTTCCGGCTTCATCAATTCCGCAAATATATTTCATAACCTATATAGTATAGTAAAAAGGAATTTGCGTCATCAGTTGTAAGAAGATCCTTCTGCAGCAGCTCTATTGAAATAACAAAGAGTCGCATGCTATAGTTTCCTCGGCTGAGCAGCAGCTGCGGCCGGCATCCTTGCAGAAAAACTGAGAGGGTTCATGTTTCTTAAAAAAGTCCAGCTCTTTGGTTTTAAATCTTTTGCAGATAGAGTATCTCTTGAATTTTCTGACGGCATAACATCTCTGCTAGGACCAAACGGATGCGGAAAAAGCAATATTGTAGACAGCATCAAATGGGTGCTCGGGGAACAGTCAATCAAAACATTGAGAGCCGGTCAGATGGAAGATGTCATATTTAACGGCACAGAATCCCGCAAATCACTCAATGTTGCCGAAGTAGTACTTACAATAGCCAATGAAAAGGGAACGTTGCCGCTGGATCTCCCTGAAATTGAGATAAAAAGGAGAATTTTCCGCGGTGGTGAAAATGAATATTCAATTAACAATACGCCTGTCCGTTTGAAGGAAATTCGTGAGCTGTTCTATGATACAGGAATTGGCAAGTCGGCCTATTCTATATTGGAACAGGGGAAAATCGATCAAATTCTTTCACATCGACCTGAAGATCGCCGATATATATTTGAAGAAGCTGCCGGGATAACTCGTTACAAACAAAAAAGTGCCGAAGCTGAACGAAAACTTGCTAAAACCGATGAAAATATCCTTCAGGTAGAAAACATCCTGCGTGAGGTTCGTAAAACCTATGAATCCAGAAAGGTACAGGCGGAAAAAGCGCAGCAGTCTCGCAAGCTTCAGGAACTGATCTTTGAACTGGAAGTAGAGGTTCAGTTGTCACGGGTTAAAGAGCTCATGACTGCCTATACCAGCAAGATGGAAGATATCGAGGTTCTGGAAAAACAGCATGGAGAAGTAAAAGCCTTTATTGATAAAACAAATCAGGATATGGAAGAAAATCTCGATGAAATTAACAGCATGTCGCGTGAGCGAATTGATATGCAGACTCGTATTCATCGTCTTGATGAGACAAAGAACAGCAGGGAGAACCAGATTTCCCTGCTTATGGACCGTATAAACGATTTTGAAAAATCTATGCACGAGGCGCAGGACAGGGGCACAAGCCTTCAGAACAGAATTGAAAGGGATGAAAATGAAATTCTGTCCAAGGAGCAGACCCGGCGTGAACTGATGCAGGAAATTGAGAATATTGATAATGAAATCCGAACATTTCTCGCCAATGTAGTAAGTGCAGAAGATCGTATAGATCAGAACGATCTCACCATACGCCAGCATGAATCGTCTATAGCCCGGGAAGAATCTTCCCAGGAAACCTATCGGCAGGAGCTTAAGGAACTTACCGATGCAATAGTTGTGGAACTTGACAAAAAGCTAAAAGAATCCGGGTATTCCTATAAGGAGCGGCGTGAAGTAGAACGTGAAATCAAGGAGCACAGCAGGAGTCTTCTGCTGCGTCTTTCGGGTAAGTCAAGAATTACAGCAGATTATATCAGCACAATGACTGTGCATTCAGCCGGACACGAACAGTACTTCAAGGAGCTGCTGACATCTTTAACAGCAACTGTTGAAGATGTACAGGAGCTTGATTCACTGATAGACCGCTATATAGGTATGACTCCCTCATTTCTTGATGAGTTTCTCTCTCCGGAAGGAATTATCACAAAAAAACGAAAAAGTGATGACGCACTCAGCCGATCGCTTGATCAGGTGCGCCAGCTTAATCTGGAGATTCGTGAACTTAGGGAAGAGAACAAAAATCTCAATGGAAAGCTTTCCCAGTATCGTCAGACCTTGGAAAATCTGAAGATATCTCAGGCTGATATGAAGGCAAGAGCCGACAGTCTGCAGTCTGTAGTGCAAAATCTCAAGCGATCGGTTCAGGAACAGGAGCTTTTGCTGGAAGACAGCAATAAGGACATTGGCGTTTCATATGAGCGGCTGCTTGAAACAAGGGAGAGAATCGGGAAAACCGAAGAGGAACTGGAATCAATTATAGCAGAATCAAAAAATCTCCAGCAGGATCTGCATGGGCTGGTAGCAGAAATTGAGCGACGAAACGAAGCCGTGAGAACGAGGCGGGAAGCCGTTAATGAACAACTGGGTAAGCTCTCAACTCTTGCTTCGGCTGCAGAGCGGCTAAGAGCAGAGCGTGAAGCTGTTGAGCACGAACTTGCATATGTATATGAAACATTTGAGGACACCTACTCCAAAAGCCTGAAGGAGTATAGTACCAAAGTATTTGAAATTCGTGATGATATCCAGCAGCTGCGCAGCAGACTCAAGCAAAGCAAGCAGGAATACCAGAACCTCGGGTATATCAACTATATGGCCGCTGAGGAATTCGAGGAGGTGAAGGACCGGTATGAGTTCCTCACTCGCCAGATGGACGATCTGGTAAATGCAAAACGCGACTTGCGGAAGATCACCGATGAGATTACAGCAAAATCAGAAGAACTGTTTGCTGAATGCTATGCAAAACTGAAAATTAATTTTCATACCATGTTCCGCCGACTTTTTGGCGGAGGGAGGGCAGAGCTGAAGCTCGTAGACCCCAACGATCTTCTGCATTCGGGAATCGACATACTGGCTCAGCCGCCCGGGAAAAAACTTGAAAAAATATCTCTGCTGTCAGGGGGGGAGCGCTCTCTTACGGCAGTCGCTCTCCTGTTTGCTACCTATATGGTCAAACCGTCGCCTTTTTGCATTCTTGATGAAATTGATGCAGCCCTTGATGATGCGAATATCGGTCATTTTCTGGATGTACTTCAGGAATTCAGTGAGGATTCCCAGTTCATTATTATTACGCATAATAAAAAAACTGTATTGGGATCGAAAACGCTGCTTGGGGTGACTATGGAGGAGCCTGGAATATCTAAAGCGGTCAGTTACCGCATCCAGGATATTGAAAATAATCCTGCAACTCATCTTATAGGTTGACACTCGGTAGTTTAATAAGGTATAAGTCTTTACGGCAGATACCTATGTATCGTGCCGTTTTAGTGTGTTTTAGGCAGATCTTCCACATAAGCGAAAAATTCACCTGGAAGAAACTTGAAGGATTGATATGTTCGACAGCATTTCCGATAAATTCACCGATATTGTTCGTCAGGTATCTGGAAAAAGTAAGATATCCGAAAAAAATATACAGGATGCCGTTGATGAAATAAAAATTGCCTTGCTCGAGGCTGATGTTAATCTCAGGGTTGTGCGACGGTTTGTAAATCGTACAATTGAAGAGGCTAAGGGCGAGAAAGTTTTTAAATCGGTAGATCCCGGCCAGCAGTTTATAAAAATTATCTATGACAGGATAGTTCAGCTGCTCGGTGATGAAAAAAGCGGGCTGCAGCTCAAAGGGCCTGATACGGTATCGGTTATTCTGATGATGGGACTGCAAGGTTCCGGTAAAACTACTACTGCGGCAAAACTGGCTGCAAGACTGAAGGCTGAAGGACGCCGGCCGCTGCTTGTGGCTGCCGACCTTGTCCGTCCTGCTGCTGTTTATCAGCTGCAGGTGCTTGGGGAACAGATAAAAGTTCCCGTTTATGCAGAGATTGGCGAAAAAGATCCGAGAAAAGTAGCACTAAACAGTCTGAAGCATGCGAAAAAGAATCAGTATAATACGGTTATTATCGATACATCCGGGAGAATGCATCTTGATGAATCGATGATGGATGAGATTTCCGGACTCTACAAGGCTGTCAAGCCGGATGAAACCCTGTTTGTTGCCGATGCTATGACAGGGCAGAACGCCGTATCGATAGCGAAGGAATTTGAAGATCGGGTCGGCATCAGCGGAGTTGTGCTGAGTAAATTTGATTCGGATACGCGCGGCGGAGCTGCCCTCTCTATCCGCAGTGTTGTAGGCAAGCCGATAAAGTTTATCGGTGTTGGTGAAAAAATTGCGGATCTTGATCCTTTCTATCCCGAACGGATTGCCGGTAGAATCCTTGGAATGGGAGACGTAGTTTCCCTTGTCGAGAAGGCTCAGGAAAACTTTGATGAGAAAGAAGCCGTTGAACTTCAGAAGAAAATGTCTTCGGCTACCTTTGACCTTCAGGACTATCTTGACCAGCTTCAGAGAATGAATAAAATGGGATCTCTCGAAAGTCTGATGGAAATGATACCGGGAGCAAAGGGCAATATAAGCGAAGATGATATTGACCAGAAGGAACTGAAGCGTGAGCAGGCAATTATCCAGTCGATGACCCCGGGAGAACGGAGCAATATCAGGATTATCGGGCCGTCACGGAGAAAGAGGATTGCAAAAGGCAGCGGAACCGCTGTATATGATGTAAACCGACTATTGAAAAAGTTTGATAAAATGCGGATGACTATGAAGAAGTTCGCAAAAAATAAGAAATACCAGGCGTCCATGCTCAAGCAGATGGGCATGTAAGTTGTTTGTTCAGGAGGAAGATGTGAGCGTTAAAATCAGGTTGAAAAGATTCGGTACAAAGAAAAGACCTTATTATCGAATAGTTGTAATGGATTCTCGGGCACCACGTGACGGAAGAACCCTTGATGAGGTTGGTATTTATCATCCCATAGAGGTGGCTGGCAGTCAGATCAGGCTGGAGAATGAAAAAATTCAGGAATGGATTCAGAAAGGAGCACAGCCGACTGCTACTGTCAAGCGGGTGCTCAATAAGAATAACATTACTCTTGACAGAAGCAGACCGGAATAAGCGGGAGGCTTGCTATGGAAAAAGATCTCGTTGAGTATATTGCAAAATCATTGGTTGATGATCCCGATGGTGTGCGGGTTCACATGATTGAGGGTGAAAAATCAACTATTCTTGAGCTGAAGGTTTCACAGGATGATATTGGTAAAGTTATCGGAAAACACGGCAGAATAGCCAAAGCTGTTCGAACCATATTAAGTGCATCAGCAACAAAAACCGGCAAACGGGTTGTGCTCGAAATTCTGGACTGATGGAAAACCTTGCTACCGGTGTCATTCGAACATCGCACGGAATAAAGGGATATGTGAAAGTACACATGTTTTCTGAGGAAATTTCACATGTTTCCATAGGGCAGACAATAATCCTGAAGAAAGGGAACTTGGAAAGAACTGCTGTTATTGAAGATATTTCTCAATCCGGCGGAGAACCCCTGATCAAGTTTGATTTTATACATACACCCGAAGACGGACGGCGGTACAGCGGGTGGGAAATTTGGATTCCCCGTAATCTTTGCAGTCCGTTGAAGGAAGGTGAGTTTTATCAGGCTGATATCATCGGGTGTGAAGTTTTTTTTGACGGCAATCTTGTTGGGACTGTTGTTTCAGTGATTGATGGAGCCCAGGCTCCGCTGATAGAGATTTCAACTGCTGATGGGGTTCGCCTGGTTCCTTATATGAGTCAATATGTTGCCGATGTGGATATTGAGGCAAGAAAGCTGACATTGGCTGTCAGTTGGATTCTTGAATGAAGTTTACCGTATTAACCCTTTTTCCGGAAATTGTGGAAGGGTTCTTTAATTCTTCCATAATGGCCAGATCTCTGGATAGCGGGAGCATCAAGGGCAATATTATTGATTTTCGGCAGTATGCCGAAGACCGGCACAGAACTTGCGATGATTCCCCGTATGGGGGCGGTGCGGGAATGGTAATTAAACCGGAGCCCCTGTCGGCAGCTTTGGATGCTATTGATGCTGGAAGTAAGCGGGTTATATACCCTAGTCCGTCCGGCAGGCCGTTTGATCAGGATTATGCGTCAGAACTAGCGAGTGAAAAAGAACTTGTTTTGATATGCGGCAGATATGAGGGGATTGACCAAAGAATCATTGACAGGTATGTTGACGATGAGATTTGTATCGGTGACTATGTAATATCCTCCGGGGAAGTAGCTGCTCTGGTAATAATAGATGCCGTTTATCGATTGATTGATGGGGTAATAAACGAAGATTCTCTCCTCGAAGAGAGTTTCTCGCAAGGTTTATTGGAATATCCCCACTATACAAGGCCTTATGATTTTCAGGGAATAACAGTACCTGACGTGCTTTTGTCTGGCAACCATGCAGAAATAGCGCGTTGGCGATTGGAAAAAAGGCTGGAAAAGACAAAACTTTTCAGGCCTGATTTATTGGAAAAAGCAGTTTTACTGGATGATACTAAAAAACTGCTTGAATCTTTAAAAAAGAAAAAGAAATAGAGATACCAGAGAGGTGACAGTATGGATGTTATTCAAGCAATTGAGTTGGAGCAGCAGAAAGATAATGCGGTGAATTTCCGGATAGGCGATACCGTAAAAATCTTTTTCAAGATAGTGGAAGGACAGACTGAACGAATCCAGGTTTTTGAAGGTCTCGTTATTGCTATGAAAAATGGCGGTATCCGTAAGACTGTTACCGTCAGAAAGATGTCCTACGGGGTTGGCGTTGAGCGCGTTTTTCCGGTTCATTCTCCAAGAATCGATCATGTAGAAGTTGTCAGAAGAGGCCGGGTACGGAGAGCAAAACTCTACTACATTCGAGATCGGGTTGGAAAATCGGCTAAAGTTCGGGAGCTTATAAAGAAAAAGAGTGCTGCAGTTTCGAATAAGTAGTTTCTGATAGCGGGGTATTCCTTTTTTTCAGAAAAAAGCGGGTAAGTTGAATATTTTCCGCTTTTTTTTGTGTATATAAGTATATGAACACGGTAAAAAAGGGTAGGGCTGGAGAAGAACTAGCAGAGAAATATCTTATAAAAAAAGGATATACAATTTTAGCAAGAAATTTCTTTGGCAGGCAGGGGGAAATAGACCTGATTGTCCGTTCTCCCGATCTGAGCACCATAATATTCGTTGAAGTAAAGAGCTGGAAATCTGTGCCCGCTGAGGATCTTGAGCGATCTATTGATTTTCGGAAAATTCAAAGAATCAGGCAAACTTCTCTGACTTATCTCTCCAGTCATGCGGGTGAACTCTACCAATTTATCAGATATGATGTTATATTTATCCAGAAAAACCAGCTGCATCATATTGAAGGAGCTTTTTAGTTGGAAGTTGATAAGCAAGAAAAGGGTGGCAACCGCGAAGGGAAACCGAAAAATCGCAGCCGCAACTGGAAAAACTATCGGAAATCAAAACCAAAAAATCAGAATCTTCCTCCAATTACTTGTTATGTCTGCGGGAAAAGTATTGATTCAATATCTCAGGCAATAGGCGGCAGCGGAGAAGAAGAAGTTGCCCATTTCGACTGCATTCTCCGTTCTCTGACTGAGCAGGAATCATTGGAAACCGGGCAGAAAATAAGTTATATTGGCAATGGAAATTTTGCTGTTGTTCAATACAGCAAAAAAAACTTTTCCGGTGGATTTTCGATAGTCAGAAGAATTCCTTTTGAAGACCAGAAAGTGCGCAATAACGTAAAAAAAATGGTTTCTGAAAGAAAACGTACTGCTAGAATATAGAGGAATTGGACAGAATAATGAAAGCAATGCTGCCTGGAACTTTTGACCCCCCTACAAACGGACATTTAAACCTGATCCATAGGGCAGCCGGCATTTTTAATCACCTGTATGTAATAATAGCAAATAATGCTGCAAAGAAATGTCTTTTCAGCGTAGAAGAAAGAAAAGCACTTTTGAGTTCGCTTCTTGCTGAACATAGTAATATCGAAGTAATGGTGTGGGACAAAATGGTTGTTGACTTTGCCCGGGCTTTTGATGTAAAGGTAATGCTGCGTGGTGTGAGAGCTCTAGCCGATTTCGGGTATGAGTTTGAGCTGGCTATGACAAATAAACAGCTGAATCCCGATCTTGAAATATTTTTCATGCCTACAGATCCGCAATACTTTGTTTTGCGGTCTTCAGCAATAAAAGAAATGGCCTCTTTCGGGGCAGATATATCGCGTATGGTACCTCCAGCGGTGGCGGACCTGCTTATTGAAAAAATTAATCAGTTGACATAAATTCTCTATTAAGGTAATGTCTTTTGACTGATAATGAATTGAAAGAGGTTTAAAAATGGCAGTTCCAAAATATAAAACTTCAAAATCTAAGACCCGGTCGAGAAGATCGACCAATATGAAGCTGGCGGCCCCTAAATTGGTTGAGTGCGGCACATGCGGTAACAGGGTTCTATCTCATCGAGTTTGTCCAAAATGTGGTTTTTACCGTGGACAGCAGGTGCTGAACCTTGAAGATATTGGTTAATCATTGAGAAGGAGATTACATTATGGATGACCTTTTTGCTAAGATGAAAGCATTAATAGCAGAAAAACTGGAAATTGATGAAGAAACTATTACTATGGATTCTTCTTTCAGGAAGGATCTTGGTGCCGATAGTCTCGATACGTATGAATTAGTTTATGCTATCGAGGAAGAAATGGGTATCACAATTCCTGATGAAAAAGCAAATGAATTTGAAACTGTTAAGGATGCTGTAGATTACCTGAAAACTCAGGTGTAACAATCTCTCATGTCCTTAATATTGGAAAAGCGACACACACAGCAATCAGCAGAAATTGATGCAGAGCGTAAACGTGAATTGTCGTTGTTTCAAAAACATGTAGGTATCAGGTTCAGGAGGCTTCAGCTCCTGAACCTTGCTTTTTCCCACCGATCTTATACCAATGAAAAACAAAATTACTCGGAAAATAACGAAAAGCTGGAATTTCTCGGTGATAGTGTTCTGGGAATGGTCGTAAGCGATTATCTCTATACACAGCTTCCTGACATGGATGAAGGCGACTATGCAAGAATAAAATCATTTGTTGTCAGTGAAGACAGTCTGTCGATCATCGCAAAAAAGCTGAAGATAGATAATTTTATTTTAATTGGCAAAGGTGAAGAGTATTCGGGGGGCAGATCAAAGAAGGCTATTCTTGCGGATTGCATGGAAGCGATAATTGGAGCATATTATCTTGATTCTGGACTGAAAGCTGTTAAGCCGTTAATCCTGGATAATCTGGTTCCGGAAATTGAAAAAGTCCTTGCGAACAAACATAAAAAAGACTATAAAACCCTGCTGCAGGAATTTGCACAAAAACACTACAAAAACTATCCGAAATATATCGTTGTAAAAAAAAGTGGGCCGGATCATAATCGTATTTTCTGGGTTGAGGTTGTGGTTAACGGAAAATCTTATGGTCCGGGACAAGGGAAAAACAAAAAGGAAGCAGAACAGCATGCTGCCGGATCAGCTTATACCGAGCTTTCATCGGGTGAATTTTCTGTCAGATCAACGGACTCATCTAGTCTGTTAAATGATGTTTTATAACAATTTTTTCGGCTATATTAAGCAGCGTTTTCCGTTCATTCAAAGATGGGTCATCTAAAACCGCCTCGAGCAGAAGCTTCAGCACCGTTCCAATTATCGGTCCTTCAGGAATGCCGTTTTCTATAAGGAGCGAGCCGTTTACTGCTAAATCTGAAATGTTTATTGCCTCTCTGTCTGTAAGAGCCGCTGTGATTCTGTTTCTCAGTTCCTGCAGCAGTTTTCCAGAATGAAGTCTGCGGCCTGTTGACCCATAATAGTCAGCCTCTCTCAGCAGAAGCAGGTGAAACACATATTTTTCTCCTACTTTACTGATAAACCGCCTTACCGCAGCATCAGTCCAGCTGGAGGTATAATTAAACATATGATAACGAATTAAATGTGTCACTTCAGTTCTGACTGCATTTGAGTATTTCAGTCTTCTCAGTATTTGATCTGCTTTATCTGCAGAAACTGAATCGTGACCATGGTAGCATATAAGACCGTTTTCATCCAGTTTTTCGGTCTCCGGCTTACCTGTATCGTGAAGAAGTGCAGCCAGACGGACCGGCAAGCTGTCCGGGGGGGCACCGTCACATGCATAGCAAAGATGGGTAAAGGTATCGAGACTGTGAGGACCCTTGCTGCCAACGCCAATGCATCTGCTTAATTCCGGAAGAAAATAAAACAGGAGTCCTGCCCTCTGCATTGAGAAAAAAGTTAGCGACGGTTTTTGAACGGACAGAATTTTATTAAGTTCCTCCTGTACTCGCTCAGAAGAGACAGCCGTTATGGCCGCTGCATGCTGTTGTATTGCATGTATCGTTCTTTGTTCAATTGGATAACCAAGTACGGCTGATAAGCGGAACGCCCGAAGCATCCTGAGACTGTCTTCCTGAAATCTGAGAGAAGGGTCTCCTATTGCCCGGATAATTTTCTTTTGTATATCCTGCAGGCCGCCATGCAGATCAATCAGATCCCCATTAACAGTATTTACAGCAAGAGCATTGATAGTAAAATCCCTTCGCTTCAAGTCTTCTTCAATGGAGCCGATAAATGTAACCTGGTCCGGATGACGGGAATCACTATATGGACTCTCTGATCTGAAGGTTGTAACTTCAAATGCCGAACCGCCAAAAAGTACGGAAACCGTACCATGGGCAATTCCAGTCGGAACAGTACGCCGGAACAGGCGGATTACAGTTTCAGGATCAGCATTTGTGGCAAAATCATAATCTTTCACCTTGAATCCGGCATAAAAATCTCTGACAGCTCCGCCGACAATATACAGCTCATATCCGTTGCGGTGAAATACGGAGGAAAAATCCTGGATCTTTCGCGGGATTAAAAATCTTCTCATCCAGGACAGATAAGCATCGGTATGCATTCTTGTCAATAGCGATTGAAAAAAATCGGATATATCTGTATATTCTATAATTATTAAAAGTTTTTCATATCAATATTAATTTTTTTCAGCTGCTCAGAAGGCTATCCAGTCAGCAATTGCTGAATAAAAAAATATCGCAATGCGGCTGCAATATAATGATCCAGCGATTTTATCCAGCAGGAGGAACGTGTGTTTACACCGGTAGAGTCAAAAGTCAATTTCCCGGCAATGGAAGAAAGCATCCTGAAATTTTGGGAAGAGCATGGAATTTTTCAAAAATCGATCGATATCCGCGAAGGGAATGAGGAATTTGTCTTTTACGATGGTCCTCCTTTCGCCACAGGATTACCACATTTCGGTCATTTTGTTCCTGGAACAATAAAAGACATTATTCCTCGCTATCAGACTATGAAAGGCAAGAAAGTTGTCAGACGGTTTGGATGGGACTGTCATGGACTCCCGGTAGAATATGAAATTGAAAAGGATCTGGGAATTACCGGAAAAAGTCAGATTGAAGCCTTCGGTGTTGCCAGATTTAATGAGCGCTGCCGTTCAATAGTACTCCGCTATACAAAGGAATGGGAGGAAATTGTCACTCGTCTCGGGCGTTGGGTGGATTTTGAGCATGACTATAAAACTATGGACCCGGATTACATGGAATCTATCTGGTGGGTCTTTAAAACACTTTTCGATAAAGGGTATGTCTATGAGGGCTACAACATCCTTCCTTACAGTCCGGCTCTGTCTTCTCCGTTATCTAATTTTGAAGTTAATCTGGGAGGATATCAGGATGTCCTGGACCCGGCTGTTACGGTAAGGTTTGCAGTAAAAGGTCAGCCGGATACCTATTTCCTCGCATGGACCACGACTCCCTGGACGCTGCCGTCAAACCTGGCACTTGCACTCGGTCCCGACATAGATTATGTCAAAGTAACCGAGGGGCAGGAATCCTATATTCTTGCAGAGTCGAAAATTTCTGACTATTTCAAGGATGAAGCCGCCTATGAAATAACCGGCCGTTTTAAGGGACATGAACTGGCGGGAATAGAATATGAACCGCTTATGCCGTTTTTCAGTAACTATGCGGAAAACGGTGCCTTCAGGACTTTTGTCGGGGATCATGTTACTGAAGAAGATGGATGCGGCATAGTTCATACAGCCCCTGGCTTTGGTGAAGATGACTATCAGCTGCTGCGCGATACCGATATTCCGGTAGCCTGTCCCATTGATGCGGAATGCCGTTTTACTGAGGAAGTTCCCGACTGGGAAGGTCTTTTTGTCAAGGATGCTGATGAAAGCATAATTGAGTATCTTAAAAATGAGGGTAAGCTTGTCAAGAAACAGAAAATCATGCACAGCTATCCCTTTTGCTACCGGACTAAAAAACCGCTGATATACCGGGCGCTCTCCTGCTGGTTTGTCGATGTACAGAAAATCAAGCAGGATATGCTGGCCGCAAATGACCGGATTAACTGGATCCCTGAACACTTGAAGTACGGTCGGTTCGGGAAGTGGCTTGAAGGAGCCCGCGACTGGGCTATCAGCAGAAACCGTTATTGGGGTAATCCAATTCCTGTCTGGAAAAGTGACAGCTCAGATTACTTCGAGGTGATTGGATCACGGGAAGAGCTCGAGCGGAAGTCAGGCAGAAAAGTTGAGGACCTGCACAAGCATTTTGTTGATGAGCTCACCTGGCCAAGTCCTGACGGAAAGGGAACCATGCGCAGAATACCGGATGTCCTCGACTGCTGGTTCGAATCCGGATCAATGCCCTATGCACAAAATCATTATCCCTTTGAAAATAAGGAGTATTTTGAGAAAAACTTTCCCGCTAATTTTATATGTGAAGGTCTGGATCAAACGAGAGGCTGGTTTTATACCCTGACTATTATAGCAGCAGGACTTTTCAAAGAGCCGGCGTTTTTCAATGTTGTTACCAATGGACTGGTCCTTGCCTCAGATGGAAAGAAAATGTCTAAATCCCAACGAAATTATTCCGACCCCATGGAAGTCGTCAATAATTTCGGGGCAGATGCCATGCGCTTTTTTCTCATGAATTCGGCAGTAGTCCGGGCTGAGGATTTACGCTTTTCTGAGGAAGGCGTTAAAGAGGTTCTGAAAAGTTTTATTATCCCTTTGTGGAATGCCTACAGTTTCTTTATTACCTATGCTAATATTGACAATTATCAGCCGGAAGCATCCCTGAAGGAAGGATGGGAAACAAAACTGGAGAACCCTCTTGACCGGTGGATACTTTCTGAATCTGAACTCCTTGTAAAGAATGTTTCTGAAGCCCTGGATGGATATGAAATGCAAAAGGCCTGTCAGCCTCTTGTTGATTTTATCGATCTTTTAAACAACTGGTATATCAGGCGTTCGAGAAGGCGATTCTGGCGTTCAGTAAATGATAAGGATAAAATCCAGGCTTACAATACGCTTTATTCAGTTCTGATGAAATTCAGCCATGCAGCAGCACCAATAATACCGTTTACTACCGAAGAAATGTACCTCAACTTGAAATCAGAGCAAATGACTGAATCAATCCATCTTGCCGGGTATCCTTTGTATCATGAAGAACTGCGGGACAGAGACCTTGAGGTCAAGATGGCCCTGACAAAGCAGACGGTTACTATGGGGAGGGCTTTACGGAGTATTCATTCACTCAAGACAAGACAGCCTCTTCAGACATTATTTATTGTTGACCGGGATGAACAGGAACTGCAGATTCTACGCGAAATGGAGGCAATAATACTTCAGGAACTGAATGTGAAGCATGTTGAATACCGTACAAATGAGACTGATATTGTGAGCTATTCAGCGAAGGCAAATTTTAAAGTGCTTGGCAGAACACTGGGAAAAGATATGAAGGAAGTTGCTGCAGTTCTGCAGAATCTTACCGGAGATCAGATTAAGGAGATCCTTGACGGAACCCCCCTGGAGATTGATTACTCTAATGGGAGAGTGATGATAGATGATGAAGCTATTGTTGTTCAGCGTTCGGAGCTGGAAGGCATGAAAGTTCTGAATGAGGGAAGTATTACTGTCGGACTCGACAGCAGAATTACTCCGGACCTTATTCGTGAGGGAATTGCACGGGATGTTATTCGAAGCGTTCAAAGCCTGCGGAAAGACAGGAATCTTGATGTAACCGATCGAATAGCTCTATATCTGTCAGGTCCGGAAGAAGTAGCTGAAGCGGTGCACTTCTATACTGCCTATATTCAGCAGGAAACCCTTTCCGAATCGATAGCGCAGGAAGATTTCGGAACCGGCATAACGGCACAGTGCGGCGATTACGAAGTAACTTTTGATATTAAAGTTTTACAGAAGGATACATGAAATCAGGCAAACGCATCATAAGGACTGCTGCGCTGTTCTGCATACTGGCAGTTTCAGTTTTCCTCTCAGCAGGATGTGCACACAGGTCACCGTTCACTGAGGAACCGTATGCGGTATCAGTTGGAGGAGAAAAGGAGTTTATCCTGACCATAGATATGGACAGGGCAGGGGTCTTGACAGATTCTCTGCTGCTTCTTATTCCTGGAGGAGAAAATACCGCGGAGCTTGCAGATAAAGTTTCAAGACTGACTCTCTCGGCAGTTCTTCCTGAAATGCAGGAAGATGGAACCTACACTGAGATGACACCCGGATTTTACGGGGCTGCTGAGGGTGATATATCTATGCCGCTTATCAACGCTTTGCTGGGTTTTATTGAGGGCTGGGAAAAAAGGCCTCTTGATTCTTCTTCAGCCTGGAGTAATCTGGAATCAGGCTTGAATGTGAGTATTCCAGAAAATGGCTTAGCTCTGTTTTCAACGTTCGAACTTGAAGATGCGTATGAAAAAACTTATGTCTCCCGTGAAATGTATATACCTTTGGATATAGCTGAAAGATTGAACAACGGGATAATCGGACTCTATGTGGAAAAGCCGAGGTATCTCTTTTCAATTCTTGAGGATGTTATACCCTATTCTCTGCTTGTGAGTATCGATTCAATCTGGATGACCATTGATAGTTTTCCTTCTGATGACAGGCCTGACAGCGGGGCGGAAGCATTTGAGGAATCTGAAGACGATCTTTATGCTTTGTACGGGGTCATAACCACAACCCAGAAGTCAGCTACAACTGTTATCAGCCTTACCTTGAAGAAGAAGTATTTAGAGAAAATACGGGCTATGGAAAGTAAGCCTGAGAATTGGATGGAGTCGATTTTAGTTGACTCTTCCCAGAAAATTATTATTAATAATATGGAAATGAAAAATGAAGAGTTGGTTCAGCTTCTGCAGAATTTGACTCAGGCAATGATTCAGGAGTAAAAAATACATGCCTACTTATGATTATATTTGCAATGAATGCGGTTATTCTTTTGAGTTGTTTCAGGGGATTCATGATGAACCGGAAAAAACTTGCCCCGAATGCAGCGGTGTCGTGCGCAGAATCATTTCGGGAGGAGCCGGGATTATTTTCAAGGGCAGTGGTTTCTATGTTACTGACAACAAGAAGCAGGGAACTCAGACAGATTATTCAGTTAATAAATCCGAAACAAAAACGGAAACAGCCGAACCCGGACCAGCTAAAAAGCCGGAACAGACAAAAGGTAAAGAAAAGGTCAAAGCAGCTGATTCCCATTGCTGAGGGCGGCCTCGGCGGCCTCGTTTATCATCTCATCAAGATTAAGACTGCTGAACCTTGCCGAAACCTGATCTTTTTCAGGTTTGACAAGCGGGTGAACCGGAGAGAATATTGTACAGCAATCGTCATAGGGGAGGATAGATGTTTCGTAGGTGCCGATTTTATTTGCTATTGAGATAATTTCCTCTTTATCGCTGCCGATAAGCGGACGGATAATTAAAAGGTCGGATACGCTGTTTGTCAGGGTCAGGCTTTCAATAGTCTGACTTGCGACCTGACATAAAGCTTCTCCGGTTATCAGAACTTTGGCATATATTTGAGTTGCAATAAGGTTGGCAATACGAACCATGGCGCAGCGCATCATCAGTGTATGTTCTTCAGTTCTCGCATTTCTGTTTATTTCAAGTTGTATCTCTGTAAATGGAACTACATACAGACGTATCCCGGGGATATAGGCAGAAAGGATACGAGCTAATGTTTTCACTTTTTCCAGTGCTTCATGAGAGGTATAAGGGTAGGCATGAAAATAGACAGCATCCTGTCTGAGGCCCCGTAAAGCCATTCGGTAGGCTGCTACAGGAGAATCAATACCGCCAGACAGCAGGAGCAAGCCTTTCCCGGCTGTGCCGACCGGTAAACCGCCCGGACCCTTCTGAGCTGCTGAATAGATGTAGGCTTTATTCCTGATCTCTATGGAGATCTCAGTTTGCGGCTCTTTCATCTTGACTCGGGTCCCCGGAAACTGCTTCAGAACGGCATCGCCTACCGTGCAGCAGATTTCATAAGATGAGAGAGGAAAGCTTTTGTCAGCTCTGCGTGAATTCACTTTGAAGGTTGAACCGGATGAAAAAGAGGATTGCTCAGTAAGCATCTTCAGAACTGCCTGCGTAACCGTTTCAATCTTTTTTTCGACCGAAACTGCCAATGCGAACCCTTTGAGTCCGGCCGTTTTCGCCAATGCCTGCTCAATGTATTCGCGAGAGCATTTTGAAGCGCGCAGGTACATTCTGCCTTTCTGCGTTACAAAGGTTACTGAACATGCGGGAAGTTTCGTTCTGATGTTTCTGCGGAGCTGTTTCTCAAAAATGCTTCGATTATCACCTTTGAGTACAAGTTCTCCTATTTTTAGTAAATATAATATTTCGTGGTTATTCATGGTGGTAGATACTACCTTTTTCCCAGTGTTTTGTGTAGTAGGGTTAATTCCTGTTCAAGAGCTGTACAAAAGGTATGCATAGCTTCGGCGGTTGTTTCAGGCCCCACTGAAACCCTGACAGCGGCTGAAAGAACTGAGTCGTCATAAAGCATATTTTTCAAAACTCTTTCCCGCTTTTTTCTGCTTTTTGATGAACAGGCAGAACCTGCTGATATAGCAAACCCGCGGTCATCCATGACTCGTACCAGAATTTCAGCTGGAATACCCTGGGAGCTGAATGCTGTGATAAAAGGGGAATTTGCTGAAGGTGAGAATCCCGGCATCAGAGTAAGCATATCCGGCCTGCTTTTTATGAAATCAACAAGAATTGCCTGCAATTTTGCTGCATGGGTACGGGATATGGAGAAAGCTGTCAGGGTGTGATTAAGTGCTGTAACTGCGGCAGCTATCGATGGAAGGGCCTCAGTTCCAGACCTGACGGAAAACTCCTGGTCGCCGCCGGAAGATAGAGTATTCAAAGGTTTGGCGGTATAGAGCAGGCCTGTCCCCTTAGGCCCCTGAATTTTATGGAAACTGAAAGAGGCAGAATCAACTTCAAGTTCTGCAAGCGAGAAATCAATTTTTCCAAGCGCCTGAACTGCATCTGTATGAAAATGGATCGGTTTTCCCATTTTCTCAGCATAATCCCGGGTTATGGCAGCCATTTTTTTAATTGGCTGAATTGAACCTGTAACATTGTTCACAAGCATTGCTGTAACCATCACGGTATCTTCCCTCAGCAGCCGGGCAAAGGATTCTGGTTTAATTATGCCGTTCGGTGCAGTGAGATAGACCGGCGTGAAGCCAGCTTCTCGCAGCAGAGGACCATATTCATATACTGATGGATGTTCAATACCCGAAAGAATAACCGTTCCTCCTCTTCTTTTTTTCATCAATAGAGAAGTAAGAATAAGCATATTGCTCTCAGAACCGCCGGAGGTAAATACGAGATTGTCAGGAAGGACGTTCAGGGCATCCGCAGCTGCACGTCTTGAATGCGTGAGAATCTGCAGTGCTTCTTTTCCGTAACGATGTCGGGATGATGGATTGCCGGTTGTCTCACGGCTGACGCGCTGATATTCTGCCAGCACTTCGTCCAGTATTGGAGATGTTGAAGCCCAATCAAGGTAGCAATAGTTCATTATGCAATTCTGGTCAATTTTACAAAAATTATCAAGGTGAAACGGTGAAACTGATTGCAAAGCTTCGACTTGCAAAGCTGCTTTGCAAAGCAGCGACTTGCAAAGCTGCGACTTGCAAAGCTGCTCAGTAATGAGGTATAAACTTTTTATGGAAATATACTGCACAATAGGTGAAAAAAGGACAACGGTTCGATTTTTTGATCATATCAGCCACCTTCCGCCTGTGAAAGATAACAGTCTGGTTGTTTTTGATGAATTTACGGCTGAGTTATACCCGCTGAAACCTGAAAACTTCATAATTATCAAACGTGGAGAGGCCTACAAAACGCTGGCAGTTGCAGAAACCATTCTGGAAAAAGCGGTTAGTTCCGGACTAGGGAGAGATGCACTATTTACCGCGATCGGTGGTGGAGTAGTATGCGATATGACAGCTTTTGCCGCTGCTGTTTATATGCGGGGAGTTGCTGTCTCTTTGATTCCGACTACATTACTGTCTATGGTCGATGCTTCTTTAGGAGGTAAGACAGGAGTCGATTTTTTGTCGTACAAAAATCTGATTGGCGCCTTTTATCCTGCCGCAGAAGTTCTTATATGTCCGGAGTTTGTTTTAACATTGTCAGACCATGAATATTTCAATGGTCTAGCGGAGGTCATAAAGCACGGATTTCTGTCTGGAGGGGAGCTGTTTCGGGAAATAACAGAAAATAGCGCATTGATTGCAAACAGGAATATGGATATGGTCAGATCTCTGGTTTATAAGTCTCTGCTGGTGAAGAAGGAATATGTTGAAGCGGATCCCTTTGAAAAGACTGGTCATCGTGCCTGCTTAAATCTGGGCCATACCTTTGGACATGCCTTTGAAACAGTGAACGGACTACAGAACTCATCCCATGGAGAAGCGGTTGCCTGGGGTATGGCTAAAGCCATGCAGGCAGGCAAGGCTGCCGGCATAACCGATTCCGGTTATGCCGATCATGTTCTGGAAATACTGTCAGCTTACAATTATCCCATTGATCGGAAAATATCTGATTTTACAGCATTTTACCAAGCACTCATGCATGATAAAAAAAACACCAGTAAGACGATCCGTTTTGTACTTCAGAAAAAGCTGGCTGAAACATTTATCGGAGAGCTTCCGGAGCACATAATTCATTCCGTGGTAACCAGCTGAAGCTGATTGATCATGCTTCAAAAATACTGGTGAGTTCCCGATATACTTCATTCAGGCGTTTTTTCCGGCCGGGATTTTTATTCAGTTCCTCATTGTCAGCCAGAGTCTCCATACTGTACAGGGCTGTGTCAGTTGCTGTATGAAAGTTTCTTACTGTTTTAAATCGAAAGTTCCCGTCAGAATCATTGTCAAGGGTGATAAAGCCAAGTGTTCGGCTGCCTTTGCGTACTTTACAAAAACAGAGCAGCAGTTCAAGGTTATCAAAGAGCATATCAGCATCTGTTTCCGGATTAAAACTGCCGGCTGGTGGGGAATCAAAGATTCCCTGGTCCTGTTTCATGAAAGGAACTGCCTTCATGACGCTTTTCAGTCTGTCTCCGGTATGGAAGGAAAAAGCATTGTAGGTGATCTGTACTCTGAGGCTTTTATGACGCGGCAATTCACTAAGAATCCCCTGATATCCTGAAGAAAGATCTTCGAGGGGTATAATTGCCATTTTTTTATTCCCTTTATACTTTTCAATGGGAAACTGCTTTCGAAACAGCGTAATTGTCTCCCGCTTCTTCTCCTTTTTACCGACTTCTTCCACGGCTGCAGTTCTTTTTGCATGTATCTCCTTTTCCGGGAAAAGCTTGGCAGCGAGATCCTTATGGATATGGGCTAGCCATTCCTGCCGCAGCGGTGATACGGATCTGGCAAAAATTCTGCTGGTACGCACAATCTCTCCAGCAACCAGGAATCTGGGAGACTGACGGAACATGTTCGAGCCAGGATGAATATGAATTTGGTCGGCAGTCAGGCTTCTGTAGTTATTCTTACCGGTTTTAACACAGACAAACTGAATAAGTCCTGAAGCGACAGCACATAGATAGTCGTGTATTGATCCGCCTGATGCAATGGGTATTCCCATATCGGAAACAATTTCAGACAGCTGTTCAACAATATTAAGCAGTTCGTTCATCGTCTGCTTTTCAAGATAGTGAACCTGACAGAATTTAGTTCTGGCTGCATCTCCTGTAAGTTTGCGGTAGGCTCTGTAGAGAGTGACGTATGACAGGAAATCACCATCCTGAGAGCTGAAGGAATGGTGGGCATGTCGTGCTTCAATCTCCTCTCCGAGTGGGAGGACAAAGGGAGAACGGGCTGATAGAAAGGAGGCAGCAATAATGGTTTCTTCCAGAACATCATGATACTTGATAATGGCTTCAACTATAATACGGGAATATCTGGGCAGGAGCGGAAACTGGACCATCAGTTCGCCGGTTGTTGTCAATTTGTTTTCCGCATTGAGAGCATTTAGAAATCTTAACGTTTCGACTGCACTTTCTATACCCACTACTCCCGGATTAGTTATAAAATCGAACGATGTGAAATCATAGATTCCCAGTTCAGCCATTCTTAAAATAACTTCCGAAAGATCAGTTCTCCGGATTTCTTCCGGGGTGAACATGATGCGCCTGTCAAAATCATTTTTATCATAGAGTCTCCAGCACACACCCGCCCCGGTTCTGCCTGCCCGACCTTTTCGCTGGCTGCATGAAGCCTTGGAGATGGGCTCTTCTATAAGGGAAGATGTATAGGTTTTCGGATTGTAATAGTTTATTTTCGCAAGACCGGAATCAATTACTGTAGTAATATTGTCAATAGTTATACTTGTTTCAGCAATATTTGTTGCAACTACAATTTTTCTTTTTCCTTGTGAGGTGGGGTAGAAAACTCGTTCCTGCTCCTCCTTGGGAAGTCTTCCAAAGAGCGGGTATATTTCCAGCCGCTTTTGCGGGTCTTCCAGGTCCAGCTGCATGACGCAATCTGTAATCAGTCTTTCACCAGGGAGAAATATCAGCATATCACCTTCGGGATCTTCCTTTAGTCGGCGGCGAACGATTTCAGCTATCGTATTGACAAGAACTTCTGGATTGTCTCTAAGCGACAGGGGTTTGTAATTGATATCAACCGGGTATATGTGAGCATCTATATGTATTACCGGACAGCCGTCAAAATAATTTGAAAAAACGTCGGTATTAATTGTTGCCGAAGAGATAATTACCTTGAAATCCGGCCGCTCGCTGATTACCTGTTTGAGCAGGCCGAGTACAAAATCAATATTCAGGCTTCTTTCATGGGCTTCATCAACCATAATGACAGAGTATTTTGAAAGAAGGCGATCCGCTTTCAACTCCTGCAGAAGGATGCCGTCGGTCATTATTTTCAGCAGCGTTTCATGGTTTGTTTTATCAGAAAATCTGATTTTGTAGCCGGCTAATCCCGGAATGGTTGTTTTCAGCTGTTTGGCCATATAGTCGCTGACCGAGATTGCCGCTATTCGTCGGGGCTGGGTTACGCCGATTATCCCGCGCTGCGAATAACCGGCGGCATGAAGAATCAAGGGGATTTGAGTTGTTTTTCCGGAGCCTGTCGGGCTTTCAACTACGATTACATTATTCTGCTGCAGCTCATTGATAATCCTGTCGCGCTGCTGATAGACAGGAAGGTCTTCTGGTCTCATATCACTCCATTCCGCATAAAGCGGATAGCTTCAGAAATAGTTATATCCTGAATTTCCTTAAAATTTGTAAGATTCTTAATATTAATGTGTCCTTTTTCGAATTCATTGGCTCCGGCTATAACGGCAAAAGGGATTGACCTTTTTTCAGCATATTTGAACTGCTGAGCCAGTTTTTTCTGAGTATGGTATATCTCCACTTTAAAGCCGGCGGCCCGGATTTCTGCAGCGGTTTTCGCGTAAAATCCTGTATATGATTCATCCATGCAGAGAATCATTACATCAGCCCAGGATCCGGGTGCCGTTCCCTGGGGATCTTTCATAAGCTGGGGATCTTCCATTGCTGCGAGCAGTCTGTCAAGCCCGATGGATGCTCCGACACCCGGAAGCTGTTCCTTACTGTAAAGGGATGCGAGATTGTTATATCTGCCGCCGGAGCATATCGACCCGATTCCCGGCATCAGGTCAAGAAACGTTTCATAAACGATCCCGGTATAGTAGTCCAGCCCCCTGGTTATGGATGGATCAAAAATTACCTTTCCAGAAATACCGGAATCGCGCAAGTATCCGATGATTTCTTCAATCCTGATCAGGTGTTCTGATTTGAATCCTGTCAATGCAGTAAGCCTTGATAGAACTGCCTCCGTATCCGGAATAATCCCGTCAGCTGCCGCATCTCCGCAGCTGATAAAACTGAGGATTTTCTCTGCCTTTTCCTTTGATGTGGTTTTACAGAGCAGTTCAAAAGTTTTTTTCCGGCCGATTTTAGAGAGTTTATCTACCGTTCTCAGGATTTCAACAGATAAATCAACAATTCCAAGTTTTTCAAGAAACTCATTAAATAATCCGCGGTGTGAGATATGGATAGTAAATTGGTCAATACCAAGCTGCTGGAGGGCATCAAAAATGATCATCAGTATTTCAAAATCAGCGGATGCGTTATCGAGACCGACAATATCGAAATCGCATTGATAGAATTCCCTGAATCTGCCTTTTTGAGTATTTTCACCTCGCCATACTTTTGCCATATGGTATCTCTTGAACGGAAGGCCAACCTCGTTAACATGCATGGCCATAAATCTTGCAAAGGGTACCGTAAGGTCAAAGCGCAGGGCTACATCACGATTTCCGTTGTCTTTAAAGGAATATACCTGCTTATCAGTTTCTCCGCCCCCTTTCCCCAGGAGAACTTCGGTATATTCCAGGGCCGGAGTGTCAACAGGTACCAGACCATGAGAACGGAAAGTTTTTTCCAACTTGAAAAATGCTTCTCTCCGAATGAGCTCCTGATCAGGAAGCGAATCCCTGAAACCCTTCAGGATTCTTGGTGATATTTGCATTTGTAACCTCTTGAATAATATAATGCAGTAAGCAGCATCAATGTGTTTCTCATACTGGTAAAAATCATCTGTTTTTTATACTATCTGAGGTGAGATTAAAAATCAATGATTCAGAAATCAAGCAGGCTCAAGGTTGGCGGGATATACATGTTAAAGCGTTATAAAATTGATGAGAGCGGAAAGAGAACGGCAACGGCTGATATATATACAGCCGAAGAGCATGGCATAAATAATGCGTTGATAGATAAAGATGCTGTTCGAATTATTGAGAGACTGAAGCGAAGCGGTTTTGATTCATATATTGTCGGCGGTGCCGTCAGGGATCTTCTTGTGGGGAAACTGCCGAAGGATTTCGATATAGCAACCGCCGCTAATCCAAAGCAGATAAGAAAACTATTCTGGAATTCAAGAATTATTGGTCGGAGATTCAAGCTTGCCCATATTTATTTTCAGGATAAAATATTTGAAGTTTCTACATTTCGCTCAGCAGATCAGGGAGAACTTGGTGAACATAATGTCTATGGTACAATAGAAGAGGATGCAAAAAGAAGAGATTTCTCAATCAATAGTTTTTATTATGATCCGATAGAATCTCAGCTTCTGGATTTTCAGAATGCTATGTATGATATTAAGCATCGCAAAATCCGCTCAATCATTCCACACTCGGTTACCTTTATTGAAGATCCTGTAAGGATGATACGCTGCGTTAAGTATGCGGTCTCAACGGGTTTCTCAATTCCCTACCGCCTGCATTTTGCCGTGAGGAAATATTCCGTTGAATTAAAGCGCTGCTCGAGTTCAAGAATGACGGAAGAGCTGCTTAAAATCCTGCAGAGCGGTAATGCGGCTGGAGTTATGGAAAAGCTTATCGATTATCGCCTTTTCAGTATGATGCTTCCTTATATTTCCGAGCATATCGGACGGGGAAAAAAGAATCCGCTGTATAGGGACTTTATGAAATCGCTGTCAGAACTCGATCAGCAGGTTCGTGAAAAATCTTTTATGCAGACTGAGCCTCACGGGAAAGAGCAGGGTAAAAAAATTGATGACAGTCACCCGCTTGTTTCCCCGGCGGAATTTCAAAGAAGCAAGATGCTGGCCTATCTTGTCGATCCTTTTATTGTTTTCCCGGAAGAGTATGAAAACAGTCACGAACTTTTCAAGGAGGTGTTCAAGCAAGTCAAGGATGTTATAAGTCCGCTGACACCGCCAAATTTTGAAGTAGAGAAAACTGTAGTCCTGATTTTCAACAGGGAACAGATAAAAATTCCACGCAGCGCAGTGAGGAAGCCTCAAACATCGGTTCCCATGCATCAGCGTCGGCCAAGAAATTCATCCAGCAGAAACAAGACTAAAAAGGGAAATAGAAAATATGAACCGGACAATACTGATAAGAACAATTCAAAGAAAAATGAAAGAGGAAAAGCCGATACCGCGCTAAGCAAGGAAGTTCCCCCCAAGGCCTGATCGTTTAATTGAATCTCCATTTTCAGCAGCCATCTTTCAGCTTGATGTCCAGTCATCTATCTCCAGATTGATCTCAGCTACGATCACCCCGCCGTAGCGCTCGAGACTGTCAGCTATATATCGCTGTAATTCCACCAGGGTGCCGGAAACCTGGAGTTTAATTGGCATTTTCAGTTTGACATTTAAATTATATCCTTCGGGTTCATTCTTGACGACAACTTTCTTTACGCTGATGGAATCGTCAAATTCATCGAGGCAGTGAATCACCATTTGCGTCAAGGCTGCTTCAGACATGGTAATTTTACCTCTCTTACCGAACTCAGGGCGAACAATGGTCTTTTCAAAAACCTTCTTATTCCAGGGGACAGATAATTTTCTTTTTAGGAATATTCGAAGTGAATCATATACTATCTGGGGATAATTGCGAGTTATTTCTATTGTAGGTACGGGGATTACATGTTTGCCTTCACTGTTGCGAATGTGAATGGCAGTGTCAATCTCTTCTTTACTGGCAAAATCCTCAATTTTAAAAACTTTTTCAGGTTCCGGCAGCTTGAGTCTCGATGCAATTTTCTGCACCATTCGCTCGGAGGTCCCAATAATGAGTATACGTTTGAAATCTTCCTTCTGAAGAGCTGAAATCATCTCATTTCGATGAAGTTCCTCATCAAAAAGAGCAGTCTTTATAGCTTTAAGAAAAACCTTCTCTTTTTTTGCGGACTTCCCGGAAACGATTTTATCACCTCGGATAAGCAGGCCATCATCAATAATAAGTTCAATACCGTATTTTTCAGCAACAAGTTTGGACCTGAAACTTTTCCCTGTCCCACTGCGTCCGATAAGGGCATAAACTTTTTTCCCGCGGAGTTTCCAGATGGTGAATCGTAAAAATCTGTTCATTCCGGTTATCATATACTTTCAGGATGAGAATGAGAATACTCTTTCTAAGAAAATAAAGTAAGGTGTCTGTTCAGTCATAATCTGTTTACATTCTTGTTTCCATTATTATATAATGCACCTGTTCCTTTGAAATGAAATACCGCATAACAGGTTTGTATTTTTTTTTCGTAGTTCTGTCATTTGCTGGAGATCTTCCGTAAGTAGCTCTGGATTGTTCTTCAATTTATGCAAGTGAATCATATTACAGTTTATTTAAGGAGTTCAATTCACATGGTGAAAACCCGGACTTTTCCGAAAGGCGGTATTCATCCGCATGGAAGAAAGACATTATCCAACACAGCTGCTGTAGTCAGGCTTCCATTTCCAAAAACAGCTGTAGTTCCAATGTCACAGCATCTAGGTGCCCCCGCAGCAGTTTGCGTTGCCAAAGGAGATTCTGTTGAGGCCGGACAAATAATTGGTACAGGAGAGAGTTTCATATCGGCCGATATTCATGCACCTGTCAGCGGAACTGTAAAAGATATTATATCAATAGTTCTTCCCAATAGTGTCAGAACCCAGGCGGTTGTTATTGAGACAGAAACGACTTTCGACGAGAGTGTTCTGGAAAACAAGTATAGAAGAGAGCAGAATGACAGCGATCCCGTTGCAAGGCTATCTTCGCAGGAGCTAATCAGCATAGTAAAAAAGGCGGGAGTCGTCGGTATGGGGGGCGCTGCATTCCCTTCCCATGTCAAGTTTCAGGTGCCAAAAGGGAAAAAAGCAGATTACCTGGTTATTAACGGAGTGGAATGTGAACCCTACCTTACCTCCGATCATCGAATGATGCTTGAACATACTGATGAAATTATCGATGGTATCCGAGCTGTCCAGAAAATGATCAATGCCCCTCAGGTAATTATCGGAATTGAAAAAAATAAAATGGATGCAGTGGAAAAAATGGAAAAGGCCATTGCTGATCGGGGTTTGACATATATAGTGCAGCCGTTAAAGGTTAAATATCCGCAGGGGGATGAAAAGCAGCTGCTGAAGGCTGTTATCAAAAGAGAAGTTCCATCAGGAGGTCTCCCGATTGAGATAGGGGCGGTTGTCAGTAATGTCGGTTCTATCTTTGCCGTATATGAAGCCGTATACACAGGTAAACCCCTTATAGACCGAATCGTAACTGTGACAGGTGATGCAGTTCGAAGGCCAGGTAATTTCCTGGCTGCTGTGGGGACCTCAATCAGGCAGCTTGTCGAGGCAGCAGGGGGTTTCACAGAAGCCCCTGCTAAGATTGTCGCCGGCGGACCTATGATGGGTTTCTCATTTTTCGATCTTGATTCGCCGGTGACAAAAGGGACTTCCGGCATTCTGGCCTTGACTGACAAAAATCTCGATCATTCTCCGATGACTGCCTGTATATCCTGCGGAAAGTGTGTGGCTGTCTGTCCTATGGGACTGCAGCCGACAAAGCTTTTTCGTCTTATTGATAATGGCAATTTTGATGAAGCCCTCAAGCTTAATCTTATGGACTGCAAGGAATGCGGCTGCTGCGCATATACCTGCCCGGCAAAAATTCCCCTGGTTCACGGGTTCAAGTATGGTAAAAAAATGGCAAGGAAAAAATCGTGAGTGAAGAAACAAGTACCGTAACAAAAGATTTTATCATTGAATCTTCCCCACAAATCCGATCAGCAATGACAACGTCCGGAATAATGTGGCGGGTTTCCATAGCCCTGCTTCCAGCCGCGATATGGGGAATAGCAGTTTTTGGATTTCGTTCCCTTGCAGTCCTTATTTTTTCAATCGCGGCTGCCTCGGCTGCTGAATGGCTTATGGGGAAATTACTGAACAGAAGAACGTTAATCGACGGCAGTGCGGTTCTTACGGGTTTACTGATCGGCTTCAATATGCCGCCCTCAGTTCCCCTGTATATTCCGGTAATCGCTTCGATCTTCGCTATAGTTGTTGTAAAATGGAGTTTCGGCGGGCTTGGAGCCAACTGGATGAATCCGGCACTGGCTGGAAGAGTGTTTGTGTTTTTTTCCTGGACAAGCGGAATGAACAGCTGGAAGCTCCCTCAAGCTCTCAGCTCTATGCCGGATGCCCTGAGTTCAGCAACTCCTTTAGGTACTTATAAAAATGGAATGCTTGACTATGCCGGGCCTCATACCGGTACGGCAGATTTTCTACAGGATGCCGGATATGTCGTTTCTCAGACAGCGCAGAACCTTGCCGGAGTATTTCAAAACACATTGGGAATTACCTTGCAGCCGCTCAATATTGATTTGTTTCTCGGAAATACAGCGGGATGCATTGGTGAAGTATCTGCCCTGATGCTCCTGATTGGTGCAGGTTACCTTTTTGCGAAAAAAATACTTACATGGCAAACACCGGTATCGTATCTGGGAAGCTTTATCCTGCTGACATGGGTGTTTGGCGGACTTCCTTACGGCAACGGTCTCTTTTCAGGAGAAATATGGTTTAATGTTTTCAGCGGCGGGCTTATGCTTGGTGTGTTTTTTATGGCTACTGACATGGTTACATCACCTGTCACTGGTAAGGGCATGCTCATTTACGGAACCGGTGCCGGATTTCTGACATTTCTGCTTCGCACCTATGGTTCACTTCCCGAAGGCGTATCCCTGGCGATAATATTGATGAACATCTTTGTACCGCTTATTGACCGCTATATTCGACCTGCAGTTTTCGGAAAAAAAGATATTCCGAAAGCGGCTGCAAAAGGTAAGGGGAAGTAGTCATGAAAGATATACTAAGAATCAGCGGAAGACTGGCAATAATTTGTGCGGTTGCTGCAGTTTCCCTGGCCGGAGTCAATATGGTTACTGCTCCGAAAATCAAGGAGTACCAGCAGGAACAGCTTCGTCAGGCGCTTTCTGCAGTCGCTGCCGGATACGAAATTTCAGAACAAAGCATACCTTCTGACGACAGTAATTTTCCTGGAATTACATCGTTCTATCCTTTGTATCAGAATAATGAATCAGCCGGTTATATTGTATTGATGACAGCATCAGGCTACGGCGGTCCTATGGAGCTGATCGCCGGCTATAAGGCATCAGGTGAACTTATTAACGCCCGGCTGCTTCAGAACTCAGAAACTCCTGGATTGGGAAAAGAAGCAGAAAAGGATACCTATATGGAAATGTTCGCCGGTTCTGGAGGAGAGAATTCAATTCCTGCACGTAAAAGCGAACTGCCGGAAGATCGGGCTGATGCTGTCAGCGGTTCCACGATAACCTTTACGGGGATAGCCAAAGCTCTTTCTACTGGTTCAGCATTTGTCAAGAATAGAGCGGGGAGTGAAAAGTGATGGGAAAGAAAAGCATATTCAGAGAATTTACCAAAGGAATATTAAAGGAAAACCCGATTTTCATTATTCTTTTAGGATTATGTCCTGCTTTGGGTGTTTCTTCAAAAGTAATAAATGCCATAGGTATGGGAGCCGGAGTTATTTTTGTACTGCTTTCATCAAACATCTTTGTTTCACTTCTTAAGAATTTTATTCCCGAAAAAGTGAGGATTCCCTCCTATATAGTTATTATTGCTTCATTTGTCACCATTGTAGAAATGGTCATGCAAGCTTATCTGCCTACACTATTTGAAAGTCTGGGAGTTTTTGTTCCCCTCATTGTAGTAAACTGTGTAATCCTTGGCCGGGCGGAAGCCTTTGCAAACAGGAATACCGTAACCGCCTCAATTCTAGATGCGTTGGGCATGGGAATAGGTTTTACCCTTAGTTTGATACTTATCGCATTGGTGCGTGAAGTATTAGGTGCCGGTACCATAACAATAATGGCTATTGGTGATTTTGACGGGATTATTAAGATTCCTGTAATTTACAATGCACCGGCGAGAGTATTTGGCTTATCAGCTGGAGCTTTGCTGGTTATGGGGTACTTGAAAGCGTTTTTTAATTGGTATTCATCGAGGAGGAGGGCAGCCTGACATGTCATATATAGCTATTTTCATAACATTTGTTTTTATCAACAACTTTATACTTACCCAGTTTCTCGGGCTGTGTCCATTTATCGGAGTATCCAAGAATACAGAATCTGCTATAGGCATGGGCTTTGCTGTAACCTTTGTTATGGCAATAGCATCGATTGTTACCTGGATGGTAAATAATTTTATTCTTATACCTCTTGAAATCCAATTTCTGCAGACTATAACGTTCATTCTCGTTATTGCATCACTGGTCCAGTTTGTTGAAATGGTTGTTCAAAAAATATCTCCTCAGCTCTATAAGGCCTTAGGTATTTTTCTTCCGCTCATAACAACCAACTGTGCGGTTCTGGGTATAGCATTAATTAATGTTACAAAAAACTATAACGCATTAGAGAGTTTTACAGCTGGTAGTTCTGCCGGTCTCGGTTTTCTGCTTGCTATTTTGCTGATGTCAAATATACGGGAGCGTCTCGATCTTGTTAAAGTGCCTAAGCCTTTCCAAGGTGTTCCTATTGCTTTTATTTCCGGCGGTCTGATGGCCCTGGCTTTCATGGCTTTTGATAAAGCATTATTAACTAACCTTTTAGGATAATAATTATGGTATCAACAATTGTATACGCTTTTCTGTCCGTCTCCCTGCTTGGAGCCCTTTTGGGAATGGGACTGGCTTTTGCCGCTAAAAAACTTGCTGTAAAGAAAGATGAAAGAGTTATTCTCGTTGAGGAAGCTCTTCCAGGAATCAATTGCGGGGCTTGCGGTTTTGCCGGATGTGCTGCTTATGCCGAGGCTATTGTTTCTGAAGGTGCTGAAATCGGGCTTTGTCCTCCTGGCGGAAAAGAAAGTGCTGAAAAAGTCTCTGAAATAATGGGAAAGGTTCTGAATTTTTCCGAAAAGAAGATGGTAGCTAAAGTTCATTGTAATGGCAACAGAGAACGTACGCAGTATGATTTTATGTATAAAGGTGTTGAGGACTGCAATGCCGCCATACTCTTACATGGGGGAGATAAATCATGCAAATATGGCTGCTTAGGTTTGGGCAGCTGCATACAAGTCTGTCCTGTTGATGCTATTTCTAAAACAGATGATGGCAGGGTTGAAGTAGATAAAGATCTATGTATTGGCTGTAAGAAATGTGTAGATATTTGTCCCACTCATGTGATGAAAATGATTCCCTATGATGCTGATTACTATGTCGCCTGTAATTCGTTTGACAAAGGCGGTACAGTGAGGAAAATATGTACGGTCGGGTGTATTGGATGCAAAATTTGTGAGAAAAAGTTTCCAGAATCAGGTTTTATTGTTACAAATTTTCTTTCCAGCCTTGATTATGATTCAAAAGGAGTTGACAGAGAGGGTGCAGCTGAGGCATGTCCTACAAATTCAATATGCAAAATATTATAACTCCATACATTTCTGAATTAGTATTGTTTTTGTTGATAGACGGCTAATTAAAAGTAAAGATGTAAAATGATGTTAAAGAAAAAAATCATCTTGGGAATGTACAGTGAAAAACCTCTTGGCACTCATCGAGAAGATTTTGAATACATTCTTTTACATTGTTATAAGCCGGTTCTTTCATTTCTCTATGCGAATGAACATGTTAAAGTCGCTCTATATCTCTCAGCTGCGGTCTTTGAATGGTTAGAAGATCGTTATCCTGAAATCAATATGCTGATCCATGATATGGTTAAGCGAAAGCAGCTGGAAATTCTTGCTGGTGGATTCTATGATCCAATTCTTACATTTCTCCCTTTAAAGGATAGAACCCAGCAAGTAGAACTTTCAGTTACCTATCTGCGGAAACGCTTTGGCAAGAGGCCCAAAACTATTTGGCTGACAGATCAGGTTTGGAACCCGAACTTGATAACAACTTTCAGTAATTGCGGCATCCAGAATGTATTACTGAATACCGGCAATGCTGTCAACCGGGATAGACTTCAAGATCCCTTTTCTATGCAGGAACTGGGAAAATCAGTAAATATATATCCTATACTCAATGCTCATAAAGGCATCTCGAATAATTCTGTACTTCAGATACCAGATAGTATTTCGAATCCTGCAGTTTCCTCCAACCTATACTCCCTTATGATCAATATGAATATGCTTATATCAGGGGTAATCCTGAAACAGGGAAGCGAACTGATTGGTGAACTAACCCGGTTGATTACGAATTTAGCAAAACTAGATATTCAATACACGCTGCCCAGGACGAACTGAAGCAGCCTAATACTCCTTTAAGCGACAGCATTTGGCCTCAGGCTGTTTTCGTTTTAATAATCTGTCAGAAAAAGACGACAATAACCTGATGCTTATCAGATATCCGGAAATGAATTTTCTTATGCATGGCTATGTTATTCCTCTAAAACTTACCTCTACAATTAAAAAGAAAAAGTCTGAAGAAAATTAGCAATGAAATTCTTAAGGGAGAAAGCTTTGAGCCTTCACCAAAGGTGATTGGGGTGGGATTATCTCAACTATATGAGAAAGGAAACTATCGTCATTTAATTGAAGCTGAAAAAAGCAGCCCGTGAAAAAGGATTGTTTTTCTTCTTCTATTGCCGCTTTTGATTTGATTTTGACGGCATGAAGAATATATTTATCGTGGAAAAATATTACTGCAATTGTGGATTCGAAGGGCGGGTCTCTAGCTGAACTGATTATCTAGGTTACTTCTGAATTATATAGGATACGTTTACCGCTCATGAGGAAGAGGCGGAAGAAACAGCTTATTCCACAGCATTTATCGCTGGCAAGCAAAACTGCTTCTACCGACATTTTTTTCAGTCAGATTTTGATTTAAGTAATTATAATAAATACAAATCATCTGGATATGCATTCGATGGAGGCACACAGTACAATATTCAGAAACTGGACCGCACCGAAAGAAATATGCATTTCTCAATAGATGTGGCTCTCCCGTTTATTCAAGACGGAAGCGTAACTCTTGAAAAGAATTATTCCTTCAGAACAAATTCCATTGAAGTAGAGTACAGCATAAAGAATAATTCAAAAAAACGGATAAAGTTCATGTTTGCATCTGAACAGAATGTTTCCTTTGCCTATGAAAGTCGAGAGTTTCTTGAAATAAGCTCTGAAGATTCCCAGCATTCACATCTTATTGAAGAAGGCAGCGTTCTGAAGCCTAATGTCAAGAAATTAGTAGTTAAGGATATTTTTAAAAAGACCCTACTTACTTTTTCTGCTGAAAAAAGGTATCAACTCTTCAAACATTCTTACTGTACCTTAATAAAAACGCTTTTTGGCGAGGAAGATATTTATCAGTATACAATTCTTGCTCCAGTTTGGGGCATAGACTTAAACCTAGAAGAACAATGGAACTGCTCACTCTCTTTCCGGATAGAAAAAATTAAATAACTGAGCAGTTTCTGCTTACTCATCCGAATGCGAACCCAGAGCCTCTCCTTGATTCATGCATAGTTAATATACTATATTTGAAGAAGCCGACTTATGTTGGTATTATGTATCTATTTTAATTTAAGGATATTTTATGCTTTCAGATTACACCCCTATACTAGAAAAACTGATTCGCGAAACAGAAGAAGCCTGGAGGCGTCTTTGACTCTGATTCAATTTACACGGAATTAGACCGGTTGGAACAAGAATCTCAGAAGCCGGATTTTTGGGATAATCGTGAAAATACAGAAAATACCTTTACAAGAATTTCGCAGCTGAAAGAAACTATTGAGCCCTGGAGTCAGCTAAGAGCTGCTGTTCAGGAACTGAAGGATTTATTTGAGCTTTATCGTCATGAACCGGATTCGGAAGAGTTTGAAGGGGAGCTTATTCAGCAGTTGACAGGGGTAAAGACGCAATTTGACCAGCTCTATATAAAATCACTTCTATCCGAAAAGTTCGATGCCAATAATGCATTTCTTACCATTCATTCAGGAGCAGGAGGGACCGAAGCGTGTGACTGGGTGAGTATGCTTTTACGCATGTATTTACGCTGGATAGAGGTAAGGGGATTTAAGGCGGTAGTCCTCGACATGCTGGAAGCAGAAGGAGGACTGAAATCTGTTACTATAGAAGTATCAGGAAAGAATAGTTACGGCTATCTGAAAGGGGAAACCGGCGTGCACCGTCTGGTGCGAATATCACCATTTGATTCAAATAAACGACGTCATACTTCTTTTGCTTCGGTATATGTTTCTCCGGTTATTGATGATATTATAAATATTGATATACGTCCCGAAGACATTCGCGTTGACACATACCGGGCTTCAGGGGCCGGAGGACAGCACGTGAATAAGACCGACTCTGCCGTCAGAATGACGCACCTTGAAACTGGTATTGTTGTACAGTGTCAAAACGAACGAAGTCAGCATAAAAATCGCGCAACGGCTATGAAAGTACTCACATCCCGTCTCTATGAGTATCAGCGGCAGCAGCAGGAAGCTGAGAAAACAAAGCACTCTGCTGAAAAAAAAGAAATATCCTGGGGTAATCAAATACGTTCTTATGTGTTTCAACCCTATACAATGATAAAAGATCATAGAACACTTGCCCAGACCGGCAATATTCAGGCAGTTATGGAGGGTGAAATTGATTTGTTTATCGAAGCGTACCTGCAATGGAATATGAAGTAAAGAGAATTAGAAAATCAGGAATTATTCTGTTTCTTATGATCTTCCTGATCCTGCATGGACGTATGCAGCTCACTGCAGCAGAATATGTCTGGAAAGTAGGAATACTGCCCATTATTAGCAAGTTTGAATCAAAAACTTCTGATGATTTTGATGTGATTGCTTTTACTGAGGAGGCGGTGCTCGGGCAGATGCGGTATTATCCGTTCAGGATTCTTGATGAAGCTGAGAGTGCCTATATTTCTGATAAAACTGCTTTCAAATCACTTTCTCAACTTGAAAATGACCAGGTAAAAAAATCGTTGGCGTCAAGTAAAGGTTTTCTTCAGAATAAGGAGGTTTCCTCCAGTTCTGAAATCGATAGATCGGGAATTGCTGACTTATATTATGCCTCCGGGTACAGAATTCCCGTTTCTGCTGCTGTCGTTGAAGTTGAAGCGGATGTTTTTGATGTTCAGAACATTTCTTCGGTTTCGTTCAAGACAGCGGCTCTGCAGAATGAGCTGGATTCAATTCTGTATTTCGAAATAGAAAAAATCAGAAATGTATATATCCTGCATGCTTTTGAATATACCTGTGCCGATAATACTGTTAGCAAGCTGGGAGATAAGACTTTCATCAAAAAAACCTTGCTGTCATTAAACGAATATCTCCTTGATATAGGTGCAAAAGGAATCGGTGGTTTTCCAAGATGTGAACTGGTTCTGGATAAGGGGTTTAAGGATGATATCTACATACGTATCGGCGATCAGCAATATTCTGCAGCTGATACTGGTTTAAAGGTATTACCCCCGGGTTTACTTGAATTTGAGATTATTTCCCTCAGTACTGACTATTCCGAATTTTTTTCAATAATTCTGGAACCTGGGGAGAAGCGTCTGTTGGAGATAGATTTTCCTGTTCTGGAATCGCGCTTACTATCCATAACTTCGTATCCTTATGAAGTATTAATATCAGACGATGCAAGTCTGGTAAATCTCCGAAGCCCCGTTATTCTGGATTGGATGCCAGGATCAGGTAAGCTGATGATTGCCAGCAAATCGGGGTATATGAGTAAAGATTTTACGCTTTCTGGAGCATACCCATCAGAATTTACACAGCAGATTCGACTTGAACCTGGCTGGTTGAAATTTGATACAGAGGTAAACCTTGGTCAGAAGGCTTTTTACCAGTCTCTTGCCGGGTTTTTAGTAACGCTTCCTGCCACAGTCCTGCTGAATGGACTGGCGGATGCCGGCATTTCTCCTCTCATCAATACAGCCTTAGCGTTCTCTTTCTCCCTGAATGTTGCTATGGGACTTGATACGATTATGAGTTTAGTAGATTATTATGCCAGGACTAATGTCCGATAAATATAGCAATATGGGATTATACATGAGAAATACATTTGGGAAAAAACTAGCTTCCTTATTCAGATCAAGAAAAGTTTATGACGAGAGTTTTTTTGAGAATCTGGAAGACCTGCTTATTGAAGGAGACCTTGGCGCTGTAGAAGCCTATGCAGTCTCCGAAAAATTGCAGAATGCCTGCCGGAAAAATAAAGTTTCTGAAAATGAGGCACTGCAGATACTCAAGGATGAACTCTCTCAGTATGTAGTTACAAAAGTTCCGGTTATAGATCCGGACAGACTCAATCTGATATTGGTACTTGGCGTGAATGGAGTTGGGAAAACAACATCGATTGCAAAATTGGCACATATGTACAAAGCTGAAGGAATAATTCCTGTGTTAAGCGCGGCAGACACGTTCAGGGCGGCGGCAATTGATCAGCTTGAGCTTCATGCTGAGCGAGTGGGTTGTCGGATTGTTCGTCAAAACCCCGGAGCTGATCCTGGAGCAGTCATATTTGATACGATAAGCAGTGCATCCTCGAAAAATGAACAGGTAATCCTGGCTGATACTGCGGGCAGGATGCACACTAAAGAGAACCTGTTGAGAGAACTCCAGAAAATTGACAAAATAGTGAGAAACAGAATTGACAGCGATTGCTATACGAAAGTTTTGGTTATAGACAGCACTACGGGTCAAAATGGGATCAGACAGGCGGAAATGTTTCACTCAGCCATTGGGATTGATTCTCTAATTCTGACAAAATATGATTCAGCAGCAAAGGGCGGAAGCATAATTCAGATTGGCAAGAAACTGGGAATACCTGTCAGTTTTATCGGTACTGGTGAAAAGTATTCCGATATAGATATTTTCAACAAAGAAGATTTTCTCAGTTCCCTGATAGGAGCAGAGTAATTTCGGAGAAACTAATTATGAGAAAATGCTGCGTTTTCAGTCTAGTTGCGGCTCTGCTTTTTTACTTTCCGTTAAGTTTAGCAGCAGCTGCCGGTGAGTCAGTTTTTTATCGATCAAATTCACTTGGAATGAAGCTTGAAAAAATTCAGGAGTCGGATAACGATGAATATCCCTGGATAATCAGGGCTTCGCAAGCAGACGACACTTATGAGGAAGTGCTGCTTAAAGATGGGATTGATGAGATATGGATTGAAACTGTAACTCAGGTTCAAGGACGAAGGGTTGTGAGCAGAATATATTCCGATAAAACGCGTTCTGAACAGGTTTTCCGGGATAATCTTTTGATTGAAATGCGTGAAGCTGCACCTTCGGGATCTGAAGTCAGGCAAGTACTTTCCTATTTCTCAGGTGAGCTGCTTTCCGTTCAATTGTTTGAAAATAATCAGCTTTATGAAACGGTAACCTATATCCGCAGGGCAGACGGCAGCCTTCACATGCGTCAGGTTCATGTTCATGATACAGCAGGAAGTTTTCTTGATGAAATCCTGATAATCGGCTCGGACAGGCAGTCAAGGGCAATTCTGGGTAGAAGAACTGATTTTTCACTCATACGCAGTTATTCAAATGGAATGATAGTATCAGAAAAATGGATTTCCGACCAGAAAATTGATTCAGCAGTCTCTGTAACAGAAGAGAATGATGGGGTGCTGGTTGTTACCAACACTGATTCAGATGGTACAGAGTTAGTCACAACCTATAATTCTGAGGGGTTGAAAGAGCAGGAAACAAGAAAAAGCCAGACTGGAACAACTACTGCACAATTTTTCTATGATGATAATAACAGGATTGCATCACGTGAATCTGTTGGAAAATCCGGTAAGACTGTTACCGATTATACTTATGATTCAACCGGAACCCTGCAGTTGGAAACTGACTATCTTGATGGAACTATTCAGAGAAAACTGATCTACAGCAGGAATGGCAATAGAGAGGAGATTTTTCGCGATGGAAAACTCTATTTGAGTATTTTTTACGAAGCGGACGGTAAAACAGTCAAGGACACCCAACTTGCAGAATAGCATTTTCAAGGACCTTCAGTGGGTACGCAGAACTTCTGTTCGCTATTTTATTTCCGGACATCGGAAAAAAATCCACTTCGCTGGATTATCTGTTATGGGAATAGCCGTCGGATTCGTTGCCGTAATTGTGATTATTGGCATAATGAATGGTTTGCAGCAGGGATATCTCCGGGATATTATTGAAATTGATACTTATCATATGCGTATTTACCCGGAAGACAGTGTTCAGCTAGCTTCTTTGATTTCTGAGATATCAGATCTTGATAAAGCAGATTATGTATTTCCGTTTTATGAACTTCAGGGGGTTATCCGCACAGCTGACGGCATCACGGAACCTTGTCTTATCAAAGGTGTCCCTGCAGATCACTATGCTAGAGATTCCGGACTGAACAGCGAAGCTCTAATTATTTCAGGAAGCTTCAGCATACCCACTATTGATGAGATTGTAATAGGAAGAGGACTCGCTTCAAGCAGTGGAATGGGTACTGGATCCTCAGCGGAACTCCTTTTTCTTGGAGAAGGTAAAACAATAAATTTAGTACCGCTTGAAAAGAAAACGGTAATAACAGGAGTCTTTTATTCCGGTTATCCTGAAATTGACACCTTGATTTGCTATGCTAACATCCTGCTTCTGGATAAAATACTGCCAAGATCCACGCCGACAATCGGCGTCAAACTAAAAGATATCAACCGCATTGATTCATTTGCTGAAACGGTACGCAAAATCCCGGGGGTTGCTTCGGTTGAAACCTGGAAAGACCGAAGCAAATCTTTATACTCAGCCTTGATGCTTGAAAAATACAGCATGATGTTTATTCTTTTTCTTATATTTATTGTAGTTTCCTACAATATTAAAAACTCTCTTGAACGGTTGATATTTCTTCAGAAAAAGGATATTGGACTGCTTGCTGCTATAGGAGCTTCCAAGCAAAGCCTGGTGCTTACGTTTGCTTTGCAGGGCTTGTATGTATCATTGCTCGGTACAGGAGCGGGAATAGTCTTAGGGCTGCTTACTGCCAATAATGTCAATGTAATATTATCAATGATAGGCACAGCATATGCTGCTGTTACCGGGATGCAGTCAGCCTTTTTTTCGTATAACTTCCCTGTAGCGGTTGTCACCAGTGAAGTAGTTATAGTTGCCCTTTCCGTTATCGCTGTTTCCCTATTAGCCTCCTGGCTTGCAGTTAGAAAGATACTGCGTTTTGAACCTGTAAGGATTTTACATTATGAATAGTGCAATGCCCAGTTCAGATAAAGCTCTTGTTGTTGAATCACTCACAAAAACATACCGCAACGGAACAGATACCTTAACAGTTCTGGACAACCTCGATTTTACTCTTGAACAGGGAACTACAACCGTTATTATGGGAAAAAGCGGCTGTGGGAAAAGTACTTTTCTTCATGTTGTCGGAGGATTGGATAAACCTGATTCCGGGATAATAACTGCTTCAGGGGTACGGGTTGATGGTATGAAGGGGGATAAGCTGACTGTTTATCGCCGTGAGCATATAGGGTTTATATTCCAAATGCATTTCCTGCTTGAAGATTTTACTGCTTTGGAAAACCTGATTGTTACAGCCATGATTGGAGGAGATAAAGCGGCTGAAGCTCGTCGAAAAGCCCTGCAGCTGCTTGAAAGTGTTGGTCTTTCCCAAAAAACTGAAAATTATCCGGGTCAGCTTTCCGGGGGAGAACGTCAGCGAGTTGCTATAGCCAGAGCTTTGATAAATGATCCGGTATTGATTCTGGCTGATGAACCGACTGGTAATCTGGATGAAGAGAATTCGCGAATTATTGAGGAATTACTGTTTTCGGTGGTGAAAAAATATAATAAAAGTATGCTTCTTGTTACGCATGATGCAAACATCGCCAGATTCGCCGATAATTCCCTGATTCTGACAAAAGGATCATTTAAAGAGTAGCATATGCGGAACAATCTCCAAAGTTCGATATATTGGGCAAAAAAAATCGTTTCATTAACTTCTTCATCAAAACAAAGAAAAAAACATATGGCAGGGACTTTTTTTATCATGGCATTTTCTGTAGTCCCTCTTATGCTTGTAATTATTCTGACAAACGGAATGACAGAGGGGATAACACGAAAATATATAAACCTGCAGACAGGCAATGTACAAATTCGTAAATATCAAACTGATGAAAATGATGAGGTGCCGCTGGCGCTTATTGCGGAGCAGCTTTCGGACTTTAAAGGTGCATCCTCATCGAATATTGTTTATGAGGGATATGGAGTTATCTATTCAAGAAGCGGTTCCTACACAACAATGATCAGGGGGGTTCCTCAGGGGTTCCTTAAGACCCCTGAAATTGAGGAAGAAATAATTAGTTTTCAGGGAAGTCTTGAGTTAGTGAATGATAAAAGCATAGTTATCAGTTCGGCCATAGCTGAAAACCTCTCACTAAATTTACATGACAAAGTTGCCATGGCAGTTGTTGATTACAGTGAGGAGACAACTTTTTTTAAACCCGTAATTATGGAAATATCAGGTATTATCAGTTCAGGGTATAATACCCTCGATAATATTCTTGTCTTTATTAACGGGTCAGCCGCAGAATCTTTATTTAAAACATCAGGTGATACCTATGTCTCTGTACGGTTGTCATCGCTTAAACTTACAGATACCTGGGAAGCAGCTTCTGAGATAAAAGAGCTGTATGCTGGAGAGGGAATTTCAATTTCCACCTGGGATACTATCAATGCATCATTATTCAGGAATTTTGCAGAAACAAAAAATATACTCTATGTGGTTATGGGATTAATAATCGTAATTGCCGGAGTGAATGTTTCTTCTTCCTGCATCATGCTGATTCAGGAAAACTATACTTCCATCGGGATTATGAAAGCCCTTGGAGCTTTTAATTCTGATGTCCGACGAGCATTTCTGATTGCCTTAATGACTGTCAGTTTAGTGGGTACCATTGCGGGAGTTGCGATAGGGCTGATAATCGGCAGTAATCTGAATCCGATTCTTGCCGCAATTTCCAAAACCGGCATTGCAGCGGTAGATTTTTATTTGATTCAAATACCGATTATAATTGATTATCGCCAAATCTTACTGGTAATCCTTTTTACTGTCATAGTAACCTTTTTTGCGGTAACTATACCGTTACGAAGGTTGAAGAATATTTCACCGCTGAGAATTATTACCAGCTGAACGGGATTGTTTCTAACCTCATATTTATGGTAAATTTCGCCTATGAATTTTGAAGCTTTTATACTTGGTACTGGCGGAATGATGCCGCTTCCTGGAAGGAACTTGACATCAGTTCTTTTGAGAAGGGAAGGTGATCTTTTTTTATTTGATTGCGGTGAAGCAACGCAGATATCTCTGAAAAAACTGAACCTGCGATGGAAGAAGATTAATTCAATCTTTATCAGCCATATGCATGCAGATCATGTAACGGGATTACCCGGTATGCTGATGCTTTCCAGCCAGGTAGACAGGGATGAGCCCCTGACCATCTATGGCCCAGGTTTAATTAAAGAATATATTCAGGAGAACATGCGAATACTGGATATGTTTATTAATTATGAAATCAGGGTCGTAACCATAGATACTCCGGGTACTGTTTTAGAAACTGACGAGTACTGCATCAGTGCCTTTCCGCTCTATCACACCAAGCCTTGTTATGGTTATTCGTTTACCGAAAAAAATCGTCCCGGTATTTTCCATCCGGAAAAAGCTCTTGCCCTTAATGTACCCCGAGGTCCGCTTTGGTCTGAACTGCAAAAGGGAAATACGGTTGAGTTAACAGGAGGCGGTTTTATCACGCCTGAACAGGTTATGGGAGAGTCCCGAGCGGGAAGGAAGTTTTCATTTGTAACGGATACTGCATATATTGATTCTATTGCACCCCATGTAGAGGATTCCGATCTTTTCATCTGTGAAGGAATGTTTGAGGAAGCTCTAAGTGAAAGTGCCCGGGGAAAACGGCACCTGACGGCTCGACAGGCTGGACTGATAGCCAGTGAAGCAGGCGGTATCAAAAAAATGGGGCTTATTCACTATAGTCCTCGCTATATGGACAGAGATTTAAAGATTCTCCTGAAGGAGGCACGGGAAATATTTCCGAATACGTACCTCTGCCGAGACCGAGATGCATTCCCCATAAAATTCGAAGATTAGTGGGGATCAGTGTTCTCAAGACAAGAAGAATCATGTACTGATATTCAGGTTGGTTTCAAAAGAGTCAATATCAGGTTCAAAACCGATAAGACTGAAGCTTCTTCTTCGTAAGGCTTTTTTCAGGGAACTGCTTGCCTCATTGAGAAACATATCCGCGTCAAGCGCTCTGCTGAATCTGCTGGTAAAACCGCCGCTGAATAATATTTCCTGCTCATCCAGAATATCTTTCATGTATCGATACAAGGCGAGAAGTTCTGCCTGAGTCTCATCGAAATTTGCAAACGGCATGATGCAGGCGTAACTGTTTTTGACCATACTTTCTTTAAATTGATAGATATAAGCAGAGTTTCCCAGAAAAGTATGAATTACTTTAGCAAAAGAAGGCATGTTCGCAACAGCTTTTGCCTTGTCTTTGAATCGGAATCTTAATAGTGCCAAAGATACATCGTACCCGTGGTCCTGAGAAAAAAGAAGTTCCTTTGATAATCTTGTTTCAAAGGTATCTTCTTGAACCTCAATCAATTCATGCTGAGCAACAGCATCATTTTTAATGTCGCCTGCCAGAGCACGCACTGCTTTTTGTCGGCCGGAAAATATGTTTTGTACCTTAGATTGTGCTTTATCGGTCTCATCCTGCGTTTTATGTGGCTTTCCTGCAGAGGGAAGTTTGCGATCATAGTCCTCCATATTTTTAAAAAAATTGTCTTTGGGGGACTTGGCTGCTTCCTCCGGGTTTCGGGTTGTCTGCTCTGCCTTTTGCTGAGAATCTTCCGGTTCTGCTGCTGATGCATTTTCCTGAGCAGGGGTATTGAGAGTCTTTGTTTGTTTCTGGGGTGGAACATAGTTAACTGTCGGCAAGTAGCTCTCATCAGCGGGAATGTCATAAAGAACCGTTTCGGAACCTGATATGGTGCCGTCATTCTGTGGGGCTGAGTCACTGGTTGCAGATCGGGAATTTGAGCGAATAAGAAGAAATCCCGTAATTACAAGTACAACCAGCAAGACCGGGAGAAAACTTACGAGAACCTCATATATTATTACTGGCGAAAACGCCGATTCACCAAGGATAGAGATAATTCGTATCGAGGAGATAATAATCACCAGGATGAGGAGTATGAAAGCAGCTGCATTCAGTCCTATCTTCGTATTTCTACTTATCATAATCAGATGAATTCTCCTTGGGGTTAGTTTCGACATTTTCCTTATCCGGCTTAAGCTGGTCAAGAGCTTTTGATTTAATCTTTTTAATAACAGCCTCAAGTCCATCGAGTGAGTTGTCATTTTCAAAGGTCAGGGGATGTTCCCGGGGTTCACGGGATGTATTCTCCGAATTATTGGAGTTTTCGTTAATATTCCGGTCTCCATCATCCAGGGCATATAATTTTCGTATTTCATCAAGAGGTTTTCTTTTAGGCAAAGCTGATTCGCCTGAATCAATATTCTCATCAGTTACCTCTTTCCAGTGGCCATATAACGATGGTTTTCTAAATAATCTTCTTTTACGAGGCACAATGCCCCCCCTAATTTTTCGGCCTTTCTTATTGCAGGAAATTATCTCTGTACTGTCAAAGAATTATTACATACAATAGTTACATGAATTATACTGCAGTGAGTTGGGAATGACAAGAAAGTATATTGCTATTGTTTTTATAACCTTCTACATCACTTATAGTATTTTAACAGGAATTTTCGGCAGCAGGGGCCTGCTGATTAATAATCAGCTTCGTCAGAGCATTCCTGAGAAAAAGACTGTACTCTCTGATATGCAGGAAAAAAACCTTCGCCTGCAGTTGGACCGCAATCGTCTGGAAGCCGATTATCAGAGAATTCTTGAAGAAGCCTACAAATACGGCTATATTCGTGAGGATGAGTTCCGGATAATCTTTGAAAACTATGCAAATAATTATCCGGGACTGACAGAATCCCAAACTCCGAAAATGACGAATTCCGCAATCTCATCGAAAAGCATGATAATATTAAAAAGGCCGCTGAGTCGGAATGGAATTCTTAGGCTGTCAGTTGTTCCGTCGATAATTCTTCCTTTGTTGATTTTCCTCACAGAAAGAAAAGTAAAGCACATCAGGAAAAAAAACACCATTCGTGCGGAAGAAAGACAACCGACTGGTTTCAGGGAATAATTCTCCTTGCTTCAATATAATATCGCTTTTCATCGGCTTCTCCCATAGAAAAGGTTTTTCTAGGTAATGCTCCATCATTGATGATGGCAGGGAAGAAGTCACTCTTGGAAATTGCCGGAAGAAACAGGGCGCAGTTTCCGGAGCCTTTCCCGAGTTCAAAAGTCACTTCGGTTCCGTGAGTATAATCTATGGTTGTGAGAGGGTTTTGCAGGAGATACTCGTCAAGCGAAGCCTGAAGGGTTCCTGCAGCAATTTCCGACTCAGGATCCTGAATAACGACAACCTCAATTCCATTGATGTCTGCATATCCGAAGGTCTGCTCTACCGAACTTTCAACCAGTTTCATCATTTCTTCAATTGATTCAACTTTTTTTACGTGATAACTGGAGCAATGGTTTGATAGAATATCAAATAATTTATTTTTTTCACAGTTGAATAAAACCCGATGAATTGGTTCAAATACAATTCCCGGATCAAAAATGTTTTCAATTTCGACAAGCGCATAACGGGCCGGGTGTTTTTCCAGGGTCGATTCAGGAAATTGCGCTTGTTTTTTAATATCTTCCCAGCAAGATTTTGCTGTGGCAAGAGAATGATTGCCGTCACCCATTGCATAGAGAAGAACATCGTCAGAACCATATTTCTCGAAGAAGGCTTTTGGGTCGGCTAATGTATTGAGAGCAGCAGCAATCTGCTTGAAGTCTTCATCTGAATGTATTCTGTAGGCAGTAATTGATCCTCCGTTATTCATGAGTTCGGTGGAATATACTATTTCCAATTCATTCTTGCGGGCAGAAAAGGGTTCAATTACACGTAAATCCTTATCATCTATGAGTACCAGAATATGAGGCAGTTCCAGTGGAGCATCGCGGCGTATTTGCTTCCTGGGAGGAATCCGATCAAGAATTGTTCCCTCAGTAGCTCTTATGAGGCTTTTTGAACCCTTTGCATAATCATACTGTTCAAGATCCAGTGCAGCAATGAGACCCCATCTCCCATCAGGGTTTGCAGGAGTTTTCCGGTGAACAAGAAAAAACGATTCCTTGCAGGTCTCAAAAATACCGCTGCTAAGATATTCAGCCATTTTTCTGTTAATAGAATCAATTCTGGTATTACTATGCTTTCCCAGGTAAACTTCCGGAAAAATCAGGTTCAGCGTGGAAGGCTCGTTTCCAACATAAGCTGCTGTTTTTTCCCAGTATTCCGGTTCGGAAGTATATTGGTCACAAGCTACAACAGCCCATTTTTTAAGGTTATACTGTTCCCCGGGAATGAGGATATCCGGGGCAGCTAAACCGGGAAAAGTAATAAGATCGTTTTGCTCTTTCATTGCAATACCTCGATAAATATGTAGTATAATGAGAACCAATCACTTCTTATGATACATAAAAGCTGCGGAGCTTACAATAAGGATACGAAAAAATGCTGCGAGGATTGATTATTACCGGAGGAGCAATTCCAGACAAAGATCAGCTGCAGAGACTTGAATTTCCTTATGCATGCATTATTGCGGCAGATTCCGGTTATGATAATGCCGTTATTCTGGGATTGGCTCCGGATATAGTTCTGGGGGATTTTGATTCTATTAAGCAAGTGCCTGTTTCAAGCAGTGAAGTAATCCCTTTTCCGTCTGACAAAGACTATACCGATACGGAACTAGCCGTAAGGGAACTTCATTCGCGTAATATATCAGCCTTTGATATGGTAGGCGGCGGGGAAGGTCGGTTAGATCATACCCTTGCCTTACTTACAATTTTTTCATCACCAGATTATCCTGAAATCTGGATTACCGGTCGGGAGACCGTATATGCTGCTGTTCCGAATAAAGATTTAAAAATTTCCGTACAGCCAAATACTGCAGTTTCCCTGTTTACTCCCCGTGGTGAAGAAGCGGTTGTATCCACCACCGGTCTTTTCTGGGAGCTTGATTCTTTTTATCTCTCCAAGTCCCGGGCAAGTATCAGTAATCGAAGTATAAAAGATATCATAACTGTGAAGGTGCTTGAGGGCCGTATTGTTCTGGTCAGTGTAGTTCTGCCCGGAAGCAGTAAAGAATAATTACAGCATCAGGGAAATATTACCGTTAAAAATTTTCGAATTCATGCGGATCCCTATTTGCTGAGTGATTTCAAGTCTGGATCGGCTTTTATATAGTCAATCAGAATTGGAAATTCTTCAAACAGACTGCCGTACCTTTTAAGCAAATCAATCTGAACTTCATTTTCTGCCCGTTGTTTTGCTGTTTCTATCATCTCTTTCTGGAGAGAACTGTTTTTTACAGCTGTAAGTTCCAGATAATATACTTTAGCTGTTTCGTACAGTTCAAGATCAGGAAGGGAAATTGAAATAAAGTCAAGATCGCTTATATAAATCTGGTCAAAATGTGCCTGCACTCTCGTTCGGAGTTTCTTCTCATCAGCTTCTGATAAAAAAACTGAGGATGGTGAAGCGCCAGTATTATCGAAAAATATTCTGATTTCCTTCATAGCAGCCGATTCTATGGCTTCTTCCATTACAGCATACCAGGACTCAACAGTTTCTGCTGTAAACCCCTTGTCACGAACAAGCACTACTGCATAGTCACTTTTCAGGGCAAATGAAACATAGAATTTTACGGAATACGAGAAATCAGCACTTCCTGCAACTACTGAACCGTATTCTGCTTTTGATGGCAAGTCTTGCCTGCTTGAGATAAAAACTGTCCTGGGTGCGGCAGGAAGGGTTGTAATTTCGATATTTTTAGGAATAAGGGCCGCTGCAGACCAGGAAAATTTACCGGGAACAAGAGCCTTTTCACGATAACCCCGTACCTTAGTAAAAACAATACCATACTCATCCTTGTCTATTCTCAGCTGAATCCAGCCAAAATAGAAAATTGTTCCTCCAAGAATGAGAAAAATAAAAACAATCAGGAGCAGTTTTTTCATCAATTTATTCCCGGATATCATTTTTTTTAACTATCAGCTTACGCCGGGCTGATCAGCAGAAAGGTTATTATATCAGGTGAGAATACTATTTACAAATACTCTTTCCAAGTCGTTCAAGGTAATTAACCGTAAAAATCATTGTTCTGAATCTTTTATATCATTTTAATAATTGATAGAATGACTTATATGGAAACTGACCGGCGTTTTTCACATTATACAGCAATGTTGCTGCGTTATCTTTTTTTTATTATTGTTTGCATATTTACTCTCTATATAGTCGGGCAGTTTGCTGGATTTGAGAATCGTTATATTTCACTGCTGCTTACACTCTCGCTTTTTTCAAGCGCGTTTTATATATCTTCCAGTCTGATTTATTTGATAGTATTGTTGTATGATGCCTTCAATCTACGACATCTTATGCCGGGTCGATTGATTATCCATCTCCTGAGTATGGTGATTATTCTTATTATTGGATATGTTTCTGCTGGAATCAGCATTTTCTGAAATCCTGTAAAAGGATTGGACTGACACATTAACTACAGTAAAGGAATTCTGAACAATGGAGAAATTTGCAGCAGTTCGAGGAGCGGTACAAATTGCCGAGGATAATGAAAAATCCATTTCATTTGGTACAGTCGCACTATTCAAGGAAATCATTGAGCAAAACAAATTTGCAGAAAGCAGTCTGATCAGCATTATTATCAGCCAAACAAAGGATTTAACTGCAATGAACGCCGCTACAGCACTTCGAAAGGCAGCAGGAGTCGATCAAATTCCCCTGTTTTGCGTTCAGGAGTGTGAAACTGCCAATGCAATGCCGCGGGTAGTGCGTTTTCTCATTCATGTCGTGATAGATCAGCAGGGACCGGTCAGCCATGTGTATTTACATGGTGCGGAAAAACTCCGGCCTGATCATCAAGCTGTAACCGGCTGAAATAATATCTGTACCGTTTCTCTTGACATAAATCAGATATTTACAGTACATTGAGGCGGTTGCTACTAGAGTCGTCTTTATAAAGCCACCTTAGCTCAGCTGGCCAGAGCACGTGACTTGTAATCTCGGGGTCGTCAGTTCGAATCTGACAGGTGGCTCTATTGACATTGAATTTAAAATCTGATATTTTCCGTATCAGTTATGGGGAGGTTCCCGAGCGGCCAAAGGGGGCAGACTGTAAATCTGTTGGTTACACCTTCGAAGGTTCGAATCCTTCTCTCCCCAAATCAGGGCCTCTTAAGGGAGGCCTTTTTTTACGTCTTCAAGTTATTATCTACAGGCTTATATTAGATATACAGCTCCAGGCGGGGCTTGAGAGAAAGCGAGGAGAGGGGAGCCTGAAGAATGTCAGAATTCTACGATAACGGCCTGCGGTTCACCTGTACCCGATGCGGTTACTGTTGTAGAGAAGAACCGGGTTATGTCTTTCTTTCCTCAAATGATCTCCGTAGTCTGCCGAAGCTGTTCAATATAAGCAGGGATCAGTTTTTAGAGAAATACTGCCGAACTGTTGATATGGGATCATTCAAGTTAGTCAGCTTACGTGAAAAGCAGAATAATGACTGCATATTTTTTCATGACTATGGCTGCCTGGCGTATCAGGCCCGTCCGCTGCAATGCAGGAGCTATCCATTCTGGGCACACGTTCTGGAATCTAGAGAAAGCTGGGAGCAGGAGGGGCTTCACTGTCCGGGAATAGGAAAAGGTGATTTGCATTCAGCTGAAGAAATCGAGGAATGGCTTTTCGTCAGGCGCAGGGAGCGGCCGATCGAACTCTGAAATGGGAAAAATACCAGAGCATATTATTGAGGAAATACGATCAAAGATATCAATCACCGATGTCATATCACAGTATGTATCTCTGAGTCCCCGTGGGGGACGTCTTTGGGGATTGTGTCCGTTTCATAATGAAAAAACCCCATCCTTCACTGTAAACGAAGAAAAGGGGTTTTACCACTGCTTCGGCTGCGGAAAAGGAGGATCTGTTTATAATTTTCTTATGGAAATTGAAAATCTCAGTTTTATTGAAGCAGCATCACGACTGGCTGAACAAGCCGGCATTGCACTTCAGGAAGAAACTCCTCTGGATCGGGAGCGTCGCAGCGACAGAGAGGCTCTTTTTGATTTATATCGCAAGCTGAGTGACAGCTTTCACTATATACTTGAGCATAAACCGACGGCAGAAGCTGCACGGGAATATTTACGTTCAAGAAACATTTCACAAAAAATGATGAAAGCCTACAGGGTTGGATATGCCCCTGATAATCCGGACTGGCTTTATAAATTTCTTCGTTCCAAAAATTATTCTGCTGAACTGCTGGCTTCTTCAGGGATGTTCTCAAAAAACAACCCGAGGTACCCATTATTCAGAAATAGAATTCTTTTTCCTATTTTTGATAAGCGCGGCAGAATTACAGGATTCGGGGGAAGGGCGTTGGATAACGAACAGAACGCCAAATATCTCAATACTCCGGAAACGGCAATTTTCAGTAAACGTGAACAACTCTTCGGACTCAGTCAGGCGATTGATGCTGTAAAGCGTTCACAGGAACTGATAATTTGTGAAGGTTATTTTGATGTAATTGCCCTTGCCCAATGTGGTATCCAAAATGCTGCAGCTCCTTTAGGTACCGCTTTTACTGAGCAGCAGGCTCTCTTGATCCGCCGGTATACGCCAGCCTGCACCCTTTTCTTTGATAATGATCAGGCAGGCCATGAGGCGGCAGTAAAAACAATTATCATTCTTGAGAAGGCAGGGCTTGTTTCAAACGTTGTAGAAAATACACGAAATTACGATCCGGCAGACTATCTTCAGCATGAAACGCCTGAAGTCCTCCGTGAAACCGTGAAAAAAAGAATAAACGGCTTTAATTACCTTGTAAAAAAAGCTGTTAACAAATATGATATAACTTTACCTGACGGTAAATTATCTGTGTTTAACGAGGTAAAACCCTATATTGAAATAATTGAATCGGAGATAAAAAAACAAAGTGCAATAAAGCTTCTCTCTGATTACCTGGATATTGATGAGGCAGTTATCAACAGAGAACTGCAGAATGCCGGCCGAGAAAAAAAGTCTTATTCTGCCAGGAAAGCTGATGGAACCAGCACCTCGAGCTGGTCCAGCCAGGGTATGAGCGGTAATTCTGAGGATTCTCATCCATTAAAGCCTGCCAAGCTCACAACGGATTTATACTTGATGTTGACGTTGGTTAACAATCGTAAGTATTTTCAAACAGTCAGGCAGTCAATTTCCATTGAACAAATACAGGATGTGTTTGCTGTGGACATATATACAGCTCTTGAAGAATCTCTCCGCGAGGGAGAGACTTCTTTTGAATATCTCATTGAACGATTGGAGTTCCAGGAATCAAAGCATGCAGCTGTCAGCAGCTATGGTATGGATGAATTTACTGATGATGGAGAAGCGCAAAAAATAATTAAGGGTGCAGTTCGAACTATCAACCTGAGAAATTTGACAGCCAGACAAAAGTTTATCGAACAGCAAATCAGGGCATCTTCGATACAGGGGATCAATGAAATACAGCTGAAAGACCTGCTCTATGAAAAAAAATTCATTGATGAGGAAATCAAGAAATTGAGGAAATCTTAATGGTGGAATTACAGAAAGAACCAGCAGTTATTGACCTTCTCAAACAGATAGGCACCAGGCAGTCTATTACGTATGGAGAATTAAATGATTTTCTTCCGGATACATTGACGGATTCTGACATGATCGAAGATGTTATAGCATTTCTGGAAAACATGAACATAACCATTGAGGATGAAGAAAAAGACTTAGTAAAAAGCGGGGATGAACATTTGGCTATAGACGACGAACCTGACAACGACACTTTTGCAGTGACTCTGGACGAAGACGATGCAATTGATGATGATTTGGATGATCTGGCTGAAGATATCCTCGAGGATGATGACGATAAGGTCGATGATGATGATGACGAAGATGATGTTATAGCCGTACGGAAAAGACCTGATCATTCAAAAAAAGTATTGTACAATGATAAAGAGGCCTCCATTGACGATCCTATCAGGCTTTATTTACGCGAAATTGGAAAAGAATCGCTTTTAACAGCAGAACAGGAAGTCGAGCTTTCAAAAAAAATGGAAAATGGCGAGAATATCATAAAGGATGTTACAAAAGATTCTGGAATTATGATTACCGGCATGTTTTCCATATTGCAAAAGCTTTCGCAGAAATTTGATGAAAAGGAGATGGACCTTACTAAAAAAGAACTGACTGAATTTTTTACTGAGCAAAAAAGATTGAATCAAGCATATCGGGATCAGTTAAGAGATTCCCAGGCGTCCTTAAAATCCTATATTGAACAAAAAAACAGGATTATTGCTTCAGGCGGAGATATATTGGCTGATGACGGGCTGCAGAAGAAGAAAGCTGCCCTGATGAAAAAGCTCGCAAAAATTGATCTTCAGCAGGATGAGATTATTGATTTTACCACTAAATTTCTGGCAACAGAAGAAGAGATATTCAAGTTTCAGAATGAACGTGATCTGATTGAAGCCCGTTTGGGAGTCTCCTCTGTTCGGGAACTGCGCCAGCTCTACGTTCCCTGCTGTTCCAAGCCAGAGAAAGGAAATTGAAGAAACCCTTCAGCTTCCTACAGGATAATATTAAGGAAAAATACGGACAGATTCAGCTGACAGGAAAAGAAGCTTAAGACAATTGAATATGAATTTGAAGATACTATTGAGAAGGCCATCAGCCATTCCTAAAGAGATTGCCAGAGGTTGATGATGAAAAGTGCCAAGGATCGTTTGACCCAGCGAATCTACGTCTTGTTAGTCAGCATTGCAAAAAGTATACTAACCGGGGTCTGCAAATCTTTTCGATCTGGTTCAGGCTGAAATATCGGGCTTATAAAGGCAGTTGAGAAATTCGAGTATCGGAAAGGGTATAAATTTTCCACATATGCTACCTGGTGGATTCGCCAGGCGATAACCCGCTCAATTTCAGATCAGGCCAGGAAACCATCAGGGTTCCCGCATGATTGAGCAGGATCACAAAGTAGTACGGGAATCACGGCAGCTGATGCAGGTTTTCGGGCAGAGAGCCGACCGATGAAGAAATTTGAAAGGTTGGGCTGGACTCCGCAGTGTAAAGGCAGTGAAAAATGTAGCGCGTGAACCTATCTCCCTCGAAACCCCTATAGGTGAGGAAGAGGACTCTTCTGGAGATTTTATTGAAGATAAGGATGTTGAGAACTGCGACGTACAGCTTTCAAGCTTCTTCAGGAACAGCTTCAGGAAGTGCTCACAACACTGCCTCCAAGGGAGCAGGAAGTCCCTAATGATGAGATTTGGTCTGGAAGACGGATATCATTGACACTGGAAGAAGTAGGACTATACTTTGAGGTCACAAGAGAAAGAATCAGGCAGATTGAGGCAAAAGCCCTTCGTCGCCTCAGGCATCCAAAACGAAGCAGAAGGCTTAAGGATTACGTTTAATCAGGAGAATTATATGCAAGAAATTTTTGAGAAGCTCAAATCACTGCAGGTGATTTCCATCCACAAAGTATACGGAAAAGAGATGAACCTGGAGACATACCCCATACGCTTGAAACCAAAATTGGTTTACAAGTTTAACAGAGGAAAGAAGAATTATCTGGAAAGAATAACGCTTAGCGAACGAATTGATGAGTTGAAAGCCTTCTCGGATTCGATTGATGATGCTGAAAAAATTCGTGAAAATTACGAAAAGCAAATGGACCTCATAACAACCCAACGCGAATACGAAGCCCTCGATAAAGAAATTAACGACGCTGCGGAAAAAGAACAGCAGCTTCGTAAGGCTATACTTCATAAAGAGAAGACACTTGAAGACCTGAAATACCAGCTTGAAGAGCAGGAAGAGAGCCCACGCAGCCAGCAGGAAGAAGAAGTTACCACAGAACAGCAGAAAATGCAGCAGATCTTTCCTGAAAAGAGAACGAACTGCAGGATTGGAAGAGCAGGAGAAAGAGCTTATCTTGATATTGATCCCGAAGTTATATTTAAGTTTGAAAGAATTATCAAGAATAAATCGGGCGTGTAGGTATCGTTCCCGTTCATCGAAGTGTATGTACCGGCTGTCATACGTCGCTTCCCACCCAATTTGTTAACGAGGTGAGGGAAGGCACCGATTTCAGGTTCTGCCCCTATTGCAGTCGTATCCTTTTTTATGAGGAAATTGCAGATTCCGAAGAGGCGGTATTTGAATCAGATTCAGATGATGATGAAGAGAGCGGGGAGGCTTCCTTCGCTGATCTTGTAGACCTGGATGAATTTGATTTGTAGGCAATGTCCTACTGTAATGAATAATTTAACAGACTGGGTGACCGCCGGGCGTATGAATGCATACGCCGGAGGAAAGTCCGGGTTCCATAGAACATGATGCCGGGTAACTCCCGGGGACGTAAGTCACAGAAAGTGCCGCAGAAAATTACCGCCCGCAAGGGTAAGGGTGAAAAGGCGAGGTAAGAGCTCACCGCCCATCTGGTAACAGTTGGGGCAAGGTAAACCTCATCAGGAGCAAAGCCAAGCAGCAGATGGGTTGTTCGCCCCAGATATCTGCGGGTAGGCTGCTAGAGTGGATTGGTAACAATTCTCTTAGATAGATGGTCACCATCTACAGAACCCGGCTTACAAGTCTGTTTTTTTATGCATTGCTAATAAGCAGCTCTATTGTAATTCTCGAATTATGATGGGCCTCGGGTAAATGGAATATGAAAGCAAAGCAAATCAGCAGCAGTTTTCGTAAAAGGCAGCTGATGTCTGCAGTAGTATTACTGACGATAAGTGTGTTTCTAGCAGCATCAGGTTGTTCCAGAACTCCGGCAGCGATTGATTCTGCAGGATCGTCAGTTAATAATGCAGATTCTGATGAACTGAAAAATCTGTGGATCGATAGTAAGTATTCTTCTATCGAGGAACTGCTTCTTGAACGTCGAGATTCAGGCAAAATGCTGAACGCAGAAGAGAACTTCTATTTAGGGTTCTCCTCTTATAAACTTTATCAGCAAAAAATGGATCCTGCACGGCTTTCCCAGGCAGTAAGCGCTTTGGAGCGGTATAAACTGCTGATGGGAGAATCTGCGGACAGGCGTTCAAGTGCTCAAGTAAATCAGTTATTGGCTTTTGCATATTTTAACCTTGGAGAATTTGCCCGTACAGTGTCTGCCGCTGAACAGGCTGCAGCATCAGAACAGCAAGGCATCGATACAGAAGGACTCACAACCCTGATTGCTTTAGCCCGATACCGCAGTAAAGATTATACCGCGGCCTACAAGCTCTTATCTGACATTAATGATTCCAATTTTGCATTGTCCTTGCTATTATTTGAATCTGCTGTTCAATCTGGAGAAGCGGGAAAAACTACTGGGAATCCGGAAAAACATCTGCTTGCAGCAGCGGAGACTGCTGAGAGCGAGGCTGACCGTTTTGCGGCACTTTCAATTTTAGCAAATTATTATGCTGATTCAGGAGCACGTGCAAAAGCAAGAGAAACTCTTGCAAGCATGCAAAAAACGTTATCTTCAAAATATTTGCTGAGTTCGGTTTTTTTTACTATGGGAACTCTGCATCTCTCTGAAGGCAATTTAATTGAATCCAGGACCATGATGAATCGATCGCTTGAACTTAATCCTAAAAACCGTTTTGCACTGGAAAAATTATCAAAATGAAAAAATCAATACACCCGGAAATCCTGTTGAAGGATGTTCTGCTGCAAGTACAGCAGCCTGCACGGTATGTCGGGGGAGAATACCAGCTGAGACCGGTTACCGCAAGAGAACATGATTACCGCATCGGTCTTTGCTTTCCGGATTTGTACGAAATCGGTATGGCTAATAATGCTCTGAGAATTCTCTATGACCTCATAAACACCATTGATGGTATTGTCTGTGAACGGGTATTTGCTCCGGCCCCTGACTTTGAAGGGGTATTGCGTGAACGTAAGATTCCTCTTTATACCCTTGAATCAGGTATTCCACTGAATGAACTTGATATGATCTGCTTTACTGTGGGATACGAACTCAGTGCTGCCAGTATTCTCAATGTTCTCAGTCTGGGCGGGATACCGATACGAAATGAACAAAGAGGCGATAACCATCCTGTTGTTTTAGCAGGAGGCCCTGCAGTAACCAATCCGCTGCCGTTCAGCAGTTTTTTTGATGGTGTCTATATTGGTGAAGCGGAAGCCGCTTTGCCCGAAATTCTAGAAAAGGTCCGTGATTTAAAGCTTGAATCGTCAAAACGTACAACAATTTTATCACGAATAAGAGATTATGATTGTATCTGGCATTCAGGAAAGAAAAGAATAACGCGTGCAGTTGATATGCACTTTACCGATTTTGAAGGTGACGGTACTGCCTCAGCAGGGCATGGTATTTTCGGCTTCTTTACTGTTCCTACGCTCAAACCGGTACAGGATCATGGTGTCGTTGAGATTATGCGCGGGTGTCCAAACGGCTGCAGGTTTTGCCATGCCGGAGAATTCTACAAACCGTATCGTCAACGCTCCTCCGCCCAGATCGAGGCATCTGTCAGGCAAATGGTTGAGCAATGCGGGTATCGTGACGTAACGCTCTCTTCATTGTCCTCCGGTGATCATCCCGACATTCTAGCGATATCCAAGAATCTGACGGAAGTTTACAGCGACAGACATGTTTCATTTTCCCTGCCGTCTCTCAAGGTGGATACGTTTTCCCTGCCTGTACTTTATCAGATTGCCGCTGTCCGTAGAAGCGGACTGACTTTTGCAGTTGAAACCCCGAATTCTCAAGCACAGAAAAGTATGAACAAAGAAGTACCGGCAGAACAAGCGGCAGCCATTATCCGGCAGGCGAAGCAGCTTGGCTGGAAAACTGCCAAATTCTATTTCATGACGGGGCTTCCGTTTGTTGACCCTGACCAGGAGATAGATGAGATTACAAAATATATCTCTGAAATACAGCGGTCAGTCGGGATTCAGATGAATATCAATATCGGAACATTTATTCCCAAACCGCATACTCCGTTTCAGTGGGCTCCGCTGATGGATCCTGACAAAGCAAGAACTCATCTTCTGGCTATAAAACGGGCCCTGACGACACAAGTGAAAAAAGTAAAGGTAAGTTTTCAGGATCCCTATATTTCCTTCATAGAGGGAGTTCTGAGTCGCGGAGATGAACGGGTGGGGGATATTATTGAACTTGCTTTCTCGAGGGGGGCTCGACTGGATGCCTGGGATGAATATTTTCGGAAAGATGTGTGGGAATCGGTATTTGCCGATTGCGATTGGGACGTGAAGCAAGAAATCTGCCGCAGCCGCAGCCTGGATGAACCTCTGCCGTGGGATGGAATTCAGATGGCATCTTCCAAAGCCTATCTTCGAAGAGAGTACCTCCGTGCCGAAAGCGGGGAACGAAGTGACGGATGTGAGCCCGACTGCAGTCATAACTGCGGGGTATGCAAGCCTCGCAGCAAAGCAGATAGTCAGTCTGGTCAGCCTGCAGTTGAGCCGGTTGATGCGATTCCTTATGATGCTTCCGCAGTCAGCCGCCCGCGGCCCCGGGAGAGTAAAAAAACAGTAAAATATCTGTTTCAGTATCGTAAAGCGGGAAAAGCAATCTATTTTTCTCACATCCAATGCATGCATATGTTTGAAAAGGCTTTTCAGAGAGCTGGTATTGCCGTTGCTTTTACCCGCGGATTCAATCCGAAGCCGATTATGGAATTTGTGCAGCCGCTGCCTCTCGGTATTTCCGGACTGAAAGAATTGTTCACTGCCGTTGTCGAACTTCCCGAATCCGGTAATCCTGAAATGCTTCCAAGGCTTAATAAAAGCCTGCCGGAAGGCTTCAGTATCAGTGAAGCTGAAGAAGTGTCAGCCGTTGGTAAAAGTTCACTGACGACCGCTTATTTAGCCTCTGAATACATTCTCTCGGATCTTGATGCCGATGGGCGGAAGCTGCTGGCGGAACTTGCTGAAAATAATACAAATATTGAGTTATTTCAGGAATCTGAAGATCGGCTTATTCTTCGCATCCGTGAAGTTCAGGAAGGAGATCAATCGTATACTGCCGACGGTTCAAAAGAGAAGCCGACTGGAAATCTTATGAAGCTGATCGGATCGAAATATGATAAGTATAGATTTCTCAGTACCTATTCCGTGACAAGAAGATGCCTGTATGCAAAAAACATGCAGGAATATTATCACGTTTTTACAAAATAGGCATTATATAGACATTTGTATTACGATTTATCTGGTGTGTTTTCATTCCTGCAGAGCTTTTGCTTTTTCCCAGTACCGGTCCAATTCTGAAAGCGGCAGCGTTTCTTCCAGAATATCTTTGCCGTCTTCTGAAAGAAGCTGCTGCATGCTGCTGAAACGATTTTTAAATTTCCTGTTAGCCCGATACAAAGCTTCATCCGGATCGATATCCAGAAAGCGAGCATAATTAACCATTGAGAATAGCGTATCTCCGAATTCATCAATTATCCGGTCTTTGTTTTCTGGTACTGAGATGTCGAAATGCGAATTGCCGTCGACCTCACAGGCTAGTTCCTCCAATTCCTCCTGAACCTTTTTAAAAACATCAGTTCTGCTGTCCCAGTCGAAACCTACTTTTCGGGCTTTTTTCTGGATTTCAACAGCTTGCAGTAAATTCGGTGAGGATGCAGCAATTGTCTTGAAAATATCCTGTGATTTTTTCCCCTCAACGTTCTGTTTTATAGAATCCCACAGAACTGCAACTTCATCTCCGTTTTCAACTTCGTATGCTGACGTATCTTCAGAAAACACATGCGGGTGCCTGCGGATTAATTTTTCTGATGTGTCATCTAATACTTTTACAAGTGAAAAATCGTCGCGTTCCTCATGCATGATTGTCAGCATAGTAACTACCAGAAACATATCGCCAAGTTCTTCCGAACATTCATTGATATCCTTTTTCAAATACGCATCAATATATTCATAAGATTCTTCAATGAGGTTCTTATAAAAACTCTCAGGAGTCTGTTCCCGGTCCCATGGGCAGCCGTTCGGACTTCTGAGCGTTTTTAGAATGTTATAGAGCTGGTTAAAAGAACTGCTGATATCTTTATTTGAAGGCGTATCGTTAGTCTGTTCTTTTACTGGTTCTTTTTTTTTCATTTAAGAGACTTCCTTTTTCAAAAAAAAATTTGTATACAGCCAGCATTAGACAGAATATACATTATTTAAAGTTATTGATATTATCTGTTTTACAGAGGAAAACTGTTTTCATTCGAAAACTGTTTTCATTCGAAAACTGTTTTCATTCGAAAACTTTACACTTCCCAGATAAACCACGTCTGCTACTGCTACGCTGTTATCAAATCCAGTATCGTCGGTCCTCGCATAAAAAGCACCGAAGATGTGCAGATAATACTCACCATTAATGTTCATCAGGCCTTCCCGGTATCTCTGCATCATCTTCTGCAAACAATAAACTATCCTTGAAATCATAGCGTCTCAATGGGAGATACTCTTCAATAAAAAGTATCATTGCCGTCGGTAACGTCTGTAAGCGTGAGCTTAAAGTATACCCCATCTCCGCCTTCGGCCATAAAGTGTCAGGCTTCCGCTGATCTCATACGGCTGGCCTGCCGGTTTGGCGATGGCGGCTGTCAGCAGTAATTTGAGCTTGGGTTGGAGGTAAAGCGATATACAGAGATAGTCCATCACTAATTTGAACGGCTTGCGGCTGAAAACTGTTCGAAGTATCCACAAGATCATCTGCAGCTATCTCTGAATATGTAGCTTCATTTTGGAGAATAGTAATAGTAGAGATTTATTCCCTGAAGCAATATCAAAGGAACTGTCAATTTCAACGGTAAATTCCAGATAGTTATTAACCGAATTCGGGCCTTCACTAAGGACGCTGCTGGTGGCAGTAAAGACCACATCACTTGCGTCAATGATGAACGGGGCTTTTGGCAGGCCGCAGCTGACTAAAAAAAACAAAGCTGCACCTAGCACCGATATGAAAATCAATGCTCTGCAGCTTTTCTTATATTTTCCAGGGTAAATCAGCACGTTAATCCATCCACGGCTACTCCGGCTACTCCAGGACAATCAGCCTGCTCACCCCGAGCTTTGCCCACTCACTTTCAGGAAATTCTGTTGACAGCTCACGATAGGTGCTTATGGCATCACTAATGTTTCCCTGCCGCTCGTGAAGACGCCCGACACTGAAAAGCGCATGCGGAGCTTCTGCGGAACTGTCCTTGTAGAGGTCGAAAACCAGGCGATACTGCTCTACCGCAGCAGCCAGATCTCCGGCAAATTCATAGCTTGCTCCTGAGTTCATATAAGCTGTCGGTGCAAGATGGGAGTCTTTAAACTTTTTTGCAAAATCAGAAAACTGAACTGCCGCTGTACCGAAATCTTCCATCTGATAGGAAACTGACGCCTGCAGATATAAAGCACGAAGCTGCGGGTAACCTTTTCCTGTGGAGCCGATAAAGTCGGATATTTCTTCAGAAAGTGCTGTCAAGGCACCCTGCTGATCTTCTTCGCTCAGTTCCTCAGCATTATTCATGATTTCAATATATTCTTCCTGCAGAAGTTCAACCTCTGCTGTGTGTTTTTCAAGCCTGCTGCCAAGTACGCTGACTGTTATCCCCACGGCAGCTACAGCTACGACGATTACTGCAGCAATTATGATTAAGAGTTTTTTATTGGAAGTCAGGAAAATGGTAAGCTTTTTTTCAAAACCTATTTTTTGTTCTTTATGTTGTACTGCCATTAGAATATGTACTCCGGAGTATTATTTGGACAAGGAAAACTGGTCAAGGCGACTGCCAAAACCAGCCGCCGCCTTGAAATATGCACTACAGGATAAAACTTACTTATCTCCGTCCCGGTCTTTTTCTTTCAGGAGATCCGCAAAGGTAAAAGTATCTTCACTTTCATCATCATGTATATATTTGGAAATTTCCTTTTGCTGGGTTTTCTTGAAATAATCCTTAATTGAAAGAGAAAGCTTCTGGGCATTGACATTCATGTCAACAACTAAAGCGGTAACTTTATCACCTGTTTTGAAGCGTGTAAGCACTGAATCTTCAAACTCCTCATCCGGACCGACTAAGTTGTATTTTGCAATAAGCCCTTCAATATCGGCTATAACTTTTACAAACACGCCAAATTCAGTAACGCTGGTAACTTCACCGGTAATAACACTGCCCTTTGGATAGGAATCTTTGAGTGTATGCCAGGGATTTCCCTCAAGCTGCTTGACGCCAAGACGAATTCTTCTGTTTTCGGGTTCAATGCGGGTAACTACTACTTCAATGGTATCGCCTTCGCTGCAAAAAGACTTTATATTCTTAATCTTTTTAGTCCAGGATATGTCGTCACTGTGAAGGAATCCGTCTATACCTTCCTCCAAGTTAAGGAAAGCGCCTGCATTGGTAATTTTGACTACTTCAGCAGACATCCGCTTACCGGTCGGAAAACGGTCTTCAATAGTGTCCCAGGGATTAACAGCAACCTGCTTGAGACCAAGAGAAATTTTCTTCTCACCGGTATCGTATCCAAGAATCTTTGCATCAACCTTATCACCGATGGAAACAATCTCTTTTGGATGACTTACTCGCTTAACCCAGGAGAGTTCAGATATATGAGCAAGTCCTTCTATACCTTCTTCGAGTTCAATAAAAACACCGAAATCAGTAATTTTGGTGACCGTCCCTGATACTACATCATCGAGCTGATAACGTTCTTCAAACGAAAGCCATGGATCTTCGGTAAAATGCTTGAGCGATAAATTGATTTTCTGGGTTTCCTGATCGATATGAATAACCTTCAAATCAATCTTGTCCCCTTTCTTTACAAAATCCTTAGGTCTGGTTACATGACCCCAGCTCATATCGTTGATATGGAGAAGCCCGTCAAATCCGCCAAGATCTACAAATGCTCCAAATGAGGTAAAACTCTTTACCGTTCCTTCTACTGTATCTCCAACCTGAACCGTCGTAAAGAATTTTTCTTTTCTTTCACTTATGGCCTTTTCCAGATACGCCCGTCGAGACAGGACGGATTTCATTCTCATGCCGGTGTGCAGCTTGTCAATAATAAAGAAATCTTTGATTCCTATATAATCTTCAGGGTTTTCAACCCGATATAAATCAGCTTTGGAAAGCGGACAGAAACCGGTAAGATCATACATGAGGTCTATTTCAAAACCGCCCTTGATAACCTTGGAAAAAGTTCCTTCAACGGGTTCCTGCTTTTCATAGGATTCGCGTAAATTTTCAGTGCGAATTTTCAAGTCCGCCTTTTTCTTGGAGACAACAACCTGTCCTCCCCGTCCTTCCTTACTGACAAAAACGACGCTAACAGCTTCCCCCACCGACGGACTTTCCGTAAATTCGGTAATGGGAATTCTCCCTTCAGACTTATAGCCGACATCAACAAAAACATATTCATCGTTGACCTGAACTACAACCCCCGAAACAACCTGCCCTTCTTCGATTTCATCAAGAGATTTTAAGTATTCTTCCTGCAATAAATTTTGCATTTCATTCTTTTTGTCGACATCGTTTTTTTCGACACTATTATCTGTTGCCACTAGTACTCTCCTGATCCTTTAATTGCGTATATTCAAAAATCTTCTGTACTACTTTGTCACAAACTTCATCTATGGTCAAGTATGATGTATCAATATAGATTGCATCGGGTGAACGTTTTAAGGCACCAAATTCCTTATTTTTGTCGTTGTAATCCCGTTTGTCAATCTCATCCCGCATTGCTTCGAAGGGCTGCGCCTCCTGATAATCACTGAGACGGCGGCGGGTCCGTTCTTCCAGAGACCCGTCAAAATAGAATTTCAGTTCGGCATCAGGAAAAACTACCGTTGTAATATCTCTGCCTTCCATAATAATATCAAGCGTCCCGGCAGCCTTCCGCAAGGTATGGTTCACTATTTTACGGACTGCTGTTATGGAGGAAACAGCGGATGATGCCATATCAATTTCAGGAGTCCGGAGAAGATGCTCGACTGGAGCACCGTCAAGGAGGAGTTTACCGTCATCTGGATCCAGTGAGAATTTGCAGCTTTCCGCAGTACTTACTACAGCGGCCTCATCTTCCTGAGGTCTGCCGGAACTAAGATGTTTGAAAGCTACCGCCCGGTAAAAACTCCCTGAGTTAATATAGAGCAGGTTGAATTCTTTTGCCACCCGTTTCGCAACAGTACTTTTTCCCACACCGGCAGGTCCGTCAATTGCTACTATCATGCTTTCTATTCCTTATCGAGCCAGTTTTAAGATGCTTCGCATTTTTGGAAATTGACTTTTAGTTAATCTATTCTGCAGTAAGAAGTCAGGATCGTCAATTATTTTTTTTCTTATCTGAGCGTCTGTTTTTCTGAGTGTCAGGCATCTTTACTGCAGAACCAAGCTGCCCTTTGCTCAAAGACATCCGTTCCTTGCGGTTGAGAAACCGGAATCTGCCAGTCGGAAGCTTGCCAAGGGTTATATCCCCAATTCGTATCCGCTGCAGAGAAACAACCGTATACCCCAAAAAGTCAAGAAGTTTACGGATTTCACGATTTTTCCCTTCAAGCAGGACCACTGATATCGAGCGGCTGTTCCGAATGTGGAAACGTTCAAATTTATAGAGTTCACCCCGAATCTTGCAGCCTGTTACGGCTGTCATCAAATGTTTCCTTTCCATTTTTTCTCGAGTATGGACAATATACTCCTTTTCAACGGCAAAGGAAGGATGGGCTATGGTATTAGCCCAGTCCCCGTCATTTGTATAAAAAATCAGTCCGGTGGATTCTTTGTCCAGGCGACCAACGTGGAATAGCGAAGCTTTCTGGGGAACGTTGATTAGATCACGGGCAAAGAGATCTGCATGAGGATCAGCATTACTGCATACATAGCCCTTCGGCTTGTTCAATGCTAAATATACATGCTCCATTGGTTCTATATAGGTTTTTCCAACATACACAGCATCCTCTGATTCTACCGGATGTCCTGGCTCGGTCATGATTGACCCATTTACTGTAACTGAACCATTCCGTATGAACTCTTCAGCTTTGCGCCGTGAACAGTAGCCGCTTCTGGCTAAATACACCTGCAGCCGAATAGGAAATTCCGGTTTGTCGTTAGTTTTCATCTTCAAATCTCTCTTTATCGATATCTTCCAGTCTGGGAAGAGCGGATATGCTCTTCAGGTTAAAATCCTGCAGGAATTTTCGGGTTGTGCCATAGATAAAAGGACGGCCAAGAACATCTTTTCGACCAACAACCTGGATATATTCACGATCAAGCAGCAGTCGAATTACATTGTCAGAAGAAACACCCCTGATATTGTCGACTTCCTTTCTTGTAATTGGCTGCGAATAAGCTATTATTGAAAGGGTTTCCATGGCTGACCGAGAAATGCGGCGGTCAATTTTTCTGCCGTAATGGTCCTTAAGTTCCGGCCACAGCTCTTCCTTGGGCATAAAGTGAAAGCCGCCTGCAAATTCAGCTATCTCAACTCCATGATTGGTTTCGGTATAATGGTACCGAAGTTCCGCCAGAGCCTGTTCCACCTTATCACGATTCATTTGCGAGTACCTGGCAAGCTGCACAATATCAACAGGTTCATTCTCTAAATAAAGAATTGATTCTATCAAACGGGCCGCGCTGCTGAGTTCTTCATTAGTTTTCATCATACGACCTTTCATCAGGGATACTGCTGTCCTGTATAAATAATTGGTCTGCATTCTCTCTGCGGGCAATCCGGATATCACCAAAAACAGTATTCTGATAAATCCTGATCATACGTATTTTAACGGCCTCAAGAATTGCCAGAAAGGAACAGATGATATCCATGGGTGAATTATGCCGTACAACAAGATCCAGGAATGATATTTCCAAGTGATCCTCAAACAGTTCATTCATTAACGCAATTTTTTCATTTACCGAGACTTCTTCATAAATATTAAATATTTTTTCCGGTGAGATTTTTGACAAGACACCGGAAAATGTCTTAAGCAGATCCCATGCATCTATTTCTTCCCAGAGTTCACTGTCATCGAAAGGCAGCGGCTTCTGCACATTTTTTCGCAGAAAAATAAAATCGGTCTCGTATTCTTTTTCTGCTATGAGCTCGGCATATTTTTTAAATTTCTGATATTCAATCAACCTGTCAACCAGTTCACGTCGCGGATCTTCAAACTCTTCATCAAAATCGATTTCTACAGGCAGAAGCATTTTTGATTTAATGTAAATCAGAGTAGCTGCCATGGCATAAAAATCAGTCAGGTCCTGTAAATCAGTTTTAGCAGCATAAGAGAGATATTCAAGATACTGCTCGGTAATCTCAGAAATAGGTATATCATAAATATTTATTTCCGACTTTTGAATGAGAAAAAGAAGAAGGTCCAATGGGCCTTCAAATTTTTGCAGCTTAAAACTGTTATGTGTTTTCTGATCTGTTTCTTCCATCAGTAATCAGTATAGTGATTTTCAGTGTATAAGTAAATTGTCAGAATCCTCTCCTCTTTTATGAGATACTCTCTAAACCGGAAATATCATAGTGTTAAGGGTTGTTATACTGGCCCATCGGCCACCCCTGTTTCTAAGAGAACAGATTCCTGCTTTTTTTGGGGAAACATGAGATTCCGAAGAGCAGCATCCAGCTCGCTTGAAATTTCCGGTTGATTTTCCAGAAACTGTTTGGCATTCTCCTTGCCCTGCCCGATTTTGTTGTCACCATAGGTATACCAACTCCCACTTTTATTGATGAGATCATATTTCACCGCTGCATCAAGGAGACTGCCATGATAGCTTATGCCTTTCCCAAACATAAGATCAATTTCAACCTTTTTAAAGGGAGGCGCAACTTTGTTTTTCGCAATCTTAATTCTTACTCTATTTCCAATGGCTTCATCCGCACTTTTGGATATGGTTTCAATTCTGCGCACTTCCATACGGACAGATGCGTAAAACTTCAGCGCATTTCCACCTGTAGTTGTTTCAGGATTTCCAAACATAACCCCGATTTTCATTCTGATCTGGTTGATGAATATCAGACAAGTACGTGATTTTGAGAGTATCCCGGTCAGCTTGCGTAATGCCTGACTCATCAGACGGGCCTGAAGACCCATGTGAGAATCTCCCATTTCCCCGTCAATTTCCGCCTGCGGAGTCAGGGCTGCTACGGAATCTATAACAATGACATCAACTGCCCCGGATCTGACAAGAGATTCAGTAATATCAAGCGCCTGCTCCCCTGTATCCGGCTGTGATATCCAGAGCTCATCAATATTAACTCCGAGATTGCGGGCATAGGTGGGATCCAGAGCATGTTCTGCATCAATGAATGCGGCAATACCGCCCTGCTTTTGACTTTCTGCGATCGCATGCAGAGCCATGGTAGTTTTTCCGGATGATTCCGGTCCGTATATTTCTATAATACGTCCTTTGGGATATCCTCCGACCCCAAGGGCTTCGTCCAGCAGGATTGAGCCTGAGGGAATGGAACCGACATTAATATCGATACTGCTGTCGCCCAGCTTCATTAGCGATCCTTTCCCGAATTGCTTTTCAATTTGATCCCGAGCGGCTTCTATTGCCTGATTCTTACCAGCTGCATCTTCATGGCGCACCATGGATGAAGAATTTTTCTTAGCCATATAACCTCCAAACGATTATTAATCAAAACAGTTTTGTGAAGTCCTGCAATTTCCCATCAGGATTTAAAAGATGGTTAAAAAAAAATTACCTGAGCCTCACATTACTATACCAAAATTCAGCACGAAAAAATTCAAATTTCAGTACAAGATGATAAAAAAATAAATATTTTTTTGCAGTGTTTTCCGGTCTTTCTGCAAGGCTAGTCTTTCCTGCGAGAATCTAACAGTATTGTTACCGGTCCGTCATTAACGCTGTAAATTTTCATCGAGGCACCAAACACTCCGCTTTGCACAGGCGTAATCTCTTTGATTCTGACCAGCGCCTTCTCGTACAGGGCTTCTGCAATATCAGGTTCGGCAGCGGAATTGAATGAGGGGCGATTACCTTTGCGTGTGTCAGCGCAAAGAGTAAACTGACTTATAACAAGTATTGACCCGCCCTTTTCCAGAACTGAATGATTCATTCTGCCCTGTTCATCATGAAAAATCCTGACATTAACCGTTTTTCTCACGATGTAGTCCAGATCTTTTTCTCCGTCGCCCTTTTCTATTCCCAGAAAGACCAGAAGACCCTCACCAATTTCTCCTGTAATGGTGTTTTCTACCGTAACATTTGCTTGTGATACACGCTGAACAACGGCTCTCATGGTTTTCGGTTTTCTTCCTATGCCTGATAGAGTTCGTTAATAAACGCTTTTGGTGATGCGGCTGCAAAAAAAGCGCTTCCAGCTACTGCAATATCAATTCCTGCTTCTTTCAGCGGTACTATTGTGCTTGTATTGACACCTCCGTCAACTGCAATGCGGCAGTCGGGATTAATGCGCTGGCACATGGTTTTCAGTTTACGCACTTTTTCAATGCAGAAAGGTATAAGAGCCTGTCCGCCGAAACCTGGATTGACAGTCATGACCAGAACCATGTCCAATTCTGATAACAAGTCTTCCAGAAATTCAACGGGGGTTGATGGAACTACGGAAACACCGGCAAGTTTTCCGGCTTCATGAATATGCTGAACAGCTCTGTGCACGTGTACTGTAGCTTCATAATGAATGGTTATAGCATCAGAACCAGCATCAGCAAAGTCTGTAATATACTTTTCCGGGTTATCAATCATTAAATGAGTATCAAAAAACAAATTTGAATATGATCGGATGTCTTTAATAAATTTAGGACCGAAAGTAATGTTGGGAACGAAACTGCCGTCCATAACATCAAGATGTACCCATTCTGCTCCAGAAGATTGAATAAGCTGCAATTCTTCACGAATCCTGGAAAAATCAGCCGATAAAATAGAAGGAGCTGCAATTATTTTTTTGTTTTTCATGTATATAGTAATATCAAAAAAAATTGCCCTGCGCAATCGGTTGAAAGATTCTTATTTTTACGATATTTTAATATATGTATTCGGATTGAAAACAATTGTAATTTTTTTACAGAGCTAAATACTGCGAGTGGTGTTCTTTGGATGCCTTTCATCAGTACCTTCCAATGTTTTTATCAAAAGGAAGCGCTTTATTGTCAATCCTTTTTGTTGCAATCTAATATACGTATGATAAAAAACGTTTACTCATTATTTTTGTTGTGTGAAACTTTTGTTTGTTGGAAAAGGTGGGGTTTGGTTAAAGGCGGAGGACGGGCACATGCGACGCCCCTCCAGGGGGAAGATTCAAAATATGTCTGCCGGGGCAGCATATACTAAATTGGAGATGGAGTAATGATTGAGAAAATAACCGAGATGCTCAATGAGGAAAAGTGGACAAGAGCAACCATTAACAGCTACACCGTGGCTAATTTTGAAGAGCTGGATACACTTTTGCTTGATGAATCTAACCGGGCCGACTGGCTGAAAATAAAAGAAATCTGTGATGAGCATTTATCACACACGAAAAACAGTATAATTTCTCTGTATGTTTCGGGCATCATATCCCTTGAAAAACATTTAATCGACGATTCCAACCTTATTCAGCTGATTAATCTTTTCTATGACAACCGCAAGTGGACGCTTGTTGAATTTCTTTGTCATCGGCTTCTCAAGTATGGAGAGAATGCTATTGCCCTTCGTTCCCTTGCCGAGTGCTACGACAGTACTGGTCGGGATGAGGAAAAATATCAAATCTGGGAAAGACTTGTCAAGGTGGATTATGAGGAGATTGACCTTCTGCGATTGATAGCCGAACGGTATGAGGAACTTGAAGATATTGATAAATCGGTATATTTCTACAAAAAAGCTCTGCACCGGTATATTAATGTAAAAAACTTTTCACAAATCAAGGATATCTGGCATAAGCTGCTGCACTATCTCCCTGAAGATTATGATAATCAGAAAAACATTGTCATGCGGGTGGCAAAAAATATCAATAAAGACCGCGCTTCCCAAATGCTTGAAGGTATGTATGAAATTTATCATGGGCTCGGCAGTTGGGATAAATCAATTGACATTCTCAAGGAAATACTTGTCAATCAGCCAGCGAACACTGAAGCAAGGGAACGACTGATTACTTGCTATAGAAAAAAATATACAAATCATACTAAACTTGAAGACTACATTGAAAAGACAAATCTGACCCAGTCATACCGGGACATAAATGCTGCAATCGCCGATTTTGAAAAGCACATCTCTTTTGATCAGGGAACCTTTGTGTTTCATAAAACATGGGGGATCGGCAGAATTCAGCAAATTCTTGAGGACTCACTGGTAATCGATTTCATAAAAAAACGCGATCATGCAATGTCACTGAAGATGGCAGTCAATGCACTTCAGATTTTGCAGAAAAACCATATCTGGGTAATAAAAAGTGTATTTCCCAAAGAAAAACTCAAACAAAAAGTTAAACAGGATATTCTCTGGACGCTGAGAACAATCATTGAGAGTTATGATAATTCTGCAAGTATGAAAGTAATCAAGTCCGAAATTGTCCCTTCCGTTTTAACGCCTAATGAATGGCTCTCCTGGAATACAGCCGCTAGAAAACTGCTTAAAACCGATCCCTATTTTGGTGTAAACCCCGAAAAGCCGGATGAATACGCTGTTCGTGAAACTCCGGTTACCTATGAAGAAAAAACGCTCAATTTATTTAAAGCTGAGAAGGAATTTCTGCAGAAAGTTAAAATTCTCAGAGAATTTTTGGATAACAGCGATCCGGAATCAGATTATTTTACCGAAATTTTCAGTTACTTCATTAATATTGTGAAAAATTTCTCCAGTGTAACTGATACGGTTATTACCAGCTATCTGTTAGTTAAGAAATTGATGAAAACATATCCCTTCCTTAATCAGACTGTTGAAACCGGCTTCAAAGAGTTGATCGATGGAATTCCAAACATTGATCAGACTTTTGCGAATTTACCTGATGCCGAACTTAAACGGTCTTTTCTGGAAGAAATAATGAAAATCCAGGAGGATTGGGATGTAGTATTTAAGCATCTGTTTCCCTACTATCAAAGTACTTTTATTATTGATGAACTGGCCGACAGCGGTAAAACTGATACCCGCATTTTACTTTTCAGAGACTCTTTCGCCAAGTATAAAGAACATTCTGAGACATTTTTATGGCTGATAAAAAATTATTCTCGTGAGTTCTGGGAAGAAGAAGTTGGCATAAAGTTCGAAAAACTTCTATTGGCTCTTCTGCATCTGCTTGATATTTCCAACAGGGCAATCAGCAGCAAGCGGGATGTCAGCATTAATCGGAGAATTGCAAAACTGATTTCTGTGATTCTATTTACCGAGAAAAATCTGCATACGTTCTTCCGTGAAAGTGACCGTGATTCAATTCAGCGGGTCTATAGTCTCGTTAAAGATGTTGACGATCTTGACCCTGCGATTCTTATTGAGTTAAAGCATATTATTATGGAACGATTCCCTGATTTTACTTTCTTTGGCGAGGATAAATCAAATAAAGTAACAATTTCAGGTGGACTGCTGGTAACGCAGAAATCTTACGATGTAAAGCAGAAACAGCTGAAAAATATTCTCGAAGTGGAAATCCCAAAGAATTCTCAGGAAATTGGTACTGCGCGCGATTTGGGAGACTTGAAAGAAAATGCGGAGTATAAAGCAGGCAAAGAAAAGCAGGAGCTTTTGAGCATTACTGTAGGACGGCTTAAAGATGAGCTCGATCGCGCTGTAATTATTTCATCAGAATCAGTTAATGATTTGCAGGTCTCTTTCGGCACAAAAGTTACAATGAAAAACCTTAAAACCAAGAAGCAGGAAGTTTACACAATTTTAGGTCCCTGGGAATCAAATCCTGAAAAGAATATTATTTCCTATCTTGCCCCGTTCGGTTCTCAGCTCCTTAACCATGCTGTTGGAGAAGTTCTGGAATTTATCATTAACGAACGTGAATATGCGTTTAAAATACTGAAGATAGGGACTGTACCAGTATAGACCGAAACAATCATTACGCAAAAAAAATGCCGGCCTGAATGATCATTTGTTCAGGCCTTTTTTTCTGTACAGGAAATCGACGGAAAACAGTCGATATGAAGTGAAAATAACAAGTCCGCTTGCAGAACCGATAAGAAGCAGTAATAAAAAATTACGCAGGGTGCTGCCAGTAATATACCATGCATTTGCATAGAGTTTATAAACAATCATTAATATGACTAAAGGTACATTAGCAGCCAGCACACGAAAAAAATTGCGAAAAGCCGCTGTTCCCGACATTAATTCAGGGAGTTCCATTCGTACAAAGTGCAGCTGAATAATAAAAGCCATAATATATGCCGCACTATTTCCGATTCCGAGGGATATTACATCAAATTTTAAAACAATACAAAGAATCGTGATACTTATGTCCAGAATGGCATACAGTAATGCTGCTTTAACTGCATTAAAAACAGTTTGAATTGAATAGAAAAATCGCTGGATATAGTTGAAAAGTCCGGCAAACACCAGTCCCGGCAGAAAAGCCTGAAGTGCATCGGCTGTACGGTTTGCATTCTCCGCAGTAAACTTGCCACTCAGGAGAATTGAAAACACCACTTCACGGCTGAGAAAAAAAAGAATTATTGCTGAAGGAAGAAGAAACACAACTATGTATCCGATACCTTTTTCTAAATTTTTCTGTAAGCCCGATACATCATTCTTTTGAAAATCTCTGCTCATGGCAGGAAAGAAAACTGTCGCAATAGATACATAAAACACGCCAAAAGGCATCTGCCAAAAAACAACAGCGTTCGAAAGGGCTGTAACTGCTCCTATGGGAAGTCGGGAAGCCAGATAAAACGATACCTGCTGCGTAACGGCAAATATTCCAGAGGTCAGCAGTACAGGGAGGAATGTTTTCATAACTACCCGGAAATCGGGATCAGCAAACTGAAAACTGAAAGAGAGACGATAACCGGATTTGTGATATGCAGTAAGTTGGAAGAAAAACTGGAGTAAACCGCCAGCCAATACTCCTATACCCATTGCGTAGGCGCCAAATCTATCTGAAAGAAAGATAATTGAAACTATGACTGTGGTGGAAAAGATTAACGGAGCCAGAGCGGATACATAAAATATCGATCTGCAGTTAAGAGCCGCCTGAATTACTGCTGTGATAGATATAATCAGAAGGTAGATAATAAAGTACTTCAGCAGTACTGCTGCCATTGCAATTTGGTGAGGATCGCTGAAGTCGGAAAGAAATGTTATAACCGCTTCCGGAAATATCCAGACAGATACTGTCAAGGGGATCAGTACAGCTGCCTGAAATCCCAAAATCCTTGCCAGGAGATGCTGGGCATGGCTGTTCTTAAGTGATGATTCGTCTTGATTGACTGCCCTTGTCAAAACCGGAATAAAGGCTGATGAGAGGGCTCCCTCAGCCAGCAGCTTGCGTATGTTATTGGGTATGCTGAAAGTGAAATTTAGTACGTCAGCTGTTCCGTCAGCGCCGAAAACAGTTGAAATAAGCCTTACCCTGACAATTCCAAGAAGTCGCGAGATAAGCGTTGAAAGCATCAGCAGGAGCGAGCTGATTCTTCTTTTTTCATGGGTCGGGTCAGGCTTTTCCAGCATATCTCTCAAGAAAGGAACGTTTAAATTCCAGAAAATTGCCTTTATGAATGCTGGTGCGTATATCCAATATAAAGGAGTGAAGAAAAGCTAAATTGTGTTCAGCAGCCAGCATCAAACCGAGGATTTCATTGGTTTTGAAAAGATGCCGCAGATAACCCCTTGAATAGGTCGTGCATGCCGTACAGGTACACCCTTCGGAAATTGGACCTTTTTCATATATGTTGTAGGCTTTTTTCAGGTTAATCATACCCTGTTTAGTAAAAACAGCACCATTTCTGGCTGTTCGCGTAGCAAAAACACAATCAAAGAGGTCTATTCCGTTTTCTACTGCTTCAAGGATATAATCGGGTGTACCGATTCCCATAACATAGAGAGGACGATTTTTGGGAACAAACTCGACTGTGTAAGCAAGCATATCCTGAAAAACTGGAAATTCTTCCCCTACCGAGAGTCCCCCGATGGCAATTCCCGGAAAATCGAGGCTGGAAATCTTTTTCGCACTCTCTCTGCGAAGTTCGGGATAAAAATTACCCTGAATTATTCCAAACAGGTTACCGGTATATTCCGGATGCTGCAGTCGATGGGAAATAGATCGTTCGGCCCATGCATGGGTAATGTCCATCGCCTCTTTTGCCTTTTTTTCCGGTATTTCGGGTGGAGTGCAGACATCGAGACACATGGCGATATCACTGTTGAAAACCATTTGGGCGTCAACTACCTTTTCAGGTGTCAGCTCATGGTATGATCCATCAACATGTGATCGGAATGTGACTCCCTGCGGTTTTATCTTTCGAAAATCAGCCAGGCTGAATATCTGAAAACCTCCACTGTCTGTTAGAATATTATGATCCCAGCTGCTGAATTCATGAAGGCTGCCGTAATGCCGGATAACATCAAGTCCGGGACGCAGGTAGAGATGATAAGTATTTGCTAAAATGAGCCTGTAGCCAATATTTTCAACGGTGGTATGATGAAGCGCCTTGACTGTACCGTTTGTTCCAACAGGCATGAAAGCGGGCGTTTCAATGCTGCCGTGCGGAAGTTCAAGTGTTCCAGTTCTCGCTTTAGATGATGAATCTGTATCAGTAATAGAAAAAATCTGTTTTTTCACAAAACACCTCAAGTTTTTACAGCTTTCAGGAGCAGCGCCCCTATTATTCCGAATATGATAAACGGCAGCCATGCCCCTAGAAGAGGTGGAATATACCCCTGCTTTGCAAAAAGAATGCTCAGCATTTCAGTTATGTAATAGAGCACTGAAATCATTAAACTAAGCAATATGCTGAAAAAAAGGATATTTTTTTTAAATAGCCAGGCAAAAGCGCTGGAGAACATAATAACAATAAGCGGTGTCAATGAAAAGGAGAATCGTTCAAAATAGTCGGTAAGATAGGACCGGTAGGTCATGCTGTCAATCAGCTTGATTCTCTCAAGCAGCCTGCGTGCATCAGAAAGCTTCAGACTGGCTATATCGTCTTGCGTGTTCTGAAAGTTTACGGGATCAAGATTTAGTAAAGGGTTTGTATAAATTTCAAAATATTCAGGAATAACTACTCCCTCATTTGAAAAAGTATACACAAAGGCAGAATAAAACTCCCACACGCCGTTATCAGAATATACTGCTCTTTCAGCATCGATGCGCTTAGATATCGAATTCTTATTTTTGATAAATATTACTGTAGATCCCTGCATTTGTTTGTTTTTATCCTGATAATACTTGGCATAATATATAAGCTGATCTGCATCATATCCTGTATCTGCAGCTGTCTTGATAACAACTTGCGTATTATCGAGGGAATTGGAGAAGCCGAGTAAATCTGAGGTGAATTCATTCTTCTTGTTGAAGGTATCTATAACTATGATTTCATTGAAAGCAAAACTGAAAAGGCTCATGGCTGAACCCAGCAGGATAATGGGCAATATAAATCTTCTATACGAAATTCCGGCATTCAGTATCGATATCAATTCATTACTGGAATAAAAACCTGCCAGGGTATAGGTTGAAGCAAAAAGCAGTGCGGGACTGATACCGTAAGCAATAGATTTTGGCATATAAAGAATTATAGTCCACAATATGTCACTGACATCCACATCATTGGCTATAAAGCGGTTTATATTGGTAAAAAGGTCTGCAAACTCAAGAATAAGAACAAAGCAAAGCAGCGAAGCCAGGAAAGAGATCAGTAGTTGATGCAGAAGATATTTCCAGATGGTTATGGTCATCGCCTGCCTCTGAGGTAGAACAATACCATACCAATTCCGGCATACAGAACATTTGGAAACCACAGGATTACGAAAGGAGGAATCGGGACTCGATTACCCATGGTTTGACCTGCAAACAGCATGAACCAGTAGAAAGTAGACGCTATAATGCCTACGCCAAAACCTACAACTTTCCCGTTCCTCATGCGAAAAGCGGAAAGCGGGAAAGCAAAAAAAACTAAAGCTGTACAGGCTGTCGGCAATGCAGTCTTTTTATAAAATTCCAATAGATAGTATTGAAGCTTCCTGCTTTCTATCTTTTCATTTTCGGCTGCCTTATAACGTTCAAAGTACTGGAAAGCGTTTTCAAAATTGCTTTCAGAGATTCTGCTGAATTCGGTAAAATACTCAGAAAATGCAAGATATTTCATTTTGGCGGCAAAGGAAGCGGCCTGCAGCTCACTTAATCGTTTATTTTCCTTAAGGATCTTGATTTCGCTGAGAAGATCACGAATACTCATATCATTGGGAGTTACACTCATAAAACTGAAATTTACTGTATTCAAGAATACGGAGTATTCCATTTCTTCGGCTGTGTAGTGGTCAAACTCTTTGAGTACTTTTCCCTTGGGGGCCAATCCTTCAATGTTTTTCAGGGTAATGCTCAATAAATCCGACCCCTTCGAAGATTCGGTAAGTTCGGCACTCTCAGAGGATATAACGGTGAGTCCGGTTGTTTCTGGTCTGAGAATGATTAGGCTGTCAACTGTTCCCTCTTCCACATTACCGGCTACAAAAAAAGTATTGCCAAATTTTGAGACGCTGTTAGCACGAAGTTCCAAGGCTGGATTTCTATAGAGAAGTTCCCGGTAGAGTTCTTTATATTTAATGGTTCCAAGAGGCTGAAGGATATCGTTCAAGGCGAAGGAAAATACTGATAATACAAGACTTATGACGATTACCGGAAAAAAAATCCGTGAGAAAGAAATCCCGCCTGCACGAAGAGCAAGCAGTTCATTTGTTGATGAGAGCTGACCAACAGCCATCGCCGCTCCGGTAAGGGAAGCAAACGGAAAGGTGAATGAGAGAATTACAGGAACAGAATAAAGAATGATTTTCAGAACATCCAGAATTGACACATTTGCCAGGAGGATATTCTTTGCGATTACAAGTAACTGATTTACAAAGAAAATAGCAAAGAAAAAAATAAAAGCTACAGCAAAAGCAAAAATATACTCCTTGGAAATATACATATTAAGGGTTGTATATTTATGCCTGTTATTCATTAGCTCATGTTCCGGTCGAGCCGAAACCTCCTTCCCCTCTTGTCGTCTCCTGCAGCTGCTCATGTGCATTAAATTGGGCATTTACCGTTCTGGCGGTAACAAGCTGAGCTATACGTTCCCCATGGCGGACTATAAAATTACTGTCACTATGATTAATTAATATAACTTTAACTTCTCCGCGGTAGTCAGAATCAATAGTACCGGGAGAGTTAAGTACGGTTACCCCGAACTTGGCAGCCAACCCCGAACGAGGGCGTACCTGTATCTCGAATCCCCTGGGAATTTCCATACGTACACCGGTAGGAATAAGCTGAAAAATACCAGGCTTTAAGATAACGGCCCCTTCGGGCAGATATGCATGTATATCTGCTCCGGATGAACCTTCGGTTGCATAAACAGGAATTGAGGCTCCTTTTTCAAGAGTCACAGGAATGGGTATTTTTTGTAAAAAATTTTCTGCAGTATCCACATTTCACCCGCAATATAAAATATCAGAAGCATCCTGAAGGCAAATCTATTAAAAAAGCTTATCTGCAGGATGCCTCGCTTCTATTTCTTCTCCAACTCTATCAGAGCATCAACATAACTTAAGTTAAGTCTTCCCATACGGTCAATTTCAAGCAGCTTTACCGGTATTTCCTGATTCTGCTCAAGTACATCGCTGACATTGTTGACCCGGGTTTTTGAAAGTTTTGAAATATGGCATAAGCCTTCTTTTCCAGGAAGAATTTCGATAAAGGCGCCAAAATCCATAATTTTCTTGACAATTCCCTGATATATTCGTCCGACCTCAGGTTCTTCAACTATGGACTTAACCAGTTCCAAGGCAGCTTTTGCTGAATTGGCACTCTTTCCATAAATTGTCACCTTACCGTCATTGTCGATATTGACTTCCGCACCAGTTCTTTCAGCAATGCTTTTTATTGTTTTACCGCCTGGCCCTATAACTGCTCCGATTTTGTCTTCATCGATTTTATACGTCTCAATTCTGGGAGCATAGTCTGAAATCTCAGAACTCGGGTGTTCTATAACGCTGTTCATAATACTCAGAATATGCATTCGTCCTTTCCGGGCCTGCTCAAGCGCATTGCCCATAAGTTCCCTGCTTACATTGGAAATTTTTATGTCCATCTGAAATGAGGTAATTCCATCTTCTGTTCCTGCAACCTTAAAGTCCATATCACCAAGATGGTCTTCTTCTCCGAGAATATCGCTTAAAACAACTGCTTTGCTGTCTGAAGAAATCAGACCCATCGCTATCCCGGCAACTGGCTTTACAATCGGTACACCTGCAGCAAGCAATGAAAGAGAGCCACCGCAGACAGAAGCCATTGACGAAGATCCGTTTGACTCAAGAACTTCAGATACGATTCTTATTGTATAGGGGAATGCGTCTTTAGACGGCAGGACACTTTCAAGAGCCCGCTGAGCAAGATGGCCATGACCAATTTCTCTTCGACCGGTTCCCATTCGCCCAGTTTCGCCGACTGAAAACGGGGGGAAATTATAATGAAGCATAAATCGTGAAAAACTTTTTGCTCCGTCAATATTATCTTTCATCTGCTCATCATAAACCGTACCTAACGTAGTAACAGCAAGACTTTGTGTTTCTCCCCTGGTAAAAAGGGCGCTTCCATGCGTTCTGGGAAGAAGGTCGATTTCACATGTTATCGGTCGGATATCATCCACTTTCCTGCCGTCAGTTCGGATGCCTTTTTCCAGTATGGACTTTCTTACGATTTCATATTCCATATCCTCAAAAAGTTTATCAAATTTTTTCTGGCGATCTTCTCCCTCTACCTGCAGAGTTTCAGCAAAGCGTTCTGCAGCATCGGTTTTAACCTGACGCACAGCAGCTGACCGAACATGTTTTCCCAGAACAAAGCAAGCCTTTTCGAGTTTTGAATAGGCATGTTCCTTTATTGGCGCAAGGAAGGAGTCGTCCTCTTCTTTTACAGGAAGCGGAAGTTTTTCAAGACCCACTTTAGCTGCCAGCTCCTCCAGGGATTCACAAATTTGTCGGATTACTGGCTGAGCTTTTTCAATTGCTTCAAGAAGAACTTCTTCACTAACCTGAAGAGCTCCCCCTTCCACCATTGTTATTCCATCTTTTGTACCGGACACAACAATGTCAAGACTGCTCTTTTCGATCTGTTCAAAGGTTGGATTGACAATATATTCATTATCGAGATAACACATCCGTACGGCACCCACTGGCCCGTTGAATGGTATGTCAGAAATTGTCACAGAAGCAAAGGCTGCTACCATGGCAACCATATCAGGAGGGTTAATCTGATCAGTAGAAATAACGGTAGGAACTACCTGAATTTCCCGGCCGAAAGATTTATAAAAGAGCGGGCGCATTGGCCGATCAATAAGCCGGCAGACGAGGATTTCCTTATCCTTGGGCCGCCCTTCTCTCTTTAAAAATCCTCCCGGTATTTTACCGGCAGCATAGTATTTTTCATTATATTCCACCTGGAGGGGAACATAATCAAGGCCGGGGACCTCACTGCCTCCGCAGCAGGCTGTCGCCAAAACGGCACTTCCGCCATAGGAAGCGTAGACAGCCCCGTTCGCCTGTTTTGCCATTCTTCCGGTTTCCAGAACCAGGTCTTCATTTCCAATACGTATTGTTACTTTATGCACCATAAATTTCTTCCTTATTAAGAGTCTGCCTGTACAAACAAGTATGCCGCTTTACGAGAAGCGGCATACTGTCACTGCAGGTTCACTTTCTTTTGTTTCTCGTTTGTTACTTTCTCAAGTTCAGCTTAACAAGCATGTCTCGATACTTGTTAATGTCAGTATTTTTGAGGTAGCGAAGGAGTCTTCTTCGCTGGCCTACCATTTTAAGAAGGCCTCTTCTGCTCGCATGGTCTTTTTTATTTGTCTTGAAATGCTCTGTCAGATCCCTTATTCTGGATGTCAGCAGGGCAATCTGCACTTCAGTTGATCCGGTATCTTTGCCGTTTGCACCAAATTCCTCAATTATTTCCTGTTTTTGTTCTTTTGTAAGTGCCATGAAAGACATATCTCCTTATCTATATTTAGTCAATTTTTTCAGTAATCATCAGTTCTCTTTTAACTGCTGTATTATACAGCTGTTTTTCCAGCTGTACACTCAGCAGACTTTCAGAAATCAACAAGGTTCCCCGAAGAGGCTCCAAGTCAGCACCACTCCCATTAACCATTAAGATGTTATACAACCCCGGTGGCGGCAGAAGTTGTATAATTTCATCAGGATTAATAAGAATACCGCTGCTGTTGACCTTCAGCCCGCAAGCAGTTAAATCCAATGAATATACTTTATCTAATAATTCGGCAGCTTTTCCCATGTTTCCCTTTTTTATTAAAAGGCGCACATAGGAACTGCTTATCCTGTTTTTATCATCATGTACAAGCTGATCAATTATGCACATTTCAACTGGAGCGTTGCGATAATACTCACGAATCATTCCAGCCGTAAACGAAGCGCCAATTCCACATCTGAAATTACTTCCGATGATCAGCTTAACAAGGGGTATATGTCCTGAGACATAATCAAAAAATTCTTCTCCTCGTAGTTTACTAAAATCAGAGGAAAAGTCAATGAGAACAACAGTGTCAATGCCATGCGCTTCGAGATGTTCCATTTTCTGGCGTTTTGTTAATATGCAGCCGTGAAAATCATCAGGTCGTAGAATTTTTTTCGGGTTTTCATGAAATGTAATCACATAAGAATCCAGCTGCGGATTTGAAGTAACCTCATTAAGAAGTTTCATGTGGCCTTTATGGATACCGTCAAACACTCCTACGGTTACTGCGGCCGGCTTTTTTTTATCAGCAGGAACATTTTTAAGTAAAGACAATTGACTATAATCTAGTACTCGCATAGTTATTTAATTCCTGTCGAATCTGAATTCATACAATGCATAAGAATTTTTCCGGAAAGCCTTGAGACCCGTTCCATCCTGCTGTTGTAACTGCCGCAACTTTCCCCGACTTGCTGCAGAAAACATAGTATTGCGGTTTGCTGAACATTACTGGATCATTAATCGGCTTAGCAAATTGCATATCAGGGAGTATGCCATTCTTCAGGCGATGCAAGGAAGCCTCCTCAAGCGAAAAAACTTGCACTCCCGGGATCCTGCCGAGAAAGCTGCTGTCCTCAGCAATAGAAACGTCGTTCAATTCCTCAGCTGATACAGCTTCTTCCAGACGATAGGGGCCAATTGCGGTTCTGCTAAGTCTTACTACATACGCGGCCGATCCGGAAGCTATTCCAAAATCCCGTGCAAGAGAACGTATATAGGTGCCTTTTGAACAATGTATCCTTACACTCAGATACGGCTCACTCCATTCAGTAATAGAAAAATCATAAATGGTAATTTTACGGGAGGGCATATCCGGATTTCTACCCTGTCGGGCTTCCTTATAAGCTCGTTTTCCGTTTATGTGAACTGCAGAATAAGCGGGAGGAGTTTGTTCAATGATCCCGGTAAATTGAGGTATGACCGCTTTCATTCTGGATAATTCCGGGATATCAGCCGTTCTGACAACGCTTCCTTCGGGATCAAGTGTATCGGTTTCTGCTCCGAGGTAAAAAACTGCATCATAGTTTTTATCAAGATTGCTGAATAAAGAATTAAGCTTGGTGTATTTTCCCAGGAGAACGAGCAGGAGACCAGTTGCAAATTTATCCAATGTCCCGGCATGTCCTGCTTTCTTGCTCAATGCTTTCTTGACGGGATATAAAGCAGAAAATGATGTAACTCCTGCTGCTTTGTTAAGCAGGAGAATACCATGGTTATTCATCATGTTCCTGAAGGCTGTCAATCAAGGTGTTTATTTCCATGCCGTCGCGAATAGAAGTATCAGCAACAAACTCTAAACGCGGAGTATTGCGTGTTTTGAGAACACGGGCAATTCTGGACTGTATAAACCCCGCAGCACTGTTCAGGGCTTTTACTGATCTATGCAGAGACTGTTCGTTCTCAAAGGAAGTCATCATTATCCTGGCATGGGAAGCATCAGGAGATACAGATATTCTGCTGATTGATACAAATTTACTCAATCCAGGATTTTTTATTTCCTCATGCATGATCATGATGCTTATCATTTCAGTTATTTGAGATTCAAGTCTTTTTTTGCTATATTCACTCATAATTATTTAAGTTTTTTTGCGATTTCCACTCTTTCAAAAATTTCAAGTATATCGCCTACTCTAACATCCTGATACGAATCTATGCCAATACCGCACTCATATCCTTCCTGCACTTCTTTCGCATCATCCTTGAACCGTCTCAGTGAGGTTATTTTTCCGGTATACAATTCGATGTTATCGCGTAAGACATGTACTGCAGAATTTCTGACAACTTTTCCCTCCAAAACGTAAGATCCCGCAATAAGACCGAATTTCGGGACTTTAATAACGTCCCGGACTTCGACTTTGCCGATAATCTGTTCTTTAATATCTGGAGAAAGCATACCCTCCATAGCAGAACGCATGTCATCAACTGCATCGTAAATAATATTATATTTCCGTATGTCAATTTTTTCTCTGTCTGCAAGAAGTTTCGCCTTCGGGGTCGGACGAACATTAAACCCTATAACTATTGCATTTGATGCGGCGGCAAGATTTATGTCATCTTCAATTATCGCTCCGGCGGATGTGCGAATTGCTACCAGTCTGATCTCTTTAGTTGAAAGTTTTTCCAATGAGGATTGGAGAGCTTCAACTGAACCATGGACATCACCCTTTATAATGACTTTAAGTTCCTGGATCTCACCATCCTGAATTGAATCAAACAAATTGTCCAAGGTGACTTTCTTGACGTTGCTGGCCTCTCCCTGTCTTTCAAGTTCCTGACGCTTCAAGCCGATCTGACGTGAGATTTTGTCAGATTCGGTCACTTGGAAAGGAGCTCCAGCACTGGGTATTCCGGTAAAACCAAGGATTTCCACCGGAGTCGAGGGTGTTGCTTCATCAAGTTTGCCGCCTTTATCATCAAACATCGCCCTGACTTTACCCGGATATACGCCCGCAACAAAAGGATCGCCGACTCTCAAGGTTCCCCGCTCAATTATTACTGTTGAAACAATTCCACGACCGTGGTCAACTTTCGACTCAACAATTTTTCCTTCAGCACGACAGTTGTAATTGGCCTTTAATTCAAGCATTTCAGCTTGAAGAAGAATTGAATCCAGCAGTTCGTCTATTCCTTCGCGCTTGAGGGCAGATATTTCACAGTAAAGCGTTGTACCGCCCCAGTCTTCGGGAAGCAGGTTGTATTCAGAAAGCTGCTGCTTAACCCTGTCAGGGTTTGCTTCTGGCAGATCTATTTTATTGATGGCAACAATTATCGGTACACCGGCTTCTTTAGCATGGTCGATGGCTTCCTTCGTTTGAGGCATAACTCCGTCATTTGCAGCTACAACAAGGATAACGATATCTGTAACCTGTGCACCTCTTGCTCTCATCAGGGTGAAGGCCGAGTGACCGGGCGTATCCAGAAATACAATATCGCCTTGCGGCAAATGAACTTCATAAGCTCCTATATGCTGCGTTATTCCGCCAAATTCTCCTGCTACAACGTCAGATTCTCTAATAGCATCAAGAAGTTTTGTTTTCCCGTGATCTACGTGGCCCATTACTGTTACAATGGGGGGACGTGAAAGCAGTACTTCGTCAGAATCTTCTTCGGTTTTTATCAGCGTTTCTTCATAAAGCGAAACAACACTAACCTGACAACCATATTCTTCAGCAAGCAGCTGAGCTGTCTCAGAATCAATCTGCTGGTTCATGGTAACCATCATGCCCATACCCATAAGCTTGCCGATCAGTTCTGAAGCCTTCAAGTTCATTTTTTTAGCAAGTTCAGAAACTGTTATAACTTCCATTATATCAATTTTCTTGGGTACGGGATTGACCTTATGGGAAGCTTTCTTTTTTATCTGGAAGTTTTTTTCTTCATATATTTCTTTCTTTTTCTGATAATTTTTCTGCTGTTTGTTCTTCGGTTTGAAAACTTTTTTTACAGTTTTCTGATTTTCAGGTGCTGTGGGAGTGTCTCCTCCTCCACCAGCAGGAGGTCTTGGGCCGGTCGGTCGCGGTCTTCCCGGACCTCCGGTATCGTGACGCTGAAAAGTGCCCTGCTGAGGCCTGTTTCCCTGCTGAGGCCTGTTTCCCGGCTGGTATCTTCCAGTCGGGTGTTGGGAATTACCTGAATCTCTGAAATCACGAGATGCTGGTCTTGGGGCTGAAGGTCTGCCTTCATATCCGCCAGCTGGAGCTGATCGGGGATCTGCAGGTCTCGGGCTGCTGCTTCCAGCTCTTTGTTGATCCTGGTTTTTTGTATTAGGCCCTCCTGAAACAGGTCTGCCTCTTAATACGCCGGCACGGGTGCCTGTAGGGCGTGGTTTAGTAAAACTGTCACGTATCTGCTGACTTGTCCGGCTTCGTGAAGGCATATCGGCACTGCTCTTTTTTTCGAAAGTCTTCTGAGGAGTCTCTTTTTTTACAGCTTTCTCAGAAGCAGCTTCTTTATGGTGATCTTTTGCCGCAGAAGGTTTTTTAGATTCAATCTCAGGAGCAGGAGTAGATGTAGGAGCAGAAGCAGGTGCAGAAGCGGGAGTAGAAGCAGAAGCAGGGGCTGGCTTAGTTTCAGGCCCGGAATCTCGAGGTGGAATATCTTTTTTTTCTGAAGCACCTTCAACTTGAGTTGCAGGCGGAGAAGGTTCTGCACGTTTAATTTCCCCATCTGCTGAAACTTTTTCTGAATGGGTCGGTGTTTCAATTTTTGCTGCAGCAGGTTTTTTAACCACTACTTTCTTTTTCTTAACAACGACAACCCGCTTCTTTTCTACTGGCCTATCTTCATTTGAGCTGTCTGCCTGCTTTACTTCTGCAGGCTTTTTGCTGTGTTTAATAAGAGTTGTCTTAGGTACATTGTCCAGTTTTTCTTCAGCCATTTTCCTTCCTGGTTTTATTCATCCTCGATACTTTCTTCCTCAAAACTTAAACCAACGCCGCAGTTTGGGCAAGATGTCATATCATCGGTAATTGGATGCCCGCATTCCGGACATTCAAAGGTTTCTTCATATTCTTCAATATCATCTTCATCTTCATCTTCAGCTTCAGAATCACTCTTGTCCGGTTCTTCTTCAACTATATCTACATAATCATTCATAACTGAATTAACCGCTTCGATATCTGCGGCTTCCAATCCGGGTAAAGAAAGAAGTTCATCATCAGACATATTAATATAGTCTTCGATTTTAACCACATCATTCCGGTCTAGAATAGTAATGATCCTTTCGTCTATGCCCGGCAAATCGGAAATATCAGTAAGATCCTCGGGTTCATCCGAGAACAGCGCATCAATACCTCTTTTAGTTTCCTGAGCAATATCCATTTCAAGGAATTGTTCTTCAGTTTTTACATCGATATTCCAGTCTGCCAGACGATTAGCAAGGCGAACATTCAAGCCTTGCTTGCCGATAGCCAGAGAGAGCTGGTTTTCAGCAACAACTGCAAGGGCTGATCTTTTCCCCTCATCAAGAATATATATCTGTTTGACCTCTGCTGGAGAAAGAGCATTTTTTATAAAGGTAAAAGGATCGTTGTCAAATTTCAAGACATCAATTTTCTCGCCTTCAAGCTCTCTTACAATAGTCTGAATTCGAATACCCTTAAGCCCGACACAGGCACCAACAGGATCGACATCATCCCGATTTGCGTATACTGCAAGTTTTGTTCGATATCCCGGTTCGCGGACAATTTTAAAGATTTCTATTGATCGATCGTACAGTTCCGGAACTTCAAGTTCAAACAGTTTTCGAACAAAATCAGTATGAGTTCTGGATAATAAAATCCGAAGACCGGCAGTACTTTTTTCCACACTGTATATCAGTGTTTTAACTCGATCGCCACGTCTGTAAATTTCTCGGGGGGATTGAAACCGTTTTGGCAGGATGCCTTCTGTTTTGCCAAGATCAATAAAAATATCACCGTTTTTATCCCGTTGATAGTAGCCGATTACAAGTTCACCTTCTTTTCCCTTGAATTCAGAATAGAGCGTATCTTTCTGTATTTCCCGGAGGGTTTGTTTGGCCTTTTGCTTTGCGCTCTGGACAGCAATGCGATCAAAGCTTTGCGGGTCTATCTCAATAAGCAGTTCATCACCGATTTCGCAATCTTCATTGAGAAGGAGAGCTTCCTCAATATCGATTTCGAGAACATCATCGTCTAGATCATCGACAATTGTTTTTCTCGAGAACAGCGTGACCTCATCTCCGTCATTATCGAATTTGACAACTGCATTTTCTGAAGTGCCATACTTTCGTTTATAGGCAGCAAGCAGAAAATCTTCAATTGTCTGGAGAACAAGCTCCTCAGATACCCCTTTGTCATGCACCAGACTGCGTATAGCCGCACTTAAACCGGTAGCCATTATTCCTTTCCCTCCCAGACAGCATGTAACTTAGCCTTTCTGACATGGACTAATGGTATTTGGATCATTTTTTTTTCCTCATTAGAATTTTCTTGTATAAGATAGACTGAGTCATCATCTTTATGGGAGATAATTCCTTCTACCCAATCGTCTTTTCTGTCATCATACACCTTTACCGCATAACTGGAAAAGACCTCAAATTCATAAACATCCTTAAAAACCCGCTGAATGCCGGGGGTTGAAACCTCAAGCTGAAGATCTTTATTTCCTGAAAGAAGTTCCAGTCTCGGCTCCACTGCTTTATGGATTCTCGTACAATCTTCGATAGTCGTTATTCGATCCGGGGCTTGTACTGCAATCCGTATCTGAAATGAACTATGCTGCTCACTTTCCTGAATGTCAACAAGCTTAAGCCCCATTTTCTCAATTAAAGGTGACATTTCAATGAAAAGTGGTTTTTTTGTTAAACTGTTTCTAAGCATGCTTCCTACTAACCCATAAAAAAAGAGTCGAAGAATTCGACTCCTCAAAAAATCATTTTCTTGGATGTTTTAATCTTATACCAGCAAAGCCGATTTTAGTCAATCCATAGCTATCGATATTGCATGGATATGATTAACTCCTAATCCATTCAGTATTGCTGCGGCTGCCTTAAGAGTAGAACCAGTCGTTTTGATATCATCAATCAGGATGAATTGACAGGCATTGTCAGACAACAGACCATCAGCTCTTAATATATCAACAATATACAGATTCAGGGCAAACCCTCCCATTGCGTTTCTGCTCCGCTCAACCTTATTCAGCTTTTTCTGATCTTTGTGCCTTCCCGCTGATTTCAGCAGCGGATAAACTTTAACAGAGTGCTGATTAAGAATATTTGCTATGAGCTGAATCTGGTCCCACCCTCTTTTTCTTAAGTTCCTTTTCTTGCCGGGGACTGGAATCACTACCGGATGTTTATATGAAACCAAAATATGCAGAATGAATTCAGCGAATAAAGCACTTAGTTCTTGCATACCGCGAAATTTATAGTTTGTAATTAATTCTTTAATAATATCCTGATATAAAAAGCATGACCTGAAAGTAATCTGATCGTTAACCGCAGCCCTTCTGCAGGAGCTGCACAAGTCGCCCGAGATTAGGGGGATACCGCATTTTTTACAGAAATGCTTAAAAGAAGAGGACAACTCTTTCCCTCTGACAGATGCCAGACAAGTCTTGCATAACGGCTGCTGAACTCCGAATATGGAGTTTGATTCGGTATTTCTGCCGCATAGAATGCATAAAATTTGTTCCATACCTTATATACTGAGAAATATCCGGATACTTTTCAAATTATTGAGGTTTGTTATATATTTTTTACTTTTTTAGTCAAATCATAAAGTAGTTCAAGCGCCTTACGAGGAGTAATCTCGTCGATATCTATAGACTGAAGCAGTTCAATCAGTTCCAGATACTCTTTTGGTATGGCGGTGGCGGAAGGATTGTCGGTTGGAGTGGTGAAAAGGTCATCAAGTTCACCTTGCAGCTTTGCAAAATCTTCAGTTTCATGCTTTTTATGTATTTCCCTATAAGATTCCGCAGTTCGCAAAACGTGAAAAGGCAAACCGGCAAGTTTTGCTGCATGGAGGCCGTATGAAGAGGATGCATTGCCAGGGCGAATCTTATTTGTAAAAACAATTTTCTCCTCAATTTCAAGAACTTCAAGATGCAGATGCTGGATTTGAGAGTCTTTATATACGGTGAGCTCATGATAATGAGTGGCAAACAATGTTCCTGCACCCAGGGTCAGCAATCGTTTCATTACCGCAAAAGCAATTGCTACACCATCCTGCGTGCTGGTTCCCCTTCCTACCTCGTCCATGATTATCAGGCTGCGCGGTGTTGCATTTCGCAATATGAATGCAGTCTCGGTCATCTCAACTAAAAATGTTGATTCCCCACGAGCGAGATTGTCAGTCGCGCCAACTCTGCAGAAAATCTTATCATGGATTGCTATTGCTGCACTATCTGCCGGTACATATGAGCCAATGTGGGCAAGCAGAACAATTAAAGCTGTCTGTCGTAAATAGGTTGACTTTCCCGACATGTTGGGACCGGTAATCAGGGAAAAACGACCCTTTTCCTTTGAAAATTCCAGACTGTTTGGAACAAACTCACCCGGCGGCAGATTTTGCTCAACAACAGGGTGACGCCCGTTTACAATAACCAGATCTCCTGTTTCCATGCAAACCGGCTTGCTGTATCCAAAACGAAGGGCCGTATAGGCAAGAGACTGGAAGCAGTCCAGTTCTGATAAGAATTCACTTATTCTCAGGAGGACTGAAATATTCCTGACAGCTTCAGACTGAATATCACGAAAAAGGGTTTTTTCAAGCTCTTCAGCCTTAAAGAATGCTGATGAGATTTTTCTTTCCAAGTCAATGAGCTTATCGGTTGTATATCGTTCTCCATTTACCAAGGTTTGCCTTCTGATAAAATGTTCTGGAACTTTATCTGCCTGATTTTTGGATACTTCGATAAAATATCCTATTATTTTGTTGTATTTAATTCTAATCTTACCGATGCCCGTCTGGGTAAGGAGCTCTTTTTCGTAGGATTCCAGAAACTCGACACTGTTGTTTTTCAGGTTTCTCAACTCATCAAGCTGATCATTATACCCGGGTCTTATTACTCTGCCTTCAGAAAAAGGTCCGTTTGCATCTTCGTTAATGCTTTGCTTAATCAAAATGGAGAGATCCTGAACATCTGCAGCAGCATCTTCAGCAATTCGAGTAAAAAGAAATATCTGCAATGCTTCTGCAAGTCTGGCAATGGAGAAGGTCATATCAATCGTATCTTTTACAGAGAGTAGATCGCGCGGAGATGCACGGTCGAGGGAGAGTTTTGCACAGAGCCTTTCAAGATCAAGGGTTTGTCCGAGCAGTCCCCGCACTTTATTGTGAGTGTCCTGTGAATGATATAATAGATCGATAAAGAAATGCCGCTCTTCAATGGCTTTCAGGCTTTTAAGGGGGGATAGTATCCACTTTCGCAGCAATCTTGTTCCTGAGGCAGTTCTGGTTTGGCGAATTGTAGAAAAAAGAGTAAACTTTTCAGTATAGTCATGCATATTTCGAACTAATTCCAAGTTTCTCTGAGAAGACTCATCCACAAGAACAATAGAGGAGTCTTCAACTTTTCTGATTGAGTGCATATGAACAAGTGATTTCTTTGCAGTGTGTTCTAGATACTTATACAAAACCCCGGTTGATGCCAGCGCAGGATCATTATTTTCCAATCCAAACTGCTGAAGTGTTATTGACCCGAAGTGCTCTTTCAGAACCTTTTCTGATTCGGAAATACTGAAATGCCAATCGGGGTAGCGGGTTATCATTGCCCAATCATGATCTACAGCCCTGCGAAACTGGTCGTCTTCAAAATAGACAGACTCCTGTATCAGTATTTCTACAGGATGCAGCTTGGCAATGTGCAGTCTGAGACTTTCATAGTTTTTTTCGCGGTCGGTAACGAATGCTGCCAGCTCACCGGTTGATATATCTGCATATGAGAGTGAAATGGTATGCTTTAGACAGGCTACTGATAGAATGTAGTTGTTTACGGTTGAAGAAAGCAGGTCATCGTCAACAACTGTTCCCGGAGTTATGATCTGGGTTACTTCTCTTTCTGCCAGCCCGCGTCCATTTTCCGGCAGTTTTACCTGTTCGCATACAGCAATTTTTTTACCGGCTTCAAGCAGCCTTTTAATATAATTCTTAGCAGCATGAAACGGTATTCCGCACATGGGTATACCGTTTCTCGCTGTCAGGGTGAGGTTGAGTATTTGAGAAGCCTCGCGTGCATCGTCAAGGAACATCTCATAAAAGTCACCAAGCCTGAAAAAGAGAATTTCTTCAGCATGAACCGCTTTTATCTCTTTATACTGGCGCATCATGGGAGTATCGCTCATGATACCTCCCGTTCTCAATACAAGCTTGTGGTTATGGCAAGAACAAGCTTCAGGCCGGAGTCATCATTATCAGGATTCTTTAGAATATCCCCTCCTACCCATTTAAAATTTTTGCCCTCGTCAAAATAAAAATTTTTCGTCAGGTACAGACCAAGAGGAAAGCCGGGTATGGCAAGCCTGATCCCGGCGCCGGTACTGAAATAGTAGTCGCTGATATCCATTGAAGCAACATTATCAAGGTTGCTTTTATATCCGGTAGCACTGATATATATTTCCCCCCAGAGTATTTTCTCTGCTATCGGCATGCTGAATTCAAGCGCATTATCCCAAAGAAACTCAAGGTTATACACGGGTGATTTGCCTCTGGCGACATTCATCCCATCAATATAGAGCTTTTCAGTCTGCGTTGCCGTCAGTCCCCATCCCCAGCTGTTATCATAATGAAACTGCGGCAGCATCATGGAAACAGTAGTTTTTGCGGATAATACTCCTTTTACTGGGGTTTTTTCTTCCCTTGGCAGCTCAAAGAGAGTGATAAATCCGGACAATCCTGTACTGTTTTTTATGTAGTTAGAACTGCCGCCCAAAAAACCGCCGGCATAGGTAACAGTTTCCTGGAGAAGGAATCCTGTAGTGGTATTTTCAATAAGATCGCGACCATCCCAGGCAAAACTCAGCCCGACCTTGTTGTTGAACTGCCATTCATTCAGATTCGCGCGGATAATGGGGTTGTATGGGCGATAAAGAGTGTCATCGTAGAGTATCTGAGAAAGAGAGACAGATGTGCTGCCCCCCAAGGTAAGCCTTCCAACATCGGTATGAAACGTATATCCGGAAGAAAGACCAAAGGTGAACTTATATTGGTCATAGCTCATCAAGTTTTCTTCGGGGATAGACAGCCCGGCCTCCATATCTGCCTGGTACTGTTCAAATGATTCATATGGGTCCGGGGCTGCTTCACCGTTGTTGTATTCATCTTCACTGAAAACAGTCCCCTGAATATCCTGAAGGATGTTTTCGAATTTGTAATGACCTGCAGACAGAGAGATGCCGCCGCTCCAACGCTGGTTCATAAGCCAGGATTCCTCAAATGCGAAACTCAGGGTCTGAGCAGATGGGGAAATATTCATGCTGATGGAAAAATCCTGTCCGTTGCCGAGGAAGTTTTTGTCGGTCCAGGAGAAAAAACCCGATACGGGAAAATCATCGGCACTGCTTCCGCCGAAAGTTGCACCGAATTCCAAGTCTACCTTATTTGACTCAACAACGGTTATCTCTATAACAACGGAATTATCTTCCGTTCCGTAAAGTAGATCGTAGGAAACATCAGAAATGATGCCTGTATTATAAATATTCTGCATGCTGCTCAGAAGCTTGTCTATACTGAATATATCACCTGAAGTAATATTCAATTCACGATAAAGAACAACGTCCTTCGTCTTTTCCTGACCTTGAATTATGACATCTTCTACTAATGACTGCACTCCTTCCTGGATATTTATTGTATAGGAAATTGTACTATCGTCCTCGTTTCGGATCTCCTCGGTTTCGATATTGCTCGTTACGTATCCATCGTTCCAGTAAAGTTTAGCAATACTGGAAATGCTTTCCTGCAGTTTTACCACGTTCAGCGCCTTGCCGGGACCGATCATGAAAACATTGCGGATCTCATCGTCTGTAAAGATTTTATTCCCTTCAAACTCGACTCCGCCAAAGGTCCACTCCTTACCCTCTTCAATAACATAGGTAAGTTCTAGCATGTTTTTTGATGCATCATCCTGCGCCACTTCATTTTTAATAACATTAGAGACTGAAATATCAATAAATCCTCGTTCTCTATAGTATTTCTGAATGGCATCCCGATCTTCCTGAATATTACTTTCAATATAGTTGCCAGGATTGAAAAGGGACTGCTGCCTTGAGACGATTATCCTGCGAAGAGTATTTTCGGAATATTTTTCATTGCCGGAAAAATTAATGGACGAGATTTTTGACTGAAGCCCCTCATCAATTGTTATGGTCAAATCAATCGTATTGTTCTCGGTATTAGTTTTAAGATCACTGGTTACCTCCACAGAAGTAAAGCCTTTACTCAGGTAGAGCTCGCGAATAGAAATCTCATTAGCCTTGATTTTTGCACTTGTGGCAAAGCTCTCATTACTTATGGTAAGAACTTCTTCAACATCTGCATCCCTGACCACAGAATTACCTATAATGTCCAGACTGGAAATTATGGGAAGTTCAACAAACTCAAAGACAATAATCAGCTCTTCTCCACTGTCGCCACCTTTTTCTGCCTGGGCGGAAAAATATGCAAAATACTGAAGACTGAAGAGGTCACTCTGCAATGCTGAAAAGAGTTCAGCTGAATATCTCTCTCCCAGGTAACCATTAGTGATTTCCCTGAGCTCATTTTCATCGGTATGTACCAGGCCTTCAAATCTGATACTGTAAATGGGCTTTTCAAGCCACCACTGCCCCTCCTCGGTATCCTCGGCAAACACGCTTGAAAAAATGCAAAGAGCGAAAAGGATGAAAAGTACAGAAATCTTTTTGAACATAAAAACCTCAAATGTTATTTTTTATCATATTGTCGAAATTTCAAAGTGAAATATTCCAGGAAATTCCCAACGTAAGGGCATCCAGCAGCTGATAGGGCTGCAGTCCTTCCGGCTGAGTCGATATTCGCAGATAATAGAGCGGATTTTCCCACTCTATACTTAATTCAAGATCCAGCTTCAGATCATCAGTCATGAAAAACCCTGAGCCATATCTGTCATTCACGGATATATGAAACATGGCCTGCAGGAACAGATCATTATTCATATACTTTCCCAAGAAAATGCTGGTATTGTCAAGGTACCTGGCAATCGGGTTTATTGATATAACTTGAAACTGTGATGGAGTAAGTGTCTCCAGAATTATATTTTGAAATACCTGCGTTCGAATTGAGAACACGTCGAGCTGAAAATTGTTACGAATAATATTCTCAAAATCGGAAATTGGATCAAGTTCTATTATTCCCAGCTGCTGTATAACATCACCTGCAAGGGTTGCCAATGCAAGGGCAGAACTCAAGTTGGTACCGCCCACATAAGCAGCAGGTAAAATATTCTGCCCAAGAATTTCAGCAATTTCTCCCAGAGATTTCTGTGGTCTTGAGCTCAGGATTGGTGAAAGGTTTGTATAGGAATCATTCTGTAACTCAAGTTGAATATCAATTTTTTCACCAGTTCTGTCAAAATCTCTCAGTTTTGCTTCCAGTGATATTAAAGGATCGAACTGGGACAGATGATCCTCATTGAAACGAAGGAGTCCGCTAGTAATAAAGAAACTTCGTTGAAAATAAAATATTTCTCCTCCCAGAACCTGCAAGTTGCCCTGAACAGAATAATTCTGGTTATTGGCATTATATGAAACAATCAGTTTCTGATTTTCCGATACTGTGGCATTGATTATCGGGAAATTACGATTAGGAAATACTGCTGATACGTTATTCCTTGTCAGCAGCGTCAGCTCTGCGGAAACCATTTGCCTCTCCTCAGGAAGCACTTTTCCTTCTGGTGCCATACTTATTACAGTATTATCAAGTATGACATTTCCGCTGATGAGCATCTCGGGTCCTGCGCCGTTAAGATTGATTATTCCCGACATCATTCCATCAAAGTCCAGTCCGATGGATTCGATAGTTTTCTGCATTGCTATTTGATTATTTTCTGAAATATTGAATGTTACATCATAGTAGTAGGGAATGATATATTCCAGATCAATTACAATATCTACACTGATAAATGAATTATCTATCTGAGCATAGAAAGGGACAAAGAAAAGTGTTTTTTCACTGATTGTTGCTGAAATATTTTCAACCGTAACTTTGTCCTTCAAAATATCGGAAGTGATTGAAACATAATCAGAAAAGATTTCTCCATAAAAATCGGGATCTGACAAAGCTCCGGCTATGCTTAATGTTCCATAGACCTTTCCTTCATCGAAATAGAGATATTCAGAAAACTTCAGCAGACTGTTCAAGGTTGTCAGATCAAATTCAAGATCGTTGCTCGTGATATCGATAAGTCCATCTTTATAGGAACCAGTTAAAGACAGTGATAACGGCAAGCTGCTTTCTTCGTTCTGTCCTAAAGAAGCATAAATGTTTCCCTGACTTGACAGCTCAATAATAATTGATTCTGATTCGCCCCCCGATATAAGCAAGGCTCCGTTGGAAAGCTGAATTTCTGCTGGAAAATCTGCCAATAAAGATATGTTGTTGGATTGTATATTACTCACCTTAGCATCAATCAGAAGATTCTGAGAGGTAAAGGCAGTTATCGATAGATTTGAAAAAGAAGTGACAGGCAGAACATCTGTTCGAAGATCAAGGTCAAAGGAAACCAGTCCGTTCTGGGTCTGAAATTTTTGTGAGCTCGAACTGATTATAGACCCTGTCTCAAATACAAAAGTCAGTGAAAAATCATCAATAGTGTTTTTGCCGTATTTTCCAGTGAACTCTACTATTCTCAGTTCTTCCTCAGTAGCTTCAATTTTTGTTTTTCCGGAATAGGCAGTTCTTGAAATACTGCCGTTGCGAATTCCTAAGTCCGCTCGCAGCTTATAACTCTCTGCATTTCCTTGAAAGCGTAAGAATCCATCAGCATAGCCAGTTCCCAAGTCAATTGGAAGATGACGAAGATCAGCAGCCCATAACTCGGTAAATATTGAATATGCACCGTCCTTGAGTGAAAAAGTTATAGCATATTCTTCAATCTCATTTCGCAGTTCTATTGATGAAGAGAATTCCAGTCCTCCCGATTCATCAGTAATAAATTCAGCTCGCGCTTTTCCGCTAAGGCTCCTGTAAGAGTCCTGAAATTTCACTATTCCTGCAGTAATTGTCTGCGGAGCTATTGCTGTATCAGAAAGGGAGAAATCAACAGCTTTATTTCCGATCAGAATATCTTCAAATTCAATAATAGCAAAATTCACCAGCCAATCCTCCAGATTGGTTATCTGGAAATCACCACCGGCTGAAATTCGTACCGACTGGAGTGCCGGAGAGACCGTAAGATAATCTGGCAGAAACCCATTGTCAATTATAAAACTACCGTTTATTGAAGGCTGTTCTGTAATAGATTCAAGCGTTGCCGATATTGTATAAGTTCCTGAGTCAGGAGGGTTTATCTCTGCTGTTGCACTTTTTTCAGCAAGATTTGATGAAAGGTTAAAATCATATGCATAACCGTTAAAAAAAATATTCCCGATCAAGTCTGCAGTGATCATCTCAGTATCCAGGGCATAATCAAAAGAGAGGCTCAGTTCCGGAAGATTTGAATATTCAACAACAGCCGCTCCTGACAGCAGCTCTGAACCGGTCAGTTGAACTGAGAGCTGCGTATTTTTATCCATGGCTGTCCGGGGGGGTATTGATATCATTACATTTATTTCTGGTATAAAGGATTGTATCTGCAGTGCCCCTGATGCCGACAGACCGTAACCATCTAATTCGGTAGTTAAGGCATGAATGACTATTGTTTCAGAATTTCCGGAAAAATCGATATAAAAAGAGTCAAGAACAAGAGACTCTGTCAGCACAGCATTTCCCACGGTGAATTTTCCGGAATATAAAGCATTTGTAAGTTTGCCGTTAAACGATCCGTTCAGCACAGCCGAACCGCTGATGGAAAGAGGGTTTATGTATTCTGTGATGTTCTGCGCGATGAAGAGATTCATATAGGAACTGTACCGGAGAGGAAGGAACTTTTTAAAAACAAGTATAGATGAAAAGGTTTTTTCCAAGCTGTTATACTGCAGATCTGCACTGAGTTCATCCAACCGTATATTTGCCGTGATATGGGGAGAATCAATTACAGTTTCGAGACTGATGATACCAGAAAGGGTTGGCGTAATATCATCTACTGAAAGGTCGTTAAAAGATATTTGTGTAATTATATTTCCGGATTCAGGAGCAAAGTTTGCTGATACGGCAAGGGGGGCGGAAAATGAGGACTTTACATCATCCCCTGAAAATATTGAGGCGCGAAAGGCAGCTGAAAGACGCGCTGAAAGGCCATCTGCCGCCTGCATGATGAAAAGTTGCGGATTAACAGCAGCAGCATCTATCTTCCAATCCTCTATACCAGCGCTGATAGCAGCATCATTGGATTGAAAGGAAATATCTACCAAGTCTTCATTTTTTGTTTCAACAAGAATTGTTGGAAACGAGAGATTGAGAAATCCTGCTGCAGCATCAGATAGCACTGAATCGATGCTGGCTGAAAAAGCGCTGCTCCGTCCAAGATAGTTCAGAGTATCCTTAGTTGGATTGCGAAAAATCTCGGCCGAAGTTTCCGGGAGCATGATCTTAAGTTTGTCACTTTGATCATACTTGCCTCCCTTCAGCAGGAGATTGATCGGAATATCAGCCAGCACTGATCCGGAAACCCATGAAAATGAAGAAAAATTGGTTAAAGGAGATAAGCTTCCCTGAAATCTTACTTCTGGATTCTGGATTTCCGAGAAGGCGGATAAATCTTTTCCTGACTCTGACACAGCTGCCGTAAAGGTATTGGAATTAATAACAACACCATAGTTACTAGCATCACCAATCTGTTCGATCGAAAGAAAGCTGTCTTCATTTGTCAGTTCGAAGAATAGATCGTGCATAGAAAGAGAGGTTGAAACCGAATCGATTTCAGCTGTAACGGTTTTCAGTAATAATGTTTCAGATTCGAAGAATACATTGCCTTCTAGTGCTGCGGCCTTACTCATGATTGGATCATTTTGCATATCTGGCAGAAGAATATCCAGAGAATCCAGAAAAAAGACAGCCTCAATACCCTTATCAGTCAAATTTGCGGTAATTGCAGAGTTTGCAGCTTTAATCGTAGAATTCTCAACTGACGGTGAACTGTTTCCGGAAAAGTAAGCCTCAAACATCTTCGCATCAAGTGAACCATGTGAAAATCTGCCGTCCTGAACTATTACTTCAGCATTCGATTCTACTAAATTAAGTTTTATATCATCCAGTGCAATTATAACATTGGCGTCCACAATCTTGAATTCAATGATCAGGTTCTCAGTTATTTGAGCTATTTTTTTTTGTATCCAGCCTTTTTTTTCTTCTTCTGAATCCTGTGCAGATTGTGAAAGGGAAAGTTCCGTCAGAATAGAATTAAGAAGTTCTAATGAAACATTCCCTCTTAAGCCGCCTGACTCAATTTGAATTTTGTGGGCTTCTTCACTGTGTAAGAGCATAGCCGGGAGATTGTAGCTTAGCTTGACGTAGCCAGCATGTGCTATTTCTTCAGGCAGGACTGAACGATCAAAAACATGTAATTCCTGAAAAGTTACCTGACGGAAGATGTCATGTGCATCGGTATTATACGATACATCAAGCCCGATGCTATTCTCAAGTAAAGATATTTCGTTCTTTATAAAACGGAAGGCATGTCTCTGAAGGACTTGCACGACAGGAAGTGCAAGAAGCATTGACAGAGAAATGAGTAAAGCTGTAAAAAAAAAATATCTCAATTTTTGTTTTTTATACATTACCTGACCTATTGATTAACAATAGTAGTATGAAAAAGATTACTAATAAAGATGTTTTTTTTTGAAATAATATATTATAAATAAGATGTATGAACGAAAAAAAAGAGATACTGGCTAATACGATAGTTTTTGAAGGACTCGATGGTGCCGGTACCACCACCCAGACAGAGCTGCTTGCAGATACGCTGAAAGAACTTGGCCAATCTGTATTACAGACCTGCGAGCCGACGGATTCGATAATCGGCAAACTTATCAGGCGGGCTTTAAGGGGTGAATTCTCAATAACTCCAAAAGCCCTGGCTTTTCTTTTTGCCGCTGACCGTGAGGATCATATACGCAATCATAAAACGGGCATGCAGGTTTTTGCAGATGCCGGCGGTATTGTTATTACCGACCGTTACTTCTTTTCATCACTGGCATACCAGTCGATTGATACTCCCTATGAAGAGATCGCATTAATTAACCAGAATTTTCCCTATCCGCAAATTATCGTGTATCTGGATACTCCTCCGAAAGTCTGCATGAGCAGACTCAGCAATCGGACATCGCATGATCAGTTTGAGCAGCTGGATTTTCAGGAAAAAGTGTATTTAATGTATGAACGGGCTTTTGATGCGCTTCCTGAAAACTGCCGCCTTATCCGATTTGACGGTACGCAGGAGATCAATGCGCTGAGCAGAAGAATATTCGAGCAAGTCAGTCAGATTATCAGCATAGCATCACCATACGAGAAGAATCTGTAGTTTTCCCTCACTGCTTCATGATAGGCATGCATGACTGCATCATACCCGGCAAATGCAGATACAAGCATCAACAGAGTTGATTCTGGAGTATGAAAATTTGTCAGCAGGCAATCAACGGCTTTAAATACATATCCGGGAGTAATGAACAGATTGGTCTTATTTCTACCGGGTAAAATGCAGCCGCCGGAGTTTGCCGCTGATTCCAACGTTCTTACCGAAGTAGTTCCCACTGCGATTATTTTCTCACCCGAAGCTTTACTCCTGTTAATCATATCAGCTTGTTCAGCGGTAATCTCATAACTTTCAAAATGCATGTTGTGATCTGCTATCAGTTCAGAACGTACCGGTAAAAATGTTCCAGTTCCAACATGAAGGGTTACAGGAACAATAGTCGAGCCCAGAGCCCGAATGGACTCCAGCATTGATTCAGTGAAATGGAGTCCGGCAGTGGGGGCGGCAACCGACCCGATTTTTTCTGCATATACTGTTTGATATCTTGATATATCTTCTTCGGTATCCCGCCGGCTGATATAGGGAGGCAGGGGGACATGGCCATAGGTGATAAAAAAATGCTCATCAATTGCAGGATTAAGTCTGATGGATTTAACACCTTTAATATCCTCTGCAGGGGTGCTTTTCGGAGGATTTTCTATAACTGTCCCTTCGTACCCATCCGGAAATCTGATTATGCGTCCAGGTTTCAGGCGTTTTGTTTTATTCGACATAATTGACCATACAGAATTACCCATTTCTTCAAGAAAGAGAATTTCTACATCGATTCCTGAATCAAGTTTTCCGAATAGACGGGCTTTTCGAACTTTTGAGTTGTTCACCACAAGACAGGAAGGATGCGGGAAATAGTCGGAGAAATTTTTCATTGAAGTATGTATTATGCCGCCTGATTTGCGGTCAAGAACCAGCAGCCTGCTTTCCGCCCGTTTATCAGCGGGTTTTTGGGCTATCTGTTCTTCGGGAAGATCAAAAAAGAAGTCCCTGGTTTTCATTTGAAGTGTCACCTTTGCGTAATTTTAATAGATCATAAGCCGACTGAGTCGCTACCCTTCCCCGGGGCGTCCGTTTCAGATATCCCTTCTGGATAAGATAGGGTTCATAAAAATCTTCCAGGGATTCGATGGCTTCTCCAATAGATATAGCTAACGTTTCAGCTCCAACGGGACCGCCTCCGTAAAAATTGATTATAGCCCGAAGAATGTTACGGTCCTGCTCTTCAAGTCCCTGATGATCTATACCAAGCCTGTCGAGACCAATGGATATGATATCGGCAGTGATAATTCCGTCACCCAATACTTCTGCGTAATCCCTTAGACGCTTGAGCAGCCTGTTGGCAATCCTTGGGGTTCCGCGGGCAGCTCCGGCTAGTTGATTAACGGCATCCGGTTCAATCCGGGTGTCAAGGATCTGTGCAGATCGTCTGATAATTCCTGCCAGTTCATCTTGAGGATAAAAACCGATTCGCGTCGTGATGCCAAAGCGGGTGTAAAGGGGTGAAGCAACCTGGCCTGCCTTGGTTGTAGCTCCGATAAGCGTAAAGTTTGGAATAGGAATTCTTATGGTTCTAGCAGCCGGCCCCTGCCCGATTATCCAGTCTATTTCAAAATCCTCCATAGCAATATAGAGCATCTCTTCCATGACAGGACGAAGCCGGTGAATTTCATCAATAAAAAAAATACTTCCTTCTTTTATTGTCGTAAGAATACCCGCCAGGTCCTTTGGCTTTTCCAGGGCCGGGGCAGATGTCATTTTAATTTCAGTATGCATCTCATTAGCAATGATTGATGCAAGAGTCGTTTTACCAAGTCCGGGGGGACCACTGATGAACATATGGTCAAGTGTATCAGCTCGATCCCGGGCGGCCTGAATAAAAACTGAGAGATTCTGCTTCAATGCTTCCTGTCCAAGAAAGTCCTGAAGCAGCTTCGGGCGAAGAATATTCTCATGAGCATCCTGGGTTTCCTGATAGGTTGAAGCCATTAAATTCGTTTTTTCCTGATCCACAAAATTACCCCAGTTTTATCAAAGCTATCGTGAAGAGTTTTTTCTCGAGTTCCTGAGCTGCTGCATTATCCTGGTCCAGCTCGGTCATACCCTGCTCTACCGCATTTCTTACATCTCTCTTATCATAACCCATATCCGATAGTGACTGAACGATATCTGAAATGATCTGTCGGGTAAATTTGCCGCTTCCGGCAAGGGAGACGGACTGGGTCTGCTGCTCCTGTAAAGCCAGCTTGTCACGTAAGGCCAGTATCATTTTCTGGGCTGTTTTTGTACCCAGACCCGGTATCGATGTCAGAACAGACAGGTTACCGGTATCAAGAGCTGTAATAAAATCTGCCGGGGTGATGCTGGAAAGAATCTTAAGGGCCTGTTTCGGACCAATTCCCTGTACTGTAATCACCTCAAGGAACATGTTTCGCTCATCGACATCCTTAAACCCATATAACACCATAGCGTCCTCACGGTGCTGCAGATAGGCATACACTTTGCACTCATTCCTCTCTTCTCCAGCCAAAGAAGCATAATAACGTGAGCTGATAGTTGAAACCTGAAGCTCGAAATCAATACATCCACTATGAATAATAATGGTATTCTCGCAGGTTTTTTCTACTTTTCCATACACAGCATCGATCATTTATCCCATCCTCTGATTATACACAGCATGATTGTGATAACATATACCGGCAGCCAATGCATCAGCCGCATGGTCCGGTCTGGGAATTTCAGTCTGTCCCAGAAGAAGCCGCACCATCTCCTGAATCTGATTTTTTTCAGCTCTGCCGTTCCCGGTCAGAGCCGTTTTTATCTGAAGCGGCGTAAAGGTTCTGAAAGCTATGCCTCTGGCCATTGCTGCATAGCCAATAGCTCCAATTACTTTAGCTATGGGGAAGGCACTGCTGATATTCTTGAAGAAATAGATGTCTTCTATACTGACATCGGTAGGTCCATAGCGATCTGCCAATGATACAAATTCTTCAGTTATCGTGAAAATTCTCTGTTCAAGCGTTAAATCGGTTTCAGTTTTAATAACACCGTAAGCAATCAGGGTAAATTTTTGATTCCGGGCTTCAACAACCCCCCAGCCGGTTTTAGCAAGACCGGGGTCTATCCCAAGTATAATCATTCGAAACTAATCTTCCGGTACATAATCATCGGCTATTTCAAGGTTTGTCGATACGCTCTGGACATCATCCAGATCCTCGAGGCGGTCTATGAGTCTGAGAACTTTATGGGTCTGTTCAGTTCCAAGATTTACCGTTGTGTCAGCGATTTTTGTTACTTCCGCAGACTGTTCCTTGAATCCAGCGGTCTGTAAAGCTTCCAGAACTGTAAGAAATTCTTCAGGTTCAGTTATTACCTCCAGCAGGTCATCCTGGTTGGTAACATCTTCTGCACCTGCTTCAAGGGCTGCTTCAAAAATTTCATCTTCCGTGTATGTTTCCGAAGAGTACTCTATAATACCTTTTCTATTAAATAAATAGCCCACACAGCCGGTCTCACCGAGGTTTCCGCCTGATTTGGTCAGGACCATTCGCACATCAGCTGCAGTCCGGTTTTTGTTGTCCGTCAGGGCATCGATCATCAAGGCTACCCCGCCTGGTCCGTAGGCTTCGTAAACAAGTTCTATATAATCGACTCCTTCAAGGTCTCCGGTTCCCTTCTTTATGGCCCGGTCTATGTTGTCTTTCGGCATGTTCTCAGCTTTAGCTTTGAGTACTGCAGTTCTGAGACGGGGATTGGCCTCCAGATCACCTCCTCCCAGTTTAGCAGCCACCGTGATTTCCTTGATGATTTTGGTGAAAACTTTTCCTCTTTTAGCGTCAGCAGCGCCCTTTTTATGCTTTATAGATGCCCATTTACTATGTCCGGACATGATATCTCCTTGTTAAATGATTTCAAAAAATTTCTGATATCTGAAATTGTCTTAATTTCAAGTCAAATTATCACAGCTCAAAAACAGCTGTCAAGTCTATACCGGTGGGCAGCAATTTAATGCTTCGGTCGATTTCGAGAAACATCTCCACCAGAATGGTGTTTATCAGTATTTTTCCGTTTTCAGTCAGGGAAAATGTATCCTCAGTTTCAACTGCATATTTCTTATAAAGCATTTTTTGAAAAGTCTGCGGCAATAAAACGTCAATTGGTAGTTTGAATATTCTGGAAAACTCACTTTTCACCAGGCCTTCACTGGTTCTCAAACCCATAATCAGTTTTTCCTGCAAAAATTCAAGGCTTGTAAGATCCTCAATCAAATATCCCTGCGAAAACGCACCCCCCCTACCCCCTCTACCCCCTCTATACTCAGAATATGAGGACAAATCATGCAGCGCTTCTATGCGAGCAGCACAGCCGTCTGCGTATAGGGTGGAAGCTGCACCAGGGCCAATGCCAAGATACGGTCTCATTGCCCAATAAGTCTGGTTGTGTCTGCAGGTATGAAAAACATCAGTTTCCAAATCCGTAAGCCGACGTGCAAAATTTGATATCTCATACTGCTTATAGCCATGGGCAGCAGCATGTTTCCAGATTTTTCTCAGGTTTTTTCCACTTTCATCTCTCAAATCCTCAAGGTGGATACCCCCGGGGAATGCATTGTACCGTAAATAAAGCGGGGTTCCAGGTTCTATGCTTAATTCATATATTGACAGGTGGTCCGGGGATACTGAATCTATGATTTCATCCATATCTTTTGCAGTTTCTCTGTCTTCCTGTCCGGGGATTCCAGTAATCAGATCGATATTGAGTTCCCATGTACGACCCGGCAAGCAGTATTCTGCCAGTATATTTCGGATCTGTTCCGGATCGGAAAAATTTCTGCCTATTGTCTCCAGATTCTTTTTCGACAGACTCTGCACACCGAGACTTAAACGATCTATTTTTCCATCTGCCAAAAACTCTATCAGGCTTGCGTCGAGTGATTCAGGATTGCTTTCAATGGATATTTCACCCGCCCTGCCATGCATACTTGCAGCTGCCAGTATCTCCTGAAGTATTTCCCTGTTAAGCAGTCCCGGATTACCCCCTCCGATATAACATGTTTTAAAGGGTTTTCCAAACAGGACGGCTGCTTCGTGTATTTCTTCAAGAATCCGGCTAATGACAGGATTTCCGGGATCAATATAGCCGTTTCGCGCCGGCAGGGGCCTTGAAAAGAAACTGCAGTAACCGCATTTTTGGGTACAATAGGGAATATGCACATAGAGAGATAGTTCGGATTGTCCGGCAATGAGCCTGGCTATAGAGTGTTCATCGTGATTGGCAGAAGGAAATTTCACATCAGTTTGCAATACCGACTCTTCCCAACGGCCAGAAACGGAATATAGTTTTCCCAAGAACATTGGAGAAATCTACCGGTCCAAAATATCTGCCGTCAGATGAATTGTCTCTATTATCTCCTAGAGGCAGCACGTGGTTTTCTGGAATGTAAAATCCCAGAGCATAGCGGGCGGCAAGAGAGCGTGCTTTTTTGTCAGAGGGATCAATCATTTTTTTCATGTGATAAAAAGAACCATAATAATGATAGTAGTCAACGAATTTTGCGCTTTGAGTGCCCTTTTCATTCAGATAGTCAGGGATTTCCAGGCCGCTGCCAGAATAAGCCTGACCGTATGCAGCAAGGGTAAAAGTTGGATAATCATTTTCTGATATCTGGCGTTTCATGGGGTGATCAAACCCTGAAAGTTTACGTAATTCATATTCTGTCAGGGGTCCTGCAAACCCTTCCGGTCGTATAGTCAAATCACCGGCATTGAAAGCTGCAATATCGCCAGGCATACCGACAGCCCTCTTGACATAAAGCTGAGCGCGCGGATTCCCATTCTCATCCTTGTCTAGATTTACCAGCGATAAAGTAATCATATACGTGATCCTGTTTACAATATCAAAAAGCGAACCTCTGGAGATGTAGTTGGGATTTTCAAAAACAATTATCTCATTTCGCTGAGGCTGAAAAAAGGAGAGCACTTTTGGACCGCCTGGATATAGTTCCGGACCGTAAACAAATTTATTAACAAAAACACGATCTTTAACCAGCAAAGTATCTTCCATTGACGGGGTGGGTATTTCATATAATTGAAATACATATTGGTTGATGAGAAAAACAAAGACGACAGCCCACACCAGAGCTTCGATCCATTCCCTGAGCTGAGATTTCTTCGCTGCTTTTTCCCTGGATTTTCTTTGTCTGATTCTGCGTTTTGTCAGTTGCTTCTCTGTCCACAGCTGCACAGAATACAATGCTGAATGATCTTTTTCCATATCGGATAAAATAGCATATTCGGATTCCATTGACAAGTTTCTCAGGGATAGATACTCTACTGACATGAATAAAAAGCATGAAGAAAAACCTGATAATGTGAAACTGAAGCCTGTATCGGGTCTTGCTCCGGGGCTGTATCTTACTATTATTTATGCCGCTATCTCGGTAATACTGCTTTTTCTGGTTTTGTTACTGCCGGGTATAGTCAAGAACGGGTCAAAGGTTACATTCATTACGTCAGTTTCAGAATCCTCAACGGCAGGCGGTACGGGTACCGGGGCAGCTGTATACCAGGATTCTTTCTATCTTGGATCGGGAAATTTTACCTCTTTTCTGAAAAAAGGCACTTACACTTTACGTTTTGAAAAACCGGGGTATGTATCAGAGGAAGAAAAAATAAGCATTGGCGGGCGTCTCATGTTTTCGCTTTTTTTTCCAAAAAATATTACAGTTGAAAAACAGCTGAAACTCGCTTCTCTTGATGAATATCTTTCTCTGCGGATAAAAGATCTGTATGCTTGGTCATTTATTACTGAATACAGTCAGAACTATTTTTATCCCGATCACTTTTCTGCACTTGCTCAGGATATTGCAGCTGCCGGTCTTGATGTGGACCAGATTGAGCGAATCCAACGATTTTACCAGCATACAGCGGCGCTGATCAGCTCAGATGAGATGTTCAGGGATTATCAAACCGGAGCAGAAATTCTTAATGAAGCTTATTCATTATCTAACAAAGCGGTATTCACCAATCCAGCACATTTGGGGCTTCTGAACAGCTATTACGGCGGTCAGATTGAGGAAAATCAGGAAACACTGCATGACCTGCCTGAAAGGGCGACACCGCACAGCGATATATTTGATGCGGATACTGGTATTCAGCTGCTGGGCGTCAATTTTACTGCGGTTGCCGGAGGTGCTTTCACCACTGGCCGAACCGGGACAGAATTGCCGGAAAAGTTGGATGAATATCCTGCATTTCATGATATTGAGGAATTCTTCATTTCCGTACGGGAAGTCAGTGAAAGGGATTTTGCAGTTTTCATCAGGGAAAACTCCTACTGGAACCGTACCAATATCGATATACTGGTCGAAAAAAACCTTGTTGACGATTTTTATCTGAAAGGGATAGATTTGGATAACCCAAAGGATTTTCCTGTAAGAAACATTTCTTGGTATGCAGCCGAGGCCTACTGCAGTTGGCTGACCGAGAAAATTGCATCAGACAATCCAAAATATCAGTCGCTGAAAGCTTCCCTGCCGACAGCTGCTCAGTGGGAGTATGCGGCAGCGGCTTCTGATACAGCTTTTACATCTGCATTATCTGTAGCTCCAGCCTTCACAAAAAAACCGGTTAATCTCATTGGAAATGTATGGGAATTTACATCAGATACCTATCTGCCCACTGGTAATGCCTTGTTTCTTGATATTGATGCTGAATTAAGCGGTGTGGAAACAGAAAAAGTTGTTCGGGGAGGCTCCTGGGCAAATAAAGTTTCATCAGATCTGCTCTACTCTTCCGGCAGTGCAGCACCTTATTCCTGCTCGGAATTCATCGGTTTCAGGCCGGTGCTCATTTACAAGGAGTAAGTTATGGCTGAATATAAAGTAATTCAGAAAAATAAAAAAGCTTTTTTTAATTTTGAAATTGTAGAAAGTCTGGAGTGCGGCATTGAACTTGAAGGAACAGAGGTGAAATCCATTCGTCTAGGAAAATTTTCCTTTGGTGATTCTTATGTGAGAATCCGGAATGGGGAATTGTTCCTTGTCGGTCTTCATATTTCTACCTATGATTTCGGGAATATCAATAATCATGAACCTGTCAGGGATAGGCGACTTTTAGCAAAAAAACTGGAGATTAAGAAATACAGAAGAAAAGTTGAAGAAAAAGGCTTTTCCATTATGCCGCTAAAAATTTACATTAGAAAGAATTTAATTAAAGTCGAAATCGGGTTGGGCAGAGGTAAAAAACTGCATGATAAACGGGACTCTATCCGTGACCGGGACTTAAAAAGGGACGCTCAGCGGCAGATTAAGCAAAATTATTAGTTGAGGAAGATTCTTTAATTTTTTTCATTATTATTCCGGTTGTATTTTTATCAATTAATGATTATATTTAATTAGCTAGGGGGTGTCCTGGTTTCGACTGTCGGATTGTCAGGATTGTGGCTGCAGCGGAGTTGTCTTACTCCTAAAACAGACATTAATTTTAACTGCTAACGAAAATAACGAAGCAGACTTTGCTTTAGCAGCGTAGTAATACGCTGCTGCGGATACTTGCAATGCGGCTCTGAAGTGCAATGTTATCTGAAACAAACCAGGGCTTACCAGTCTTTATAACGGCGACTGACTGGGACACTAAAAGACGTGCGTAGGAAGTATGTAAGTGAGTTCCGGCCCTTGATGCTTCTGAAAATAAAACCGGGAATAAGCTTGTAGATGTCATTGTCCGGCCCGGTAGGACGCGGGTTCGATTCCCGCCACCTCCACCTTTTTAAACAGGCACCTTTTTAACAGGCACCTTTTTAACAGGCACCTTTTTAAACAGAAAACCCTTCTTAAAAGAGTGATTCTCTTGTAAGAAGGGTTTTCTGTTTTTTATGCCGGCTTATGCAGATTATGAAAAGACATCAATATCAGAAACATTTTCGGGAGAATTTATAACATTTTTCTTTCTTCTGGATCTCTTTTTAGATTTTTTTGATAGATCACTAAAGGGATCAGTGGTATTTGATCCCTGAACCGCTCGATTGAATGAATCCTCGATTTCATTATCACTGTTTTGCTTTCCCCTCTTTTTGCTCCTGACTTCTGTTCCGCTCCCTTTAGCCTCGTTATTAGTTTTTCTTTTTTTTACAATAACCGGAACCATAAAAAGAGCTCCCAGCAGCATGGATATGAAAACGGTAAGATATATCGGGACTGATTCGACTGTAAAGAAAATAAAGGAGATCTCTGTTGTATTGTCGATATTAAGGGCAATAAAGAGAACAAAAATAGATGCCGTCAAAATAATCAGGATTGTTTTCCAGGGCATAAATTTTCTCCTTTATAGGTAGTACCTACAAGGCCGGTAATGGTTACATCTGCAAAATTACCGGATACAAGATTTTCGTCTTCGAGCAGAACGATTTCATCGTGTTCTGTACGTCCTAAAAGCTTCTTTGGATCCTTACGTGAATGGTTTTCGCACAGGACCCGCTCTATTCGTCCAATACGGGACTGCTTGATTTTAAGGGATTTGCTGCGTTGGAAATCTATCAGCCTCTGCAGGCGAGATAGTTTGAGTTCATCGGCAAGGTGTCCGTCCATTCGCATCGCTTCAGTACCTTCCCTGGGATTAAAATAATACATATAGGCATCAAGGTACCCTACGCTGTCGACAAGTTCCAGCGTTGATTCAAAGTCCTTTTCCGTTTCTCCCGGAAAGCCTACCAGAATATCAGTGGAGAAAGTAATAGCTGGATCAGCAGCCCGTAAGGAGGAAACGAGAGCAAGATACGATTCCCGGGTGTAACCCCGCTTCATCGCCTGTAAAACAGTATTGGACCCGCTCTGAACAGGCAGGTGCACATGGCTGCATATACTGCTGTTTGCTCCGATCAGACTGATCAATTCCTGGGAAAAGTCCTTTGGATGCGGACTGAGAAAGCGAATCCATACCTGATCAGAGATTGTGTTAGTTATTCGCTTAAGCAGTTCCGGAAAGGTGACAGTTTTCCCATTCAGTTCGTATCTGTAGGAATTGACATTCTGTCCGAGCAAGGTAATTTCTTTTATATCCTGCTTTTGCAATTCAGCAATTTCAGCAATGATTTCATCAGGGTGTCTTGAGACTTCACGTCCTCGGACATAGGGTACAATGCAGTATGCGCAATAATTGTTGCATCCATTCATTATTGGAAGCAGCGATTTGCTTGGCTGTTTTCCTTTATAAGAGGTCTTGAAGTCGTATTCTTCATGCACCTCCGGGTGATTCTGGATAATCTCCAGGATGTGCTGCTTTTCATTGGTTCCTACTACATAATCAACAGCCGGAGCTCTCTTTTTTATATCATCTGCAAGTCGTTCTGCCATGCATCCGGTGAGGATTACTGTGAGCTTACGCTCATTTTTCATATGCTGATAGAATCCCAACCGGCCCCAGATCCGGTTTTCTGCTGTCTGTCTGACTGAGCAAGTATTCAGAACGGCAATATCTGCTTCTTCAGGAGCTGCAGCGGGAATTATGCCGGCCTTTGCAAAGTCAAGTTCAATGGCGTTGGATTCTGCAAAATTCATCTGGCAGCCGTAGGTTTCCAGCCAATAAGTCAGGGGCATAGGTATAAACTCCTGGTTCTAGTAATGCATTCTCTCAGCCGAGAGGATAGTGTTAAACATTAGCATAGTGATAGTCATAGGTCCAACCCCTCCGGGTACCGGTGTAATAGCTGAAGCAATTTTGCTTACGTTATCAAAATCAACATCTCCGACAAGACGGTATCCTTTTTCCTTTTCCGGATCATCAATGCGGTTTATACCGACATCAATTACTACGGCACCTTCCTTTACCATATCTGCAGTTATAAACTCGGGTTTACCTATGGCAGCTATGACTATATCGGCCTGCAAAGTATAGTTCTTTATATCCGGGGTACGGGAATGGCAGACAGTAACCGTTGCATTTGCATGTTTTTCTTTCTGCATGAGCAAGTTAGCAATAGGCTTACCTACAATGTTGCTTCTGCCTACAACACAGACATGCTTTCCTTCCGGAGATATTCCAGTGTGTTCAAGCAGCTTGATAATGCCAAACGGGGTGCAGGGAAAAAAGGTATCGAGCCCGATAACCAGCTTCCCTATGCTTTGAGGATGAAAACCGTCGACATCTTTGTCTGGATGTATCTTGAGAAGAACTTTCTGTTCCTCTATATGAGCCGGCAGCGGAAGCTGTACCAGAATTCCGTGAATTTCCGGGTCAGTATTCAAGGTGTCCACCAGATTCAGTATTTCTATTTCAGAAATATCTGAAGGAAAATTGAAATCCTTTGTTTTAATGCCAACATTCTTGCAAGCCCGGTGCTTAGCCCGGACATAAGACTGACTGGCCGGGTTTTCTCCCACCAGAATAACTGCAAGACCAGGAGTGATAGTATGCACATTTTGCAGTTGAACCACTCTTCTTTTTAAATCTTCACGTATTTCCTTAGAAATAGCATTGCCGTCGATAATTCTGGCCATAATTTGAACCTCTCTTAAAATTTTGCTCCAGCTGAATTAATCAGATGCAAATTGAGCTATATATAAAAATTATTAATTATATTTTACTCTTTCACTAAAAAACATGCTGCTTATACCTACTATACTGTATATCTGTTATTGAATCAATTTTAAAGATTGTATCCTCATGCAGAAAATATTGTTTCTCTTGAAGAGCCTGTACCGTTCTGGTATCATGCTGATAAAATCTAGTTTAAGTGTAATCATCGACATTATACTGAAGGATATCGATATATGAAGAAATTATCTGCAATTGTTGCTGCACTTCTTATGACAGGCATGCTTCTGACGGCAGAGGATCTGGCTGAAAATGCTGAAGCCGAAGCAGCCGGCAGCGAACAGACAGCTGCTCCTGCATCATTCCGTTATGATACCGGGGATCAGGTGTATTCTTTGAGTGCCGGTCCTCTTTTCAATCTTTTTATCTGGACTCCAGCCGATCTGCAGCCGGTTGTCAGTGGAAAGATGAAGGTCGGCGGATATATTTCAATCGGCTGGGATGCCTATTTTAATCATAGAGCTTCTTTAGGTGCTGAGCTGGGGTATGGATTTGCCAGAGCTATTGATGACAGATTATATAATGCCGTCCCCTTTCTTGGGAAAATTTCATATCTGCTTATAGACGGCAGCTTCAGTATGCCAGTTTCATTTTCTGCCGGACTGGTATATAGCTCGTATGATTCTCAGCACTATCTGGGATCTATGGTCAAACCGGAAATTGCCGCTATTTTCTCCTTAAATGATGAGTGGGCACTGGGTTTGAAAACCGCTTACTGGTTAATTCCCGAACTCTACTTTGGTGACAACCGCGATCAAACCTCTTTTGGTAATTTTCTAACCGTTAAAGCTGCCGTTACTTACAGCCAGCAGTAAAATATCTGGAGAAATTATATGATAAAAAAAATTGTTTTATATTCAGCATCTGCGTTATTTGCACTCTTTCTCTTTGCCTCATGTAATCTGGACGGAGCAGGAATTTTCCGGACCATTTCCACCAGTACGGAAATTGAAAATTCCGACTTGGCAACTGAACCGGTTGCCAGAATTCTCGGCAAGGATGGAAACATCATGTTTATTCAGAGAAGAAGTTCGGTAATGTATGCTGATGTCTCTGTTGTTTCACCGGTCTGGTCACCGATTAAATTACAGGATAGTAAAAACCCGGACGCCGTTGCGGAAGCAGCTTATATTGAAGGTCAAGATTTGCTGGTCTATTCTTCTCTTGATCCGGATGATGAGGCTGGCAGTAAAAAGAATGTATATACCGCAGATCTGTCAAATCCCTCCGCTGCGCCAATTGCAGCCGATAAGGTCGTTGCCTCTATTTCTGTGATTGATATCTTCAGTGACGGCACAGATGCATTTGTTGTTTCGTATGACGCCGCTTCCGATACGACAACTATCAGCAAAGTGGATTCCGCATCAAACGTTACTGATATGGGCAGCTTTGTTACCGGAATTGCTGATCTTGATAGTGATCCGAAAATATATGCTCCGCCAGCCATGGTTAATTTTGTGTATGAGGATACTCTAGATTCGGACAGGCATTTTATCTTTGCCTATTACGATGAAGATACCAGTACCTATAGGAATTTTCATGTTGATGAGTCAGCCTACAGCACCCCGACAGAATTGACAACAGCTGTTCTTGGTACTGACAATGCGTCTCCTGTCATAGGAGCCTTCGGTTATGACGGAATACTCTACCTTGTAACCAGGGAAGGAGTTCTGATTAAATCAACTACTAGCGCAGGCGATACTTTCACGGCCGTAAATGCCGATTCCCCGATGGCCTTGGCAGTAGGCAGTTCGTTATCCTTCGCTCCAATGACGAAAGTTACCAAAGCTGACACTAACCCCTATATCCTGATAGGCGGGTTAAGAGCTATTTATTCCTACAATATAACAACGCCGGCAATACCCACAGAATTTACCTCTGATGATGATTTCTACACAAACATATCAACCACCGCGATTCTCGATTTTTATGATTCTGATTCAAACGATTTCGTTTTTTATACGGCGACATCAAATCGCTGGCTTTATAAGATACTATCGGAAACAGCCGCTTCGGTGCAGCTGCTTTAGGGTGATTTAATACAAAAAGGCTGCCGTAATGTTTACAATTACCGGCAGCCTTTTTACTTTGTAATCATTTAAATGATTATTCCTGATTATGCTTCAGTTCACGCAAGATTTCCTTACTTTCATCATCATTATAGTTTTGCTCAATTTCATCAATGGTAAGTCCGACAAATTCGTGACTCATATAATGGATCCACGTATCATCTTCAGGTCGTTCAATAACATGCTTACGGCAGTAAAAGTCTGGATGAAAAGGCAAATGTTCCGGTTTATAAAGAGGAATTTTGTAATCATGAACTGCTATTTTGAGATCCTCTCGCGGAATGCCTTTTTCCATGATTACTTCACATAATTTGTTTATTGTTTTACCAGTATCAAAAATATCATCAACAAGCAATATTTTATCCCCGGTACGTAAGTATTCTGGTGAATAAGTCCACCCGTCTATCATGACATTTGTCTGCTGCCGTATATCCGTGTAGGACCTAGCCACAACGGCAGCATAAAAGACTGGACGATCTGTTTTTTTTACCAGCTTGTAGTATTCACTGAATACATTAGCCAGGTAAGCTCCTCCCCTGAGTGAAGTATAGATAATATCGGGAATGAAATTATGCTCTTTGTGGATGGTATGCACCAGCTTAAGGGCATTATTTCTAATCATTTCAGGGGAAAGAAATTCTTTTTTCATAAAACCTGCCTGTCTACAAAGATTGTGTTTTCAGTTCCATTGCGAATAAAGGAAATCTGATACGTACGCATAACATTTTTATCCAACGCTTCATAAAAATCTGCCACATTTCTGATTTTTGTATCATCTATCTGTGTAATAACATCATAATTACGTAAACCGGCGGTATAGAACGGATTTACAGCACTTGCACCGCCTCCCATGAACATAAATAATAAACCTTTATCAAAGGGAGATAGATTAAGTGATTCCCTGGCTTGCTCATCCAGCGGCTGCACAATAACACCCGGCCACAATGTATCAGTATTATTCTCAATTTCCTCTTCGCTTTTTCTTTCTTCAAGAACAAGTTGAAACTCCAGTTCCTTCCCTGATCGATTTACAGTCACCCCTAAAGGAACATCAATTTGAGCATTGCTTATCAGCCTGGACAATTCCTCTGTATCCGAAACAGATTTTCCGTTAAAGCTGGTAATAAGGTCTCCAGGTCGAACACCGCCCTTGTAAGCTGGAGAATCAAGATAAACATTTGCTACAAAGACTCCCTTTTCCCCTTTGATTTTTAAATCTTCAAAAAAAGGATCAAATTCATAGGTGTCAATCATAGAGACACCGATCCAGCCGTCACGAACACGACCGAACTCAAGTATTTCTTCGACAATTTCCTTTGCATTGTCAATTGGAATTGCAAAGCCCAAACCGATGTTGCCGCCGGTAGGCGCTGCTATCCATGTATTGATACCAATTACATCACCATAAATATTAACCAGCGGGCCGCCGGAATTTCCTTGATTTATAGAAGCATCTGTTTGAATAAAGTCATTCAAATTATTGATTTCCTTACCGGATCTTCCCAAGGCACTAACTATTCCGGCAGTAACGCTCGAATAGAAGCCGTACGGGCTGCCCATAGCCAGTACCCAGTCGCCTACTTTGAGATCGGAAGAATATCCCATGGGAGCAAGCTGTATATCGCGATCCTTGGAAGTGAAAGAAATAACGGCAATATCCCGACGGGAATCTGTTCCTACCAGTTCAGCGGGAAAAGATCGTTCATCATAAAGAACCACCTCTATTTTATTAGCTTCACCTGCAACGTGATCGTTTGTAAGAACATAGTAAGTATCTCCTTCTCTTCTGAACATTACTCCTGAGCCCAAGCTCTCAGAATCATATTCTCTGGATTCCGGAGTTCCGAAAAACCATGGGAACCCTCTGAAGGAAGGTACGTTCTGGACTATCGTCTGGGTAATATTTATTTGAACAACGGCAGGGAGCACTTGCTCTACTACCGAATTAAAAGAATTCTGCAGGTTCTCTATTCTCGGCAAATCGGAGGAATCTATTGATTCTCCAGATCTTAGAGCATTGGATACGGGCTGCTCAACATCGGCTTGTCCCGCAACAGGTAGATAATAGTTGGCAGCAAAAAGACCGCCTGCCAGAAAAAAGAGCATCAATGCTCCTGCGAAAACTCTTGCTGTTAATCCAAATTTTTGAATTTTCATAACTCACCTCACAATAAAGACATTAAAAAGCAGTCAATACCTCTATGTGATCCTTTTGCACCGCAATACTATGCTCCCAATGAGCAGAAGGCTTTCTGTCAGCCGTTATTACCGTCCAGCCGTCCGGCATGTGCAGAATGTTTTTAGAACCAAGATTAATCATGGGCTCTATGGCCAGTACCATACCCGGCCTTATTCTCGGATTAGAGCCGGAAGAAACGTAATTGGATATCTGAGGCTCTTCATGCAGCGCAAGACCAACCCCATGACCGCAATACTCCCTGACAACCCCATATCCATTCTTATCGGCAATATCAAATACAGCTCTTGAAATGTCACTGATTCTTTTTCCCGATCCAGCAGCTTTTATACCAGCTGAAAGACATTCTTTGGTAACTGATACCAATTTCTCAATTTCCGGGTCAGTTCTGCCAATTATCAAGGTCTGTGCCGCATCACTAAAGTAGCCGTTCAGATTAACCCCAAGATCTATACTTACAATATCCCCCTCAAGTAATATTCTCTTACCAGGAATCCCATGAATTACCTCTTCATTAACTGAAATACAGGCGGTAGCCGGATAATCCATATAACCCAAAAAAGCCGGAACCGCTTTATTATCAGTTATGTACTGATAGCAGAAAGCATCAATCTGACCAGTTGTAAGTCCGTCCTTCACATATAATGTGAGTTCATGGTGCAAACCAGCTAATATCTTTGCTGATGCACGAATACCCTCTAACTGCTTTTCTGATTTTAATGTAATCATAATTCTTCTTTTCGAATAGTATCAAGTATACCATTTATAAATTTGTAATTGACATTAGAACTATATTCCAATGACAATTTAACGGCTTCATCAATCAGTACAGCTGTGGGAACCTTTTTCTGAAACAAAATCTGAAAAATCGTAAGCCGCAGAATGCATCGATCAACCAACTCTATCTTATCAACTTTACGCTTTGTAGAATACTTGTTAATCATCATATCAATCTGAGTCTGGTTTTCCAAGGTCCCTTTAACAAGATAGTGAACAGTTACGACAGTTTCAGTTGTTATTTCCTCTCGTTCGGAATCATTGAGAGCCGGAAAATAGTCTATCTCTGCTGAAGCCTTAATGCCATCATTATGAAACTCCCAATTATAGAGAGAGCGTAAGGCAAATTCGCGAGATTTATGTCTGGAGCTCATCGGCTTTTTTTTCCATGGGTCATTAAAGAAGGATTTTAATTTCGGCTTCAGCCCGTAATTCGCTGACAAGTTCTGAAACAGCCTGTTTGTAAACAACTTGCTGCTTTTCAACATACAAAGTCTGGCTTATATATTGGCGAACTGTCATCTTGCTGTCCGGGTTAATCCTATCACTGATTGTAAGCATTTTAGGATAGATGTGCTCAAGTACTTTGACAATGTGAAAACCTGAATTCGATTCCAGCACTTTGGAAATTTCTTCGTTATCAAGTTCAAAAACTGCATCAACAAACGCATCTCCAAAGACCTGACGAGTGGAGCTGTCATCTATTGCCATCCATCCTATTTCACCGCCAATGAATTTCGAAGATTCATCCTGAGAACTGGAAATGACAAGTTCGTCAAATGTTTTTGAACCAAATTGAAGCTGTCGGTAGATATCATTTGCTTTTGTCTCAGGATTGGTATTTAAAGCGTCTTTTTTGCTGATGTAAATATGGCTTAAGCGAACATATTCGGGATTGATAAAACTTGAAGCATTTTTTCTATAAAAAGACTGAATTTCCGCTTCTGTTGGAGCCGGAATGTTTGTGATGACATCACTTTTTACTTTTCTGATATAAGCGTTGACGATATAGTTCTGCTCCACTTTTTCGCGAAATTCGGCAAGTGTTAAATTATAAGCCTGGTTCAAGACAGAATTGAATTCTGCATCTGTAAGTTTTCGTCCAAGCTGACTCTCAACTGAAGTCTTCTGTTCGGAAACAAGGGTATTGAGTTCGTTTTCCTTAAGCAGTACCCCATCTCTTTCAGCACCCTGCAGTACGAGCGCATCATTAATCATAATGTCAAGAACATCTTTCTCATCAATTTCCTGTCCGCCGTTTGCAGCTGAGAGTTCAGCTTTCTTTGCATCCAGAGCTTCTTTTGAGATCATTTCAGAGCGAATCAAGTTAACCGCAGCAACTGGCTGAAGCATCATCTGAGAATATACCGGAAAAAAAGACAGCAGTGAAATAATAAGAACGAATAATAGTTTTTTTATCAACATAGTCATAATAGAATGTATCTCCCAATAATTAACTGATATGCAGTCGTTTACCTATTTCTTTTCCCTCATCCTTATTCTTGAGCACTTCCGAGTACTTTATAAACATCCCCTCAAACTCCATAAGTTTCATGAGAGCTGTCAAGGTTTTTCCGGTTCTAAAGCCTTTTTTCATGATAAAGGCAAAAGACTTCTTTCCTGACACCGAACCGCACTGAGAAAGGTAAGTTCTGACTTTTCCCGGAACTTTCCCCCCAAAAGTGGAAGTAGCTTCGGTTCCTAGTATGAGATAGTCATAAAAGGTGATTTTTTTATCACTCTCAAGAATACCATCAATTATTTCAGCACTGTGTCCATTTTGCATAATTCCTTCAGCCAACCCAGCTGCTATACTAAGCAGTTTCTGCTTGGAAGACTCGTAAAGGACAACTATCCCTACCCGCATATCAAACTCCAATCAAAGAAGCTTTTGTATTGTTCGACTGCAGCCTGCCTGTTAATTCTCAACATCCCACCAGTTTTCATCAAGTTCAACTGATTCGGTTTCAATTTTCTGCAAAAGATCTGAATCTTCCGGGGTGCGATTAACAAATCCAAGACCAAAAGCCAGAATGAAAAAGGCTGCCGCGAAAATATACGTAAATTTTGTCAGTATGTTTCCCGACTGAGACCCGAAAGTCGTGTCGCTTGACCCACCAAAAATACCGCCGAGGCCTTCGCTGTGTTCATCCTGAAGAACAACAATCAGAACAAGAATGATACAGACAATTATGAAAAGCACTAACAATATAATTCCAAAAACACCCATAAAGTTACTCCACTGGTAAAAAGTTCCGGTCAATTGAATAGCTATTCTTTATAAACCGGCCTGAACAACAACAATATCATATTCATTGAATGTTCGTACAGAGAATTATAAGATTATTAAAAAACTTATGCCTTGGCAAAGTTAATAATTCCATAAAAGGAATCAACCTTAAGGGATGCTCCACCGACAAGAGCTCCGTCTATATTTTCTTTTGCCATAAGTTCAGCTGAATTCTCAGGTTTTACTGAGCCGCCGTACTGAATAACAATTTCTGCGGCGGCAGAAGAACTGAATAGTTTTTCAATGATTTTTCTAATAAACGCATGAACACTATCAGCGTCTTCCGGTGTGGCAGTTTTACCTGTACCTATAGCCCAAACTGGTTCATATGCGATGGTTATTGAAGCCAGGGATTCTTCTGCTATTCCACTTAGTCCTCCGGCGAGCTGCTCTTCAACTACGGTTTCTACTTTGCCGGACTCACGTTCCTCAAGAGTTTCTCCCACACAAAGAATAACTTCAAAACCATGTTTTAACGCCAATTTCACCTTTCTGTTAATAAATGCATCATTTTCACCATAAATCAAGCGCCGCTCGGAATGTCCAAGAATTACGGCATCTACACCCAAGTCCTTAAGCATCAGGGGGGACACTTCACCCGTGTGGGCTCCAGATTCTTCATCAGACATGTTCTGTGCACCAAGCAGTATCCCTGTCCCTTTGATTACAGCTGCAGCTGCAGGTAATGAAGTAAAAGGTGGGGCAACCATTACTTTACCATACTTGAAATCACCTGTTTTTGCAGCCAGGTCCCCAATAAAAGCAGCGGCTTCTGACGGAAGCATGTTCATTTTCCAGTTTCCGGCAATAAATGTTTTTCTCATAATTAATTACTCCTGATTTTGCAATGCGGCTATTCCTGGCAGAACCTTTCCTTCAAGAAATTCAAGAGAAGCTCCTCCGCCAGTCGAGACATGATCAATCCTATCAGCATAGCCGAATTTATTAACCGCTGCTACTGAATCACCACCGCCGACTACCGTTGTGCCCTTGCTTTCAGCAATCATTTCTGCAACAGCGATAGTTCCACGGGCAAATTTATCAAACTCAAAAACCCCCATAGGTCCATTCCAGACTATAGAAGCTGCAGTTTTCAATTCAGCCCTGATCAGTTCCAGGGTTTTTGGTCCTATATCCAGACCGAGCATGCCGTCCGGAACATTGACATCATCCACAGATACTGCTTCGGCATCTTCGGAAAAAGCATCAGCAGCGATATGATCGACAGGTAGAAGGATTTTCACACCGGCTTTTTCTGCTTTATCGAGCAAATTCTTAGCAGTTTCAAGATATTCACTTTCAAATAATGAATTTCCAATGCTTTTGCCAAGTACTTTAAGAAAAGTAAAAGACATGCCGCCGCCAATAATAATAGTACTGCAAGTTCTAAGAAGAGATTCAAGTACCCCGATTTTCGAAGAAACTTTCGCACCCCCTATTACGGCAACAAAAGGCTTTTCAGGATTTTCCAGGAGGGGCGCAAAAAAAGCTGTTTCTTTTTCAATGAGCAAACCTGCGGCCGAGGGAAGATATCTGGTAACTCCTTCAGTTGAAGCATGGGCCCGATGAGCAGTTCCAAAGGCATCGTTCACATACACATCTGCCAGGGAAGCGAGCTTCTTTGAAAAATCTGCATCATTATCTGTTTCTTCTTTGTGAAACCGAACATTCTCCAAAAGAAGTATCTGGCCTGGCAAGAGGTCTGAGGCTAGTCGGGTAACATCATCCCCGATACAATCTGGGGCCATAACAACTTCTCGTCCAAGCAGTTCAGAAAATTTCTTCGCTACCGGATCCAAACTGAATTCAGCCTCTTTTTTTCCTTTTGGCCGTCCAAGATGAGACATGACAATAAGGGAAGTTCCCGGCTGATCGAGAATATACTGTATTGTTGGTAAAGCCATGTTGATTCGTGTGGCATCTGTTACCTCCCCTTCTTTGAGGGGAACATTAAAATCTACACGAACAAGAACTTTTTTCCCTTTAAGATCGAGATCCTTAACGGTTCTTAGTTTCATAAAAATCCTCTTGAATGAGCAATGCTTATTGATCGGTCAATAATACTGCCGGTTGCCCGGCAGTATTTACAATCTGAACGTATTCAGCGCAGAATTGAAATTCTGCACTGAACCTATTTTCAAAAAAACTTGTCGACTAGTTACTTAACAAGCAATTCCGCAAGGTCTACGACCCTTGTAGAATAACCCATTTCATTGTCATACCATGAACAAATCTTAAAAAAACGTTCCCCGATTTTCATTGTGATCAAAGCATCAAAAATTGAAGAGTGCTTATTGCCTTTCACATCCATGGAAACGATGGGGTCTTCGGTATATTCAAGAATGCCTTTCATAGGACCCTCGGCCGCAGCCTTTACCGCAGCATTCAGTTCCTCAACAGTACAGTCTTTTTCTACTTCAAAGGTCAGGTCGACAATAGAGCCTGTCGGGGTTGGAACGCGCATAGCCATTCCGTTCAGTTTTCCGTTGAGCTCAGGAATAACGAGGCCTACCGCTTTTGCAGCACCGGTAGTTGTTGGAATTATCGACAATGCCGATGCCCTGGCCCGTCGCAGATCTTTGTGCGGCTGATCAAGAATAACCTGGTCGTTGGTATAGGCATGGATGGTTGTCATGAGTCCTTTGACAATACCAAAACTGTCGTTGATGACTTTAGCGACAGGGGCAAGACAGTTTGTTGTACAGGAAGCATTAGAGAATGCCGTCAGACTTAGGTCAATATCAGCTTCATTAACACCGAGCACTATGGTCTGGTCGATGGTGTCTTTTGCAGGAACTGTCAGGATAACTTTTTTAGCTCCCGCTTTGATGTGATCTTTGTAGCCTCCCCGAGGTCCTTCAGCAGTTGCAAATACACCTGTTGATTCAATGACAACATCTACACCCATTTCTCCCCATGGAAGGTCTGCAGGATTTCGCTCAGCAAAAATTCTTATTTCTTTTCCATCAACAATGATGGCATTCTCTGCAGCGGCTACTGATTTGTCATATACACCATAAGTTGAATCATACTTCAGCAGATGGGCAAGGGTCTTTGGATCAGTCAGGTCATTCAAAGCAACAATCTCAATATTGTCACGCTCGAATGCTACTTTAAATGCGTTTCGGCCAATTCGTCCAAAACCGTTAATTGCAATTTTCATTAAGGCAATCCTCCAAAAATTATATATATTGATAACGCGTCAACTATATGAAATACAAGCTTTTGTGTCAATGAAGCCCGGATTGATTCCTAGATGTTTCTCATGACCAGTTTAATGGTATTGATTTTATGTCCCTCAATATCTTGAACAATAAAATCGACATCCCCGGCAGCTGTCGGGCAGGTTACTTTTTCGAGGCTTTCCGGTATTCGTCCAAACAGTTCGAATACAAAACCTCCAAGTGTTTCAAAATCTTCATCGGAAAGACCAAGTCCTAGAGCTTCATTCAGCTCATCTATTTGCGATCTTGCATCGCAAAGATAAATGCCTTTGCCTAATTCGGTGAAATCAGCTTTTTCATCATCAAATTCATCCTGGATATCACCGACAATAACTTCAAGGATATCTTCTAGACAAATTATTCCCGATACTCCTCCATATTCATCAATAGCCACGGCAATATGGACTTTTCTTCTCTTGAATTCCCTGAGGAGATCATCAAGTTTTTTACTGTCAGGTACGAAAAATGGTTTTCTCGCTATTTTTTTTACGGACAGGCCGGACAAATTCGCCGTTTCCTTAAGAATATCTTTAACATAGAGTATTCCTATTACATTATCAATGGTATCTTTATAAACTGGATAACGGGAATAGCCAAGTTCTGATATGGTTTTGAGAAGCGGGCCTGACGCGGCATCATGCGAGATAAATTCAACATCAATTCTCGGTACCATGACCTCTTTAACCGTGGTTTGGGAGAGTTCTTCTATTCCCTCAATCATTTCCTGCTTTTCCGTAGTTTTGTCAGGATGTGCGGGCTTATGAAATAAGGCGGCTATATTTGTAAAAAAACGAAGAAATTGCAACTAAATACCCTGTATACTATTTTTTTCTTGAAATCCAAGTAATATTTGCTCCTGCAGCTGGAGCATCTCCTCATTGCTGTCATTGGTTTTGTGATCCATACCGGTTAAATGCAGTATGCCATGAATTAACAATCTTTTCAGCTCCTCATCAAAAGCAACCCTAAAGGATTCGGCATTACTTTTCAATGTATCGATCGAAATAATGATATCTCCAAGAAGGGTATCAGAAGCAGCGGTATCTGGCATATCTGCTGGCTGTGATTCCTCAAATTGACTGAAAGAAAGTACATCAGTCGGAGAATTAATTCCCCGGTATGCAAAATTCAAGGTACGCATATACTTGTCATCTGTAAAAAGAATAGAAATCTCTTTATTTTTTATCTCCAGATAATCAAGGATCTCTGCTACAAATCTCTCTGAATAGGATGGAGGAATTGGTAGTTCATTATCATCACTGCTTAAAGTTGATGTTTCAATAACATTCATCACTTTGCAGCCTCGTTAATATCAGGATATTCTATTCTGGTATGGTAACGCCCGGAAAGAATGAGCAGAAACTGCTTCCGTATCATCTCCAGCTCAAAAAGAGACAAACTGCAGTTTATCAGCTGGCGATTGTTGATTTTGTCGATAAAAATTTTCCAGACCAGTTTTTCCAGTTTAGGGGTAGTTGGCTGTTTTATTGTACGACTGGCTGCATCCACACTGTCAGCAAGCATGACAACTGCAGCTTCTTTTGTTAAGGGTGGGGATCCGCTGTAGGAAAAATCCTCGGGAGATATCTTGCTGTTCTTTACATTTTTCTGAATTGCCTCGCTATAAAAATAGCTGATTAAATCATTTCCGTGATGCTCAGCAATTATGTCTATAACTTCCTGCGGCAGACCGATTTCCTTTGCTTTTTCAATTCCTACTTTTACATGCGATTTTATTACAGCAGCAGACAGGCTCGGCTTCAGATCATCATGCTTATTTCCTCCAACCTGATTTTCAATAAAGTATTCCGGTTGGTCTATCTTTCCTATGTCATGATAGTAGGCTCCCACCCGCGCAAGAAGACTGTTTGCCCCGATGATCTGGCACGCTGATTCCGCAAGATCGGCAACTGCAACTGAATGGCTGTAGGTACCTCTTGCAACGACTGCCATCCGTTTAAGAATACGTGTATTCATGGTTGTCAGTTCCAGCAAGCGGAAATCTGTAGGGAGATTGAACAGGTTTTCCAGAGCCGGCAGAAGCATGATGAACATAATGCTTGAAACAAGTGTATTTGCGGTAATTATTGAAGCATTTACGGCAAAATCACGTAATGAATAGTCATCAAGCAGTCCAATAAGCAGAAGTAAGAAAAGCCCGGATCCGATGAGATACAATAAAGATTTGAAAATATCTATTCGCTTACGGGCAGCGGTCATAAGCAGTGTGCCGGTAATTCCCATAAAAAAGATGAAAATAAAAGAGCCGTAATCGGCCATAGGCATAAGCAAGGTATGGGATGCCAGATACGCTGATACAAGGAATCCGGTCTGTTTTCCTGTTATCACTGTTAGAAGCATAGTAAAAAAAGAAACAGGAATGAAAAAAGCAAAGAGTGGAAAGTTATAACGCATGAGGGTTCTAGTGATAAAAAACAAAACAAAGAAATAGAGCAAAACAAAAGTCAGAACAATGCTGGAATACTGCATAAACCGATAATTACGGGGTATGATTCTTATCAGAATAAGGATTAACAATAATGAGGAAAAAACAGAAAACAGCAAACTTCCTGATTTCTCGACTATTCCCTGATCAAGTTGACTTTTCTGCAGAACTTTCAGTTTAGCCATATCTTCAGATGTAACAAGATAATCCTTAACCAGTATGTAGTCACCTTTTTCAATTGTCCCAATAACCGGCCTTACAGCCTCGGCAGCTTCCTTACGTTTTTTTTGTGTTTCAAGGTTGTCAAACTGACGATTGGCAAATAAAAACGGTCTGATTATAGCTGCAGCCCTTGATCTTATGATTATCTCATCATCATTTCCCGATGCAACCCAGACAGCCAGATTTTCCATTAATGAAGCATCTGAAAAGACAGTTGAGAGTGATATAGTTTCCTTCCTTTCAGAATTATATCTATCTTCTTCTATCAGAATTATTTGAAACGTATCTCCGGTTGGGTTTTCCAAAGATTTCAGTATTTCCAGGTCTTCTGCAGAAAAAATTCCATTTTCCAACATTTCCTTGATTTTCAAGGCAGCTGCCTGGATGACGGCTCTTTTTTCATTTTTACTCAGCGAACTGAGTTCCTTCCTCAGGGCTTCCGGTTCAGTACCCGCTTGAATAAGAATGTTTTCAACTGCTGCAGGTAAAGGGACAGCGTATTCAGCTATGAGATATTCTGATATCTGATCAAAAAGAATCAGTCGATCCAAGGTCTGGTCAAGCATAACTGTGAAACGGGGGGGGACAGAATCAACCGCATAAGAAACAGCTTTCCTCGTAGCTTCAGTATCAACATATTGGACTTGAGTATTGGCTATTACATTACGGTCAGCTATTTCTCCAACTACAAAGCCCATTGAGTTTTCAACAGACTGTTCAGATATATTTCCTGAGATTAAAAGAGGCAAAATATGGGCTGATCCAGAAAGAAGCGCCGCAAAAAACAGTAGAACAAGAATTTCACGATACTTAAGCTTCATCAGAACAGGATCAAGAATCTTTTTCATACGCATCCACAATTTTTCTCACCAACCGGCTTCGGATAACATCACGCGAAGCAAAATGAATAAAACTAATCTCTTCTATACTATGAAGAATTCTTGAAGCATGCACAAGTCCGGATTGGCTTCTTGAAGGCAAATCTATCTGGGTAATATCACCGGTAATCACTGCTTCGGAATGTTCTCCAATTCTAGTCAGAAACATTTTCATCTGTTCCCGTGTTGAATTCTGGGCTTCATCAAGGATGATAAAGGCATTCTGCAGACTTCGACCACGCATATACGCCAGTGGAGCAACTTCTATAACACCGTTTTCTTCCATTCGGCGAATCGCATGTAAAGGGAGCATTGCCTCGAGGGCATCATATAGCGGTCTCAGATATGGATTGATTTTCTGGGATAAGTCGCCGGGCAGAAAACCGAGGTTTTCACCTGCTTCAACTACGGGGCGGGTAAGAATAAGCTTTTTTTTCCGGTTTGATGTTAAATCCTGTACTGCTTTGGCAATTGCAAGATAGGTTTTTCCGGTGCCGGCCGGTCCTATACCGAAAACCAGCTGTCGGCTGAACATTGCCTCTATATAACGCAGCTGATTTCTGCTTTTGGGGAAAATGTTCGTATTGCCGGCTTTTATATGGATAGCTCCTGCTTCAGAAGGAACAAAATCGTCCGCATCTTTTTGAGCCTGGAGCAGCAGCCGTATCTGCGGCGGATCTACATCGCGCCCCTGGACTGCCAGTTCTTTCATAATATCTACAAGTCGGCTGAAAGCAGAGACGGTTTCGGCATCATGGTCCGACTGAATTGACAGAGTATTGCCCTTAAGAAAAATATCAATACCCAATCCTTCTCCAAGTTCCTTGATATTCTCATCATTTTGTCCGCATACACGCTTAAAAACTTCAATATCATCAAATACTATTGTCACTCTTCCCCCTGTAAAATAATCAGTTCCTGCTTACCGGATGCCTCATCATGCTTGATTGAACCAGTTAAGTCAATTTCCGGCACCCCTTTCCATGATATATAAACGGATACTGCAGATCTCCACTCATATACATCGGTAATAGTATTCAGGGCAATGGTCCCATTATAATCAGCTATTAAATCCCATTGTTCCATTATATGTTTCACTTTAAGCTGAATGCTGTCCAGATTGAAATTTGAATCATATCTGTCATCAATATTAAAAAAATTAAACGATTTGTAAAGGTCCTCAAAAACATTCACACTTCCGTCAAAATACTTATGAAAAGCAGAATTTCTCGACCTTGAAGTTACAGTAACCTCCAGAAATTCTTCTATTGTTAAGTCCACTGCAAAACTTACTGTCAGAAGATTTTCGGCTGGCTCCTGGAAACTGTAGGCCCAGGATGACAAGACCGAAGCTGACAGCACAATCCGATTGTGCCAGAACGAAAGTTCAGATATTTTAACAGGGGCATAAATCTTAATGGTATCAGGGGTGAAATCAATTATGGAAGCATCAGGCAGGGTACCTGCGAGAAGAGCCAGTTCGGCATAAGAACTTTTCCATTGGATTCTGCTGGACGGATTATCCCATGTCTCAGTTGAAAAATCATAACCGAAGGTCTGCTTGAATAACAAATCTTTTACTACATCAATTTCCAGATGTCCCTCGATTGCAGCTGGAAATCCAGCATCCGGGTCTTCAGATGCTCCTGCGTAGGTCCAACCAGCGGTTATCAGTCCTGAAAAAGGGAGAATTACGGGATTCAGGGCCATTCTCAAATAGAGAGGATCAAAGTTGATGCTTCCATCGTCTTGCTGCATAAGGCTTGAGGAGAGAGCTACTGATACTCCGGATGCCTTTGCAGTGAGTTTTGGATCCAGTCTATAGTTAAATGGGGGGAGCACTGCTGATATCGAAAGGGAACCATTAATCGGTTTTATGGGAAGAGCCGCTTTAATGGTATGCTGCAGCACGTCAGAATCTCCCCACTCAAAGGTTTTCAGGCGATAGTCTCCGCTGCCGTTCAGCGCATCACTGTCAAAATCCCAATCAAGCACCCTTGTTTTTAGAATATAGGAAAGGCTGAACTCAGGTATGGTTACATAGAATTCATTAAGAACGGCAATCTGGGATCTTTCCTTATCCTGTTCCAGATAGCTTGAAAAATCGGGAGTTTCCCCGGATACATCGTAATGTCTCTGCAAAAAACCGGTCGGCTTGATAATGTTTCTGATAGAGTAAGCGGAATCAAGCAAGGAAGTTGTCAAAGTTATACCAGCATCGAATTTTTCGGTGGTTTTTGCATATTGGGGCATACCGTCGTAAAAAGAAAGAATAGTACTGCCGGATTCTCTGAGATTATATGAAAGACTTGCTGATGCTGCAGTACGAATGGTCTTTTCTTTTGGTATAGCTGACGGTAATGAAATGTCAGGAACCGTAAAGGGTGCTGAGAGTGTATTAACATCGATAAGAGATACGTTATCATTGTTTTTAATGGCGAATTTTCCTGAATCTTCGCTTGATGAATATCCGGTTAGCAGCTGAGGGGGGTAACTGCCAGAGTAGCCTCTTGCCGAAGAGAGTTCAGAAGGGGATTCAGGGGTATATTGTCTTTTTTCTGCTTCGGCCTTAAACAAATCTCCGGAAACAGTGCCAGACTGATTGTAAACAGTGGCTGAGCTGATGGTATACTGCCAGGGTCCATCTATGGACCAGTACAAATCAGAAGAAAAAGATGATATCTGAATACTTTTGATATAGGGATTCAAGTTTGATACATCAGGTCTGAAGCTGCCTGACAGCTTCCAATTGAAATCGGTAAGAGTACTGAAGGAATCTGGAAAAACAGCCGTTCCTGTAATATCCTTAAGCTCGAAAATGGTTTTTCTCGATGCAAAATCTTCCATTACGCTGCTGTCTGAATAAAATGGCATAGACAGGCTGAATTTCCAGGCATCAGCATCTGCCTGGATTTGGGGAATACTGTATAATCTCACCATGGGATTCTGATTTATCGGATCAAGAATTACAGCTCCTGTTAGGGTAAAGGAATCAAGGACCCAAAAGTCATTAAAGTCTCCTGCAATACCGAGAGAAATACCTTTCTTTTCAAAAACATCAAAAGTTACGGCCAGGTAGGACTGGGTGGAATTTGCCCATTGAATTACGTCTGGATACATATTGTTCATGGAAAAAAGTGAACCGCTAATACCGGGAATATCAACTGGCTGATCATCTTCCTGGGTCAGAAAAAGGGAAAAGCTTGTTTTTTCAGCCGATGCGGCCGGCAGTTTCCCGAAAACTGCTGTTGTGGTATTAACAAAATACCCCCTGTTTTGCGATATACCGAAAGATGGATTAAAGAAAAAGCTTACTCCTGGATAGTAAAAAAAAGGGAGATAAAGGATTGGAATTCTGCCAAAGCGAGCCACTGCGTTAACAGCAAACCAATCCCCTCCGGGAAGGAGGCTGATTTTACCGGCGTGGATGCTTATGTAGGGATTGCGGCCGGGTGTGCTTATTATTCCATTTTCTACATTGAGAAAGCCTCCAGTGCTTTTCTCGAGGGTTTTTCCTGTGAGTTCAAAAGCTACCGTATCTCCGTCACTATTTACCCGGCTGCCCTCTGTTAAAGCATTCCTGATCGTTCCGTTCCACTCTTCAAGGGAAAATGAGAGACTGGAGCTGGAATAATTTTCCAGAACTTCACCTGAATCAAGATCGGTCTGGCTGTACTGAACATTACCTGCCGCAGAAATGAAGCCTGTATAGCGATTGAGGATGACCGTATCTGCTTTAATTGAATAACTGCTTCCTGAATCTGGATCTGTAAATTCTATTACCGTATTTCCCCGTAAAATTGCTATACCGGAATAGCCATCCGGTCCTATACGATATTCTGCTTTCTCTGCCGAAGAAATTCTGACGGATTCAACGTTCTGAAGTTTTTCCTGCAGGCGGGGTCTCTCAAGGCTGTAATGATTATAGAGCCGCATCCTGAGGTCTTCTGCAGCTCCATCTGGAGAAAGACCAAGCCGTTGAAGCCAGGAGCGCATTTCATTAGGAGAAGAAGCTTCAATATCGAGAATATTTGCACGTTGGATAAGATTGCTTATAGTGTCTGGTAAATTCTCATGTTCCTGAGCCGCTGCAAAAAAGCAGAAAACCGCAAAAAACAGGGCTATAAACAAGGTTTTTTTCATCGTTATCCATTTAATACAGACTTAAGAAATTGTCCAGTGTAAGAATTCCTGTTTTCCGCAATTTGTTCAGGTGTCCCGTGGGCTACAAGGTATCCGCCTTTATCTCCTCCTTCCGGTCCCAAGTCAATAATATGATCTGCCGATTTAATTACATCAAGATTATGCTCGATCATCAGTATAGTATTTCCTGCTTCAACCAGACGCTCTAAAACCTCCATAAGTTTTTTGACATCGGCAAAATGGAGGCCGGTTGTAGGTTCATCAAGAATATAGAGTGTTTTACCCGTACTGCGCTTTGACAGTTCCAGACTCAGTTTAACTCTCTGAGCTTCTCCGCCGGATAGAGTGAGCGCTGACTGACCAAGCTTTATATATTCCAGACCCACAGATTTCAGCGTCTCAAGTTTTCTGCTTATCGATGGTACGGGGGCAAAAAAATCTGCCGCCTCCTCAACACTCAGGGAAAGAATATCATGGATATTCTTTCCTTTATAGCGGACATTGAGGGTTTCATTATTAAATCTTTTTCCGCCGCAAACATCACACGTTACGTAGACATCAGGGAGAAAGTGCATTTCTATTTTTAACGTACCATCACCCTGACAGTTTTCACATCGCCCTCCCTTTACATTGAAAGAAAATCGGCCTGATTTGTATCCGCGAGCTTTTGATTCTGGCAAAGCGGCAAATAACTCACGAATAGGGGTAAATGCGCCAACATACGTTGCGGGATTAGAACGCGGCGTTCTTCCTATGGGGCTCTGATCAATGTTAATAATCTTGTCTATATGCTCACAGCCAAGAATGTCGTCTATTCCTGGGGGTAAATTCTTTCTTTCCCGACCTCCCAGTCTGCCTGAAACTGATGGAAACAGCAGTTCATTTAAGAGGGTGGATTTCCCGGAACCTGAAACTCCGGTAATTACCGTAAGTATCCCGAGTGGAAACCGAAGGTCAATATGCTTGAGGTTATTTTTTGCTGCCCCCATAATTACAATTTCTTTGCCGTTTCCTTGCCTCCTTACCGACGGAGTTTCAATGACCAGTTTGCCTGAAAGGTAGCTGCCGGTAATGCTTTCCGGTGATCGAGCGACTTCTTCCGGAGTTCCAGCTGCCGTAACAGTACCTCCGTGAATACCTGCTCCCGGACCAAGATCGACAAGATAGTCGGCTTCGCGCAGCATCGATTCATCATGTTCAACAACGATGAGGGTATTGCCAAGGTCTCTGAGATCCTTCAGGGTCTCGATCAATTTTTTATTATCTCTCTGGTGAAGCCCTATGGAGGGTTCATCGAGAACATACAGTACTCCAGTCAAAGAAGATCCTATCTGTGTTGCAAGTCTTATGCGCTGAGCTTCACCCCCGGATAGAGTTCCTGCTGTCCGGTCAAGAGTGAGATAGTCAAGACCTACATTTTTCAGAAATGTCAGTCGGGAAAGAATTTCCTTAAGTACCTGCTGGCTTATTTTCCTGTCAGTTTCGTTAAGCTGGAGTTTGTCAAAAAATTGAAGGGCGGTTCGAATGGACATGCGTGAAGCATCTGCTATATTCAATCCGTTTATTAACACCGATAAGCTTTCTTTTCGCAGGCGGGAACCGTCACATGCATCACAGTGACTGCTGGTCATGAAACTTTCCAGCCATTGCCGGATGCCAGGAGAATTTGTTTCAAAAAATCTCCGTCTTAAATCTTTAATAATGCCGGGAAACTTTTTATCAAATTTATAGGTTCCATTGTTTTTTTCGTTGGTGTAAACCATATGGATTTTTTCTTCGGAACCAAACAATAGTTTTTGTATTACAGCTTCAGGGATTTTGGAGAATGGAGTATCAAGGCTGAATCCGTAGTGTTCAGATAACGAAATAAACTGGCTTCTATTCCATGCAGCATCAGGATTTGCTGTTGCAATTGCCCCCTCGTTGAATGATTTAGAGTAATCGGGAATAATAAGATCAGGATCGAATTCCGATTTATGGCCAAGTCCATGGCAATCGGGACAGGCGCCATAGGGATTATTGAAGGAAAAAAGACGCGGCTGCAGTTCTGGTATATTAATCCCGCATTCGGTGCAGGAATTTTTTTCTGAAAAGGTTTTTGCATTCCCTGAATCAGCATCTATAACGGTAACCAGTCCATCAGCTATTTCGAGAGCAGTTTCTAATGAATCCGCCAGACGTTTTCTATTCTCTTCCCGCAATACCAGCCTGTCAGCAATAATGTCAATATCGTGTTTTTTTTTCTTGTCCAGTACCACGGAACTATCAGTTTCCCGGATTTCCCCATCAATCATTACCCTGGGAAAACCCGCATTAACTGCATCCTGAAGAACTTTGCGATGCTCTCCTTTTCTTCCCCTGACTACCGGGGCTGTGATCATTAATCGGGTACCTTCCGGATATTCAAGAATCTGCTCCATTATTTGATCGATTGACTGTTCTTGAATTGGACGTCCGCAAACTGGACAATGCGGTTTTCCAATCCTGGCCCAAAGCAGACGATAGTAGTCGTATATTTCGGTAACCGTACCCACCGTTGAGCGGGGATTTTTGTGAGTAGTTTTTTGTTCTATAGCGATTGCCGGAGACAGCCCTTCGATGTAATCAACATCAGGCTTTTCTATACGACCTAGAAACTGCCGTGCATATGCAGAAAGAGATTCAATATAACGTCGCTGACTTTCTGCATAAATAGTATCAAAAGCCAGAGACGATTTTCCCGAACCACTTAAGCCGGTAATGACTATGAGCTTATCACGTTCAAGCTCCAAGTCAATATTTTTAAGGTTATGTTCTCTTGCTCCCCTAATGATCAGTTTTTTCATTGATTACCTTTTGCATTTCTTCCTTGAAATCTTCAGTGCAAGATTCAATTGATGATTTTCTGACGATACTTCCTTTACGGAAAATAAAAACCTCTCTGCCTATTCCTGTTATCCCTATATCAGCATGAGATGCCTCACCGGGACCATTTACCGCGCATCCCATTACAGCTACGGTTAAATCGGTATGAACAGTCCTGAAATATGGTTCCATACTGCTGACAAACCAATGAGTATCGAAACTTGAGCGCCCGCACTTAGGACAGGAAATCAGTTTCAGTCCATTTGAACGCAAATTCAGCAGCTTCAGAAGTTCCACTCCCGCTCTCACCTCATCAAGAATTGATCCTGTAATGGAAATTCTCAAAGTATCGCCAATGCCTTCACTTAAGAGCCGACCCAGAATAAAAGCGCTTTTCGTGACAGAAGGAATAAGCGGACCTGCTTCCGTAACGCCAAGATGCAGCGGATAATCAAACATTTCAGAAAATAGTTTATTTGCACGGTAGGTGGTCTCCGCATCCGAATCTTTCAAGGAGACAATAATATTGGTAAAAGATTCTGATTGAAAGAGATCGATATAATCTCCAGCAAGATCACGCATGGCAGCGGCTTTATCAGTACTGCCCCGCAAGTTATGCGGAAGTGATCCGCCATTTAATCCGATTCGAACGGCACATCCGGTATCGGCAGCGGCTTTGATTACTTCCCGTACCTTCCATTCTGCTCCAATGTTCCCGGGATTGATGCGTATTTTATCAACACCGACATGTATAGATTTCAGTGCGAGCTTATAATCAAAGTGAATATCGGCAACAACCGGCATGATTCCCAGTTTGCATACGCTCGCGAGCAGTTCAATATCACCCTCAGCTGGAACGGAAAATCTTATAATGTCACACCCTGAAGCTTTCAGTTCTTCCAGCTGGCTGATGAAATGCTGATCAACGGCGCCTATCGGTTTATCCCACATTGTCTGAACAGAAACAGGCGATGCACCGCCGACTGTAAACGTTCCAACCTTGGCAGGATGGGTAATTTTTCTATCCATAGAGGAAATATACCATAAAAAGAAAAAAGGTTGTATACTGAATCATACAAACAGGTAACAAATGTTTACCATAAATGATCAGTGTGCAACCTCTTTTTCTCAACATCTTTTCGAACCGACTTCTGTCTGCCGGTCGCTCTCACCTTTTTTATGAGAATGAATTTAATGTAAGAAGCAGGAAGACCATAACAAAAAGCGCTACTGTTTCTACGATTCCGATAACAATCAGGTAATTTGCAGTACCTTTGCCTGTTTCTCCAAGAGCATCAGCCGCGCCGGCTGCAGCCTTTCCCTGCATTGCTGCAGAAGCTCCGATAGCCAGTCCGCCAAACAGACCTGCCCCTAAGCGCAGCATTGAAGGTGCGGCAGCAGCATTGTTAATGAACTGCATCAGAAGAAATCCGTAGATTGTCTGGGTCAGAGGCGCTCCGGCAAAAGCAACCAGCATGAACGGAGCCGGCTTATTATTAGCGAAACACTTTTTCCATACACCGATAGCCGATGAAGCAGCATACCCCGTCCCTAAAGCTGATCCGAAAGCTGCAAACGCAAGAGCAGCCGCAGTACCTAAAAATCCAAAATCCATATTTTTCTCTCCTTACCATTGGCATAAAAGGGGCAGAATAGTATTTCCTGATCCTTTTTACATATTTTCATAAAATTCTTTAAAATACCTGCTTCTGTATTCAGAAACAGGTGAATATTCAGTTCCAGACCACTCCATGCCGAGCTGTCCGGAAAACTCCAGCATATTCAGTCTTACCCCGTGAACAATAACTGATAATAACCCCATGACAATATTGAGGCCATGGCCGATAAGCAGAACCAGCAAGGCTGCAGCAAGGGCAATTCCCCCGGGTATACCTGCTGCAATATTATTAAAGCTCGAGGCAATGGCTACCGATGACATTCCTACCGCAAAAAGGCGGATATAGGATATAATATTCGAGAAAGAGCCGATAGAATCGAGAAAAGTAGTAAACAGTCCGGCCAGGCCTTTCAAAAACCCGGAGAAAAACCCCTTGCCTTTTTCCTGTGCTCCAAAAGCCACGATTATTGCAAGGCCTGCAACAATTGCATACAGTCCCCACTGCGGGAAAGTTTTGCCAAGAACAAGATTCAGAGTCAGGGTATAAAGACCAATCAGCAGGGAGAGAGACCCGATTTGAGAAAATGCACGTAATTGAGGAAATTGTCTGATAAAATTGATTATGCAGGCAAGACTGAGCTGAATGATTCCTAATACAAAACAGATATACATGACCGTTTCGGATACTTCCTGATTTGATATAGCAAAAAGTTCAGGAAATGATGATATTTGCGGAATAACCAGCTGTCTTAAAAGGGGCAGTGAAGCAATACTGCTGCTGCCGAACCAGGTTCCGGTAATTGCTCCCCAGATAATAGTACTGGTGCTCAGGACATAGATAAGCCGGATCAGTTCCGAGGCTTTGCGGGTTTTTATATGTAATGCTGCCGCTGCTGCCAGAAAAATGACGCCGTAACCCGCATCACCGATGATCATTGCTACAAAAACGGTAAAAAACATCAGGAAGAACATACTGACATCATACTCTTTATAGCCGGGAACGGTTCCAAGCAAATTAAACACCGGTTGAATCATACGGACAACCCAATTGTTTTTCATTTTTGTCGGAACAGGATCAGTATCTGAAGGATCTTCGATCAACAGACCCCAGGCATTCGTCGAGGCTATCTTCTTGAAATCGGAAATATTTGCTGCCGGAATAAATCCTGTAAGCCATGATACCGGCCCGTCTGAGTGCATATTCTCCTGGATTTTCTTGAGATGCAAATCTGAGGCTATAATCCGGCGAACATCGTGCACCATTGGCAGCGCTGAATGCTCTGCCTCCAGTCGAGCAGAAATTATGCTGATATGATTCTCGATCAGCCGTATCTCTTTTTCTATATCTGAAAGCCCCATAGCTGGTATTCGCAGCAGTCGGGATGAAGCCGGCAGTTTATCCTCACGGGCATTGAAGAAGACGACCAGTGCTTGTTTTTTTTTCTTTTTCAAGGTTATAAATCTAAAGTCATCACGAATATGAACCAGATCCTTTTGGGGGATTTCTGCGGGAATCATGGACAATCCATTGTCATGCAGAAATTCCAGATATTCAGGAGAAAAATCCCCCCAGACTTCAAGTCTTCCTGCGAGCTGGCGCAATTCCTCAATCTTATCAAGATACTCTTTCCGCTGAGTCAGCAGGAAATCTATCTCTCTGCAAAAACTCATTACATCATGCATGCCAATCTGATTATCTGTCATTTTGTCAGTAAAAGCTTCTGACGTTTTCGTTGGTACTTTCTTGGATTTTGCTGGAACAGCGGCTATAACCCTGTCAATCATGGCCAGCTGCTGTTCTTCCCGGTCCACCGCTTCCGAGCGAACTGTTCCGGATTCTGAAATATGCATTACGCCGGCTTTTCTCAAATGATTGAGTGAAGGTATGAGTTCACTGCTTTTCACAAGAACAGAAACCTTTTTCATTTTTTCAATCATACTATGACACCTTTTCCAGTTTCTTCTTGGATATTTTCCCTCGAACAACCGCAGCTGTCTGCTGGTCACCAAGATAAATCCGAATGCTTCTAATCTGTTCCTTTGTTTCGGGAATTTTTACTTTCTCAAAAAGGTTAACCCGCTGGGACGTTATTCTCAGCTCATGTCCCAGCAACTCAATTTGACGTCTTAAAATATCTATCTCAGCGTCCAATTCAGCCATATTTTTCAATTCTTCAATCGCTGTATCCATCCAGAGGGGAGTTGTCTGCAAATCGTAGGGATGTTCCCTGAAAGAGAGTCCGTCATAGACCGGTATGCCGACACCGGCAATATTTCCATAATGTCTTCGAATTTCATCAATAACAATCAACTTTTCCAGACGAATTTCTTTAGCAAGAAGTGAGTTTTCCCCAAATACTGCTATCCATGCAAGGATTCCATGATACAGACGGTCTTTTTTATCCGCCAGTTCTTCCATTTTCCTGGTAACATCACGTATAACCATTTGCAGCTGCTGCTTTTTCAGCTGCAAAGTCGGCAAATAGCGGGTAAACCGTTTGAGATTGTCCTTCTGTTTCTTCAGTTCATTTTTTGTCAGTTTTACCGAAGGCATTATTTATCCTCTTTGTCTTTTCCGGGCCAGTATTTCATTATTAAACTGGTTTTCATGCCTGATTCTTCAGGGGAAAAGCAGGCTGAAAGTATTTCCCAGCCGAGATTCAAGGCTTCCTCAAGGGGAATGTTCACGGTAAGTTCCATCATCTGCTGCTCAAACATCTCTCCATATTTCAAGAGCTTGATATCCCAGTCGGACATTTGGAAACCCATTGATTTTTTCTCCATTGACTCCTTGTAAGAGGCATAGAGTTTTATCATTCCATCCATTAAGGAACGATGATCGTCACGTGTTTCCTTGTTTACCTGCTGCTTAAGGCGTGAAAGAGAACCAAAAGGCTCAATTCTTCCGTTTTTCAAATAGTACTGCCCTTCTGTTATATACCCGGTATTATCGGGAACCGGATGGGTAACGTCATCTCCAGGCATGGTGGTAACCGCTAAAATTGTCACAGAACCAGCTCCCTCAAAATCCACTGCTTTTTCGTAGCGGGCTGCCAGGGAACTGTAAAGGTCACCGGGATATCCCCGGTTTGAGGGCACCTGATCCATTGTTATTGCTATTTCTTTCATTGCGTCGGCAAAGTTGGTCATATCAGTAAGCAGGACAAGCACTTTTTTTCCTTCCAGTGCAAACTGTTCAGCCACTGCCAGAGAAATATCCGGAACAAGAAGACATTCAACAGTCGGATCTGAGGCTGTATGCACAAAAAAAACGGCCCGGTTCATTGCTCCGCTTGTTTCCAGTTCCTCCCGGAAAAATAAATAGTCATCATACTTTAAGCCCATTCCGCCAAGAACGATTATATCAACTTCGGCCTGCATGGCAATCCGGGCCAGCAGCTCATTGTAGGGTTCGCCGGAAACTGAAAATATCGGCAGCTTTTGCGATTCTACGAGCGTGTTAAAGACATCGATCATGGGAATTCCGGTCCGGATCATATTTTTAGGAACAATTCTTTTAGCCGGATTAACTGAAGGTCCGCCGATATCAATCATATTTTCATCAAGCACTGGACCTGCATCCCGCGGCTTTCCGCTTCCGTCAAACACTCTGCCCATTAAATTATCGGTATAGGATACCTGCATCGGATGGCCGAGAAATCTTACTTCATCACCGGTCGAAACACCCCGCCCGCCGGCAAAGACCTGCAGGGATACCACATTTTCTTTCAGTCGTATAATATTAGCAAGGGATGATCCGTGTCTGGAACTGACAACCGCCAGATCACCATTTCGTACTCCCTCAGCATGTACGGTGATAACATTTCCTGATATAGACTCAATCTTTGTATAAACTTTCTGCATAAATAAACCGCCTGTAGCTGGTGCCTCTCCTCGGTGCAATTCTGCAGCAAGGAAAAACCGTAATATTTGAGACGGCAGCTAACACTGAGATTCAGCCCAGGTCATCAGCTGTCCCTTGAAAATTTTCTACTTACTCATTTTTTGGAGTTTTTCATCAATTTTCCCACGCAGAGATTCTTCAATGGATTTGAAAGAATCACTGTTCCATTCAGCACTGTTCAAATCTAGAAATCTCTGACGCAGCTGATTGAAATAGTTGCGTGTTTCCTGCTTTGTGGGCAGATTGAAACTGCCGTGGAGAATAGAGAAAACCAGATCAAACGAATATTTCTGTCTCTCTATAGGGGCTGATCCGTCAACCGGGTCAAAAGAATCCTGCTGCAGGTAGACACTGTCAAGGAATTCAGATTTTTGGAAGACAATGTAGTCATCGAGACTGGTCCCCTCCTCCCCGACAACCTTCATCATCTGGTTGACTTCTTCGCCGCGAAACAGCAAGTCTCTGGCAAAAGTTGTTTTTTTACTATCTATTATGCCGGTATATTTACTCCAGCTTTCCAGAGGATGAATTGCCGGATATTTTCTTGCATCAGAGCGCTCACGGGAAAGCCCGTGAAAAGCCCCGACGACCTTCAAAGTTGCCTGGGTAACAGGCTCCTCAAAGTTTCCGCCGGCAGGGCTTACGGTACCTCCGATTGTTACCGAACCTGTGTTTCCGTCATAAAGCCTGACAAGTCCGGCTCGTTCGTAAAAGCTTGCTATGACTGATTCAAGATAGGCAGGAAATGCTTCTTCACCGGGAATTTCCTCGAGCCGGCCTGACATCTCACGCATTGCCTGTGCCCATCGTGAGGTGGAATCCGCGAGAAGAAGCACATTCAGCCCCATCTGACGATAATACTCTGCAATAGTTACAGCGGTATACACGGAAGCCTCGCGGGCTGCAACAGGCATGGAACTGGTGTTGCATATAATAATAGTACGTTCCATGAGGGACTTGCCCGTGCGGGGGTCTGTCAGTTCCGGAAACTCGATGAGGGTTTCCACAACTTCTCCGGCACGTTCGCCGCAGGCGGCAATAATAACAATGTCAACTTCGGCATTACGGCTGGTATTCTGCTGAATAACGGTCTTTCCTGCCCCGAAAGGTCCGGGAATGCAAAACGTCCCACCCCTGGCAACGGGCAGGAAGGTATCGATGATTCTGATTTTTGTTATCATCGGTTCCACCGGCTTAAGCCGCTCTTCGTATCGGGTTACGGCCCGCTTGATCGGCCAGGTGAAAACCATGGAAAGAGAGTGATCATTCCCGGAAGAATCGGTTACTACAGCAATTTCCTCACGAGCTGTGTAGGAACCGGCAGCGGCAATTTTTTTAACTGAATATTCACCGTCGCTGAAACCGAACGGAACCATAATCCGATGACTGAAAATACCTTCCGGAACCGTTCCGACCGAATACCCCGGCCGTACGATATCTCCCTTCTTTACCGAGGGAGTGAATTCCCAGACTGAATCCGGAATTGCATTCATATAGACACCGCGCTGCAAAAAGAAACCGCACTTTTCTGCAAGCTGCGGCAAAGGATTCTGAAGTCCGTCATAAACCTGTCCCAGGAGACCGGGTCCAAGCTCAACACTGAGCAGTTCCCCGGTAAATTCGACCAGATCGCCGACTTTTATTCCGCCGGTCATTTCGAACACCTGAAGCGAGGCCTCATCTCCGTTTACCCTGATTACTTCTGCTTTCAGACGGCTGTCGCCAAGAATAATATAAGCTACTTCATTCAAGGAAATATCGTCGGTAAATTTTACCGTAGCCATATTCCCGTTTATTCCAATTACTTTACCGGTATTCATTCGCTCAACTCCAAATATATCTTGATAGCATCAGGCAGTATTCGGGAACAACCCGGTATTGTACCTGACGAGTCACTTTTACAGCTTACCTGTCGCCTGTATGTTTGAGAACACATGGCTGAACGCTTCCTTACCCTGATCTTTGGTCCGATATGAAAGTCGCTTAAGGAGCTGCAGTTTTATATAATAAATAATAATCATAAACAAGTCGAAAAAATGGTTTGTGCCAAGGTTCTCCAGGTAGTTCCACTCGGCTTCAAGCAGCAGGTTGGCTGCATCAAGTGGGTTAGGAGCATGGAATACCCGTTTGGCAATATCAGCCGCTTCCGGAACCTGCCTGAATCTGACAGCATAAAGATCCTGATCAAGGCCAAGTTTTTCAGCACGATATGCAGCGAGTTCCTTTTTTAGAGCAGTGGAAAATTCATTCCAGCGGGCAAGCACTGGGTGACTTTCAGCACATATTCCTTCGGCAGAAGCTTCTCTGACAATTTCAAAATCCCCGGGAGTCAGGTGCGCACTGCACAAATCAAGAAATTCTTCAGGTGAAAAAGGGAGTTCTGTCTCTTTTTGCAGCATTGGCAGGGAAGCGGCAAAGTAATAATAAGATGACAAGACTATGCTCCTTCCCCGGCAGCGGCATCAAGAATCAAGTTTCTCAGGTCAGGATTGACAAACTTACCGATCATCTCGGCCAGAATTTCAGGAGTAATGCTGTAGTAGCCGCTCCCATCTTTTTCCTCAATCATGAAACCGCTTGACAGCCCTTTTACCGGCTTCAGTTCATATCCCTTCTTTAAAAGTTCTGCGGCATCCTGTGACAGAAGCTTTTTGAGCGCAGCCAGATTTTTTTCAGGTATTTCGATTGTCCCTTCACTTCCTGAGAGCAAATCAGCTTTAAGAACTGCCTGAATCAAGTCGGCAAGCAGGGTGCCTTCTTTAAGCTTTGCATCTACCCGCTGTTTGAGAAGCATATCAAATATAGCCGTAATACTTTTCTGAAGAGAAATTAAAAGATCCCGGCCAGCCTGCTTGATTGAAGAAATACTGCCCTGTTCTTTCATATCGGCTGCTTTACGGGCATCTGCTTCAATTTTTTCTGCCTGGTGACGGGCTTTGGAAATAATAATCTCCGCCTTTTCTTCGGCCGCTTTCAGTATTTCTTCAGCCTTGCTCTCTGCAGTTTCAACACCATCCCGCTTAATCGATTCTATCAGTTCCTGTAATGTTACTTCCATCTAAAACCCCATCAATTTCAATCTTAATAATCTTGAGCCAATTCTTATATCTGCATTTTCCTTCTTTTCAGCCATCCAGAATGACATACGTCTTCCCATATCCGCCGTCTTCCGGAGGAGCAAAGGAAAAACTTGCAACGCTCCGTGTTTCACGAAGAAATGTATGAATGCCTTCCTGAAGCACTCCGTCGCCTTTGCCATGAATTACGGAAAATTGGGTGAGATTATGCATAATTGCACTATCTAATTGAATTTCCAATTCGGAAAGAGCTTCCTGAAGCGTCTTTCCCCGTACATCAAGCGTGAACATCGGCCTGCGAGAATTCATTGCTATGTCAGCTCCGCTGAAATAGGTTGGCGCCGGTTTGCCCTGCCTGTTATTTTTATGGTCATCAGCTGTATCTGAAACACCGGTAATATCACGTTCCGGAAATGTTATCTTAATAGAATCTATGAGAACAGTCCAGTAACCCTCACGATCTTTTTTAATGATGGTGCCTATTTTCCCTGAAGGAGTAAGACGTACACGTACACCTTCCTTAAGGGGCAATACAGTTTTCAGTCCAATATCATTCTGTATAGCAGAAAGCTCCTGTTCTTTATTTTTTATTGATAAATCAAGATCGCGTATATATTCTTTGACGCGCTTAGTTTTTTCCCGGGTAACCTCCCCTTCCTTCAGTTCCCGCACAAGATTCTCAAGTTTCTTTCTTGCCTCATCTCCAAACGCGGTAAGCTGAGAGAGTTCAGATTGGCGCTTAATGGCCTCTTCCTGGCGGATTTTCAACATTTTTAAATCATATTCCCTGCTTTTATCCCGAATGACTTTCTGTTTCTGCCGCAGCTCGCTTACAATGTCATCCTGCTCTTTCCGCCGCTCTTCAAGTTCTTTTATGATGGCACTTATCTGGACAAATTCTCCGGATATATAGGTTCTGGCTTTCTCAATAACCGCTTCAGGCATTTTCATGCGCACTGCCGTTTCAATTGCATGGCTTTCTCCCGGCATACCGGAAATAACTTTGAAAGTCGGGGTTTTCAAGGTGTCGTCAAATTCCATCGAAGCATTGATAATACCCTTTGATGCATAGGCATATTGCTTCAGTACGGAATGATGACTGGTGATAAGCGTCAAGGCTGCCCGTTGTGATGCATATTCAAGGACTGCCCGGGCAAGAGCTGATCCTTCGACAGGGTCTGTTCCTGACCCCAGCTCATCCAGTATTACCAGAGATCTGGAATTTTCCGCCGCAGACTGCAATATTTCGCTGATGTTTTTCATGTGTCCGGAAAAGGTTGACAAAGAGGCCTCGATAGACTGCTCATCTCCTATATCAGTGAGGATAAGATCAAATACAGGAAGGCTGCTGCCTTCCTCAGCAGGAATACACAACCCGAACTGATTCATAAGGGAAAGAAGACCGATTGTTTTCAAGGTTACCGTTTTGCCCCCTGCATTCGGCCCCGACATGATCATTGCATGAATATCTTCATCAATCTCGATATCAATCGGAACTGCATGGGAATAGAGCAGCGGGTGCCTTGCTTTTTTCAGAAGTATACCTTTGGGACTGTAAGTCGCTTTGTGACAATTATGAACAGCTCCGTAGCGCGCTTTTGCTGCATATGCATCCAGAGTGCCGACAATTGACTGCATAGCGGCTATCTCCGGCAGATTTTTCCGCACGTCAGCAGTCAGCTCTCTTAAGACAGCTCGTATTTCGATGGCGATTTTCTGTTCTGAAACAGCCACCCGGTTGTTTTTCTCGATTAGATCGATAGGTTCCATAAAATAGGTAGCTCCAGTACTGGAACTGCCGTGGACAATCCCCTGTATCTGGTTTTTATCGACACTTTTTACGGGAAGCACAATTCTTCCATCTCGCACAACCGCCCTGTCCTGCTGCATGGTATCAGGAAGGCGTTTAAAGTAGACATCAACTGCATTTCCTCTGTCGCGGCGTGCCTGCTCAAGTTCATGAATTAACGGTCGTATACGGGGATGGGTTTCTTTTACGGTGCCGGGACTTTCGAGGGCATGAGATATTTCTGAAGCAAGGTGACGGAGATCGGGCAGACCTGATAACAGATCCGAAATAAGCACTGGAGAATAATCTTCACAGGTGCTGTAAAAATCATGCAGTTTGACAGCAGAATCGATGTACTGAAATACTTCGAAAATCTCTTCGCCTTCCATCATGCCGCCGTCAGCTTCGGCACTTTTCAAAGGTCCGGAGATTCCAGGAAATACTCCCGTCCAGGCGGAATTCTGTTTTGACCAGACCCTGACTATTTCATCAACATACGTATGTTCCCGTTCAAGCTGTGCTGAATTGTCGAAAAAAACCAGGTTTCTCAACTTTTCCTTTCCCTCATGAGAAAAAGTATAGCGAACCAGTTCATCAACTATTTTTCCAAATTCCAAATCCGCCAGGGTACGGGAAAGAGCAGAAAGGGTTAAGGAATATCCGGCTTTTGACTCAGTAAGCGTCACGTTTGAGCTCCTCTATCGACTCTAAAATTCTTACATAGCTCTCGTAGCGATCGGCAAGAATTGAACCCTCTTCAACTGCAGCAGTTACTGCACAATCCGGTTCACCGCGGTGCAGACATGGCTGAAAACTGCATTCTTCCTGCAGCCGGGCTATTTCAGGAAAACGACTGCCAATCACGTGCAAGTCCAGTATCGGAACCTGAATTTCACGGATACCGGGAGTATCGATAATAGTAAGGTATTCACTTTTCAGCAAAACGGCAAAATTTGTTATATGCTTGCCCCTGTTGTTTTTTTCTGAAATAGTTGCTGTTTTTTGCGCAGCCTCAGGCATCAATGCATTGATAAGGGTCGATTTCCCGACTCCTGACTGGCCAACGACGGCAATAGTTTTCCCTGCGAGAAAATGACGCAGTGTTTCTATTGTCTCCGTGTAATATGCTGATGTCTGAAAAACAGAATACCCCAGATGACGATAGTGGTTCATCCTGGCCGAGGTCTCATCGTTTATGGGCAAATCCGCCTTGTTCAGAACGACAATTACCGGGATGCTGTCTGCACAAACAATAACCCGATCGATGAAACGGGGGCGAAACGGGGGATTGTCAGGCGATGCAGTGCACATTACAGCATCAATATTTGCCGCCATTATTTGCGGGAGGCCGCGCTTCATATTCCAGCGTACAAAACGGTTCCTTCTGGGGATCAGGGAACTGATCATGCCTGAATTATGTGCTGCCGGGGTAAATATCACACGATCTCCAGGAGCTATGGGATTGTAGACAGCTTCAGAGCCGGGAAGTTTTTTCCCCTTGATTCGACACAGATAGTGTTCACCTTCAGAGAAAACTGTATATATGTTGTTAATACCTTTTTCAATTATGCCGACAAGATCATTCATACCTGAGTAATGTACATGCAATCAGGGGTATTGACAACTATAACTTTTTGATTACCTTTCTAGGTATGTTTGATTTTATAAGATGCAGTCATTCGGGCTGCAATGAATTCGCAGTTACAAAACATACTACCTGCTTTCAGCATGCTGAAAACCCCGAAACCCTTCAGCAAGAAGTTGCAGCAAAACTAATGGAAAAAGGGATTGTAGGTTCCTACTGCCTTACGCATGGGGAGTTTTCCAATCTCGACTTAACGGAAAGCAGTCTCTATGCATGTAAATTTTCCCACGGAACTTTCAGGAATGTGGATTTCAGTGATTCCTATATTCAATTATGTTTTTTTGAGTTTTCGACTTTTATCAACTGCACATTTAATGAAATTACCAGCAAATATTCAGTTTTTGCCGGATCTGAATTCAAGGAGTGCACTTTCGCCGGTTCTGATATTCTGCACTCCAATTTCAGCGGCATAACTGCTGACCATACAGTATTTGATGATTCTGATCTCTATTATACGAATTTTTCATCCTCAAAACTCTCTCATGTTTCTTTTAAAGACTGCAACTTGAAAAAAGCTGATTTTTATCTGTCTGAGCGTCAGGAAGTCAGCTTCAAGTACTCTAACTTTGAAGAAGCTTTATTTTTCAGGGAGAATTGAAATGAAGTTATTTTTCCATTTTTCTGTTATCGGTTTTTCCAATACCTATCTCATTGGCAATAACGACGGTGGTGAGGCTATACTTGTAGACCCGGGACATATGGATTTGGAATTATTGAAGTTAATAGAATACAATAATTATTACATAAAATATGTGCTTCTGACCCATCGGCATACTTCTCACACCAAGGGACTCAAAACGCTTTCAAAGATTTATGATGTAGAAATCTATGCAAACAGTCCTCATATTCATGATTTTCCGGTTCATATTGTATCTGATGATTCTCATCTGAATTTGGCTGGTTTTGATATCTCGGCATTCTTAATTCCCGGTCACTCTTCAGACTCTATGGTCTTTAAAATCGGTGATGCCCTCTTTACCGGTGATGTTCTCATGGCTGGACGGATCGGTTCAACCACTACTTCCCTTTCCCGTTCACTGCTTCTTCGCTCAATTCGCGAGAAAATTCTTCCTTTTGAAGAAAACACGATTATTTTCCCGGGGCATGGAACGCCAACGACTTTGGGAATTGAAAAAATTATAAATGCAGACCTGATGCCTCATCGTCATGGATCAAAACACGATTTGAAAGAAAACAATCCAGAATATTCTTGAATCGAACCGGCATGGGTGCATAAAATCTCGTCTCTTTGATACTGTCCGGCAGAGTGATGGTAAGAGAAAGTGCGTGCAGCATGAGACTTGCGGCAGGGAACATCGTATCTTTTCTGCTGTACAGCGGGTCCCCTAAAACCGGACATCCTATGCTTTTCAAATGAACCCTCAGCTGGTGGGTGCGTCCGGTGCGCGGTGAAAGTCTGATGAGCGAATAAACCGAACCATCACCGGGATAAAAGGCGCGCAGTACCCGATAATCTGTAACAGCATCTCTGCCTTTAGCAGGGTCTTCGGTTACGGTAAATTTTTTTCTATGGCGGGGATCCCGGACTATTCTTGCTGTTACTGTACCTGTCCGTTTTGCAGGAATTCCTTTAATCAACGCTATATAGATTTTTCTGGTTTTCCGGTTCTTGAACTGACTGGAAAGAAATTCATGGGTCTGTGTATCCTTTGCCGTAATCATTATGCCGGAAGTGTCTTTATCCAAACGGTGAACAATTCCCGGTCGATTAGATTCACTGACGTCATCTTTGCCTTGTGTGTGATGCAGAAGAGCATTTGCCAGAGTTCCATCGTGATTTCCGGCAGCCGGGTGAACAACCATACCCTGTTCTTTGTTGACCACCACCACTTTTGTATCTTCATAGATGATGTGAAGAGGAATATCCTGCGGTACCAGGTGTTCAGAAGGCGGCATAGTGTAGTGAAATTCAACGGTATCTCCATTTTTTACCATGCGGCTTTTCTTTACTTTTTTCCCGTTAACTACGATCTCCGAATTGCCCGAATCAATCATACTCCGGGTAAAACCGGGCAGTAATGCTGCGATATAGGCATCAATACGAATTCTGACTGGACTGGAAACTGATTCTCCCAGTTCGACGGTGAAAGATTCCTTTTTCACTGACGGATCCGACGGTTTAATTTGATTCATTCTCAATTATTCCCAGAATATAATCAGTTACTGCAATAGCCGCTGACAGGAGAGCTGCCGCACTGAGTCTATTAAGGTAATCCTGTGTAGTCAGCTGGCTGTCAGTATTTGCAAAAAGGGTAAAGGAGAGAGAGGCTATTCCGTATGTCAGCGGAAGCGATCCAAAAAACAATGATTCGGCTCTTCGTAAATCATGCATCCAGGGAGAAAACTCATCTTCCAGATAAGGTGAATAGGAAAGGCTTACCGGTCCTTCCGGCACTTCCGCATATAACAAACCACTGCTTCCTCTTTCCGTGAATCCGGAAAAGCTCAGGACAGACAGGAACAGCAGCAGCAGTAAGGTACCTTTCATACTTGAGTCCTCAAACCGAAAATTGCTGTTCCGACACGAATCATCGTTGAACCTTCTTCAACAGCAATCTTCCAGTCACCGCTCATTCCCATTGAAAGTTGATCTAACTGATATTGAGGATAGAGCTGAACAGCTTTTTCAAACAGGTTGCGCATCCGGATAAATGAGTTTCTGATAATTTCGAGGTTGTCGGAAAGAGGTCCGATTGTCATCAAGCCCCGAGGGTTGACATGTTCACATTTTCCAGCAAACTCCAGCGTCTCAAAGAGGTCTGCTTCATTTTCAAAGCCTGATTTTGCCGATTCTCCTGAAATATTGAATTCGAATAATACCTGTACGATTTTTCCAAGCTGGCGAGCAGCTCCATCTATTTTTTTCAGCAGTTTCAAGGAGTCAACCGAATCAATCCAGTCGGCAAGTTCAACAGCCTTGGCAGCTTTATTACTTTGGACATGGCCGATAATGTGAAGCATGGCACGTGCCGGATGGTCACCATATTTATCTGAGGCCTCTTGAATTCTATTCTCACCAAAACAGGATATTCCAGCCGCCAACGCTTCAGATACAGCTTCTGTGCTCTGTTTTTTTGTTACCGCCATGAGCGTAACTTCTGAGGGGTTTCTTTCTGATGATCGTGAAGCAAGCGCTATTTCATGGCGGATTCTGGAAATATTATCTTGAATACTCATTTGGATCTCCCCGGAAAGTATACCATAGAAAAATGGAAAGCAGCAAAGCCGCAAGAAACACGGCATAAAAAAAACCGGAAACTGATGTTCCGGTTTTTTACTTAAAGTCGCTGTGGGCGATGACGGGTTTGAACCGCCGACATCCTGCTTGTAAGGCAGGCGCTCTCCCAGCTGAGCTAATCGCCCCAGATTTACAGACCCCTGCAAAAAATTTTTTAAAATAATTCAGGAAGCATCTGCTGATCAACGAGTGAGAACATAGCACACTGCTTGTGTTTTTGTCAATAACTTCCTGCATATCTCACTTTAAAAAGGTATTGAATTATGTTACTATCAGCGCCGAATGTATCTGCATCACTGCTTGCTGCAGGAAACAGATCTCAAAGAAACAGAAGGATGGTATATGCCAAAGCATCATACAAGAAATATCGGGATTATGGCACATATAGATGCCGGGAAAACAACCACTACTGAACGAATACTCTTTTATTCCGGCAAAAGCCATCGAATCGGCGAGGTGGATAACGGAGAAGCCACCATGGACTGGATGGAACAGGAGCAGAACCGCGGAATTACCATAACCTCTGCAGCAACTACCTGCTTCTGGAAAGACGCTCAAATAAACATCATCGATACCCCCGGACATGTCGACTTCACCGCTGAAGTAGAACGCTCTCTCAGGGTTCTTGATGGTGCGGTTGCCGTTTTTTGTGCTGTAGGGGGAGTTGAACCGCAGTCTGAAACTGTTTGGCACCAGGCTGATACTTACAACATCCCGCGTATCGCCTTCATCAATAAAATGGACAGACTGGGAGCAGATTTTTATAGTGTGATTGCGGAGATGGAAAAGAAGCTTGGTGCCAAACCGCTTCCGCTTTTTATTCCTGATGGTGCTGAATCTGATTTTTCCGGGATTATTGATATTCTTTCAATGCGCAAAATTGAATTTGAAGCAACAAATTTCGGCAGTGAAATGAACTTTCTCCCGATTCCCGACAGCTTGCTGGATAAAGCCAGAGAATGGCATACCCATGCCCTTGATCTCCTTTCTAACTTTTCTGACGAAATAATGGAACATTACCTGAATGGAGAAGAAATACCGCTGGCACTGATAAAAAAGACCATCAGAAAAGCGACCATTCATCAGGAGTGCATTCCGGTTTTTGTCGGAGCATCCCTGAAAAATGTCGGTGTTCAATGTCTGCTAGACGGTATAATTGACTATCTGCCTTCTCCTGAGGAGATTCCGGCAATTACTGGTATTTCGGTAAAGAGTGAAGAACCGGTTAAGATTACCCACAATGCTTCAGGTCCCCCGCTGGCCCTTGTTTTTAAAATTCAGAACGACAGGGAATCAGGTCCGCTCTGCTTTTTCCGGGTCTATTCCGGAGTCATTAAGAAAGGAACTGCCGTTTTTAACATTTCCAAAAGAAAAAGAGAACGGATAAACAGGCTGTTTCGGATGCATGCCAACAAACCGGAAATTGTCGACTTTCTGGAATCCGGCGACATAGGTGTAGCTGTAGGGATGAAGTACGCTCAGACAGGTGACACCATCGGTTCGGAAGGATATCAGGTGCTTCTCGAGAGTATGATTTTTCCGGAGCCGGTTATTTCTGTTGCCATTGAGCCCAAAACCATCTCTGATCAGGATAAATTGAAAAAGGCTCTGGAAATTCTAACCCGTGAGGATCCTACTTTTATTTACAAGGAAAATCCCGACACCGGGCAGCTTATTATTTCCGGTATGGGAGAGCTTCATATTGATGTGCTGGTAACCCGTATTACAAAAGAGATGAAAGTTGAAGCCCGAATAGGAAATCCGCAGGTAACCTATCGTGAATCAATAAGCCGCGAAGTGGTTTTAACGGAAAAATTCTCAAAACTTCTCGCCGGCAAAGAAAACAGGGCCGAAATTACTTTGAAGGTTTCTCCTCTCCCTACTGGAAGCGGAAATATCTATGTATCGCATATTTCTAAAAAAGAGCTGCCTGTCGAATTTCAGGAAGCTGTTGAAAGAGGAGTCCATAATGCCTTCCAGACAGGAATTCGCTACGGATATCCCGCATATGACATTAAAGTGGAGCTTATCGAGGTTGATTACAGCGAGCTGACCGCAACAACGTTTGCCTATGAGGCAGCAGCAGCGCTCGGCTTCGATAATGCCTGCAGAAAAGCAGACCCCATTCTCCTGGAACCAATAATGAAAGTCGATATTATGTGTCCCAAACCAAATATCGGTGAAGTGATGAGTCATCTGTCCATGAAGGGCGGAGTTGTGGAAAGCATGGAAAGTAAAACAGTTCTTGATCATATTACTGCTAAAATTCCTTTGGTGAACATGTTCGGTTATACTACAGCTTTGCGCAGCATGACGCAGGGACGGGGTACTTTTGCCATGGAATTTTCGCATTTTTCCCGGAAGGAGGGTTCTCTGTAGCTGAACAATATGTCCATTTATGCCGTTATCTGATGTCCTTTACATTATTTGCTGAAGATCCCTGATATGGATTATATTGTTGACAGAACTCTCAACCCGTTTTACAGTGTTTTAATGCATTTGCACCGTCTCTTTCCTGACTGTAATGATGCAGAAAAAAAATAACCAGGAAATTGGGATATGTTTACTATGGTATTCTGTTAAACATGATCCCATCAAGTACATGGAGGACCTATGAGTTTAACCAGCGCTGATATTAGAAATGTGGCAATTGTAGGACACAACGGCACTGGGAAAACCTCCCTGTTGGAACATATTCTTTTCAACAGCGGGGTGATTTCCCGGGCGGAATCTATTGATTCCGGAAAAACAGTAAGTGACTACACCGATGAAGAGATAGAAAAAGGGATATCAATTCATGCTTCATTAGCCAGTCTCGAGTGGGCCAATAAAACGATGAATTTTATTGACACTCCCGGGACTGCTGACTTTGTGGGAGAGGTTGTTTCAGCCTTCAGATCGGCAGAATCTGCTTTGATAGTCATTGATGCCCGTGCTGGTGTCCAGATTGAAACTATCAAGCTCTGGAGACGTCTGAATAACAGAAATATGTCCAGAATCGTTTTTATTAACAAGATGGATATTGACCGGGCCGATTACCACGCCGCATTTTCTGATATCAGTGAACGGTTCAGCAAGACCTGCGTACCCGTTTCTATCCCGATAGGATCAGGAAGTTCCTATAAAGGAATTATTAATCTGATTGAAAATTCCGCATACCTGATTGGAGAGGCCGGATCAACTGATATTCCAGCCGATATGCAGGATATTGTAGAAGAATACCGGCTGACTCTCATTGAATCAGCTGCTGAAGGTGACGACAGCCTGATGGAGAAATATTTTGATGAAGGAACCCTTACTCCTGATGAAATACGACAGGGGCTTATCATCGGGCTGAAAGATAATAAAATCGTCCCGGTTCTTTGCGGCAGTGCAGAAACTGATACAGGAATTGTTTCTCTTCTGAACTTTCTTGCCATCGCGGCACCCTCTCCGGACGTTAAAATTGAACATGCTTTTAAAGCGGGAGAAGAGATTGAAATTCCCGTTAGCCCCGATGGCGGAGTTTCACTTTTTTCCTTCAAGACAACCATTGACCAGTTTTCCGGAAAGCTTTCCTTTATTAAAGTTGTAACCGGAAAATTGAACACTGACTGCGAACTCCACAATCCTGCAGTCGGGAAAAAAGAAAAACCAAACAAATTGTATCGCACGGTCGGAAAAAAACTGATAGAGGTAAGGGAACTTTCTGCGGGTGACATAGGAATCATTGCCAAATCTGCTCATCTTGGCACTAACAATACCTTGTCATCCCCTGAGCTGAATTACACATTCAAGTCTTTAGCCCTGCCCCATCCTATTCATACCCTTTCAATAGCTGCTGCCGATAAAAAATCTGAAGACAAGATGAATGAAGCGCTGCACCGGGTTATGGAAGAGGATCTTACTTTTCAGGTGGGATTTAATAAAGAGACAAAAGAAAATGTCGTATCCGGTATGGGTGAACTTCATATAAATATGATCCTTAATCGTATTATGGAAAAACAGAAAATTTCAATTCATACCAGAACCCCCAGAATTGCATACCGGGAAACTATTACAAAACCATCGGGAGCAGAGTACACCCATAAAAAACAGTCAGGCGGCCATGGTCAGTATGGTCGAGTTATAATAGAAATCAAGCCTCTTGAGAGAGGGGAGTTCTTTTCTTTTGAGAATGTCATCAAAGGCGGGTCAGTTTCTAAAGGCTATATGCCGGGTATAGAGAAAGGGCTGCTGGAAGCGATGGAAGAAGGCTTCCTTGCCGGATACCCCCTTGTTGATATCGGGGTATCGATAGTTGACGGTAAAGAGCATCCTGTCGACAGTTCTGAAATGGCTTTCAAGCTGGCTGCAAAGGGGGCTTTGAAAACTTCAATTGTCAAAGCAAATGTTGTACTTCTTGAGCCTGTCATGAAACTGAGCGTTTTTATTGAAGATCACTATCTTGGTGATATTCTCTCTGACTTGAGCGGCAAGAGGGGTCGAGTTCTCGGACAGGAGGATATCGGCGGCGGACTTACCCTGGTGCAGGCCGAAGTACCCCAAAGTGAAATGCTTCGATATGCCATAGACTTGAAATCACTGACTTCAGGAACAGGCTCTTTTGAGCTTGAGTTTCATCATTATGAAATTGCTACGGGAAAAGTGGTTGAGGACGTAATCAAACAGTCGAAAGAGAATCAGGAAAACTGAAACCGTCAATAAAAGTAAACAATTGAAGATCAGTACAGGATTACAATTCCAGGCCCGGGAAAAAACACCCGGGCCTTTTTTCACAGAGGAGACGTACCTGACTTCTTAAGTCGGATTTCGTGAATTTCATGCTTTTTGATAAGTCCTTTTAATTCAAATTTCGTTTCAGGACGCCAGGATACCGGTTCACAATAACCGTTTTCAGAATTGTTGACTAATTCTGCAACTTTTCGGGCTTCATCAATTATCCATTCTGCATAGGGGGTCCAGTCGGTAACACAATAGATATATCCTTCCGGTTTCAGCTTCCGGCTCAGGACCTTTAAGAATTCCTCCTGAAGCAGTCTTCTTTTATGATGTTTCTTTTTCGGCCAGGGATCAGGGAAAAAAATATGAAATCCAGCGACAGACTGATCAGAGATCATCTCCTGCAATACATCAACCGCATTGAAGCGGATAATACACAAATTCTTCAGACATCGCTCGTGAATATCATGGAGCAGTCTGCCCACACCGGCAAGAAACACTTCAATACCGAGGTAGTTATTATCCGGAAATTTCGCAGCTATCTCTGCTGTAGATTCACCCATTCCAAAACCGATTTCAATAATTACAGGATTATTATTGCCGAAGAGTTTTTCGAAGTCCAGGATATTCCGGCTGAATTCTATTACATAGTCGTCATAATAGTTCTGCAGAGCTCGTTCCTGCAAATGTGTCAAGCGTCCGCCGCGCAGGACAAAACTTCTGATTGACTTGCCGTCATTTTCTTCGAGAATCACTCGCTTATCAAGGTCCTTCACGTATGGTACATCCCCTGTCTTCTTTTTAATTATCCGCAATTTACAATAGTCGCTGGAGCTTTTCAAGCATGAAAAGACTTTTGTCTTTGAGGGACACAGCTTCGGTTTTCATGATGACAATATTGGGTTTTTTCTGATCAATAGATACCGCTCCGCTGCTTTCCCTGATTATATCGACTAACCGATCTACTGAAATACTGGTTATTCTGGAAAATTCAACCCGTACGGTTCCCCGTAATTCCTGCAAATGGTAAACATCAAGCTTACGGCACAATACCTTCAGCTCCGCAATATAGAGCAGGCTCTGTACATCAGAAGGAATGGGACCGAATCTGTCCTCAAGCTCCGATGTCAGCTGCTGTATCTGGATCTCTTTTGTAATACCGGCAATTTTCCGGTAAATCTCAAATTTCGTACTTGCATCTTCAATATAGAAGTCAGGAATATAACCTGAATAGTCCAGATCCAGAAAAACATCTTTTCGTGAAAGTTCATCAGTTTTCGATAATTTGCTGATTTCTTCATCAAGAATACGTAAATACATATCCAGCCCGACAGCCTGCATTTGTCCGCTCTGCTCACGACCAAGCAGATTTCCGGTTCCGCGCATTTCCATATCCTTCATGGCTATCTTGAAACCGGAACCCAGTTCGGTGTGCTCAGATAAAATCTTGAGTCTTTTCATGGCGATTTCTGAAAGGGCCTTTCTGTTGGGATAGAGCAGGTATGCGAACGCATCCCGATCCGATCGACCTACCCTTCCGCGCAGCTGATACAGCTGACTGACTCCGTAGCGATCTGCTCGATCGATAATGATGGTATTAACGTTGGGGATATCGATACCATTCTCGATAATGGTCGTAGCCACTAATACCTGGAAACCATTGTGAACAAAACGCCGCATTTTGTCTTCAAGCTGCTCTGGATCCATCTGTCCATGAGCAAAATCTATACTTACTTCAGGAACAAGGTTTTTTAACGAGGCAACTACTTTATCCAGGGTTTCAATCCGATTATGCAGATAAAAAACCTGGCCGCCCCTTTCCGCTTCCTGAAGGATAGCATTACGTACCAGGGGTTCCTCATATTCGCGGATTATTGTCTGAATAGCACGTCTTTGAACAGGAGGTGTTGTGAGCAGAGACATGTCTCGTATTTTCAGCAGGGACATATACAGTGTTCGGGGGATAGGTGTAGCTGAAAGGGCTAAACTATCAACAGAAGCCTTCAATTCCTTGATTTTTTCTTTATCCTTTACCCCGAAACGCTGTTCCTCATCTACTATAAGCAGCCCGAGATCCTTATAGATGACATCCTTCTGGATTATCCGGTGGGTGCCGATAAGAATATCAATTTCCCCCTGGGCAAGCATTTTGAGTGTTTCACGCTGTTCTTTTGAACTGACCAATCTTGAAAGCATTTTAATGCGAAGAGGAAATGGCTCCACCCGCTGCACAACCGTATCAAAATGCTGTTCAGCAAGGATGGTGGTTGGAGCAAGAAAGGCTACCTGCTTACCGGACATAACAGCTTTAAATGAAGCCCGAACTGCCAATTCTGTTTTCCCATACCCAACGTCCCCGCAGATGAGACGATCCATGACAATCGGCTTTTCCATATCCTCCTTTATGTCCTGCATACAGGTTATCTGGTCTTCTGTCTCCTCGAAAGGGAACATTGCCTCAAATTGCAGCTGCCAGTCGCTGTCTTTGGGTACCGCTGTACCGAAAGCCTGCTTTCTGCGGGCATACAGCTTAATCAGTCTATCTGCCAGGTCTTCAGCATTTTTCCGTGCCCGTCGTTTTTTAGTCTCCCAGGAAGTGCCGCCAATTTTATCAAGTTTAGGAGCTGTTCCATCTTTACCAATAAAACGCTGGACAAGATTTGCCTGTTCTATGGGGATAAATACGTTTTCATGATCGGCATATTCTATCTGTATGTAATCCCGCTCTTTACCCAAGGCCTTTATCCGATCGATCTTCCGGAAAATACCAATCCCGTAATTGATATGCACCACAAAATCGCCTGGCTCAAGATCGACGAAGGTATCAAGGGGCGATGTTTTCGTATGATGCAGCGCCTTAAGCGACTTTCTGCGCCGTCCGAAAATCTCATGATCACATACCGCTATCAGGCGTTCTTCCGGTATGGAAAATCCTTCCGATATCTCACGGGGAATAATTACAATTTCATCATCCCTGAGTATCATTTCCAGCCGCTGTTTCTGACTGACGGTACCGGCAAAGATTATAATCCGATAGGCTTCTTCTTTCAGTGCAGCGATTTCGTTCTGAAAATAGGTCAAGTTACCAAAATAGGAACGGGGGCCAACTGTATTCAATGTTACTGCATCACTATGCTGACCCCTGATATCATCAATTATGATGCAGTTTTTATGATTCTTCTCATAATGATCATAGGGGGAAAGCATATCGTCGGGTCTCTTGCAATTTCTGTCTGAATTGTAGGCTTCACGGAAAAGTTTCTGCGCCTCCATTCGAAAGGACTCATAGGTTGCAGCCAGTCTCTGCTCCCCGAACAGGATGAATAAATCCTCTGAGTCTATGTAGGAATCAATAAAGCCCATTTTTTTTTCACCCGACTTTGCAAGAGAAAAGGTGATTTCAGGTATGGTGTTAAAGGTTTCCTGTCCAAGCGGATCGTAGTTGCTGATTTTTTCAATTGTTTCCCAGGCTATATATAATCTGACCGGAAACTCTGCTTCATAGGGGAAAATATCGACGACTTCTCCGCGAATTGAAAACTCTCCCGGCATAGTCGTACCGGGGACCCGCAGAAATCCGCTGTCAGCTAACGTTTCTGATAGTAGTGTCGTATCGATATTTTGTCCCACAACCAAGGTTTTCCTGGCTTCTTTCAGCATTTCGGGAGATGGTACGGCGGTCGAAAAAGCCCGCAGGGATGCAACTCTGATTCCCTCTGTTCCCTCAGCTATTTCGGCAAAGGTCTGAACACGCTTGAAAAAAGCCTCGCTGAAAGATTCCTCGGCATAGAGACTGAGTCCGGTAGATTCTATTCGCACTGTTCTGCAGTTAAGCACATCAAGGTTTTTTAGAAGGTTCTGAACATCCTCTTCGGTAGGAAGTACCACCCAGGTCTTTTTTTTTACTGAGGCTGCAGCCATTTTAACAAAAAAAGCAAACAGAAACCCCTCAATACCTTCTGCGTGCACGGCGTTCATCCCCCGCGTAAGAAAGGCTTTATAAAAATCACTGTGTCGTATATATCTATATAATTTATTTTCCAATGCTGTTATCATAATCACCGTAAACCTATCATAGAGGAAGTCAGTAATCAATATGATTCGATATGAAGAATTAAGCCGCATGATCCGGAAATGCGGAGATTATGCGGCCGAAAAGCAAGCAGGAATCAGTCGCAGCTACAAGCAGGACGGTTCGGTACTCACTGAAACCGACATATATATCGATCGTTTCCTTGTAAGGGAAATCAGGCGTCTTTTTCCTGAAGCTGCTGTTTTGTCGGAAGAGTCCGGGTTCAGGATGCCGGAATCCAATTACAAGGCAAACCCGGAATTATATTTTATTCTTGACCCGATTGACGGTACCGATGTTTACAGTCAGGGCATGCCCGCCTGGTGCGTTGCTCTGGGAATTCTCGATAATACCTATGCCCCTATCGGTGCTATGGTGTATGCACCACGTTGGGGCAGCGATTTGAGTACCGGATTATTTATCAGACTCGATCCGGGGCATTCGCAAATTATGACAGTTAACGGAGTTCAGTTTGAATCCCGGAAAGAGTTTTCAGCAGCTCCTCCTCGGCAGATAGTTATAAGCTCAAAAATCCATAAACTTCTGGATCTGAGAAGGTTCTCTGGAAAATGCAGAAATTTTGGAAGCAGCATACTGCATCTGCTCTCTCCGGTTATCCACGCAAACATAGACGCCTCGATTAATACCGGCGGATTTATCTGGGATATCGCGGCCGCGCACAGTATTCTGACCTTTGCCGGCATGGAGTTGTCCAATCTTGATGGAGTACCGTTTGCCTGCAGTAACGCTCTTCTGAACGGCACTGAGGCTGCTGAGATTCTCATTGCAGGCAGTTCAGCCCACTGCAAGGCATTGAGAGAAACGTTCTCGCCTCAAACAGCTGCTGCTACTCAACAATTCCCTTATCCTTCATCCGTTTCGCCAGATAAATGAAGGGAGTATCGGCAGCAGCAACCAGCCATTTGAGCAGATAGGTTGTTACGGCAATCTGCATAAGAACATTGAGCGGGAATACCCCGATAAAGGCAATTGAAGTAAATATGATCGTGTCGATTAGCTGGCTTATCATCGTACTGGCATTATTTCTGATCCATATGAATTTTTTTTCAGGTTTTCTCTTTTTCCAGAAGCTGTATGCCCAGATATCATGCATCTGGGAAATCCCGTAAGCTGCGAGACTTCCTACGGCTATCCTGGGCATCAAACTGAATATGTTCTTCATGCTGTCATGAACAAAGTCAGATTCGGCAGGAATGAACCATATAGCAAGATTCATAGCTGCTGTCATAAACAGCAATGCAAAAAATCCCATGCCGACGGCGCGGGCAGCATCACGTCTCGAATAATTCTCATTGAGAATATCTGTTACCAGAAAACTGGTTGCATACACGATGTTTCCAAGTGTTGCTTCAATGCCGAATAGTTCTATGGTTTTGGTTACTTGAATATTGGCTATAATAACTGATATCGGAATCCAGAGAAACAGACCGGTTTTTCCCCAAATGCGGTAACTGATCATTATTGCAGCAAAATTTATCAGCAGCATTGCCACCCAGAGAAGCTCATTCATTTTCGAAAACCTCGTATGCAAATCTATGTATATTTTCCGCTGTTTCTGCTTCAGCATCAAACTGAACGATCTTCTGCGGATCACATCCTGAAATCTTTATGATTTGGGCAACCAGACCGGAGCGGACTATGAACAGAATGAGCCCTTTATACCTGCTGACAACCTTTTTTGCAACATGGTAATACCCTTCTTTTTGAACTTCCAGGGGTCCCAGTTCATCAATGATGAGTGCTTCACAAGCAGTAATAGCTTCTTCTATCCGTGAAGCTGCCCAGGAAAAAGTTTCCATATTCAGATTGAAGCGGCCAATAGACTTGCTGCCGTCAGATCCAGCTCCTGGTTCAGTTGTTTCCGAACCTCCTGACAACCTGCCTGTTGACACAGCGGAAAGAAGCGGATGCTGCTCTCCGGTCAGAATATCGACCGCAGCATAGGCATCTTTCATCCCATACCTTTCAGTTGGAGCTGATCGAGTTATTATGCCGCCAACTTGCACGCTGTTCCGGTGGAGTACGGCAATGAACTTCTCTGCGAGAGTTGTTTTCCCACTGCCTCTTTCTCCGCTGATAATGTATATTTTTTTACAATTCATACTGCAATCCTACTGAAAATGTTTTATGCTGTACAAGCTGAATAATCGGAAAGCTGTACTTCAAGCTAATTCTGAAGAAGATATTTGTAAAACTGCATCCGGAGGTTGTAATGTCATCAAAAAGAGAACAAAAACGAACAGTTACCGTTGAGGTAGATGGAAAAAAAATCCCTTTGAATCCATATGTCCAGGATGTTTTCTCCGAAATAACGCTCGCCCTGCTTAAAACTTTGAAAAAAACCGAGGAAGACCTGGAAAAAGCTTCCATAACCGTTACCATAGCTTCTCTTCCCTGAACAATGAGCAGGCGTCCTTTTTTTTAGCCGCACTGTGTGCGAACTACAGAAATCTTTGAAGTGCCTCATACGCCTGGGATGAATCCTGACGATTAATGACAAATGTCAGCTCATTCATCGTTGTAACAATCTCGAGTACGTTTATATGCTCCCATGCGAGTTTTCTCACCGCTTCATAAATTACCCCCGGTGTATCAAGAAAATCACCGGTAAACAGAACTGATACCGCAACCAGGTCTGTTTTCTGGTGCAGCACAATCTCTCCAGCAAGAATCAAGTCCAGTTCTGCCTGATATTTCTGACTTATTGCTATCCCGATTTCATTTGAGCCTATAGTTATATTAAGAAAATCACCTTTCTCCATCGATACAATCTGATGAAGCCGCATCAGTTTACTGAAAGCAGACTCCCGCTTTTCTATATTCACATCCAGAATATTGGTTCTTATAGTCAGCTCATAGTCAATACTTTTTTCAGTAATACTTTTTTCATTTTTTCTCAGTTCATCAGCATGTCGCCTGAGGGCCATTACAACAGCAGACTGCTTAACTTCAGCTCCATAAAGTTTGGTTATGTCAGGAATAAGGATATCGGCAAGATTGGCATAACTTACTATTCCGCGGATAATTGACTCATGGATAAAGGGTTTAGCGTCAATAAGCTTCTTTACGATGCTGCTGATAGATTCCATACACCATCCTGTTACTATAAAAACTTTTTGTTATTATAGGTTCATTTTGGATAAAATTGCAACTGTTAAAAAGGTTTGATATTGTTTTTTACCCTTCGGAAAATATATGTTATTATATGAATGATTATTTGATTATCCGTACTGCGATCAAAAGCACAAAGTTTGAATAGAACGCAGATGAGAAACTCTCTGCCTATTAATTGGAGTTGAATGTATGCATTGTCCCCATTGCGGAAATATGGATGATAAGGTACTTGAATCGAGACAGAATTCCAGCGGCACTACCATAAGAAGAAGGCGCGAGTGTCTCAGCTGTCATTATCGTTATACTTCGTATGAGCGGATTGAAGAAAAACCGTTAATGGTTATAAAAAGAGACGGAAGACGTGAACCATTTGATATTCTGAAACTGGAAAGGGGTATCCAGACATCCCTCGAAAAACGTGACATCAGTCAGAACGCTGTGGAGAACCTCATTCATGAGGTTGAAGATGAATCTATGATACAAGCCGGCAGTAAACGGGAAATTTCATCACAGGCGATCGGGGAACTGGTTCTTAAAAAATTGTTTGCTGTTGACCCGGTAGCCTACGTGCGGTTTGCGTCAGTCTACCGGATGTTCGACAATGTCAGCCAGTTTATTCAGGAGATCGGTAAATTATCACTCCCTAAAAAATAGTTCCACCTGTCAGTCACGGCTGAACTGGATGACAAGGCAGGAGGCAGAAGGCAGAAGGCAGAAGGCAGGAGGCAGAAGGCAGGAGGATTTCAGCGCTCCATCTCGAAACGGTTAAACTGATTCTCCATGTATCGCGGCTGCAGTATCTCGTTTATACTGTCCAATGCATAGTTGTCGCTCATTCCAGCGACATAATCACTGACAATCTGCTTGAAATTTCCGTCTGTTTTTTCGTAAAAGCTTCTCATTTTAATCACATAATCCCCAAAACGTACCGCAAGAAGGTTTTTTTCCTTTTTGTAGGCACTGAGATTGAAGCCGTTGCGGGAGAAGATCATTTCAAGATACTCATATATAAGCCGCATGATTCGTTCGAAATAGGTATGGTATTCTGAAAGAAGCGGGGACTTGTATATTTTTTTGTAGTTATGCTCTTTCATACGGCAGACGCCCTCGAATATTTCATCAGAAAAACCAATTCCACGGGATTCATCTGAACTGACAATTACATCCTGCACCAAATTATTAATTATTTCCCCATTGGTTGATCCAAGAACTTTCTTAATCGATTCCGGAAGAGAATCATCCGAGATAACCCGTAATTTTACGGCATCCTCATAATCCCGTCCAAGATATGCTATCTTATCAGCAATTCTGACAACCGCCCCTTCCCAGGTTGACGGGGTTGAATCACGGCCAGAAATAGCTTCCAGATTCTTTATTCTCTGATCTGGAAGAATGTACTGCTCAAATTTTTCCCCGCAATGGCTGATTATACCGTCGCGAACAGCATAGGTCAGGTTTAACCCCTTTCCGTACTCTGCAAGATAATCAACAACTCTCAGTGAGTAAACTTCGTGAATGAATCCACCGTTCTGCTGGTTGAGCGTGTTCAGGATGTTTTCTCCCACATGACCAAACGGAGTATGTCCAAGATCATGCCCCATTCCTATTGCCCAGGCAAGTTCATCATCAAGTCCCAATCCCTTGCTTATGGAGGCTGCTATTGATGCCACATGCATAACATGTTCAATCCTGGTGCAAATGTGATCATTGCTCGGGGCAAAGAATACCTGGGTTTTGTGCTTCAGCCGCCTGAATGGATACGAGTGGATTATTGCCGTTGTATCACGAAAATAGGCACCCCGGGCATCTTCTTTTTTGGGATGCACCCGCTGCTTCAAGATGGAAGAATCTATAGCATTATTCATATAATTCCCTCAAGATAATATTTGTTCTCAGTCGCTTATCAAAATTGCTTATTGATAGTATACTATGCTGAGTCTGTAATTGACTACCTTTGCATGTTCAATCGTTTTTAAGGAGCGTGGATACTTCACTACCATGGAACTGTTTCACATTGAGCTGATAACCGCAGTGCTGCATTTGACGGCTTTTGTTTTCTCAGTCTTTTCTATTGTCAAGCAATGGGGCTACTATTGGATTCTCCCCAGTCTCGCTTCATTCCTGTTTTTCCTGGACGTGCTGTTTGACTTGTTTGCAGGCGCAGCAGAAATAATTATCCTTGAAGGCTTGGAGCTGCTGAGGGCTTCCCTTCCGGCTTTGGGAGCTTTGATCTGGCTTGCAAGTCTCACAATCCTCTACAAAAATCTCTTTACATTGCGGATTGAAAGAGCTTCCCGCAAAATTCTGCTTAATAGCGATTCATCCCCGGAGAATTTCAGGACATATAAAGAATTTCCAGAATCTGAACCCGACCATGGCAGGAACTAGAGTGAAGCATAATACATCTCTGAAAAAAATCCCGCTGCCAATATTCTTTTGCGGTTTGAAGCATTGCGGAAAAAGCACCCTTGGGCGTCTCATCGCTGATAAGCATCATCTCCACTTTTCAGACGCAGATGATCTTATTCTTGATACATTACAGCGAAAAAACTTACGCAGCAGTACAGTAAGAGACTATTACCGCACTTTTGGCAGAGAAGCCTTTGCAGAAATTGAATTTGCATCCATGCACAGCTTTTTGGAAAAATCAGCCAAAGCAAAGGAACCGGAACTCCTAGTTGCTCTTGGCGGCGGAGCTTGTGAAAACACCCTGCTTATTCAGCACATTAAATTATCCGGCGGAACGATTTTCTACATACAGCAGGATGAACAGGTTCTCCTGGCACGGATTATGAAGAGCGGAATTCCTCCATTTCTTGATCAGAAGGCACCTGAAGTCAGCTTTCACAGCCTTTTTACAGAACGTGATGCTGAATACCGGCTAATCTCCGATTATATTATAGACATATCGGGCGACCAGCCTATTGAACAATCTGCAGGCATGATTGATAATTTCCTGATGCACTTGGAAGCAGGAGAATAAAATGAAAATCGGTTATTACCAATACTCACCAATCTTTCACAACCTTGAAGAAACCCGAAATAAGATTTCTGCAGCTGTTTCCGGTTTTCAGGCTGATCTTTTAGTATTGCCGGAACTTGCTCTGTCCGGTTATCTATTCAGCAGCCAGGAAGAACTTGCGCAGTGTGCCGAGCCTTTACCTGGCCCTTCTTCCGATTTTTTCAGCACCCTGGCGGTTAAAAACCATACATCCTATGTTTACGGCTGTGTTGAGGATGCTCTGGACGGCAGCTTTTTCAACAGCTCCGTCTATATCAGCCCTGAAGGTATCCTGAAAACCTATCGTAAAGCGCACTTGTTCAACAGGGAGAAACTGCACTTCAAGCCGGGAAATCAAGATTTCTTCATTTTTGACGTTAACGGGACAACTGTCGGCATGCTGATTTGCTTTGACCATCTTTTTCCTGAAGCTGCAAGAACGCTCGCCCTTATGGGAGCTCAGATAATCTGTCACCCCTCAAACCTTGTTATTAAGGGGGCCGCACAAATTACCACAAGATCCAGGTCGATTGAAAATCGATTATTCTGGGTACTGGCAAATAGAGTCGGCAGTGAGCAGTCGGGGCCTGTATCATGCACCTATACCGGCGGCAGTCAGATAACCGGACCTGACGGATCGATCCTTGCATCCTCTTCACCTGACAAGGAGGAAATTGTTTCAGTGGATATTGATCCTGAACTTGCCCGTGATAAGAATATAACCAGACGCAACCATATATTTTCTGACCGGAGGGAGGACTTATATCATCTATAATTTCAATAAAATTGAAAAACAAGTAAGCAGGGTACAAATTAATGACTGAATCTGATCATGAGCGTCCGGTAATTATACAAAGCGACAGAACTATTTTACTCGAAGTTCACTCACCAGAGTTCCAGAATGCCCGCAACTCACTTGCAGCATTCGCTGAACTGATAAAATCTCCCGAACATTTCCATACGTACCTGCTCTCCTCCCTATCAATCTGGAACGCCGCTTCAGCCGGGTTCACAGCCGAAAGGATTATCGAAGAACTCTCTTTCTGGTCCAGATTTCCCATCCCGGAAAATGTCCTCTATTATATAAAAGAGACCATTAACAGGTATGGACTTCTTTCACTTCATAAAATTGACCAAAATGATCAGTATCTCTATCTGTTTGTACCTGAAGAAAATCTTCATCACGAACTCCTGTCCCGCAAAAAAATTGCATCCTTGCTCGTCCCCCTGCCGGAAAACGTTAATCCTGATCTGACCGGCAGAGCTGTTGAGAATCTGAAAGTTATTCAACTGGGGTTTCTGGTTCATCTGTACAATCGCGGAGAGCTTAAGCTGCAGATGATCAAGGCCGGGTACCCGGTAGATGATCAATGTCCCCTGCGAGAAGGAGATCCGCTGCCAGTAAGCCTGCGAAGCGAGACAATATCGGGATATCCATTTAATATAAGAAATTACCAGCTCGAAGCCAGAGACTCATTTACTGCTTCCGGCAATGGCAGTTCCGGTTTCGGCACGCTGGTCCTTCCCTGCGGTTCGGGAAAAACCATTATCGGGATAGCGGTAATTGAGGCGCTTCAGACTAACACTCTGATTCTCACCACCAACACGGCGGCAGTGCATCAATGGATGTTTGAGCTTCTCGACAAAACAACAATAGAACGAGACCAGATCGGCGAATATACCGGATTCAAGAAGGAAATCTGTCCAATTACTGTCTGCACATACCAGATTCTGACCTGGAGAAAGGACAAATTGAGCGATTTTCCCCATTTCAGTATCTTCAGCAAGCGTAATTGGGGACTGATTATCTATGATGAAGTACATGTGCTTCCTGCACCGGTATTCAAAGTGACAGCAGAGATACAGGCTATCAGCCGCCTCGGGCTTACCGCGACGTTAGTTCGTGAAGATAATCGTGAGGATGAAGTTTTCTCTCTTGTAGGACCAAAACGGTATGACGTTCCCTGGAAGGAACTGGAACAGAAGGGCTGGATTGCCGAAGCCAACTGCTATGAAATACGCATTCCGCTCAAGCAGGAGCTGGAGTTATCCTACGCCGTCGGAACAAGGCGTGAAAAATATCGCATTGCCGCAGAAAACCCTCTAAAAATCGATGTTGTGAAGCAGCTTATTGAAAACCATCCTGATGATTTCATTCTGGTTATCGGTCAATATATTTCCCAACTGAAAGAATTAGCGGAAGAACTTAAGCAGCCGATCATTACCGGCTCAACTCAGAATGCCAGACGGGAAGAACTCTACGGAGCATTTCGAAGAGGTGAACAGCGGATTTTAATTGTTTCCAAAGTGGCTAATTTCGCAATTGATCTGCCGGATGCATCCGTAGCGATACAAGTTTCCGGTACCTTCGGCTCCCGACAGGAGGAAGCCCAACGGTTAGGGCGGATTCTCCGACCTAAAGAACATGGTTCAAGCTTCTATTCCATTATTACCCGTTTCACTACCGAGGAAGAATTTTCTGCTAACAGGCAAAAATTTCTTATTGAACAAGGCTATAAGTATCATATTGAGAATTGGGATTAATCTCTATGGATAAACTGGATGTATTTACAAGACTTCTGCTCTCAATGCCGGATGATACATTTTTTTATATCATGCGCAACTATCTGGGTCCGCTTCAGACACCGTTCCATAAACCTACCCTCATTAAAAAGCTCATCTCTTTTCTTACCCGGACCGAGGTGCAGCAGCGTATAGCCGAAATAGCAGATACCCTTGACAGGAAAATTCTTACTGCAGTATCAATACTGGAAGAGCCTTCAGTTCAGGATCTTTTTGAAGTCTTCAAGGATGAATTTGAATTCTTTCAGCTGCATTATGCTGTACTTAACCTTGAAGAACGTCTCCTTCTCCTTACTTCAGCTGATGGAACCGGGCTTCAGATTAATCCGCTTTTCTACGATCTGACAGAAAAAAAACTCCTTGATTTTTCACTGCTTGTTAACGACAGCAATTATCAAGAGATATCTGTAAATGTAAAATCACCAGCCAAGCCTCTTCCTGCCGACTATTTGGGCAATGATTTCTTTATTCCTGCTGTTCTGACCCATCTTCTCCAGCGAAATACTGCAGAACAAACGGACGGACAACTCCCAAAGCTGATGTCCGAAAAGTTTGCAGTTATCTCAGGCGACCCTGAAGCTGCTGAAACACTTTCGTCTGCATGGAATCTGTCAATTGGTGCATTGAAAACGCTGGGTATTATTGAAATAAAAAAGAATATACCGTATATTGCGCCAGATTTTGATATTCTATCAATAATTGACAGAACAGGAATCCCCCCCTATCAGCGGCTGCTTCTGCCGGGTTTAGCTGCGTTACTGGGGCTGACACCAACCCGTGAAATCATGCGCCAAATATTGTTTTTCCTGATTTTCATGACAGCCGGAAACTGTAGAGTGATCAGCATTGATGCCCTTCCAAGACTGATGACAATTTCGCGCATAATCAGCAGAGAAGAAAATGCCTCGGAACCTCCAGAAATTCTTCTTCATTCCTTCGTGGAAGTCCTTCTGTCACAGCAGATTCTTTATTTTATTGAAAATGATGGGTATTACGGTGTAAACACCCAAATAACTGCTTTTCTCACAAAGCTTTTCTCGACTTCTCCGATTTTGCCGATATCCGGCAATTCAGCACCCGCACATTCACAAGAGATTCTTTACAGGCCTTATGCTGCGTTGGATTCTGACTTCACTATTCGGGTAAACCCTTCAATTCATGCAGAGAATGCCTTTGATTTGCTGTTTTTTCTTGAATTGAGAAAAATTGATATCCTGTATTCATTTGATTTAACTAAAAAAAGTTTCCTGAGGGCTTGCGACATGGGCAGGAATATATCAGATTTTCAATCAGCCTGCGAAGAAGCCGCTGGAGTTAAAGCTCCGCAGCTTATACTCCGAACCCTGCAGACATGGAGAGACAGTTACAATAGAGTTTCGCTGCTGTCCGGCATTGTGCTGAAAGCTGACGCGGCAATGAGCCGTATCATTGTTTCCCATCCAGACTTCAATCAGTATATTCTGGAAAAACTGGCCGACGGATTGTTTCTTATGGACCGGAAATCTGAGAAAGCATGGAGAAGCTGTCTGGCCTCTTTTGGTATTGAGTATCTTCCAAAGACGAAATATTCAACAGCCGGAAAATTCTCCAGCAGCGAAGAGCCCGTTCAGGAGCTGTCAATAATGAAAGATATCGAGGACACTCTGGAGACAGTGAAAAGATATTCATCAGACAAAAACCTGGCCGTGTTCAGGAAGACAGGATCAGCTGTTACCGTTTTTAAAGATACTGAAAAAAGGGACCCTCGCTTCATTGAGGATCTGCTGAAATCTCTGAATCTCAAAAGGCTCACGGAAAAAGACACCGAAGATTTCAGAGCAAGAATTGATAAAAAACTTATTCTTTCAGATGAGCAAATAAAGGGATCGCGAATCCATGCCACAATCAGTGAGGCACGGGGTCTTGACTATCAGGGGAAAATCAATCTCTGTAAGGATGCTCTCAGTAAAAAAAATGTACTTCTTGAAATTCATGAGCGTGACGCATCGCGGAGGGAAATCGTCACCCTTCTTCAGCCGACAGCTCTTCAGTACCCTGCCAGGGAGGATGCGGTAATTACCGGAAAAACTCTGCCGGAGGGTATCGAAAAATCTTATGCAGTGCGAAAAGTTTTTTTACTGAGAAAACTGCACGCATCTTTGTTCACACCTTAATTTTGCGGGTAGTCGAATCCCGTGAAGGATTTAAACTGCTGAATACCCTGTGCATACAGCATCTCATAGCCGTACACTATCCTGCAGCCTGCCTGAATCGCTCGATTAAGAAAACGGGTAATTCGGGGCTTATAGATAAGCTCATAAACAATTTCTTCACCTGTAAACATATATTCCGGCAGTGGATCGTTTTCAATGGCAGGGTCCATACCGGCACTGGTTGTTTGAATGACTAAATCAGGATGCTTTTCCTCATCGTCAGTACACAGGCGGCTTGCCTCCTGGAGGGTAACCGCAGAAGAACCTGTTTCAGCTGCCAGCCTTTCTGCCTTATCAAATGTTCTATTGGTTATATTAACGATGCATCCGAAATTCCTCAGTGCCCAGACTACCGAACGGGCAGCTCCGCCTGCACCGATAACTAAAGCACGTTTTATGTGGCCCATCTCCAAATCTTCATGAATTGGATGAAGAAATCCGTAATAATCGGTGTTGATGCCCTTCCAAAGCTTTTTTGTTCTTACTACAGTATTGCAGCTTCCTATCTGCTTTACTTCACGAGATATGGTTCCAAGATACGGCAGAACATTCTGCTTGTGCGGAACTGTCACGGAAAAACCCTTTATCCCGAACCACTCTGCAAAAGGAAAAAAAGTGCGTACCGAATCAACCATGAACGGAACATATACAGCATCAATACCAAGACGATGATACCCTGGATTATGAATAGCAGGGGATGCTGAATGCATTACCGGATTTCCGATGATACCGTAGATTGATGTCTCATCGGTGATCTGGTCAGCACGGTAAAGTTTTCGGAGACTTTCGGTATTCAGATGTCCGGGAGCTCCGGGACTGCTTCCGGGAGCTGAGCAGAAGGTGAGAAATGAGCCTGTTTTTTTATATAAAATTCTGGTAGGAACCCCATAATTTCCCATTCCAATGATGATTTTCCGCTCAATTTCCCGAAGCGCATTCTTTGACTCAAAGATGCGGGCAGTGTCTGCAAATGAATTCGGCATAACCGCAGCTTTCGGGATCTCACCCTGGTCAGCGATTTTCTGCATTCGTGTAAACAGATTTCCCGGTACTGCCGTCATGTCATGAAATGATCGAATTATGGTTGTGCCCTTTTCCCTGAAAGCCTGGTCAATTTCCCCCCTGGGCAGTTCATCCTCCAGGTCGCAGTACGCAAAATTTCCGGAGGCTAGTCTTTTCAAAAGATTGACCCGAACTCTTTCACTTTGTGAAAACAATCCACCATCTTTTTTTCGTCGGCAAGTCAGAATTACCGGCTTTTCGCAAAGCGAGGGAAATCTCCGTAGGGCATCAACTGAGATTTCCGATCCCAGCAGGTCTATTCTCAGCTCTGCCATATCAATGAGATCCCGGTTTTTTTGAAACTGAAGAAGATCTTTTTCAAGGCTGGTTTCTGTTAACGTAAGACAGAGCATATTATTTCTCCAGGAGCAGTCGACAATCAGACATTCAGAAAATAACTTTCCATTGTTCCGATCTGAGTATTATCCCTATTCTATTTTATAGGTAATAAACAATCAATATTTTTAAAAGAAGCATTATTCTTAATTATTCAGCTGCAATGAAGAAGACACCGGAATACTCTCTCTATTGAAAATCGAATCGGATTATGATAGGTAGTATGCATAAAGAATGCAGGAAATTCAGGAGATTCAGGAGATAGCTTGTGCCGACATTGCAGCTGGAATCAGTATCATTAGCGTTTGGAGACAGGGATATTCTCAGCTCGGCATCTTTACATCTTTCCGAGAATAGCCGTACGGCTCTTGCCGGAGCTAACGGCAGCGGAAAATCAACCTTGATGAAAATCATCAGCGGCTTGATCAAGCCAGATTCGGGTACCATACATATTTCGCGGGGAGCAAGGATAACCTATCTTCCGCAATCAGATTATATTCTGCCCGATACAAGTGTGTATGCTGCTGCTGATGAGGCTTTTACCTATTATCATGCCATGCAGGATGCAGTACGGAATCTTGAAAATATAATATCACGGCAGGCAGCCGATCATTCGGGGTCAGGTAATGCCGGATCGCTTGAGCCGCTTCTGCTTGAACATCACCACCTGAATGAACATCTTCTGACCTCCGGGTATTTCCAGCGTGAAGCGCGTATCTATCATGTGCTTCAGGGTCTGGGTTTTTCATTATCTGATATTATGCGTTCATGCAGGGAGTTCTCGGGAGGGTGGCAAATGCGGATAGCTCTCGCAAAAGTGCTTCTGGAACAGGCTGATTTTCTCCTGCTGGATGAGCCGACGAATTATCTCGATGTTGAAGCGCGGATATGGCTGAAAAATTATATATCACGCTACAGGGGGGGGATTCTCGTTGTATCCCACGATCGCGATTTTCTGGATGATACGGTAAATTCTGTCGAAGAGATATTTCAGGGTTCCCTGACCCGCTATGCAGGAAATTACTCTTCCTTTGAAAAACAGCGGGAGCAGCGCAATGAACAGTTGATTAAGCTCTATGAACAGCAGCAGAATGAGATTCAGCGTATAGAACAGTTTATCGAACGATTCAGGTACAAGGAGTCCAAAGCCCGCCAGGTTCAAAGCAGGGTTTCCATGCTTGAAAAAATTGAGAGGATAGAACTTCCTGAAAATCTGAAAAAAATTCATTTTTCGTTTCCGCCAGGAAAGCATTCAGGAAATCTTATATTCAATGCTGAATCCTTAACCAAATCCTATGGTGCTGAGCCGGTTTTATCAAACTTGAATTTTTCCATAGTCAAAGGGGACCGGATTGCAGTCTCAGGGAAGAACGGCGCCGGAAAATCGACGCTTTTGAGAATTCTTGCCGGAGCAGATCCCGCTTTTGACGGTGAATTGCGTGAAGGGGCCGGGGTGTCTGTAGGATATTTCGCGCAGGATTCTGATAAAAGTCTTACGGGAGACTTGACAGTATACGAGGAACTTGAAAAAGAGGCGCCCACTGAGCTCATTCCAAAGCTCAGATCTTATCTTGGCTCTTTTTTGTTCAGGGGTGATGATATTTACAAATCAGTTTCCATCTTAAGCGGAGGAGAAAAGAGCCGGCTTGCCCTTCTGAAGCTGCTGTTGAAACCCTATAATGTCCTGGTACTTGATGAGCCTACTAATCATCTTGATTTATCGGCCAAGGATGTACTGCTTGAAGCCCTGAAATCTTTTACCGGTACCCTTATATTTGTTTCGCATGACAGTTATTTCATCAGGAATCTTGCCAATCGTATATTTTACATGTCGGAATCCGGAATGGAGATATTTGAAGGTGAGTATGAATATTTTGCCTGGGTGCTCGAGAAAAGAAATCAATATATTGAATCCAGTTCTCAAACAAATGAACAAAACCATCAGAATGAGGAAATTAAGAGGACAGACAGATCAAAAAGCGGATTTCGCCCTGCTTCGGGACTCGATAAAAACAGTACATCCTACAAAAACCAGAATGCTGTAAGAAATAGAATAAAATCTCTTCAAAAACAGGCCGTCCAGAGCATGGAAGAGATTGAGGAAATTGAGAACCGAATAAAAAGGGTCAATTTGCAGATGGCAGATCCAGAAAACTACCAGAACGGTGAAATCATGAAAAAACTTACATCAGATAGAACAGATATGGAAAGCTTGTTAGAAAAAGAGTTCGGTATCTGGGAAGAAACACATCAGGAACTTGAGGAGCTCGAACATGAATCCTGATCCAGAAAAACCATTTACGGGAAAGATCATTCTTGCTTCAGCATCACCAGCCAGAAAGAGAATTCTCGAGCAGGCGGGATTTCGAGTTTCCGTTATCCCGACCTTTGCTGATGAAGAACTTGTCCATGCTTTCCCCGGCGATTCAGTTGAGCATCTTGCAAAGCATAAGCTTTCTGTTATGTTAGAAAGTGATAAAATGCCCGCGGATACAGCAATACCAATTTTAACAGCTGATACAATGGTAGTTTTTAATGATGAGATTTTCGGCAAGCCTGAAAACTATCGGGAAGCCTATGCCATGCTGTCAGCTTTATCCGGGAATACCCATTCTGTATACTCGGGATATGCGGTATATTTTCCGGATGATCAAATTACGTATTCAGGTTGGGATCGGGCGGATATTTCGTTTTTTTCCTTAACTAAAAAAGAGATAGAAGAGTACCTGCAAAGCGGGGAATGGGATCAGGCTGCCGGCGCCTATCGAATACAGGGAATCGGGATGTGCTTAATTTCTTCGATTAAAGGAAGTTATTTTACGGTCGCAGGCTTGCCAATCCATGAAATATTTGGCATATTACGAGAGCGGGGTTTTTATTTCCCCCCAATAAATTGAGTATGTAGGTACTCAAAATTTCCACCGTCAGGTGAGAATCAGAGAAGGCAGGTGCGATGAACAGCTATAATTAAGTTAATAGCTGCGTACCACGTGTTATGGAGGAATATTTTGGCAGTAGTTAGTATGAAAAGCCTGCTCGAGTCAGGCGTGCACTTTGGTCATCAGACCAAACGATGGAATCCCAAGATGAAGAAATTCATCTTTTCCGAACGTAATGGAATTCACATCATTGACCTGCAAAAAACGACAGTATGCATCAAAGAAGCGTATGACTTAATCAGGGAGCAGGTTAAGAACGGCAAATCAATTTTATTTATTGGAACAAAAAAACAGGCTCAGCAGGCAATTGAAGATGAAGCTAAGCGCTGCGGCATGCCGTACGTCAACAACCGATGGCTTGGCGGAATGCTCACAAACTTTTCAACAATAAAAAAATCAATTCATCGTCTTAAGAAAATTGAGAAGATGGAAATTGATGGAACTTTTGAAAGCCTGACCAAGAAAGAAATTGCCAAACTGAACCGGGAACGGGCTAAGCTCGAGAAGAACCTTGGCGGGATTAAGGAAATGAAGGATCTTCCAGGAGCAATTTTCATCATCGACACACGAAAAGAGACCATAGCGGTTGCGGAAGCTAAAAGACTCGGCATCCCTATAGTAGCTGTTGTTGATACAAATTGCGATCCAACAGATATTGATTTTCCCATTCCGGGCAATGATGATGCAATTCGTGCAATTTCATTGTTTACAGAGATAATTGCAAATGCGGTAGTAGATGCAGATAACGAAATCGGTTTTGAAATGCTGGACGGCTCTGAGGAGAGTGAAGATTCTTCTTTTGACGAAAGCGAGGACGTGCCGGTTAATGAAGAAACTGAGTATTCGGAAGATGACTATGCGGATTTCAATCCTGCCGAAGAAAAAGTTGACGCTCCCGTAAAAAACCCTGTCCTTGAGGGCGTTGTTGATGAAGAGGCCGCTAAGCTTGTTGATGAGGAAACACTGTACGAAGAGTAGTAGATCGTTACTTGTCATGTTAAGACAAGTACCTTCTTCGATAATATAAAGAATGAGTATAAGGAGAACAGAGTGACAATAAAAGCATCAGACGTAAAAAAATTGCGTGAAAAAACCGGTGCCGGTATGCTTGACTGTAAAAAAGCCCTGGTAGAAACCGATGGAAATTTCCAGCAGGCAGAAAAAAAGCTTAAAGAACTTGGACTTGCTGCGGCTGCAAAAAGAAGCGGTCGGGCAACAAATAATGGACGTATCTCAACAAAAATCACCTCAGACCGGGCAGGGATTCTCGAGATTGCATGTGAAACTGATTTTGTAGCCAGGAATAAAGATTTTATTGCCTTAGGTGAGGCCCTCCTTGCTGCTGTTTTCGAGAAAAACAAATCGGAAATTGATGAAGAATTAGAAAATATGGTTAAAGATCTGATTAGCACGATCAAGGAAAACATGACTATTAAAAGATTTTCTATCCTTGAACTTGCTGATAATGAAATGGCTGCTGACTATATTCATGGAGAAGGTGCATTAGGTGTCCTCGTTAAAATTAAAGCGGAAAATCCTGCAGTTCTTGAATCTGAAGCTGTTAAGGAATTTCTCTTTAACTGTGCCCTGCATATTGCAGCTTTCAGCCCTTCATATCTTTCCAGTGACCTTGTTGATGACGAATATCTCGAGGAGCAGAAGGACATTTTTACAAAACAGGTAGCCGCAATGGATAAACCGGCTAATGTTGTAGAAAATATCGTGAAAGGAAAAATAAATAAGCATTTTTCTGAAATATGCTTTCTCCAGCAGCCCTTTGTTAAAGATGATAAATCAAGTGTATCCCAGGTACTCGCTGCGTTAGCGAAAGAAGTTGGTACAAAGCTGGAAATTACAGACTACAGATACTTTAAGGTTGGAGAAGAAGCATAACCGTTGAAATATGACAGGCCGTAAGCATTTTTACTTATGGCCTGTTATTATTTACTGTGCAATACTAAGCCTAAATTGATGGAGAGTTACTATGAAATCTGTTATCAGCAGCATGGAAGAGCGAATGCAGAAAAGCATCACAGCCCTTGAGAATGAGTATAACACACTAAGGTCAGGCAGGGCTTCAACTGCACTTTTTGATAAAATAAAAGTTGATTACTATGGACAGGAGACTCCTCTCAGTCAGGTAGCCAGCATTTCAGTACCTGAAGCGAGGCTTGTTGTAATTCAGCCTTGGGATAAATCTCTCCTGGCACCAATTGAACGGGCACTCCTTAAATCAGAACTCTCTCTGAATCCTAATAATGACGGAAAACTCATCAGGATTAATATACCGCCCCTTACCGAGGACAGGCGTAAAGAACTTGTAAAACTTGCTAAGAATATTGCTGAAAACAGCCGTGTAGCCGTGAGAAATATCAGACGCGATGCTATTGATGAACTGAAAAAGCTCGAGAAGCAAAAAACTATTACTGAGGATGACCTTAAGCAGGGTCAGGATTCAATTCAAAAAATTACGGACACGTTTGTTGCAGATATTAATGTTCTGCTCGATAAAAAAGAACAGGAAATTATGGAAGTTTAATGGAAGCCCGGAAAAAACAATTCCCAAATCCTTCCATACCGCAGCATGTTGGCATCATTATGGATGGTAATGGGCGCTGGGCAAATTTCCGTAAGATGCCCAGGACTTCAGGGCACCTTGAAGGACTTAAAGCGGCAAAAAGAATCATACGGGCTGCTGTTGTAAGAAATATTTCTTTTTTAACGCTCTATGCCTTTTCTACGGAAAACTGGAAACGATCAGAGCAGGAGGTTTCATTTCTTATGGGCCTCATATCAACCTACATAAAGAAAGAGTATCCCTTTTATAGAGAACAAAATATCAGAATCCTGCATACTGGTGACCGCAGTGGTCTTCCTGAAAAGGTTACAAATGTTATTGACGAAGCAGCTGCATACACGGCCTCACATACCGGACTGACAGTATGTCTTGCCATTAATTACGGTGGAAGGAATGAAATAGTCAGGGGCATGGAAAAGGCATTCAAACTGCACGCTATTGCTGATTCTGCAGCTGGTTCTGACCGACATGCTCTTGAAAATTCTTTTCGTAACTTTTTAGATAATCCTGATATACCTGATCCGGATCTAATCATCCGCACAGCTGGAGAGAAACGGTTAAGTAACTTTCTCCTTTGGCAGAGTGCCTATTCAGAACTTTTTTTTAGTGATAAACTTTGGCCGGATTGGAAAGCCGGTGATCTGGACAATGCTTTAGTCGACTTCCGAAACAGAAAACGTAATTACGGGGGAATTGATAATTGAAAACGGTTCTTAAGAGGATTCTTATTACTGTTATTGGAATTCCCCTGATTTTAAGTGTTATCTTCTTTCTTCATCATTTCAACTACGCTGCTTTCATGATTGTTATTATTGCCTTCACCCTTCTGGGATCCAAAGAGACTCATTCATTGATGGTGCATGCAAATACCGGACTTACGCTTCGTTTTCCTCCATGGATTACCATCCTCATACCCATTGCATCCCATTCAGGTATTTTTTATTTTCCAGAATTTCCGATTCTCGAATTGGTTTTTCTGGTAATTGTTCTTATGATTTGCGGAGATGAAATTCTTACTGGCCATATTGATAATTTTTCAGGGTCTGCGGCAAGAGTAGGCTCCAATCTCATCGTCGCTTTTTACCCTGCCCTTTTTGTTATCTTTCTCATTAAACTGACCAGTCTGGAATATGCGGGCTGGCTTCTTGTGATGCTGTTTCTACTGATTTTCTCAAATGATGTATTTGCCTATCTTTTCGGTATGAGTTTTGGAAAAACATCTCGAAATATATTCAAAGTCAGTCCGGGAAAAAGCACCGCTGGATTCATCGGCGGTACTGTCATGACTGTCGTTATAGGGTTTATATACCTGGCCTTCATCCCTTCAATTTTCCCGACACGAACATGGTGGCTTGAGGCACTTCTTTTTCTCCTGGTTTCAGTAACCTCAAATATCGGAGATCTTTTTGAGTCTGTTTTAAAACGTTCCGCAAAATCAAAAGATTCAGGAGTGCTTATGCCTGGTCGTGGTGGAATTCTTGACTCAATCGATTCCATTGTCTTTTCCGCCCCATTTTTCTATATTTTTGTTACAGTAATGCAAACGGGGTAATCCATGAAGAAAAAAATATTACTACTCGGAAGCACTGGTTCAATTGGCGGCAGCACTCTGGATATTGCTGCTGCTTTTGCTGACAGATTTGAAATTGCAGGATTATCGACTCATACTAACGGAGAAAAGCTGCTGGAACTGCAGAAACAGTTCGGAAATTCAGTAGTGACTGCTTTTTCAGGAAATTCTGCAGATACAAGCATTTCTGAATCTTCAGCTGCTGATTCCAGACAGTTTACCTATTATGGAAGAGATGGTCTTCTGGAAATGATCAGCGTATCAGATGCTGATATTGTGGTTAATGCCATTGCAGGAGCAGCCGGCCTGGGTCCTTCCATAGCAGCTTTGGAATCCGGGAAAGATCTGGTTCTAGCCAATAAAGAAACGGTTGTAATGGCTGGCCATCTGATCTTTCCTCTTGCTGAAAAGCATAACTGCCAAATAATTCCTGTTGATTCAGAACATTCGGCTATTCTCCAGCTTACCCGATTCAGACCAAAAAAATTCATAGATTCAATTATTCTCACTGCATCAGGCGGTCCTTTTCGTACCAGACCTTATGAGACGTTTTCTTCGATAACGCTGCAGGATGCCCTTAAGCATCCTACTTGGAACATGGGAAGCAAAATATCTATTGATTCGGCAACTCTCGCAAACAAAGGGCTCGAGGTAATAGAGACTCAGATGTTTTTTGGTACCCCTGCTGATAAAATACAAGTTGTTGTGCATCCGCAAAGTATCGTTCATTCGATGATTGCTACAACTGACGGATGCCTGTATGCCCAATTAAGCACTACTGACATGAAAATCCCAATAATAAATGCCTTATGCTATCCTGATATTTCTGAAAGAACTGTAGTTCCCTTTGATATTGTAGGTCACACGCTTACCTTTGAGAATCCGGATACTCAGAAATTTCCAATGCTGAAATTTGCCTATCAGGCATTGACCGCAAAAGGTTCATATACAATTGCGTATAATGCTGCTAATGAGATAGCTGTTGAGGAATTTTCTAAAGGCACCATCTCCTTTCTGCAGATTGCTGAACTGACTGACAGAGTTCTGCAGCTTGACTGGTCACAAAACCCTGCAGACTTTGATGATGTTTTCGCCATAGATGAAGCTATTCGTCGAAAAAGCAGGGAGCTGATTAAATTATTATGATTATAATTACAATCCTTTTGGGTTTGTTCGGGTTGGGCATTGTGATTATTGTCCATGAATACGGCCACTTGCTGGCTGCCAGATTATCAGGGATTGAGGTTGAGGCCTTCGCTGTAGGTTGGGGAAAAACCCTGAAGCAATTCACCCATAAAAACACTCAATACAAGCTTAATTTGTTTCCTGTCGGAGGTTATTGCAAGCTTAAGGGTGAAGAGGCTTTTCGTAAAGCTCTTGATACTAAATCTTCAACTTTTCCCAAGGAGCCTGGATCACTGTTTTCTGTTACACCCCTAAGACGTTTTCTTACGTATGCTGCTGGTCCTGTTTTTAACTTGATATTTGCTGTAATCCTTTTTTCCTGCGTCTGGGCAATTGGCTATGAATATCCAACCTATTCTAATCGGATAATTCTAGTTTCTGAATTCCCGGTACTGTACGGCTTAGATGAATCACAGGAGAGTCCAGCTGCCAGCGCAGGTCTGCAGTCCGGAGATTATATTATCAGAATTGGTGATTATCTTATCTCTAATTTTTCTGATATTCAGGATGCCCTTATGACGAATGCCGATAAAGAACTCCCCCTTGTCTATAAGCGTGACGGAACTGAATATACAACTATAATTACACCGGAAATAGATCGAAAAACGGGTTCCGGAATAATCGGGATTTATGCCTGGATAGAGCCAATCATTACATCCTTTCCTCCCGGATCTCCGGAAGAAGCTGCAGGTTTTCAAACTGGCGACCTGATAAAGAGCGTCGGGAAAGAGCCGGTTACCCATGCCCTGGGTTTTTACAACAGCATTTCCCAGAGTATCAGTAACAAATTCGAAGTTACTGTGGCAAGAGACAATCAGCAAACTGTTCTTACCTACATCCCGGAGAAGGCTGACGACGGTACAGTTTCGATTCAAATAGGGTTTCCATCGCTGACGATAACTCATAAAGCTGAATCACTCATAGATGCCTTTGGCAAGGGAATTACGGAAACGGCCTCTACCTTTTCTCTCACCTTTAAAAGTATCGGAATGCTTTTTAAAGGTTTGGATCTGGAAGAGGCAATGGCGGGACCAATAAAAATTACCTACCTGGTAGGTGAGGCTGCTGCTGCAGGATTCAGAGAAAGTTTTGTCACGGGAATTCGTACGTTACTGCAGCTGCTGGGATTTGTGAGTGTCGCTTTAGGTTTCGCAAATTTACTGCCTATACCTGCATTGGATGGAGGTCAGATGGTTCTTGCAGCAGCTGAGGGACTCACCAGAAGGCAAATTTCTCCGCGAAAATACTATATTATACAGATTGTGGGGTTTGGAATTCTTTTTACTCTGCTTTTCTTTACCGTATTTAATGACATAAGATACTTTCTGGGATAGCGAATCACGTTGTCAGAATCAGGGTTTGCCGCCTTTGGCAAGAGACTCAAATCTGGTAAATCGGGGTATGAAAACCAGTTTACACGTACCGACAGGTCCATTTCTCTGTTTTGCAAGAATTAAATCAGTTTCAATCGTTGTTTTTGCATTATGATCAAGCTCTTTGTCGGTTTCCCGCTGTTTATGAATGAACATGACGACATCAGCATCCTGTTCGATAGACCCTGATTCACGGAGATCTGCGAGGGTTGGCTCTTTACCTTCCGACTGTCTTCCGACCTGTGATAGTGCGATGACAGGAATATCAAGTTCTCTTGCCAGAGATTTAAGCGAGCGTGAAATTTCTGCAACCTGCTCATGGCGTGGAATGTTATTTTTGCTTTCTGCTTCTATTAAACCAATATAATCAATAAACAATGCGCGGATTTTTTCATTCTTTTTCATTCTCCGGGCCTGGGCTCTTAGTTCCAGCAGCTTTATGTTCGGGGTATCTTCTATGTAGAGAGGCGATTCGTACAGTCTGCCGGCAGCTTCAGTCAGCTTGCTGAAATCAGAATGCTTAAGCATGCCGTTTCGAATTCTGCTTGAATCGATTTTAGCCTCAGCTGAAAGCAATCGCTGCATTAATGACTTGCCTGACATCTCAAGGGTAAAAAAACCAATAGGAATTTTCTTCTGAACTGCCATATAGGAGGCCATGGTAAGTGCTAATGCTGTTTTACCAACTGATGGGCGGGCTCCAATTACAATATATTCCGAATTCTGGAAGCCGCTGGTAAACTGATCAAGCTCAGGAAATCCTGAAGGCACCCCAGTATAGTCTCCACCGGCGTGGTACAGCTTCTCGATTACATTAACCGTTTCGGTTACGATTGTTCCTGCATCCTGATATTGATTTGACATGCTGGAATTGTCCAGAATCTCAAATATTTTCTTTTCAGCTTCTGCTATCAGTTCCTGGGTATCTTCTGATTCATCATATGCCCTTGAGGTAAGTTCACTTGAGATAGCTATCAGTTTACGACGGAAACTGTTATTGCGGATTATTTTTGCATAGTAATCGACATTAGCGGTTGTTGGAACATCAGAGGTAAGAGCGGCAATATACGAAGGGCCGCCGGATTTATCCAGATGATCTCGCTGTCGCAGCATATCAGTGAGACTTATCAAGTCTGCCGTATTCTGGCTGTTCGATAGATGCTGAATAGACTCAAAAATCAGTTTGTGGGATGTTTTATAAAAATCTTCCGGCCGTAGTATTTCCAAAGCCTTCTCAAGGGCTTCACTTGAAAGAAGTATAGCCCCGAGAACAGCTTTTTCAACATCTTCACTATGTGGAGGAACTCTACCGAAATTTCCGAAATTTCCGGCCGGCATCATATTCTTTACAGATCCTCGTCTTCGTCTTCTTCCTCATCAGCAAATTCCGTATCACCATAACCGATAATCTCATCGACTGGTTCTTTTTGAACTACTTCTTCCTTTGCAGATTCAGGAGAAGATTTTGCAGCTGCTTTGGAAGCAGCCTTTGCAGCTGCAGCAGCTTCCTTATCCCGTAATTCGGCTGCTCTTTCGTTAACGATCTCGATTTTCAAATCAGCTGTTTCACTCTCGTAGAGTCTTACTTTAATGGAGTAAGTTCCAACCATTTTTATGGAATGAGAGGGTACATCAATTTTTTTCTTTTCAATATGCACCCCTTTTTTTGCCAGGGCTTCAGTTATGGTTGCAGCCGTAACGGCTCCAAAAAGCTTGCCTGATTCCCCGGCTGAAACGCGTAGTTCCAAAGACATTTCCTCAATAGACTCTTTAAAGGAGAGCGCGCTTTTTCGCTTTTCTTCTTTTTTCTTTTTTATTGAAGCTTCACGGCTCTTGAAATAAGCAACATTAGTATTGTTGAAAAGAACAGCTAACTTTTTTGGAAGCAGAAAATTTCTCGCATAACCGTCGGCTACAGTACAGACGTCGCCTTCTTCTCCCAGATTGTACACATCTTCATTCAGTATTATTTTCATCTATCTTCTCCTTCGACGCTAACCTGTAGTGGATCCAATGTTCGGATAATCCCAGTACAGGAACCGCTATAATCAAAATAACATTTATACCCGGTATAAACAGCAAAAAAATTGCCAGTACAACCCACGAAAGCGGGTGCATTCTTAAATGTTTTTTCCTGCTCCAGTATGACAAGATTGAGATTCCTGCCGTACCGTAAAAAAGAAGGAAAACAAGAGCGACATTCCAGATCAAGTCGCCAAAAGCTCCTAATCCGAATACTATATCCAGCAAAACAAACATCCAGCTTGCAATAAACGGCCAAAGCAGCTGATCGGAAACTGAAAAATTATCAAGAAAGGTTTTTACAGGTCCTACTGTATTTAATTTCTTCTGAACAGCTATCTCACTCAGTAAAACTCCTGCCCCGAAAACAATAAACCAGAAAGGCAGAAATGTTGCCTTCATTATTTCCAATGCCAGCAGGAAAAGAAAGTCTGCTGATCCAAGTTCCTGTGCTCCCGGCATTGCTGATGTTAGGATTTCCGAGAAAATCCGGGAATAAAAATCAAGAACATCTCCGGCTGCCGGACTGTCCCCGTTAAGCAGGACAATAATAATCGTTCCAGCGGCAGCCGGCAGTAAAGAAGCAATTCCCATCCTGATCTGCCGGCTGCTGACTGCCGGAAGATAATAAACCATGGTGCTCATCAGCAGCACTGCAGGATAAAACATACCGATGGCAGCAAGTAAATAGGCAGATCCTGATAGACCAAGGCTGGCATACTTCAGTAAATCCCAAAGAACAATTCCTGCTGTCAATACCCCTGCGGTCTTGAAAAAAACAGATGCAGGGTAAGACCTGTACAGTAAATGCAACGGAACCATACAAAAATAAAATAAAAGACCAAACCTTGACAGTACTATTACTGCAATGCTGTAAACAACCAATTGATAATATGTATGGCTACGTATATTGTCCATTAGATAAGCTATCTGTATCTATTTCTTTTCAAACGGTAAATATGCCAGTACCCGTGCTTTCTTGATTTCTGTAGAGAGGGTTCTCTGGTGCTTTGCACAAGTCCCGGTAATTCTTCTTGGCAATATCTTGCCTCTTTCAGTTATAAATCTTCGAAGGCCGTCAAAATCCTTATAATCAGCCTTCAGATTCTGTGTGCAGAATCGGCATACTTTCTTTCTGAACATGCCGCCGCCCGGACGTCTGGGACCACCCGGACCTCTTCTCCTGTCACGACTATCCCGTCCGTCACGATCACGGTTGTCCCCGCCGCCATAGCTTCTGGTATCATTCTGCCGCTGCGGAGCCGGTCTCGTATTGGGACTAGCTGCAGCAGGTGCTTTTGCTTCTTCACTCATTGTTACAATTTCTCCTCAATCCTCTTAAAAAGGTATGTCGTCATCAAATTGCTCAGGTCCTGAATAAGAATAATCATTTCCGGATCCTGATGATCTGGCAGGTTCTGGTTTTTGCGTGTTTACTCCCGCTGCAGCAGCTCTTCCTTGCGGAATGCCCTGCCCTGTCCCTGCAGATCCTCCTCCGCCGAGCAGCTGCAGATTAGTCACAACGACTTCCACTTTGCTGCGGGGCTGCCCGTCCTGCTCCCATCGATTCTGGCGCAGCTCTCCTGCTACGGAGACTTGTTTTCCCTTTTCCAGGTACCGGCTTACTGCTTCTCCCTGTTTTCCCCATACAACAATATCGAAAAAACTTACCTCATCTTCCCATGTGTCTCCCGACCTCTTTTTTCGGTTAACGGCAAGAGAAAATTTGCAGACAGCTGTACCCGAATTGGTATACCTGAGCTCAGCATCACGCGTAAGCCGTCCAACCAAAACGACCATGTTAATATCGTTTGCCATAAAATTGTTCTCCGATATTTATGATTCTTTTTTAACAAACAAGAATTTGAGCACGGGATTCATTAAGAGACAGTTTTTCTCAATTACTGAAATGACAGCTGGATCAGCCTGAATTTCTATGTAGAGATAGCGTCCCTTTTCTTCTTTCTTGATTGGGTATGCGAGAACTCGTATGCCAAGATCTTCTTCTTTAAGGATAGCTGCATTTGCATTGGCCAGTTCCTTCTTGACAAGTTCTTTTCCTTTTGCGGCTGCATCTTCTTCTGCCCGAAGAATAACAGTAAATTCGTAGGTTCTCATATTCCCTCCTTGTGGACTATAATGATCCGCTGACTGCGGATAAAGAGGTCAAAGCAAACTACCATAGAGTTATGCAATTGTCAACAACCCGGCTTTGCTTCTGCAGTAACTAAACATTATTCGTTATCTGAAAAGGTGCACGACAATTTCGTTTTTTTTATCTGAAAAGAAAACTTGATTTTTAGTCTCTCTGCAGAGTATTATTACATATGCAAAAACATATTGAGATCGCCGACTTACCCTACAGCAATTATCATATAGATAAGCAAGCAACCTTGGATATCCTGAGAAAAGCTAATGCTGAGTCTCAGACTGAACAGGATAAGAATAACCAGTTTTTCATTCCTGACACCCGTTCTCCTTCCATAGCATACCCTTCTGACAGCATCTCATTAACTTTGCCCAGGAAGAATGCTGTTGAACGAGTTCTTTCGCTGCTCCCCGACCTTGCAATTGATCTCTACTGCAGGCCAAATGGTAAATACGATGTCACTTTTGAATATAAGAATTTACGTAAACTGGGACTGAACCTTCTTGGAGTAACAGCTTACGGGATTCTTAACGGCGGGTCGGCAACAAGCTATATAGATGAAAAGCGTAACAGCTCCTATCTCCCTCCGCTCTTTTCAATTCTTGGAAAATCTTATCAGGATAATGCCGGGTGCTGCATCGATAAGCCCAAAGCACTGGTGCCAGCCTATGTCAATCCAGACGGCTCTCCCGGATTTTCATTCATTGAACTCAAAATGCGGGCATTGCTGCTGTTGATGCTTGAAGCAGAAAAAAATACCGGTAAAAAAATCAGAATCCCGATTTTTGAAATGAGAAACCCATCTACTGCATATTCCCTTGAATCTGCATATACATCTTTCAGCAGTTCTCCGCTGCTTACCGACCTCATTGCACATCTTGATTTTGATATAACAAAGGTTCAAAGTGAAACCCAGCCGCTGCTTGCTGCCTTGACCCATAAAGATGACGGTTTTCCTCGTAAAGTATTTACCGAAGCCTACGGAAAGCGAGACACCCTTCTGCCGCTGCCCGGGGGACACGGCCAGAATTTTTCAGTGCTTCGGCCTCTCTACGAAAAACTGTTTTCCGACGGTTATTATTTAAGTACCCTGGTTAATATTGACAATCTCGGCAATGTACCGGACCCGGTTCATATTGCTCTGACAGTGCTCAATGGATCCCAGGCCTCATTTGAATTCTCCCGCAAAACTCCGGTCGATGTTAAAGGGGGTATTCTTGTTGAGCATTCAGCATCAGGTCGTTTCGCTTGTGCTGATATCGGAGTCGCTATCCCGGTCTCGTCAGTCAATGAGGCAGAAAAACAAGGTAAAGAAATACTTTTCAATTGCGCATCCGGCATTTTTGATTTACGGTATCTTTCAAAGAGTCTGGATGTAATAATAGAGAAACTTCCCGTACGTATAAGTGAACAGGACAAGGATGCCGGCAAATATGCTCAAGCCGAACAGATAACCTGGGAAGTTCTTGAAATGATACCCCATCCGCTGATTCTGGCAGTAGATAAGCCGAAACGCTTTCTTGCGGCTAAAATGCTTTCAGAGATGCTTTTGACATCGCGGGCTGATGAAATAGCACCGCGGCTGCTTTCTCACGACAGTTCCTACAAAGAATTTTGCAATCTCAGTTTAGCCATGCAGGGCGGGCTGCATAATTTACTTGAGCATACGTATGGAATGCGACTTGCAGAAGGGAAATGGGTGCCTGAACCGATAGAAGTGTGACCAAGTGCAAGCAGCGGTACAAAAACAGACCTCAGCAGTACTGATCTGAGCCTATAATCAGGCTATGTCTAGCATACACAGAATAAAGACAGAAAAAAGCCGTTCCCCTTACTTGTAAGTATTTTATAGGGAACAGCTTTTAAGCAAAGCGTCAGTAAAACTATAATATCAATCTGTAAAAACCTGACAATTCAAAAAATCAGAAATTTTCTGAAATTACCTTTTATTTTTTCTTATGTCTATTCTTTCTCAGTTTTTTCTTTCTTTTGTGAGTTGCAATTTTATGTCTTTTTCTTTTTTTTCCACAGGGCACAGTTAAGCTCCTTACTTATTCAAAGTCTCGCATATTATGCCGATTAAGCTTATTGAGGTCAAGGGGACCACTAATAATTATTGTAAATATTGATTTCGCCTACTATAATGGACAGGAAAAATGGACAGGAAATCATGAATCAAACCAATTTATGGACACAGGAGCAGCCATATAAAGCATGAAGGTTTTAATATTCGGATTGGGACAGCATGGCGGCGGAACAGGAGCAGCAGCTTATTTTGCAAAAGCAGGACATTCAGTAGCTGTTACCGATTTGGCAGAACAATCATGTTTGTCAAATTCTATAGACCAGCTGAAGGACTACCCTATTACCTACTATTTAGGAAGCCATCCTGAACATGCAGTACATTCTGCTGACTTGATAATAAAAAGCCCTGCAGCAGCACCTGATATTCCCATCCTTGACGGATGCAGAAACATACAGAGTGATTTTTCGTATACCCTCCCCTTGTTCCGACTTCCTGTAATCGGCATTACCGGAACAAAAGGTAAATCAACCACTGCTTCTGCAATAGCCTATATATTGGAAAAGGCTGATTTACATCCAATCCTGATGGGCAATATGGGAATTTCACCTTTTGCTGTGCTCGAACAAACTGAGGCCATGACTGCTGAAGAAAAAAAGAAAACCGTGCTCGTAGCAGAAATGTCTTCATGGCAGCTTCGCGATGCTGCTCTGTATAGCTCAACAACCGGTAAATACTTGTCTCTGATTGTGCTAACATCATTATTTCCAGACCATCTCAACGCTTATACCTCCCAAAAAGACTATTTTTCCGATAAATTTAAAATATTCAATTTTTTAAAGCCCCACGGGAAAGCGGTCGCTCCGGCGGAAGTCAGGCATATTATCAATTCTTATGCAGCGGAAGCCCCTGAGATACACTATTTCCAGGCAAATCATTTATCCATTAATCCCCAGACCTCAATTCCTCCTCTAACCTCATTTTTTCCATTAACTGATGTTTCATATGAATTGATTCCGGCAGCAGCGGCCTGCTCAGCCTGGGGTATCCCCCGCGATATGATTGTAAAAAGACTGAAAGATTTTCCCGGTATCCCTCACCGACAAGAGGCTGCAGCGGTACAATTCTATGGAACTAGCAGAATCACCTATATTAATGACAGCGCCGCAACTGTTCCGGAAGCATCACTATTTGCGGTTTATACCTTCAGCAATCAGAAAGTTCACCTTATTGCCGGCGGAACTGATAAAAACCTCGTACTGGATAAGCTGGTTGAAGCATGCAGGAGGTCCGCTTCGGTTCATCTTCTAGACGGCTCACTTACGCGAAAACTCATTCCTCTTTTGGCTGCTGAACAAATTCAATTTTCAGGCCCCCACCCTTCCATGGAAGCAGCTTTTCATGCTGCCAGAGAACCCGCTGTAAATGATGCAGCCAAGGGTATAACCTGCTGTGTCCTGCTCTCTCCGGGAGCCTCTTCTTTTGAGCTGTTTCTTCATGAATTTGACAGAGGAAACCGCTTTCGTTCATTGGCCAATACGCAGCCCCTTATGGATACTACTTATTAGTATCTGCTGGATTATTTCTCAGGAAGCAAACATGTTTTATGAACGGGCTGCATGTATCCGGTACTTTTCCGCTATTGTGAACAACTTATAGGTCAACGGACGCAGCGGTACATCCCAGGTTCCAGGCCTTTCAGCATACATCCCGCCAAATGACCGCTTAAACTGGGCGAGACTCTGAAGATGGTGAGATTTTCCCGAAGCAGCATCAGCAGGAGAGATGCCAAAAAAATCATACACCCTGCACCCCAGCCGCCTGGCTTCCTGAATGGCCTGCCACTGTACAAGATATGAGGGACTGGATTTTTGACCCTCTTCCCGCAGAGAAGCGCCAAACAAATAGACAGCAATGTTTCTGGATCTGAGGGTTATGCTGCCGGCAACCATGCGACCGTGCTGTCGGGCTGCAGTAAGCATGCATCCCGTTGATTTATTATCATTCTGTGACAAACTCAGCATTTTCTGAAGGTATTCCGATGAACGTGGATGAAAGCCGTCCCGTCGGGCAGTTATTCTGTATATATCATACCAGTCGGAAAAAACTTCTTCAGGAACTGGATTAGTAAACGTTTCCGTAACGAGAGACTGCATCCCCCGGACAATGTGCCGCTTAGCCCGTTTCCTGAAATTATCATAGATACTTTCCACAGGGGGTGCTAAATCGAGAAGCAATGTTGCTTCAGGCTGAATAGCATAGGATAGTCGACGAGGCAGCAGCCTGGTACGAACGGGGTTCGTATTGCTGTCAGTTTTCCTCTGAGTAATAACTGAGTTCCATGGGAAGTCGAATCTTACAAGAAAAAGATTTTTTTTTATTAATTTTTTCAGTTGAAAGGTTAATTGCTTCAAGTCTGAAGCGTCAATGTTCCCTTGCGGCAGGTCAGGCCCAAAAGGGACATAGGCTATGCCAGCTCCCGGGAAAATATTTTTTGACAAGACCAGCAAAACGCTGGTCTTGTCAATGCAGTCGGAGCTGCCTGGTAATCGAGCTTTTGAAAAAGAGAGGTCAAATGCATGCGGATCCCATCCGTTCGATTTCTTTATTTCTGCCCAGAACCTGGACTGGAAAGGATTTTCTGCATTTTCGAGCGCCTGCAGAGAGGCAGGCCTAACCAACATCTCCATGTGAAATTCTAGCAGTCCGAATAGATTTTCCTGCTGCTGACAGAGATAGATTATCGACTTTCACCTCGTGATCGGAAACAGAAAGGGGGATGGAGAAGAACGTATCAACCGTAATTCTCTTCCTGTCTTCGGCTGGAATTTCAAGATCGCCGACAGAAATCCGCTGCCCCGGCTCTGCCCAGTCGGCAAACAGGACCTCTACTTCTTCCTTTCCTCCGTCAGCACCATTACGGCTTGCAGCAAGCAGCATCCCGTTACTTTTAACCCCTCTAAGCTTAGCGGGCTTTAAATTATATACGAGAATGATTGTCCTTCCCAGCAGCTCATCTTCGGAATAAAAAGGAACCAGTCCGGAAACTATCGTACGCGGTTCGCTCTCACCGACATCAAGGGTTTCAATATAGAGCTTATCTGCTTCAGGATGCCGTTCTACAGCGGTTATTCTGGCTGCCCTCAAGTCTGCAGTCTCATTAAACCGTATTCCGGCAGATACTTCCTGCGGCTGCACAATTATAGATTCTTCCATCTCCATCTCCATCTCCTTTGAATCCTTTGCAGCTTCGAGCTTGCGATCATCCTGGGTTCCCGAAAATTTGTCACGAAGTACGGCAATTGTCTCATCTTCAAGCTTATCAAAAAGAATTTCGGCCTTACCAACAGAATCAAGACCGGTAAAGATTCCTAACTGATCCCAGGCTATCTCATTAATCCCGAAAAACCCGAGAATACGTCTGGACGTTCCCGGAAGATACGGTTCTATCATAATTCCAAGATCCCTGATCAGATAAGCCAGGCTTCTGATCAGTCCGGCTGCTGCTTCCGGCTGTTCTTTGCGGCTTTTCCATGGTTCACCAGCCTGAAAAGTCCTATTGCCGAATGAAGAAAGAGCAAAAATTTTCCTGAGACCATCCCTGAGCTCAGCCCGCTCAAGATGCAGGGTCACTTCAGCTTCACGTTCTTTTACTTCGCTCAGAAATTCGGCATCTGCAGCACCTTCAGGGACACTGCTGTCATAAAACCGATTGATAAAGGAAATCGTCCGGTTAACCAGATTACCAAGATTACCGATCAGTTCGCCGTTCACCTTTTCCTGAAAATCAGCCCAGGTAAACTGAGCATCAGCTTTTTCAGGACGATTATAGTAGATGTAGAAACGCCAGACGTCAGCCGGAATTCCGGTATCCCGGGCATCGGTACCAAACACGCCTATTCCTTTGCTTTTCGAAAATTTGCCGTTTTCATAGTTCAAATATTCTGTTGATGACATATGGTGCAGAAGCGTCCAGTTGTCGCCGCTTGCAAGCAGTGAGCTGGGAAAAATAACGGTATGAAACGGAATATTATCCTTTCCAATAAATTGAAAGAGTTCCACCTCATCCGGATTTTTCCACCACGATTCCCAGTCGTCTGTATGATTGGCTGAAATGGATATATATCCGATGGGAGCATCAAACCAGACATAAAAAACTTTCCCTTCGTACCCTTCCTTGGGAACCGGAATTCCCCATTTCAGGTCACGGGTTATGCAGCGTTCCTTTAAGCCGTCTCTGATCCAGCTTTTTGTCATCTGAACGGCATTCCTGGCCCAGAACCCTTCGACTGAAGCTTTATCTATCCAACTTTCAAGCAAGGGAAGCACCCCGGGAAGATCCAGATAGAGGTGTTTTGTCGAGCGCAGTTCCGGCTCGCTTCCGCAAACGCCGCACTTCGGGTGAGAGAGTTCGGTGGGATCCAGCAGTTTCCCGCAATGTTCACACTGATCACCTCTGGCATCTTCATAGCCGCAATGCGGACAGATTCCATTGACAAAACGATCTGCAAGAAAGCGGTCGCAGGAATGACAGAAAAGCTGATCAATCTCACGCTCGACTATATAGCCTGCAGCATCAGCTTTGGAAAAAATATCCTGGACTATTTCAGTCTGCCTGGGGGTCGAAGTCCTTCCAAACCGGTCGAAAGCGATGGTGAACCAGTCATATATTTCGGTATGTATTGCATTGTAGTGATCACAAAGCTCCTGCGGGGTTATTCCCTCCTGCAGGGCGCGGGTTTCGGTTGCTGTACCATATTCATCAGTTCCGCACACATAGAGGGTTTCATACCCGCGTATCCGGCAGAACCTGGCAAAAACATCGGCCGAAAGCACCTGGATAAGGTTCCCGAGGTGAGGTATGTTGTTGACATAGGGCAAGGCTGAGGTTATCAGACGTCGTTTGTGTTTTTCCATATCCCCTAATATAGCGATTAGAACAGCTCTGTTCAATCCGTTCAGCTAATAGATTTGATAAGAATAGCCGGTATACCTTGACTATAGCATGGTATCGGATTAACTTAATGGTGAATGTATATTTCGAGGAGGAGTTATGCTGGAACGTAACGCCAATTCAACTCCGAAGCAGTTCACAGTTCAACCGAAAATCATCATAGTAATTATTGCAGTTATTATTCTGATTGTTCTTGGACTTAGCAGCTTCTTCGTTGTTGACCAGACAGAAAAGGGAGTGGTCCTCAGATTCGGCCAGTTTGATCGAATTGTGGGAGCCGGACTGCAGTGGAAGCTTCCTTTCGGCTTAGAGAAAAACTACAATGTGCCGACTGAGGTGGTTCAGACGATGAGCTTCGGTTTCCGTACTGAACAGGCAGGAGTTTCATCAACTTTTGCCAGAAATGATTTTCCCGAAGAATCAGTCATGCTTACCGGAGATCTGAATATTATAGATATTGAATGGACCCTGCAGTATCGTATTAACGATCCCTATGCCTGGCTTTTCAATGTCCTTGACCGGGAAAAAACTATTCGAGACATAAGTCAGTCTGTTATTAACCAGCTGGTAGGCGATCTCGCTATTCTGGCTGTTATGGGATCTGAAAGAATAACTATTGAATACGAAGCCCAGCAGCGCATGCAGAAAGTCCTGGATTCTTATGGCCTCGGCATTCAGGTGGTCACCGTAAAGCTGAGAAACATTATTCCGCCGGTCGGTGAAGTTCAGGATGCCTTTGAGGATGTAAACAAATCGGTACAGGATATGAACCGGTTGATAAACGAAGGAAAGCAGGCCTACAATAAAGAAATTCCCAAGGCTCAGGGAGAAGCGCTCCAGCTGATTCAGATAGCCGAAGGATACGCTGTTGAGAGAACAAATGAAGCTATAGGTGATGTTGCCCGTTTTAACGCGGTTAGAGAAGCATATGCTGCAGATCCTGAGGTTACCGCAACCCGGCTCTATATTGAAACCATCGAGCAGATTCTGCAGCCGGGATCTAATGGTTCAATAACTATCATAGACAAACATCTTGAAAATTTCCTGCCCATTCAGAGCATCGGAACCCAAGGCGTTGAAGTCATAACAGGAGGGGGAACAAACTGATGAAAAAGCTTATTACTACCCTGGTCGTGATTTTAGTGCTGGTAATTATTCTTGTCATTCTCGGTCCTTTTTATATATTGTATGAGGGCGAACAGGCCGTCATTACCCGTTTCGGGGCGATAGTGAACACGCAGACAGAGGCCGGCCTGAAGTTCAAGGTGCCGTTTATTGACAACGTCGTTAAATATTCCAAGAGGGTTCTCTCCTGGGATGGTGATTCTCAAAGGATCCCTACCAAAGAAAACCAGTTTATCTGGGTCGATACGACCGCCCGCTGGAAAATTGTTGATCCGCTGAAGTTTTATGAGGCTGTTAATACTGTAGAACAGGGGTATGCCCGCCTCGATGATATTGTAGATTCTACCGTCCGTACGATCATTGCCGAGAACTTTCTCAACGAAGCGGTCAGAAATTCCAACCGGATTCTCGAGATTATCGTTACGGAACAGGTTCAGTCACTTGAGGACGAAGAGGAAGCAGAAAGCCTCCGCGACCTTACTGAAACGACAATTAGATCAGATCCTGTAAGTAAAGGGCGTGAAGAGCTTTCAGCTGAAATGTTTGCCCTTGCCGCGCCTATTACCCGGGAAGAATACGGTATAGAGCTGATAGATATCCTGATTCGCCAGATTCGCTATTCTGATGACCTGACTGCGAGTGTGTACGATCGTATGATTAAGGAAAGAAATCAGATTGCTGAGGCTTACCGTTCTTTCGGCGAAGGAAAGAAAGCTGAGTGGCTGGGCAAGCAGGAAAATGACAAGAAGAAAATACTTTCTGAAGCGTATGCAAAATCTGAAGATATTAAAGGTGCGGCTGACGCTACGGCAACCAAAGTATATGCAGATTCCTATTCTGCAGACCCTGAATTTTTTGAATTCTGGCTGACGCTGGAATCCTACAAACAAACAGTACCTGATCTTGATAAGGTATTGTCAACAGAACTTGACTATTTTGACTATCTGTACAACGTGGAAGGTGCTAAATAGCAAGAAATTTTCATTGTTAAGCAAAAGCGGCAGTTGAACCTGCCGCTTTTTTTATTTTTCTTGTGGTAAAATCAGAATACTTTTGCTACGATGCAGCATGACAGTAAAAAATGACCAATTCTTTTTACTATCCCGGCTTCTGGGGTCCATTGATTATATGGTTATGCATGGATTTTCTGAAAGAAAAATTTCTGGATTGTCTCATGATTCCAGAACCTGCAAACCCGGTTTTATTTTTTTTGCTGTAGACGGATATCATGTAAATGGGCATGATTTTATTGACATGGCTATAGCTAACGGAGCCGTGGTTATCATCCATACAGAGCATATGGCTGCCTTTGCGAAAGGAATCTGCTTTATTCAGCTTATGGACATCAAGCGTGCGATGTCATGCTTAAGCGCTGAGTTTTATGATAGCCCCTCAGGAAAAATTCCGGTTATCGGTGTTACCGGTACCGACGGAAAAAGCAGCACCTGTTTTTTCCTCTACCAGCTTTTAAAAAGTAATGAATACAAACCGGCTTTGTTCAGCTCAGTCTGGAAGGACTCCGGAAAGGGAATTAGTGAAAACAGTTCTCATTTAACCACACCTGATGCAATAGAAATGCATAAGTTTCTATCAGAAGCAGTAACTAACGGCTGTAAAACTGCAGTCATAGAAGCCAGTTCTCATGGGCTTTCTCCTGCAACCGGAAGATTGCTGGATATTTCATTTTCAATGGCAGTAAGTACCGAAATTACTTCAGATCACTTGGATTTTCATGGTTCCAGAGCTGCGTATATCGATACAAAAATGAATATTATTCGCCAACTGGCTGCCGGTGGTTCGGCTGTGGTTCCTGATCATGCTGACTGGCGTCCTGCCCTCGACGCTATTGCCGTTGATACGCAAAAGATCAGAACATGGTCTGTGGAACTGCCCGACAATCATGTTGAAAAGCCAATCTGTAAACCTGATCTTACTATCGTCATTGAAAAATTCAGCCTTACAGGCATGCATGTTTCTATAACAACAGAAAAAACCAGCTATGACTGCGTACTTCCCTTTGTTTTCTCAGCACAAGTGAAAAACTTTGCTGCAGCTCTGCTTGCTTTCCTGGAATTTTCCTCATACAGAATCCCGCTGAAAACACTCAATCTTACTAACTTGGAAACTGTCAAAGGCCGATTCAAATTAATACCTGCAGGAGAAAACGGTACAATTCTTTTGGATTTTGCCCATACCGAACATGCTTTTTTGAGTATTTTTTCTGATATGCGCTGTCTGTATCCTGATAATCGTTTCATAACGGTATTTGGAAGTCCCGGAGAACGCGATGCTTCCAAGCGCGACAATCTAGGCAGGATAGCGGCCGAATATTGTGATATAATCATCCTTACTGAAGATGATTCGAGGAGTGAGGATACAACAGTAATTATTGAGGAAATCAAGAGTGGAATCCCCGATACCTACAAGGGTACAATTTTGATTGATACCGATCGCCGCAGCGCTATTGTAAAAGCTCTGAAAAACTCAGCTCTTGAAACATGCGTACTGCTTCTTGGAAAAGGACATGAAAGAACAATCGAGCGTAGGAATCACTCTGTTCCCTGGGATGAGGAGGCGGTTGTGCGTGAAGCATTAAGCGCAGTCAGGAGAAAACCGCATGCGTAAAACTATCATACTGCTTTACGGCGGCAATTCACCGGAACATTCGGTTTCCTGCGTCTCTGCGGCATCTGTTTATCAATCTCTGATCAATATCGGCTTTCCTGTTATGTGCATCGGCATTACCAGAAAAAATCGGATGTATCTTCAGAAACCTGCCCTTATATGGGATGATTTTTCACAGGCTCTCAAGGCTGTAATCGAGGAGAATGAGCAGCTTTCTATAGCAATAGTTCCCGGCAAAGGATTGTCCTGCGGCAGCGATCTTATTGCTGACGGTATTTTATTTCCCCTCACCCATGGCACCTATGGAGAGGATGGTCGGCTTCAGGGCATGCTGGATTTTCTGCCGCTTCCCTATATCGGCAGCAGTTTCAGCAGCTCCTTTATCGGTTTTTCCAAATATACTGCCAAGCTCTACTGGGAAAGAGCCGGTCTGCCGGTAGTTGACTATATCTGTGCTGACAGTTTTACCCATGATGGATTTTCTTCAGCATTACCTTCAACCGACAAACTGATTCATGAGATTTCTGCAGTTTTGGGACTTCCCGTTTACATAAAACCGGAAAGTTCAGGTTCATCAATTGGTATTACCAGAGTAGAAAGGCTATCTGACATATATCCAGCGCTTGAAAAAGCGGCAAAGGCCTCCAGACGGGTTCTGATTGAAAAAGCGATTAATTGTCGCGAAATTGAATGCAGCATATTTGACAGCGGTACCAATATTTTCGTCTCTCAGCCGGGAGAAATAGCAGCCCCCGGCCAGTTTTACAATTATGAGTATAAATATTCGTCAAAAAAAAATGCTGCCCGCATCACAATTCCTGCCGATCTGACGCCTGAGGCAGCTTTGAATATCAGAAATCTTGCTGAAGCTGGATATCGGGCCCTATACTGCAGTGGGTTAGCCCGTGCAGACATGTTTTTTGACAGGGATTCCGGAGACGTCTATTTAAATGAGATTAATACGATACCGGGATTTACCGAAACAAGCATGTATATGCAGCTTGTCAAATCCGGCGGTTTTGACTGGAACAGTCTGATGGAAGAACTCATAGGGACAGCTGAAAAAGAACTGAATGCAAGATGGAATGCGGCAGATGATTGAGACCTGTTTTTTTCATGTAGACATGGATGCGTTCTATGCATCGGTGGAACAGGCTGATAATCCAGACCTTATAGGGAAACCGGTGATTGTCGGAGGAACGTCAGGTCGAGGAGTGGTATCCGCCTGCTCATATGAGGCGAGGAAATTTGGCATTCACTCAGCTATGCCCATATTCCAGGCTCGTAAGCTCTGCCCTGATGGTTGCTACCTGCCTGTCCGCATGAACAGATATCTTGATATGAGCAGCATGATAATGGATATTCTTAAGCAGCACGCTCCTGTTATTCAGCAGATTTCAATTGATGAGGCTTTTCTTGACATGACCGGAACAGAATTGCTGATGGGACCTCCCGAAGCAGCCGCCGGAACCATAAAGTCGGCTATCAGAAATCAAACCCAGCTCACAATTTCAATTGGCATAGGAGCTTCGAAGTTTATTGCCAAGATGGCATCGGCAAAAAGCAAACCAGATGGGCTTTTTAGGGTTTTGCCAGGCAGAGAGATAGATTTTATTGACAGCTGCCGTATTAAAGACGTCTGGGGAATAGGTCCCAAGGCTGAGACTGCCCTGGCTTCAAAGGGAATAACCTCGGTAAAACAGTTGAGAATCTTTGATGAATTAGCTCTCAAAAGACTTTTCGGTCAATCTTCAGGCTCTTTTTACTATGCCATATCCCGCGGGATCGATCCTGGAATATTTACCGGTGATACAAAAAGCCGTTCGGTCAGTAATGAATTAACCCTTTCGCATGATGTGTCAGACATTGAGACCCTGAGACAGCTGATATTCGACCTCAGTCATCAGGTTTACTTCCGAACCCTGGGCGATTCCGTAACTGGCAGAACCGCTTTCATAAAAATAAAATATACAGATTTTTCTTCGGTTTCAGCTCAGAAAAGCAATGATTCTCCCTTTCTTTCGGCAGAAGAACTATTTTCTGCAGCATGGGAGCTATTCAATAAAAAATGGGATCGACGCCCCGTACGATTAATTGGAGCCGGAATCAGTTCGATTGAAGATTCTGGACATGCTGTGCAGAACGAACTCTTCGAATCTGAGTATACAAGAAAGCACCAGCTGGAAAAAGCTGTCCACACTATGCAGAGTTCAGGAATGCATGTAGTTAAAGCATCGAGTCTGTTAGGCAGAAAAAACTCATCAAAAAGGAAACCGTAGCAGTATGCCGCTGAATATTGTTCTGTTGGAACCGGAAATTCCTCAAAATACGGGGAATATTGCCCGAACCTGTGCTGCCGTTCAGGCAGATCTTCATTTAATCAAACCTTTGGGATTCTCTATAGATGATAAGCATCTGAAACGTGCCGGACTTGACTACTGGAACCTGCTGAATAGTTTTGTATATGAGAGTATTGATGAATTCTTCGCTCGTAATCCTGCCGCAGCAGTTTCTGAAACCGGCTCTCTGGCTCTTTTTACTACCAAAGCTGAGAAGCTTTATACAGAATTCCTATATCCAGAAACTTCCTATCTCTTGTTCGGCAAGGAATCACGCGGACTGCCTGAAGAATTGCTCGTCCGATATCCTCAGTCCGCAGTAAGGATACCAATGATCAGCAGTGCCAGATCTCTCAACCTGTCCAATGCAGCTGCGGTAGCAGCCTATGAATATTTGCGCCAGCATCAATTTCGGGGAATGGAAAAAAGGGGAGCTCTGCACCGCCTGGCATGGCCTTCAAAGGAAACTTTGATCCCCTGAAACTTGATCCCCTGATCCCCTGATCCCCTGATCCCCTGAAACCTGAAACTGATTATCCATAACCCCGCAAAAAGGTTGCACAGGTTCGATAAAATAACTAGTATGGTATAGCGTCGTTTGCTGGAGGTGCATTGTATGGATCGAATTGGTTTTGTTGGATGCGGTAATATGGGATCAGCCATTGCGCGGGCTCTCTTTGCGAAATCCGATACTGTCAAGCTCTTCTTTTATGACACAGACAGCCAAAGAAGCTCGGCTCTTGCGGCAGAATTGTCAGGTCATGCCTTGAATACAGCTGTAGAAATTGTTACTCAGACAGACATTACCATTCTTGCTGTCAAGCCTCAGATTCTTCCTGCTATCTACCCGAGTCTGGCAGCAGCGAAGAAAGACCATCCCTATATATCCATTGCTGCCGGTGTTACTATTGACACACTATCGAAAGGTCTTGATTCAAAAAAGATTATCCGTTTTATGCCTAATATTGCGGCTTCAGTTTCCAAGGCTGTAACTGCTGCTGCAGCATCCCCGGAAGCAGACGCCGGGTTTGTGCAGAAAGCTCAGGAAATCGCCGAGGCTTGCGGCACTTTCTACCCTCTTGATGAATCCCTGTTTCCGGCATTCATCGGCATTTCGGGGTCGGCTATCGCTTTTTTCTATCAGTTTCTTCATGCAGTGGCTATGGGAGGAACCTTGGAAGGAATCCCCTATCAGCAATCAATTTCTATTGCTTCTGAAACCTTTTCCGGAGCTCTTGAACTGATGAAAATAACCGGAACCAAGCCCCAGGAGCTCGTTACTTCGGTCTCTTCTGCCGCTGGAACGACTATTGAAGGGCTGCTGGCACTTGAAAACGGTGGATTTAATGCAGCTGTTATGCAGGCTGTCCGGGCAGCTTCGCAGAAAGCTGTATACCTTGAAGAGAAAAAGGCATAAATTAACAACTGAGGAATAAGATGATTGACTTAAAAGAACTTAAAGCACGAAAAGCTGAAATAGCTCAGAACATTATTAACCGAAGCATGCATGTTGATATTGATGAAGTAATTATTTTACAGGACCAGCGGGCTGCCCTGATCGCTGCAAATGATCAGTTGAGAAACCGTCGGAATGAAAATGCAAAGAAAATGAAAGCCAAACTTTCAAATGACGAACGAGCAAGGCTTATAACCGAAGGAAAAGAACTGAAAGATGCCATATCTGAAAAGGAAGCAGCACTTTCCGACGTTGAACAAAAGTACTTTACCGCAGCTGCCGCAATCCCGAATTACGCGCATCCTGATGCTCCGGTGGGAAAAGAGGACAAGGATAATCTGGAAATAAAACGATCCGGCACCCCGGCTTCATTTGGTTTTCCAATTAGAGATCATGTTGAACTGGGAGCGGAGCTGGATTTAATTGATTTTGAGACAGCTGCCAGAGTTTCCGGAGCAAAATTTTATTATTTGAAGAATAAAGCAGTGCTGCTGGACCTTGCTCTGCAGCGCTACGCACTGGATATTCTGCTGAAATATGATTTCACCCTGACTATAACACCCGACATTGCCAAAGAATCTATTGTTGAAGGCATCGGCTTCAACCCTCGCGGTCCCGAAAGCAATATTTACACTATAGAGCATACAGATACTTGTCTGGTGGGAACCGCAGAAATCACCCTCGGAGGATATCATGCTGGAGAAATCATAGCCAGGGAACGGCTCCCGATTAAACTTGCAGGTCTGTCCCACTGTTTCCGGCGGGAAGCTGGCGCAGCCGGGCAATATTCCAAGGGACTCTATAGAGTTCATCAGTTTACAAAATTGGAAATGTTTATATACGCTCTTCCAGAAGATTCTGAGCAGATTCATGACCAGCTGCTTGCCATAGAAGAAGAAATTTTCCAAGGACTTGAAATACCCTATAGAGTAGTGGATACCTGCACCGGTGATCTTGGATCACCTGCCTATCGCAAGTTTGATATTGAAGCCTGGATGCCGGGCCGCGGCGACAGTGGTGAGTGGGGAGAAGTAACCAGCACATCCAACTGCACTGATTACCAAGCCCGCAGACTAGGGGTACGCTATCGTTCAGATGAAGGAAAAATTCAATACGTGCATATGCTTAATGGTACCGCAGTAGCCCTTTCCCGGGCTCTCATTGCGGTAATGGAAAATCATCAGCAGGAAGACGGATCCATCCGGATCCCTGAAAAACTCATTCCCTACACAGGTTTTTCAGTAATTGACCGAACATAAGCGAGTGACACATGAAAACTTCGGCCCTACTGACGGATTTCTACGAACTCACGATGGCTCAGGGTTTTTTTCTGCAGCAAAAGAACCCTCAGGTTGTTTTTGATATGTTTTTTCGTTCTCAGCCTTTTAACGGAGGATTTTCTGTTTTCTGCGGGCTGAATGATTTAATTGATATAATCGAGAATTTTCACTTTTCCCGGGAAGATATTGACTATCTGGAAACAACCGGTATGTTTCACCGCTCATTTCTTGATTTTCTTTCAACCTTCCGCTTCAAGGGAGATATGTATGCCATGAATGAGGGTACGGTAGCTTTCCCTGGGGAACCGCTTATGCGAATTCACGGCAATTTGATTGAATCCCAGCTCATCGAGAGCATACTCCTCAATACCATTAATTTTCAAACTCTTATTGCAACCAAGATGTCGCATGTATTTCATGCTTCAAATTATGGAAAAATACTTGAATTCGGACTTCGGAGAGCACAGGGTATTGACGGTGCACTTTCCGCTTCCCGGGCGGCTTATATCGGGGGAGCCTTTGCAACATCAAACACCTTAGCCGGAAAGAAATTTGGGATACCGGTAAGTGGAACGATGGCCCATTCTTGGGTAATGGCTTTTCCGAGTGAACTTGAATCCTTCAGGGTATTTGCGGACATTTATCCTGACACCTGCACCCTGCTTATTGATACATATGACACATTAGGTTCGGGAATAGAGAATGCCATTATCGTTGGACGTGAATTGCAGGAACAGGGAAAGACTATCGGAGTAAGAATAGACAGCGGCGACCTCAGCTATCTCAGCAGAAGTGTTCGCGACCGGCTTGATGCAGCTGGGCTTGAGGATGCAAAAATTGTTGTTTCAAACGATTTGAACGAAGAAATAATTACTTTGCTGGTGGCAGATCAGGCTCCCATCGATGTCTGGGGAATTGGAACCCACCTGGTTACCGGCGGCAGGCAGTCATCGATGAATGGCGTATATAAGCTGTCTGCAAAACAAAATACTGCAGGCATATATGAACCGACTATGAAGGTATCAAATACCCTTTTAAAAACAACCGATCCGGGCATCAAGCAGGTGTATCGATTCTATGATGCGCAGTACAATGCCATAGCAGATCTGATTGCTCTGGAGAAAGAAGATGTGTCAGGCGGTAACGATTATGTTTTTCTGCATCCCTATAACAGTACCGACCGTTTTTTCATGAACTCGGGCAGGTACGCGGAAATCAGACCGCTGCTGGTGAAAAAAATATCCAACGGAAAACGCACCATCGCAGATCCTGGTGTCCACGCCCTGCAGGATACGGTTCAAAAAGAGTTGGCAACTCTCCACAAAACATACAAACGTTTAATTAACCCCCATGTTTTCAAGGTCTCCCTTACTCCAGAGCTTAAAAATCTTAAACAGCAGTTGATAAGCTCTTTTCGAGGAGACTGATGAATCGTATCAGTTAATATGCAGATATGCTGCTGCTTCATTCTTATTGACTATTCTGAAGCAGGCTGCAGTAAAAAAGCAGACCCCGGACTATTGATTCAGCCAATACTTCCTGATATCCAGGGTCGGTAAGCTTGACCAGCTCCGACTCATTTGACATAAACCCCATTTCAACTAGAACAGATGGCATATAGCTGTGCATAAGGACATAAAAACCGGCTTCTTTGATACCCCTGCTTTTTGTTTTGTGGGAGAGCGATGCGTCAAGAGCCATAAGGAGACTTTCGGAAAGCAGTTCATCGGCCCGATCAAATTCCCTATTCAATTCAGCGTTGGTCAAGGCAACTCTTTTCTCTACTGCAGTCTCAGGAATAGCGGCCGAAAGAAAATCATACCGCTGACTGCGAAACCGCTGCCACAACTCGTAGCCGTACACGGCATCAGCTCCTGCCCCGCCAATTGAATTCGCGTGAATAGAGACAAAAATCTTGCTCTTCCCCTCCCCGACTTCCGCTGCATTAGCTATATGAGTACGCTGCTGCAGGGAAACTGCAGAGTCATCTTTTCTGGTAAGGATTATGTCCGTATCAGGACAAGCTGCGGCAAGCCTCTCAGCTATTTGCAAGGCAACAGAAAGATTTATATCTTTTTCAAATATCGTCTGAGAACCTTCTGCAGTTCTCAGGGTTCCCACGGCTCCGGGATCGCTGCCGCCATGACCGGGATCAAGAATAATTACTCCAACCTCCTGCAGGAACACCCCATGCTCGGCAGGAGTTGATGCAGAAAGAGAGAAAAAAAGTAAGAAAAGCCACCCTGTCGCAGCCAGTGCTTTCCTAACCGGCTGATTCATTGTTCCCGTCCTCAGGAATTTTCCAATTTCGCAGTAATGTTTCCATATCCTGCCTGGCCCAATGCTGTATTTCCTTAATTTCTTCCCGTGCCAACCGACTTATGCGCAAACCGCTGATAGATTTCTTAACCTTGATTTTACCGCTGCTGCAGCTGAACCCTGCATTCCTTATCATGAACAGAGGGTAGTCATCGTTTTCAGTTGTATCAATACAGGGACGCTCTCCTTCATAGGATAAATTCAGGCCATTGCAAGTGAGAATTTTCCAATCGCCCAGCCAGCTTCTGATACCTGAATCTACCAACTGCCAATAGGGAAGATTGAAATCCGGACAAAAGCCTCCAAGGCGCTGGAGTGCTGTGCGATCGTAGATCCCGCAATAGTCAAAAGGGAATAAATTTGGAGTCTTATCCATAAAAGGTGGAAATGACCAGACGGAAAATCTGCCGCTATGCTGAACCGGCATATGAACAACCGGAAGCAGTTCATTTTCATAGGTCAGAATTGGTGTCGCACAAATGGGTTTATTGACCTTCATCCATTGAACAAGACGAGGATCGGGTCCTGATATGACCGTCATATCGTCCCAGAATACAAAAAAATAATCAGAAGATATTTCATTTGCAGCAGCATATAGTCTGGTTCCTGGCAGAGAACTGCCGGTAAAGACAATAAAAGTAACCCAGGGGCAAGTGCGCATCAGGTCTTCAAGCGGATCAGGCAAATCATCAGCATGAACAAGTACCGCACATTCAAAGAGCTGATATGGCTCAAGTTTTTTTACCGCCTGATAAATTGTCAATTCCCCCTTTCTGTGGAGGAGTACAACACCGATATCAGGAATGGCCGGAGATGGCTGATTCGGGATTCTCTTCACTGTATATGCCGATCGCTTACTGTTATACTGCATGTATCTGCTGCCTATTGCAAAAAAACAATTTCTTCCGGTCTTGCAATGAGTACTTTACCTTTCATACCTGTCTTAGTGCGTATATCACTGCTGCTGTACCCGATGCTGCTGCGAATTTCTTCACTTGTAAGGGAAGTAACAGCCTTTGCTACGTCATTAATCATAACTACCGCTCCTTTTGCAAAAATACCTTCAACTTTAATAACTCCTACCGGTAATAGGCTTTTCCGCTTCCTTATTGCCTCCTCAGCACCTGCATCTATATAGATAGTGCCGGAAGGCTGTGTGTGGAGTATCCAGCGGATACGCTGAGGCATTTTATCTTTTGCTTCAAAATATGTTCCGAGGTGCTCACCGTCAAAAAGACGTACAAGAATATTGTTCTCCATTCCATGAGCGATAACGCTGGAACAGCCTGCCCCGGAAGCTATCTGGGCTGCCTGAATTTTTGTCTGCATACCGCCGGTACTGAAAGTGCTGCCGCCAGTTCCAGTGCCGGCCCAACTTTTTACTTCATCTGTAACTTCCTCTACATAGGGAATGATTACAGCATCATTATACCGGACCGGGTCCTTATTGTATAAACCATCAATATCGGTAAGGATAATCAGGAGATCTGAATCTGTTTTACTGGCAATTAATGCACTGAGGGTATCATTATCGCCGAAAGCTGATCCAATCTCTGCAGTGGAAACGCTGTCGTTTTCATTAAATACCGGCATTACCCCCATTTCCAGCAGGGTCTCAACAGAATTCTGTAAATTGAGATAGCTCTGGCGATTATCGAGGACTTCCCTTGTAAGAAGAATCTGGGAAATGATAATATTTCTGCGGCGAAAAATTTCCCGGTAGTGGTGCAAAAGAAGGGGCTGCCCGATTGAGGCGCATGCCTGGCGCAGCGGAATGGATTTTACTTTTTCGGTAATGCCCAGTTCACCAGCTCCCATGCCGATGGCTCCTGAACTGACAAGCAGCACGTCCACACCTCGAGAGCGAAGCTGCTCTATCTGCCTGGAAATATCCTCCAGAAAATCAAGGTTGATACCGGTTCCCATGCTCAGGAGATTGGTTCCTATCTTAATCGTTACCCGTTTGCTGTATTCAATCCTGCGATCCACGCCCCTGCTCCTGAAGAATGTTTTTATGGGTAAATTTCCGTGGATTTTGACCTGTATAGTCAGCGGCAATTTGCCCGCTGCCGTAGAGCTTCCATTTATAGCTCATGAGGCCCTCCAGGCCGACCGGTCCCCGTGCATGGATTTTCAACGTACTGATACCGACTTCAGCCCCAAGTCCATAGCGGAAGCCATCGGAAAATCGGGTGCTGCAGTTCCACATGACATCAGCAGAGTCAACAGTCTGCATAAACAGCTCTGCCTGAGCCAGTGATTCAGTTATGATTGAATCGGTATGGCCCGATCCGTACGTATGAATGTGATTTACGGCATCCTCAAAGCTGTCGACAATTTTTATCGAGAGAATCAGGTCAAGATACTCGGTACTCCAATCAGATTCTACAGCAGGCAGGCAGTCAATAATGGAGCATACGGCTGCATCTCCACGAAGTTCGACTCCGACCTTCTTCATCGCTTCAGCCAGCGGAGGTAAAAATTCCGGAGCGATCTGACGATTCACCAGCAGGGTTTCAAGAGCATTGCAGACGGCTGGATACTGGCTTTTTGCATCTATCGTTATGCGTACCGCTTTATGAATGTCCGCATCAGCATCGATATAACTGTGACAGATACCTTCTGCGTGGCCAAGCACAGGGATCGTTGTATTATCCATTATATATCTTACAAATTCATTAGAACCGCGGGGAATGAGGAGGTCTATGAAAGTATCCAAAGTCAGCATTTCCTTAACCTGATCTCTGGTTTCCAGAAGATACATCCAGTCTTGAGGAATGCTTCCTCCTGTTTTGGCTGCAGCAGTTTCCTGAAATATGGATGCCAGCATCCTGTTTGTTTCTGCAGCCTCAGACCCTCCCTTGAGAACAATTCCATTGCCGCTTTTTATGCAAAGAGAGGCTATCTGTATGAGGGCATCTGGCCGGGATTCAAAGATCATGCCGATTACGCCTATCGGGCAGCTGACCCGCTTTAATATCAGTCCCTCATCCAGTTCCCGGGCTTCAAGAATCCTATTGTTTGGATCGGGTAAACTGATTACCTGGTCTATTCCGGCCAGAACTGAATCCATTTTAACTTTATCAAATAACAGGCGCTTAATCAGGGGTTCAGCGATGTGTTCTTTCTCAGCTCGTTCAATATCCTTTCTGTTTGCTTCGAATACTGCTTCGCCTCTATTTCTGAGACTTTCGGCGACTGCAGACAGATAAGCATCTCTATCCTCTCTGCTTGATACTGCCAGAATTTTCTGGTTGGCTTTGACTTGCTCCAAGCTGTTGGCCAGTTCTGTTTTTATCACGACAGGGCTCCGTTCATCTTTTTTAATGCACAAAATACCAAACATGGTTTATAGAGAGTACAGGTTATCACTTTTTTTTGCAATCAAGGAATTCCGGGTAATCTGCGGAGGAATCATGGATTTTATTATAATTTTCCCATTGTGTTTCTGTATGTATAATGATAGGATGGTCAGGATTCTACCAACTGATCCAATACTCATTTATTTTCAAAGAGGAGCTTCTTTATGCAGCATCATTCAAAAATGGTTTTAAATTTCAGGCTCGGGAAAAAGACTCTATCCCTTTTGACAGGAATAATCGGAATACTTCTATCGATGTCTGCTTTTGCCGGCGGGACAGCAGAAGCTTCCACTTCCCCTGTTTCCGCATCGGTTGAGAATGACAGCAGAATCTATTCCGGCATCGATTCTTTGGGGAATCAGGTTACGCTGAAAAAACGACCTGAATCGATTGTTATAGCAGGTAAAGCAACATTGATCCCCGCAGATGCAGTAGTTCTTTTTGAATCTTACAATAAGAGTATTAAGGCATTAGGGATTACAAATCAGGGTCTGGGAGATTTTTATACATTGTATCTGTCTAATGTGCAAGACCGGATGCCCCACACCGTAAGCGCTGAGGAGATTGCCGGGACTTCTCCGGATCTGGTAATCATTAAAGATCGTAATTACAATTCCATTGGCAAACAACTTGAAAAACTCGGAATACCGGTATTCGCTATGTCTCTCGAAAACCCTGAGGATTATATTGATGAAATTATAGAGCTTGGCAATCTTTTTTCTGAACAGGAGACTGCCCGGAACATCGTACAGTTATATGAAAGCTGGCTGGAAACCGTTTCAAGTCGCATTGAGCTGCTCTCTCCTGAAGAAAAAGAAGATATTCTGCTGCTCTATGCAAATTCATCAGACGGTATTACATCTTTCCAGATTCCTCCGGCAGCCTGGATTCAGACATTCATAACCAGAGAGGCCGGCGGAAATCCTGTCTGGGCAGATTCGGCAGTAACCAATAATTGGCAGCTGGTAAGCTTTGAACAGATATCGGCATGGGACCCTGATCGCATCTATATTATCAGCTACAACAAGCCGGCTGCTGTATACCTTGAGGAGATACAGCAGTCTTCATTGTGGGAAAACCTTTCTGCTTATAGAAATGGATATATTTCAACGTTTCCGGCTGATTTCCATAATTGGGCCCAGCCTGACACCAGATGGATACTCGGGCTGCAGTGGCTTGCCAAGAATCTTCACCCGGAACTGTTTGCCGACTTGCAGATTGAGGCACAAGTATCATCTTTTTACCGAGATTTATATAATATAGATGATCCAGCCATTATTGAAGAGCTGCTTTCCCGTTTCAGCAGCTCATTGAAAACAATCGAGTAATTATGGGGCATCATAAGCGCTTTCAACGGTATAATTCTACCGTGCGCACTTTTGCAGTAATCGCAGCAGTCCTGATTCTCAGCATGTTTCTGGCTCTCTTTACGGGGAGATACCCGGTACCGGGAATTTCTTTCGCAGCGTTTCAACCAGAAAACACGTTACTGCTGAAAATCATTACGCTAATAAGAATGCCGAGAATTCTTACGGCGGTGCTTACAGGGGCGGTTCTGGCAGCATCTGGATTTGTCTTTCAGATGCTGTTTGCGAACCCGCTTGTTGAACCGGGATTCCTTGGTGTTTCTCAGGGAGCTGCATTTGGAGCTGCCGGGTCAATTCTTCTATTCGGTTATTCTCCTGCAATTATTCAGACAAGTGCTTTCTTTTTTGCTTTAGCCGGTCTTATCCTTTCCCTGTATTTAGCTTCTCATTTTCATTTTGGAGGATGGATTCTACGTCTGGTTCTTGCCGGCATTGCCGTATCAGCTATTTTTTCTTCCGGGCTTGGTTTTATAAAATATATGGCAGATCCCCTCAGCCAGCTTCAGGATATAACCTTCTGGCTTCTAGGAGGATTGTGGAATGCAGACTGGCAAACATTTTTCAGCATTCTGCCTGTCTGTTCTGCCAGTTTGATTATCATGTTTTTATTCAGGTGGAGAATAAATATTCTCTCGCTCGATGATAGAACGGCTTTTTCTTCTGGGATATCCCCTAAATGGGAAAAGCGCTTTATTCTGCTGACGGCTACAGCCGGGACAGCTGCCGCAATTTCTGTAATCGGGCTTGTTGGATGGATAGGACTGATTGTTCCACATATTGCTCGAAGAATAATCGGGGCTAACTCCAGACAGGCACTTCCCCTGACTATGCTGACAGGGTCTTTGTATTTAGTTCTCAGCGATACAGCAGGCCGTACTCTACTTTCTGGAGAGCTTCCGCTTGGTATTATTACCAGTATTACCGGCGCCCTGCTTTTTATGGTAATTCTTACTTCTCCAAGAGGATTAGGTGAATCATTATGAACGCTAGCGCCGCTTCCGTTGTTCATGCATCATATACCTACCCATTTTCCAACAAAAAAGCATTGAATGATGCTTCTGTGGCTATTCCGCGAAAAACGGTAACGGCCTTACTGGGACCTAACGGTTCTGGAAAAACCACCCTTCTCGATCTTTTTCTTGGATGGAGGGTTCCTGACAGCGGTACGGTTTCCCTTAATGGGAGAAGCATTCAATTGTTGAATAAACGGGAACGCAGTCGGACGGTAAGTCTGGTACCTCAAAATGAACCAGTACAATTTGCTTTTACAACTCTTGATTATGTCATGTTCGGCCGGGCACCCTACCTGCCCCAGATTGGTATTCCGGGGGAAATTGATACCAGAATCGCTATGGAGGCGTTACATGCCGTCGGTTTGAAGAGTTTTTGTAATAGAAGTGTAACTTCGCTGAGCAGCGGGGAGCGGCAGCTTGTCTTACTCGCACGTTCTCTGGCTCAGGAACCTGATATTATTTTGCTGGACGAACCGACAAGCAATCTGGATCCAGCAAATACTGGCAAGGTTCTGGATATTCTTTCAGTACTGGCTTCCAGGGGGTTAACCGTTCTATTTTCAACTCATGATCCGTCTGCTGCAGCCCAGGTCGCAGATTTTACAGTTATGCTCAATCAAGGCAGCATTTTCGCTGCCGGACCTCCTGAAGAGATTCTTACAAGTGAAACGTTGTTTGAATTATATGGTATCCGCCTGGATGTTATCAGGCATGGAGGTTCTCTCATTGTTTTCCGCAGAACATGCCGTGAAGAGAAAAGAACCGGCCAGGGTCAGGTTCAATAAAGCAGGTGCTCGATGGCACGCTGTATGGCCAGCGTGTTCTTCTGATTCATCTCAGCAGCATGCTCCGTCCCCGGGGCACAATAAGAGAAAATATAAAACTTTATTTTCGGCTCTGTTCCGCTGGGACGTACAACCAGTTTACTGCCGCCTTCCAACCGCATTATCAGTACATTTGATTTTGGGAGCTCGGATGTTCCTTGTGCTAAATCGGTAAATTCGGTCACCGCCATTCCCCCGAATTCAGCGGGAGGATCTTTTCGCATATTCTCCAGGATAGACTCGATTTTTTTCAGTCCGCTTGCCCCGGAGAGTGTTTTAGATACCACTGACTCGTCATACCGGCCATATCTACGCCAAAGCTCCTCAAGTCGTTCAATAATAGTAAAACCATTTTTTGCATACCAGAGCATCATTTCTATGACAATAACGACGGTTGATACAGCATCTTTATCACGAACCGAACTGTTGGTCAGATATCCGAAGCTTTCTTCTGCTCCGCAAATAAAGCGCTCGTCAGCAAGGTCTCCTCTGGCTATCTCTTCAGCTATGTATTTAAAACCAGTCAGGGTGTCTATGCATTTCACCCCCTGTTTTTCTGCAATATTACGAAACAAGTCGGTAGTAACAAGACTTTTTACGCAGTAAAAAGAGCTGTTGTCTCCTTCAGGCAAGTTAAGCCGTTCAATCATGTAATCACAGAGCAGGGAAGCTATCTGGTTTCCGGTAAGGAGAATAAAGCCGCCATTATCATTGCTGGAAGGAACCGCTATTCCCAACCGGTCAGCATCGGGATCCGTACCCATAATTAATGACGCTCCAACCTTTTCTCCCAGATCCAGAGCCATTTTCATAGCACCCGGATCTTCAGGATTTGGCAGCTCAACTGTTGGGAAGTTGCCGTCAGCATCATCCTGTTCGGTTACAACGTGCAAGCTGATTCCCAGATCACCGCAAATTTTCTGCACCGGAACACTACCCGAACCATGGAGAGGAGTATAGACAACGGCATATTTTTCTGTGAGACTGCGGTCACTGAATAATTCCGGATGAACAAGCGTTTTTTTTACCATGGTATAATAATGCTCATCAAATTCCTCATTCAGCCAGACCAGCACCCCTTTATCCTCGGCAGCTGAAAGACTTATTTCGGAAATCATGTCAGGAGATGATATTCTGCCTGCACTTTCTGCTATTCCGTCATCATGGGGAGGGGTCACCTGGGCACCATCTGACCAGTAGACTTTATACCCATTATAGGCAGGAGGATTGTGGCTGGCAGTTATCACTATGCCTGCCTGTGCGTCAAGTTTCCTGACCGCAAAAGAAAGCATGGGAACAGGGCGAATCGCATAATAGAGAAATACCTTTATTCCATTGCCGCACAGAACTCCAGCAGCAGCCTCAGCAAACTCACGGGAAAAATTTCTGGAATCATAAGCAATGACTACTTTGTCCGGATTCTCTGTATTATGACTTTTTATGTAGTCAGCCAGACCCTGCGTGACCTTCCTGACTATCAGAGGGTTGATCCTGTTAAATCCGCCTCCAATAATCCCACGCATTCCAGCTGTTCCGAATTTCAGGGAGGTATAGAATCGGTCATGAAGTTCATGAATATCATCTTTTTCCAAGACGGTTTTCAGTTCGGCCGTGAAACGGTCGTCAGTTTCCTGAGATAGATATTCGGAAGCAGACAGCATAATTTTTTTATCATCCATAGATTCCCCCAATTAATTAAGGTCTAAAAAACGGTTTCTTTTTTTCGGAGTCTGCTGAAAATTACATCACGCAGCTCATCTACGGTTGAAGCGATTGGACTGCAGCCTTCAGAAACCAGTGTCTCTCGCCCGGAGAATCCCCACTCTACCAGAACCGGCTGCATGCCTGAATTCTGAGCAGTCTGATAATCTACGATAGAATCTCCAATCATCATAGTCTGACCTGGGGTGCTGCTGAGAATGTCAATTATGGCTATTGCCGACCCTGGATGGGGTTTCAATGGATAATCATCGGATTTACCCTGAACAACAGCAAAATCAACTCCCGGAAGACATTCTTTTGTTATCGGAACAGTCAGGACATGATCCTTGTTAGAAAGGACAGCCAGGGGAATACCCGCAGCATTCAGATCCTTCAGCAGTTCAGGGATTCCAGGATAGGGTATCGTCTCTAAATGCGGATATTTCTGGTATTCAACAAGGATTTCCTGCAGTATTTGTTCCAATACCGGTGCAGATAAGGTTCTATCAGCCGGTAATGCTTTTTTCAGGGCATTCATCAGCCCCTTTCCTACAAAATGCTTATAATCCTGCCGGGGATGCTCAGGCAGTCCGTTTTTGCTGAATACCGTGTTAAAAGCCCGTGCAATATCTGGTATGGTATTCAGCAAAGTCCCATCCAGATCAAACACAACTGCTGAAACCTGTTCAGATGTCTGATCATACATCAATTTAAAATCACTGTTTTTTTCCATTAATAAACTCTATGCCACCTCTTGGTATTATGTCAATACAAATCCAGATTAATGCCAGATTACATGACAAGATTGCATTTTTCCAGTAGGCTTATCTCAATCTGATCGGGACTGTATACTTGGAGGAGGATAATCGGATGGCGGGAAAATATGTAGCCTTACAGAAATGTGAATCGTACGATCCCCTGCATGTGTCTGAAGCAGTTAAATCCGCCTGCTTTGAGGCTGGATTTCCAAATGTCAGAGGCAAGAAAGTCCTGATTAAACCAAATATACTCTCAGACGTTCCCCCTGAACAGGCTGTAACTACTCATCCGGAAATTCTGCTGGCGGTAATTGCTTTTGTCAGGCAGCTGGGGGGAGTACCGTATGTCGGAGATTCCCCTGCTCTTCACCTCGCCTCTTTTACGGGGAAAAAATCCGGTCTGCGCACGGTTTGTGAGGAATCCGGTGCAGAATGGATAGATTTCTCAAAGAAAACTGTAAAAATATCATCCTCATTTTCATCTTCATCTACTGTCAAAAGAAGCTTCACGGTAACTAGTGCAGTACGTGATTGTGATGTCATCATTTCGCTTCCCAAGATGAAAACTCATCAATTAATGTACATGACCGGCGCGGTGAAAAATCTATTCGGTCTTATTCCGGGTCTGGGAAAAAGTCCCTATCACCTTCGTTATCCAGATCGCAGCAGTTTTGCTGACATGCTGCTTGATCTTTATGAAATTGCCGCACCGGTTTTTTCTCTCATGGACGGAGTTGTCGCTATGGAAGGGCCCGGGCCGAACAGCGGAATCCCAAAGTATATGGGCTTAATCCTGGCTTCAGCTGACGGGATTGCTTTAGACCTTGCAGCTGCTCATATTATGGGGTATAACTATGCTTCGATACCAGTAATTCAGCAGGCAATAAAGAGAAAACTGCTGACCGCTGACGGCCTGAATCAGATATCCTTTGTTCAGGGGACTCCTGAGGAGTTCAGAGATGATTCCTTTCTGAGGATTTCCCAGGAATCCCGGAGCAGTCTGGCAAAAACTGCATTGGGTTTTATTAAGAACAGGATAATTAAGCCGACACCCGCGGCTAAACCGATATTTGATCAGGAACGATGCATCGGCTGCGGCCAATGTGTGGAGATTTGTCCTGCTGACGCTCTTATAATTAAAGGAATCGAGCATGAATTTGCTGTTGCTGACTATAACAAATGCATCAGATGTTATTGCTGTCATGAAATATGCCCGGTCGATGCAATAACCATAGAACAAGGGAGACGTAAATGAAAGCATCTTACCTATTGACAACGATATTTTTATCGCTTCTTCCCATCTCGGAACTGAGAGGGGCCATTCCGTATGCATTTTTCAATGGGATTCCCCTTTTAGCTGCCTATGCTATCGCTGTGGGAGCCAATGCACTGGTTGCCCCCCTCGTTTTTTTCTTTCTCGATACATTTCACCTGCTTTTCTATCGCTGGGGAATATACAGGAATATTTTTGACCGGACAGTTTCCCGGGCAAGAAGAAAAATGGAGCCGAAAATAGCACGTTTCGGGTATTTGGGCGTCATGTTTTTTGTTGCTGTGCCCCTTCCCATCACTGGCGCCTATACTGGTACCCTTGGAGCCTGGATTCTCGGCCTCGATCGAAAAAAAACAATTCTGGCGGCTGTCGGCGGGGTTGTCATATCAGGTCTGGTTATTTCGCTGCTGCTTCTGGCAGGCAAGGGATCCTGGTCTCTCTTTATTAAAAATGTCCATTAATTCTCATACAAACAAACATGTAGGAACTGAGCACTATGGCACTGCAGCTTACTGAAGAATTGAATCCTGAACAGGCGGATGCCGCAGCGGCGATTCATGGACCGCTTCTCATTATTGCGGGAGCGGGTTCTGGAAAAACCCGCATGATTACCTATCGGATAGCCTATATGCTTGAACAGGGGATTCCGCAATCCGAGATTCTTGCACTGACGTTTACCAATAAAGCTGCCGAGGAAATGGCTGAAAGAATACAGCTTGTTACTGGCCGATCTCTGAAAAAGCTTACCGCATCTACCTTTCATGCTTTTGGACTTTCGGTACTCAAGAAGCATGGAACATTACTTGGATATGCCCCCCGCTTTACGATTTATGATCAGCAGGACCAGATGAGTATGCTCAAGGCAGTTCTCACCGAGCTCAAGATAGATCCGAAAGAGACTGATCTTTACGAGCTTGCCGGGACTATTTCGGCTGTTAAAACCGGCCGCACTCAATTTTCAGGTGAAACCCTTTCGGTCAGGCCGATATTTGAAGAATACAATGCTCATCTCAAGCTCTACAATGCCGTTGATTTTGATGATCTGATCATGCAGCCTCTCGCTCTTTTTGCAAAGCATCCGGAGGTTCTCGAATACTACCGTAAGAAGTTCCAGTATATACTGGTTGATGAGTTTCAGGACACTTCCCTGCAGCAGTATGCAGTGGTAAAACAGCTGGCTGAAAAACACCGTAATATTTGTGTCGTCGGTGATGATGATCAGTCTATCTATTCCTGGCGGGGAGCCGACTATCGAAATATTGTCAAGTTTGAAGAGGATTTTCCTGAGTGCCGCGAAATCAAGCTGGAACAGAACTACCGCTCTACCGGTTCAATTATCAAAATTGCCAACAGCCTGATTAGCAACAACACCAACAGGAAGGATAAGAATCTCTGGACAGGAACGGGAAATAATGGAATTATCGCGCTTTTCCATCCTGAAGATGAGCAGGAAGAGGCAGATTTTATAGGCGATAAAATTCGTGAACTGCTTATCCGTCATCAGTTGAGGTATGATAACTTTGGTGTACTGGTTCGCACAAACAACCTTATTACCGGAATCGAAAGGGCTTTCCTTGCGGCTTCTATACCCTACAAGGTTTCCGGGGGGCAAAGTTTTTTCCAACGTAAAGAGATAAAGGATATTATTTCCTATCTGCGCATACTTGCTAATCCTGATGACGATATGAGCCTGCTGAGGGTTATCAATACCCCTAGACGAGGGATCGGCAAATCTACATTAGAATATTTGAGGGGTCTTTCTGAGAATCACAACTATTCCCTGTTTTCGGCTATGACTGCCGTGAGTCATGCCGCTGATATAAGCATACGGGAATCAATCCGGATAAAAGTGTCTGAATTAGTTGATCATATTGAGAATTATAGACGATTAGTATTTTCAAGCAAAAAGTTTGGTCCAGTGGTATCAGATATGCTTTCCTCTATTTCCTATAAAAATCATATTATTGCGGAACATCCGGGTAATGAAAATCTGGCCCAATGGAAAATGAAAAATATTGATATCTTCATCAACATTATTAATAACTGGGAAAACAATCCTGATTCAATGAAGAAAGGATTGTATGATTTTTTGAATTCAATTTCTCTCAAAGGAAAGAGTGAACCTGACCAGGAGCGCGGAAAAGTAAATCTGATGACAATCCATGCTTCTAAAGGGCTGGAATTTCAAACGGTTTTTCTTGCAGGTGTGGAAGACCATATTATCCCGCACAAACGGGCGATTGAAGAAAACCCTGAAAGCATCGAGGAGGAACGGCGCTTATTCTATGTCGCCATAACCAGGGCCAGGGAAAATCTTTTTATGACCAGTGCCCGGACAAGAAAGGTGCTGCGGGAACAGACGGATTCCCAGCCTTCAAGGTTTCTTGAAGAGCTGCCGAAAGATGTTATCGGGAAGGTCAAGGAAGATACCATTGCCGATTCATCTGCGGCTTCCGACTATTTTGCCGGAATCAGAGCCAGGCTTGGTGCCGGCAGGGAGTAATGGCGTTCTAAGTTACCGCTTGAAAATAATCCTACAATATTGTAGCATTGATATATGAAAGACGTAGAAGAGCTTCCACTGCTTCTGACTATCAGCAAAATCCTTGACGATTCCGAGGATCTTAAACAGATAATTGCCCCTATTCTGACGGCACTTGCCGAACACAGTCCTATGATTCGCGGAGCCATAACGCTTCTTAACCGGGAAACTGATGAGATTCTTATTGAATCATCCTATGGACTTACAGAAAAACAGCAAAAGAGGGGTCGCTATCAATTAGGGGAAGGTATAACGGGCCAGGTGGTAAAAACCGGTAAACCTATTATTATCCCTGATATAGCCCATAGTCAGACTCTTATAAATCGAACCGGGGCTGAACTGAACGAACAGAAGACCGATGTCAGAACAGCTTTTCTGTCGGTTCCCATCAAAATTGGCAACAGTACCATCGGAACCCTGAATGTCACCTGCCGGAATCATGAGTCCTTCGATCTTTCTGTGTATATTAAGCTGCTTTCGATTATCTCATCAATGATTGCCAGGGCTGTCAAGCTTCGACAGGAAATCCGCGAAGAAAAGGAGCGGCTCCAGGCGGAGAATGACCGTCTGCTCCGGGAACTCAAAGAGAGGTTTCAGCCGGCAAATATCATTGGAAAAGCACAGGCGATTCAGGAGACGTTTGAACTGATCGGTCAGGTGTGCAAAAGTGAAGCAACTGTGATGATTCGGGGTGAAAGCGGTACGGGTAAAGAGCTCGTTGCTTATGAAATCCACTATAACAGCTTCAGAGCTGACAAGCCGTTTGTCAAGGTGAACTGTGCCGCCCTCCCGGAAAGCATTATTGAGAGTGAGCTTTTCGGACATGAGAAAGGGGCTTTTACCGGAGCGGTGGCAGCCCGGAAGGGGCGTTTTGAACTTGCCGATCAGGGCACTCTTTTTCTTGATGAGATCGGGGAATTATCGCCGCAGATGCAAGTAAAGCTGCTGCGGGTGCTTCAGGAGCAGGAATTTGAACGGGTTGGCGGCAATAAAACAATAAAAGTGAATGTGCGGCTGATTACCGCAACAAATCGTAATCTCGAAGAGGGGATTACGAAGGGGAAATTCCGTGAAGATCTCTATTATCGTCTGCATGTATTCCCTATTCATATTCCGCCGCTTCGTCAGCGTAAGAGTGATATTATGCTTCTTTGTGACCATTTTATCGAAAAATATAACAAACGAAATCACCGAAGCGTTAAAAGAATTACCAGTGCAGCCATTGATCTTCTTATGAGCTATCATTGGCCGGGGAATGTTCGTGAATTGGAGAACTGCATTGAACGAGCTGTTCTGCTGAGTAATGATAATGTAATTCACGGGTATCACCTCCCCCCCAGCCTGCAGTCGGCTGAATCTTCCAATACTCAGTTTTCAGAGACTTTGGCGCAGGCGCTCGATGATTTTGAACGTGAGATAATCGCCGATGCGCTTAAATCAGCCCGGGGAAACCGTGCTAAAGCAGCCAGAACTTTGGGTATATCAGAACGAATAATGGGACTGCGTGTGGATAAGTATCATATCAATCCTGAAAAGTACAAATCTGGAAACGTATAAGCTGCATAATTGTAACTCATAAGCAGATATCCTACATAATTGAAGCTTTATTCTGGTTGCTCATCCTGAATTTTTTTTCCATCCTTAAAAAAACCATCTGAATACCTTCAGCAGCTCTCACTATTTATCCAATCAATGATTGCTTTTGCTATTCCTCACAGCATTTTGGCATGGTTACTGCATAGACTTTCCCAACACACACTCATCCAGGAGAAAGATATGAAGAAAAAAACTGCTTTACTGGCGTCTGCGATTGGATGTATTGGTCCAGGCACGCTCTTTGCAGAAACCGTTGAAGAGGTATTGGTGCTTCACCAGAATTCCATGGACATGATCTGGCTCATTCTTGCCGCATCATTGGTTTTCTTTATGCAGGCGGGTTTTGCTATGGTGGAGACCGGTCTTACAAGGGCAAAGAATGCCAGCAATATCATTATGAAGAATCTCATGGATTTCTGTACCGGAGCTGTAGTTTTCTGGGCTGTGGGATGGGCGTTTATGTACGGGGCCTCAGTTTCAGGTCTTGTGGGAACATCACAGTTTTTTATACGCGGCGCTGGTCCGGCTATGTTTCGCGACTGGATGTTTCAGGTAGTATTTGCGGCTACTGCAGCAACTATTGTTTCCGGAGCAATGGCCGAAAGAACCAAGTTTTCATCGTATTTGATCTACACGGTGTTTATATCCGGCCTGATTTATCCAATTTCCGGTCATTGGATCTGGGGAGGCGGCTGGCTGGCCGGGATGGGATTCCACGACTTTGCCGGTTCTACGGTAGTGCATTCTGTCGGAGGCTGGGCTGCTATGATCGGAGCTCTCGTTCTGGGACCCCGAACAGGGAAATATATCAAAGTGGATGGTTCAACAACGGTAAAGGCGATTCCAGGGCATAATCTCCCGCTGGCAAGCCTTGGAGTATTTATTCTCTGGTTTGGCTGGTATGGATTCAATGCCGGATCCACTCTCAGCGGTACTGATCTTTCCATAGCCTCTATTGCGGTAACAACTACCCTCGGTGCCTCAGCTGGAGGAATCGGAGCTATGGCTCTGTCCTGGATGATGTTCGGTAAGCCGGATATTTCTATGACCATGAACGGCGCTCTTGCCGGATTGGTAGGTATAACAGCACCTACGGCCGTGGTAACCCCTTTTGGAGCACTCATTATTGGAGCCGCTGCAGGATTACTGGTTGTATTGTCGGTAGAGTTTTTTGATAAAATTCTGCACATTGATGATCCTGTCGGAGCGATATCGGTACATGGTGTATGCGGAGCCTGGGGTACTATTGCTGTCGGTTTATTTGCAAATACAGATGATATTAAGGGACTGTTTTACGGAGGCGGTTTTTCTCAGCTGCTGGTGCAGATTATCGGGGCAGCCGCGGTATTCGTCTGGGCATCTGCCGCTTCTCTTATGCTGTTTCTGACAATAAAGAAGATAACCGGTCTCAGAGTATCTGAGGATGAGGAACTTTCCGGGCTTGATATAAGTGAACACGGATCTGAATCATATAACGGATTCCAGATTTTCACCACCATGTAGGATTCTGCAAGACAAGGAGATAGATATGAAATTAATAATTGCTTACATACAGCCGGGAAAGCTTAACTTTGTTAAGCAGGAATTATATAAACGAAAGATTTACAAGATATCGGTAACCAATGCCCTTGGGTGCGGTCAGCAGAAAGGGTTCACGGAAACATACAGGGGGGTTGAGATTGAGGTGAATTTACTGAAAAAGGTACGGATCGAGATCGCTGTCAATGATGAATATGTAAAACCAACTATAGAAGGCATTATTTCGGGAGCTAGAACGGATACTATCGGGGACGGAAAAATATTTGTAATGCCGATAGAAGAAGTTATCCGAATAAGAAATGGTGATTCAGGTAAGACTGCCATAGGCTAAATAGTTACATATATGTAGTTTATGAATTTTTAACCTACATATATGTATTATTTACAGACTGAAGATCATACTGACATTTCGGAAATATTACTTGCAAATAGTAAGTAAATCTTTACTCTATAAGCTTATGATTTAATCATTCCTAATCAGGTTCCATATATGGCATACTATTTGCATAAGTTTTTTATACTCTAAATTTTTGCAGGAGATTCAAATGGCAAAGCATATTGATTTTTTAAAAAAACCGCTCACGGAAATTTACGGTGAAAACTGCTTCAGTGATGCAGTTATGAAAGAGCGTCTTCCTGTTGATGCTTATGCAGAACTTAAACTGGTGCAGGCAGGAAAAGCAAATCTCACCAAAGACATTGCAGAGATTGTAGCCAACTCCATGAAAGATTGGGCAATAGATAAGGGCGCAACCCATTATACTCACTGGTTTCAGCCTCTCACCGGACTAACGGCTGAAAAGCACGATTCTTTCATAAGTCCAAATTCTGATGGTACTGTTTTATTGGAGTTTTCGGGAAAGGAGCTTATTCAGGGAGAGCCGGATGCATCTTCCTTCCCTAACGGCGGGCTGCGGGCAACATTCGAAGCTCGCGGATATACAGCTTGGGATACCACTTCTCCCGCTTTCATAAAAGACCAGGGAGGGGTGAAGACTTTGACAATTCCTACGGCTTTCATCTCCTATACCGGAGAAGCTCTGGATAAAAAAGTTCCCCTGCTCCGTTCTATGGAAGCAGTAAACAAATCATCGGTACGTCTGCTCCGCGCTCTGGGAAATACAACAACAACCAGGGTAACATCAACGGTCGGACCGGAACAGGAATACTTTTTAGTTGATGAGGGACTGTTTCAAAAACGTCCAGACTTGCTGCTTACCGGAAGAACAGTATTTGGAACAATGAGTGCAAAGGGACAGGAACTTGACGACCACTATTTCGGGGCTATTAAAGAGCGGGTTGGAATTTTCATGCAGGAACTCAACTACGAACTCTGGAGACTGGGTATTTCTGCGAAAACTCAGCACAACGAAGTAGCTCCCAACCAGTTTGAGCTTGCATCAATCTTTTCAACCTCAAACCTTTCAACTGATAACAATCAGCTGGTAATGGAAACTTTAAAAGCCGTTGCAAATCGTCACGGCATGGCAGCCCTCCTCCATGAAAAACCTTTTGCCGGCGTTAACGGATCCGGGAAGCACAATAACTGGTCAATATCTACCGATGACGGACAGAATTTGCTGCAGCCCGGAGACAGTCCGGAAGACAATGCTCAGTTTCTCCTTTTCCTGACGGCTGTTGTGACAGCCGTAGACCGCTATGCACCCTATCTGCGCCTGTCAGCAGCAAACTCCGGTAATGATCACCGGCTTGGGGCCAACGAAGCTCCTCCAGCCATCATCTCAATATTTCTCGGGGATCAGCTGACTGAGATTCTTGATGCCCTGGCTGAAGATACAATCTACAAAAAGAGAGATGGGCAGGTGCTGGAGGTTGGCGTTACCACACTGCCGACTTTCCCACGCGATATGACCGACCGCAACCGGACTTCACCCTTTGCCTTTACCGGCAACAAGTTTGAATTCAGAATGGTCGGGTCATCCCAATCACTTGCCGGCCCTAATGTTATGATCAATACAACTATTGCGGAAATACTGGATGAATTTTCGGAAAGACTTGAACAAGCCGAGGACAAGCTGGCTGAAATCAAGCTGATTGTCAAAGAATACTACAGTCGGCACAGGCGGGTCGTCTTTAATGGAAACGGCTATTCTGAAGAATGGGTCGAGGAAGCTGCCAGGAGGGGTCTGCCGAATCTTACATCAACGGTTGAAGCTTTACAGGAAATGGTGTCAGACACCTGTGTAAATCTCTTTGAAAAGCAGAAAGTCTTTACCCGGGCTGAGCTCGAATCACGCCTGGAAATCTATCTGGAAACCTACAGTAAACAGATAAATATTGAAGCTGGTGTGATGGTGGAGATGGCTAAGCGCCTGATAGCACCCGCGACCACCCGTTATCTCCAGGAAGTGCTCAATTCTATCTCATCCCAGAAAGAGTCAGGTTTTAAAACTCCCGGCCAGGAGAAACTGGCTAAGGAACTCTCTTTTCACATCAATAAACTGTTCAAGAAATCGGACCTTCTTGAAGAAGAGATCGGTAAAGCACTTGAACTGGAACATGATGTCATTGCCCAGGCAACCGCCTACCGCAATAATGTTGTACCCGCTATGGCCAAGCTGCGCATGGAGGGTGATTCACTTGAAAAAATAACTGATAAAAGCTGCTGGCCGTATCCCTCGTATGAGGACATGCTTTTTCGCCTCTAGCTTTTATCTGTATATGCTTTGCACCGAGGCTGCCGGGTTTCCCGGCAGCCTCACCTTTCTTGCGGCAGTATTAGAGATTTATAGTCTCTTCGTCAAAGGAAAGCGTTGCAAAATAGTCTTCGATGCGCTCCGCACGTCGAATCAATCGCACCTGTCCGTTTTCCTGCAGGAGCAGTTCGCTTGAACGCAGCTTGCCGTTGTAGTTGAAGCCCATTGAATACCCGTGGGCACCGGTATCGTGAATAACAACCAGGTCACCGGGGTCAAGCTTGGGAAGAGCACGATCAATCGCAAATTTATCATTATTTTCACACAGCGATCCGGTTACATCGTAAATAGTTTCTGAAGGGAAATTCTCCTTTCCCGGAACACTGATATGGTGATAGGCTCCATAAAGAGCGGGCCGCATCAGATTCGCCATGGAAGCATCCAGTCCGGCATAAGTTTTATATTTCGCTGCTATATGCCGTACTCTGCTCACCAGATATCCATAGGGTCCGGTAACCATGCGTCCGCATTCAAAAACGATGCGCATCGGATCAAGTCCGGAAGGAACCAGAATCTGCTCATACAGTTCTTTCATTCCGTCTGATATGTGAGAAAGACTGACAGCTTCATCCTCAGGTTTATAAGGAATCCCGATTCCTCCGCCCATATTGATAAACTCTATCCTGACACCAGTTTTTTTATAGATATCTGCTGCCAGGGTAAAGAGCATGCGAGCGGTCTCAATGAAGTAGTCTCCGTTAAGTTCATTCGAGGCGACCATCGTATGCAGACCGAATCGCTTGACACCCTTCTCTTTCATTAGGCGATAGGCATCCAGAATCTGCACAGAAGTTACTCCGTATTTTGCTTCCGAAGGGTGACCGATGATTGCATTACCGGTTCTTGCTTCTCCAGGATTATATCTGAAGCTGACAAGTTCAGGGATACCGACAGATTTTTCCATGGTTTCAATGTGGGTAATGTCATCGAGGTTCAGGACGGCCCCCAGTCGGGCTGCTTCAATAAATTCTTCTTCGGGAGTGTCATTAGATGTGAACATGATGTCTTCGCCCGTAATTCCTGTCTTTTCTGCCAGAAGGAGTTCAGGCAATGAACTGCAGTCCGCCCCGAATCCTTCTTCCCGCAGGATTTCCATAATTGCGAGATTCGGGCATGCTTTTACGGCAAAATAGTTTTTAAAGCCGGAAATCCAGCTGAATGCATCTTTCATCGCGCGGGCGTTTTCACGAATCCGTTTCTCATCATATAGGTGAAACGGTGTAGGGAAGGTCTCACAAATCTTTTCCAGCTGACTGAGGGTCAGGGCAAGCGGGGCTGAGCTCATATGTTTATCTCCTGAATTAAATTAATAATTTTGCACTGAATTACAGCTGCAGACGAGTAACTATCTGGCTAACCGCTGCTTGTATGTCTTCACGATGGCCGAAGGCACTTAAGCGAAAGTATCCTTCTCCCCCTGGTCCGAAGCCTGAACCGGGAGTACCGATAACCCAGGCTTCCTGCAGAAGTTTATCAAAAAACTCCCATGAAGTCATGCTGCCGGGAGTTTTGAGCCATAAATAGGGTGCATTATCGCCGCCGAAAACCGTGAGCCCGATTGACTGTAAACCGCTTCTGATTATGCGGGCATTTTCCATATAATAGTCGATGACTTCCTGGCACTCTGCCAGGCCTTCTGGGGACAGAACCGCCAATCCACCATCCTGAACAATATTCGAAGCTCCGTTGAAGAATGTGGTCTGCCGTCTGAACCACATGCTCCGCAGCTCTCCAGGTTTCGAATCTTCCACGGTCAGTTTTTCCGGAACTATGCTCCAACCAAGACGCACCCCGGTAAAACCGGCAAACTTGGAAAAACTGTTAATTTCTATGGAACATTCCTCAGCACCTTCAATTTCATAGATAGAACGGGGAAGTTCAGGATCTGATATATACTCCGAGTACGATGCATCAAAAATGATCACAGCCTTGTTTCTGCGGGCATAATCTACAAAACTTTTCAGCTGATGTCTATCAGCAACAGCTCCTGTAGGATTGTTAGGGCTGCAAAGATACAGTACATCAACTTTCCGGTCGGGCACTTCGGGAAAAAACCCGTTTTCCTCGCTGCAGTCCATATACACCAGATCAGAATATTTTGCCTGTTCCTTGTCGTACTGCCCCGCTCTGCCGGCAATTACATTGGAATCGACATAGACTGGATAGGCCGGATCCTGAACCGCTATCACATCATTTGGACCGAAAATTGACTGGATGTTGCTGGAATCAGGCTTCGCCCCATCACTTACAAAAATATCCTCCGGCGATATGCTCACACCCCGTGCAGCATAGAAAGCAGCAAGGGCTTCACGCAAGGCGGTATTTCCCTGTTCATCACCATATCCGGTGTAAGTTTCAACATCAGCAAGTTTTTTCGTTCCCGTATGCAGTCCCCCTATAATAGTCGGGGTAAGCGGCTCTGTAGTGTTTCCGATTCCCAGGCGCATCAGTCGAGCCTCGGGGTTATTCTTCTGAAATTCCCGGGTTCTGCGCCCAATCTCGGGAAACAAATATCCTGCTGACAGCTTTCTGTAATTACTGTTTATTGTTGCCATACTGTCTGTAGACTCCTTACATAGTTAAAATGGATTAGCAAGCTCTCAAAAATCGAGACCGACTAATGCTTCTTCTACCACTTTCCGGTGTTCATCCGAGGAAAGCGAACAGAGCGGCAGTCGAAAGACTTCTTCACACCACCCTTTTGCAGCCATGGCTGTTTTTATGGGAATCGGGTTTGTCTCTACAAAGCAAGCTGTGAAAAAGGGCTTCAGCCTGTTCTCGATTGCTTCTGCCTCTTCGTATTTCCCCTCCAGAGCCAGATGAACCATTTTTACCATCATGCCGGGAACAAGGTTTGAAGCAACTGAGATTACTCCGTCTCCTCCTGCTTTTATCAGGCTCATACAGATATTGTCATCACCGGAAAGAACGGAGAAGTTATCCTTACGACGGCTGATGACTTCCTTCATCTGGTCCAGATTGCCGGAGGCCTCTTTAACAACCGTTATATTTGGACAGTCATGCATTAATCGCACAAGGGTATCTGTTTCAATGTTTACGCCAGTTCTTCCCTGAATATTGTAGATGATGCAGGGTATCGTAACCGCATCTGCAATGGCCTTGAAATGAAGGTACAGTCCTTTCTGGGTTGGCTTGTTATAATATGGACTTACAAGCAGAACCGCATCAACCCCGGCAGTCTGGGCATGACGGGAAAGCCTTATCGCTTCGGAGGTTGCATTGCTGCCGGTTCCTGCTATTACCGGCACTTTACCGGCAGCAAACTTTACTGTCAGCTCGATGACCCGGTCGTGCTCTTCATGGGAAAGGGTTGGACTTTCTCCGGTTGTTCCACAGGGGACCAATCCATCTATTCCCTGTGATATCTGATAAGCAATAGTTTTTTCCAGCGCCAGCTCATCCACACTTCCGTACTTTGTAAAGGGGGTAATCAAAGCGGTATATACACCGCGATATTCTCTATTCATTTTCAATCTCCTCTCAATCTTAATTATTATTACTGAAGGATGCTGTGCATCATATCATCTAGAGAATAATAACCGGTTTTGCCGGCTATCCATTCGGCAGCCTTAACTGCTCCAAGGGCAAATCCCATTCTGTTTCTTGCCCGATGAGTAATTTCAATGGTGTCTTCACTGCTGTCAAATACTATAGTGTGCGTACCAGGAATATTTCCGCCGCGGGTTGAGGATACATGCAGTTCATCGGGTTCTATCCGTCGCTGAAGAGCCTCAGTTACTTTTCGACTTTTACGGTCAACGGCGTCAATAAGGAACGTGCTGAGCATCTCTGCTGTACCTGACGGACTATCAGCTTTTCCAGCATGGTGAAACTCATGTATCATCACATCATATTCGGGAAAATTGTTCATTATCGCCCCGGTTTCCCTGATGATCTGAAAAAGAAGATTCACCCCGAGGGAGAAATTTCCTGACCAGATGAGCCCGGTGCCGGCGCGCTCAACAAGTGCTTTCACTTCCGATTCATGGTCATACCATCCGGTGGTTCCTATAACTGCTGAGACTCCGGCATCAGCAATAACGGAAATATTCTTCACTGCCGTTTGGGGTACCGTAAAATCAATTACCACATCCGAATCCTTGATACTTGCAGCGGTAAGTTCTTTTTCGGTTACTTCTGGAAGTTCTTCAGCGGGGTCGATGATCGCAGTTATCTGGTGTCCGCGGGAAAGAGCGGTTTGCCGGATAAGCTTTCCCATTCTTCCATAGCCGTTTATGACAATTTTCACAATCAAACTCCTTAGAAATTATAATAAAACAAAAATAACGTAATGTCCAGATAATAACATATTGTTACTATAAAAACATAATATTTTTTTTCGATGGTTTCTCTTGCCTGATTTCCCGCTTTCTCTCCAGGCGGTTTCTTGACTAGCCATTGGCAGGAGGTATATAGTCAGGTAAACATAATTTCATGATAAGGAGACTTCCATGGCTTACAAAATTACTGATGCATGCATAGCATGCGGCAGCTGCCTTCCAGAATGTCCCGTAGATGCAATTTCTGAAGGTGACATCTATGTAATCGATGCTGATCTGTGTACTGACTGCGGCGCTTGCGCAGATGTATGTCCTACCGAAGCAATTATTGCCGGTTAGCTTCTAAACAGATACCGGATTATGTAGAGCACTGCATGATCCAGAGAAAAGGATTAAAAAAGGCTCCTATTCAAGGCAGCCTTTTTTTTATCCTGATTTATGGATTTCTCTTGAATGGCTCCCGGAAACTCTGTACTCTGAACAGGTGAACATGAACAATCATTTTTTTCAAACTGAATCTGACAGTCATATTTTTTCAGTTTCCCAAATAACCTCATTAGTAAAAGAAGTTCTTGAATCAACTTTAATGCATATAACCATTGAAGGGGAAATTTCCAACTTTCGTCCGGCAAGCTCCGGGCACTGGTATTTCACCCTTAAGGATGAACGTGCTGCTATTTCAGCTGTCATGTTCAGAAACCGTCAAATGCAAGTCAGCGTGAAGCCTCGTGACGGCCAGAAAGTTATTGTTAAAGGTTCGATTTCGGTGTATGAACAGCGCGGCACCTATCAGATTATCTGTACATCCATCCAGGCTGCCGGAGAAGGTACTATTCTGGCGATGCTGGAAGAGCGAAAAAGAAAGTTTTCGGCAGAAGGTTTATTCGACGCTGACAGAAAAAAACCTGTCCCGTTATTTCCCGGAAAGATTGTTGTTATTTCTTCACCCACGGGGGCAGCCTTTAAGGATATTCTCCAAGTGCTTTCCAGAAGAAATTCCGGCGCTGTTGTCCGGATTATTCCGGCTGCGGTACAGGGAGCCGATGCTGCACCGGCACTCAGACGAGGTCTGGAGCTTGCGAATCGGTTTAATCTCGGCGATGTAATAATTATCGGCCGCGGCGGCGGATCATTGGAGGATCTTTTGCCTTTTTCCGACGAGCAGGTTGTCCGGGCCGTTGCCGAATCCCGGATACCGGTTATATCTGCAGTGGGGCATGAGATTGACTGGGCTTTGTGCGATTATGCAGCCGACCGCCGAGCTCCGACTCCCTCGGCTGCCGCTGAACTGGTAACAGCCCAGACCATGGACCTTCTTCAGAAAATACGCTCGCAGCGGGATTTCATAACGAGTATCGCTCTTGGACGGGTTTCACGCATCCGTTCGCTTCTGCAGCCATTTTCTTCTGAACAGCTGCAGGACAGATTCTTCAGATATATCGAACCTGTCCGTCTGAAGCTTGATGATTTGCGAAGCTCCATGGAACGAAGCATTCATGATAACATACACAACCTTTCCCATACAGTGGAAATGCAGAAGAACCTGCTTCAAGCTCATTCACCCCGGAATATACTTGAACGAGGATATGCAGCAGTTACCGACGCATCTACGGGAAAACTCATTCGTTCCGGTAAACAGACCCGGACCGGTCAGCACCTGTATATTGACTTTTCAGACGGCAGAACAGGTGCGCAAGTGGAGGAAATACGTAATGGCAATGAAAGATTTTGAACAGAATCTCACAAGGTTGGAAGCGATACAGACAGCTGTAAAAAGTTCGGAAATCACTTTGGAGCAATCACTAGCTCTCTTCGAGGAAGGCGTAGTTCTTGCGCGCGAGCTTGAGAAGGAGCTGAAAGAGGCAGAGCAGCGGATCGAGATACTCACCAATCCCAACCTGAGGGATAATGAAGAACCCGAATTTTCCCTGATGAATCAGGAATGACTTTTTGAGCCTGAAGATTACAGGAGACTGTCAGGATTGAGGTCTTTAAAAGCCCGGTGAACAAACAGGCCCTCCTTTCGGATGAGAACGTCATCTATCCAGATCTCACCGCCGCCGTATTCCGGCGTCTGTATTGCCACCAGGTCCCAGTGAACGGCACTTCGATTGCCGTTATCACAGTCATCATATGCATTGCCCGGAGTAAAATGAAATGACCCCATTATCTTTTCATCAAAGAGGGTGTTATCCATGGGAAAGGTGACGACGGGATTGCATCCGAGGGCAAATTCCCCGATATAGCGGGCACCGGAATCAATATCGAGAAGCGCATTGATACGCTTGCTATTATTGGCACGGGCTTCCACGATTTTTCCCCGGGAAAAATCCAAGGATACGTGGTTATAGGTAAACCCGTCATACGTGGATGGAGTATTATACGCTATGGTTCCTTCGACACTGTCTATAACGGGACAGGTGTATATTTCCCCATCTGGAATGTTCATCTTTCCATCACAGGGTATTGCAGGCATTCCGTCAATACTGAATCGCAGATCCGTGCCCGGTCCAGTTATGCGGACCCTCTTTGCCTGTTCAAGAAAATCCACCGCAGGCTTCATCGCCTGTGACATTCTTTTATAGTCAACTTCGGTGGTTACGGTATAGTAGAAGTTTTCAAATTCCACGGTAGACATTCCCGCTGAGAAGGCCATAATCTCCGTCGGGTAACGGAGAACCACCCACCGGGTTCGCGACAGTCTGACTTTTGAATGAACTTCTTCGTAATATTCTCTCATATAGAGCGAATTCTGTTCTTCAGGCAGGTCCCCGGTCTCCCGACTGTTAGCCGGACCGCGAATACCGATAAACGTATCAACTCTTTCCATTCGATAGCGGTCGCAGTCGGCAAAGAGCTGGAGACTTTCAGCTGATGCACCAGCAGTCAGCGTACGATGCAGGCGTTCAAAATCGATGTTGACCAGGGGATATCCCCCGGCCCGATAGACAGCCTCTACAAGTTCTTCCACCATTTCCAACGGTACGTCGACGGCATTAATGAGGCAGCTTTCCCCTTTTTTCAGTGCTATTGAGTAGTTTACCAGCAGTTCAGCCAACTTTCTGTGACGGATATCGCGCATTTGCAGCTCCTGATTTTCCTTTTTACTTGTAAAGCATACTGCCAAATCAAAGGAAAAAAATATCCACGAATTGTGCAGATGCAACGTAAAGCCTAACCCATCATAAAGATTGTATCAATCAGCGTAAACTACTATACTGGCAAAATGAAACCGATTCCTATCAATACAATTAATTCACCGACAGTTATCCTCGAGCTTATCTATCGACTGAAAATAAAGGATGTCATGAGCACTCCTCTGGTAACAGCTGACAAATCTGCCACTCTACGTTCGATTCAGCTGCTTATGCGGGATAAAAATGTTACCGGTATTCCTATCGTTCAAGGAAAACGTCTGCTGGGGCTTGTCAGCATGGATGACATAATTCAAGCCCTCGATCTGGGCTATATTGAAGAGCCGGCAGAAAAACATATGACCCGGAATCTGACGGTGCTTGAAGATGACATGCCGGTATCATTTGCCATAACGTATTTTGATACCTACCCCTATCATCGGTTTCCTGTTCTCAGCAAAAAAAAGGAACTGGTCGGCATGGTTACTACCCGCGATATATCTGCCAGACTTCTTCTGGAAATAAATCGTGAAGTTGATGCCATTGAGCGGGCTGCTGCAAAACATATATCTCATGATGATTCGATAGTAAAAAAACAGACATTTACCGTTTTGCGGCATAATTTTGAGAATGCAGGATACGCTTCCACCGAGCTGAAAAAATTTCTGAAATCAGAGAATATCGATTCCGCCGCAATTCGCCGGGCAGCCGTAGCCTCTTATGAGCTGGAAATAAATCTTGTTGTCCACTCGGAAGGGGGTACTATAACAACGGAATACGGTGATAATAAACTGAAGCTTACGGTTTCCGATACAGGTCCGGGGATACCGGATATCGATGCCGCTATGGAAGAAGGATTCTCGACCGCAAATTCCTGGATCCGTTCCCTGGGATTCGGGGCAGGTATGGGGCTCCCGAATGTAAAACGCGTTTCAGATGAATTTACCATCACCTCTGAGATGGGGAAAGGGACTGCTATCGTTGCGGTAATCTATCTTTTAAAATGAAATATCGAGTAAACATAATAAAAACGGCGACAGCAACTATGCAGCGCCAATGAAAAAATGCAAATGCCCGAAGAAGGAGAGACTGGTGAAAGGATCAAGCATAAAAGAACATCTGGGGTACAGGGAAATCTTTCTGCCCGGGGAAGACGTTATCATAACCAGCGGATTTACTTCAGATCTGCTGAGTGACGTGATGGCAAATGCCGAAGAAGACAGCGTCCTGATAACTATCCAGGCGCACAGAAACAGTGTCGCAGTTGCTGCTTTGGCAGGCATACGGGCAATAATCATTTGCAGCGGCAGAAAGGTACCGGTGGACATGCTCACAGCGGCTGAAGAACACGCCATTGCCCTCTACACTACTGGAGATAACCAATTCACTGCATCCTGGAAAACAGCAGAGCTGCTTACTAAATCCTGAAAGGCCGATGCATGAACGGAAATCTGATCCGTACGGACCTTCATAACCATTCTTGTCTCAGCCCCTGCGGTAGTCTCGAGATGTCTCCGGAGGTTCTGGTTCAGGGAGCCGCTGCCAGGGGTATTGACATTCTTGCCCTTACCGACCACAACTCAACCCGCAACCTGCCGGCTTTTGCTGTCTGCTGCCGCAGAGCCGGGATAACGCCGGTATTCGGACTGGAGGTTAACACCTTTGAAGAGGTTCATGTCGTCTGCCTGTTCAGAGAACTGGGGCAGGCTGAAAAATTCGGGAATTTAATTGAAGCATCACTGCCGGATATAGCCAATGATCCTGATATTTTCGGAGATCAGGTTATTGTTGATCCCGACGAACAGGTCCTGGGGTTTGTCGATGTCAGTCTTTTCAGCAGTTCATCCATTTCGTTTTTTGATCTTGTCCCGCTGGTTCTTGACAGGGGGGGGCTGGTTATACCTGCTCATATCGACCGACCCGCCAACGGTGCTGTTTCACAGCTTGGCTTCCTTCCCGATTTACCCTACAGTGCCGTAGAATCACTCTCTCTGCCGCCAACAGCAGAGGTATACAGTAATACAGTAATCACTGGATCCGATGCTCATTATCCTGCTTCAATCGGAAGGCGATCATTTTTCATCAGCGGGTATACGGAACCAACCTTCGATAACCTTTCCTCAGCTCTCAGGGATGGTCATGTAGCCTCTGTATATAGGAGATATGGGTGATATGGGTGTTATCTCACTATGCATCGAGGCTCCTGCAAAAAAACAGGGGCCGAAAACAGGGGACGCCTGCAAGTCAGCTTCTAATTTCTCCGCGAAAATATTCGCAGCAAAAAGAGAAACATATTGATAAAATCAAGGTAGAGCTTCAGAGCACCCATAATTGAGAGTTTGACATACTCTTCCTCGGTCAAAGATGAACCGTACTGACTGTTCCAGCGCTTGATCACCTGGGTATCCCAGGCGGTAAGCCCCATAAATACAGCTACACCCGCATAAGAAATCAAGTAGTAGAGAGAATCACTGCCGATAAATAAATTTATGAGACTTGCAATAATTATACCCCAGAGTCCCATAATCAGATAATGCGCTATTCCTGAAAGCTCCTTTTTTGTGGTCATGCCGTAGAGACTCATGCCCCCGAAAGCTGCCGCAGCTGAGAAAAAAGCCTGAGTCAGCTCAAGTCCCGTATAGGCAATGAATATCGAAGAAAGGGTCAGTCCGTTCAGCAGGGCATAGCCGGAAAATGCCAGAACAGCACTTTGTGCCGACATCTTCTGCAGTCTTGCCGACAAATAGATCACCAGACCGAGCTCTGCTATCATCAGCATAAAAAAAAGACCGGGGGTACCGAATAGTATGCGAAGAACCGACGGAGACTGGGATACCCCATAAGCGACGACCCCCGTAAGACCAAGTCCGGCTGTCATCCAGGAATAGACATTTCGTAATATATGCTTCTCACGTTCAACCCGATTGGCAAGAAAGGCATGTTTCATTTCTTGAGTCACTGTAGTCTCTCCTTCTGCAGTATACAGAATCAGCAGTCATCACCTATAAAATCGCTTTCATAGCCTAATTTGTCAAGAGTTCAATCGTCTTTTTCAAATTATTGCTTTTTATAATCTGCTCATCTATAATCGAGAAATGAATCTTTTTTCAGAAGCCCAGCAGACACATACCCAGCCGCTCGCCTACCGCATGCGTCCCCGAATCCTTGATGAATATATCGGGCAGGATCATATTGTCGGCAAAGGGCGACTCCTTCGCCGGGCTATTCAGGCCGATCAGCTTTCATCAGTCATTTTTTACGGCCCTCCGGGGACAGGTAAAACCACTCTGGCCAGGGTGATCGCCAACACCACCCGCAGCCGCTTTATTACGCTGAATGCTGTGCTATCCGGAGTCAAGGAGCTGCGTGCGGAAATTGAACAGGCACGGGAACGTCTGGATCTGCATGGAACCCGCACCATCCTCTTTATCGATGAGGTTCACCGCTGGAACAAATCACAGCAGGATGCGCTGCTGCCCTGGGTTGAAAATGGTATGGTTATCCTGATTGGCGCTACAACGGAAAATCCCTATTTTGAAGTAAATTCGGCCCTTGTCAGCCGGAGCAGGATTTTTCAATTAAAAAAGCTCTCCGGAGATGATCTGCTGAAAATAGCGGAGCAGGCCCTTTCAGATTCTGACAGAGGGTACGGCAACTATACGGTTATATTTGAACAGGGTGCACTTGAACACTTGGTAGAAATAGCTAACGGCGATGCCAGAAGCCTCCTCAACGCACTTCAGCTCGCCGTGGAAACCGCTTCGGATGAATTCCCTCCGACCGGCAGCCAGGTTCTTCAGATAACCCGCAATGCCGCAGAAGAAAGTATTCAGCAAAAGGTTGTGCTCTATGATAAGGAGGGAGATTATCACTTTGATGTAATCAGTGCCTTTATCAAGTCTATTCGGGGTTCTGATCCGGATGCTGCTCTCTATTGGCTGGCCCGGATGGTGAGGGCTGGTGAGAATCCGCGCTACATATTCCGCAGGATGCTGATATCGGCAAGCGAGGATATAGGCATAGCTGACCCGCAGGCTCTGGGAATCGTTGAATCTGCTGCAGCTGCCTTTGATAGGGTCGGGCTTCCCGAGGGACGCTTCCATTTAACTCAGGCGGCGATCTATCTTGCTGCGGCCCCGAAATCAAATAGTACGCTTGGTTTCTTTGATGCTCTCAAAGCTATTGAAACTGAAGAGGACAGTGAAGTCCCCAATCACCTCAAGGACGGCAGTCGTGACAAAAAAGGATTCGGGCATGGGGAAGGGTATCTCTATCCCCATGCCTATCGGGACCATTGGACTGCACAGCAATATCTTCCAGCAGGTCTTCAGGGTAAAATTTTCTACCGTCCATCCGATCAGGGATTTGAGAAGAACATCCGGGATTCTGTACTCAGAAAGCGGGAAGCCCAGATGGCTGCCAGTGACCAGACCCGCTCCGCGGAAATCCTCACCTTTTCACCTCCCGACAGCGAAAAGGCCCAATGGCTGCAGCGGTTGATTTCCGGCAGAGGCAATCGCCTTGCTGATATCAGGGAAAGGATTTTTGCCGCCCTCGACCTTCCCCGTCATGCCAGAATTCTTATACCCCAGACAGCTTCCGGTTTGCTTCTCTGGGAATCCTGCCGCCAAGTCCCTGAAGGGGGAGTCTATGGGTTTACCGATTCGTCCCGGGAATATGATCTGCTGAACCGCTGCATAGGAAGTCTGGCTGAAGAAGAACGACCAGTCCTCATCAAGGCTGATCAACTTGAAGGCATAAAGAAGCTCATTGCTTCCGGAATCAGGTTTGAGGCAATTGCCGGTTATGATCTCTTTACCCGGCTCCCGGAAAAAACTCTTCTGCTTACTCTATTGAGGGATGCAGCAGCATCAGGCTGCAGACTTTCTTTTGCCCAAACCATTCCTTCATTATCTACAAGGCTTTCTCAATTGTCAGACGGGCTGCCGGTAAATATTCAGAGGTTTCTTATCGATGCCGAACAGCTCATTTATCAGGATAAAGCCAATCCGCTTGTTAACTGGAATGCTGAAACCCTGCTGCAGTTAATGGAAAATTCAGGATTTACCGTTTTACAGTCGGAGGTGACGACTCATCGGGAATTTCGGCAGATAACCCCGGTTGATCTCGGCCGCTGGATTGAAAAAAGCTATTTGCCCGCTATCAGCAGGCTGCCCGGATCAACGGCTGAACACTCTTTGAGTAAAGAATCAATTCTTGAAGTTATGACACCGGTACTCTGCAAAAAACCGGCAGTATGGGAGACTCAAACACTATTTGCAGCTGCCCGGACAGAAAATTAATGATGGGGACTTCCGGACGAGAGTATGCTTTTTCAGATAACTGCAGGTATTGACAAAAATCTGCTTTTCAGGCAAAGTATTTTTCGTTCGTCAGCTCATTTTGCTGATATACTTGGTGGGCGTAGTTCAATGGTAGAGCACCAGATTGTGGTTCTGGTTGTTGCGGGTTCAAGTCCCGTCATCCACCCCTTTTAACAGCTGCATGTATGCGCCTGTAGCTCAGCTGGATAGAGCGCCGGACTTCGAATCCGTAGGTCGCAGGTTCGAATCCTGCCGGGCGTAATTGCGCAGACATGTACATATACATTAATATGCGTAATGGGCCGTTAGCTCAGCTGGCAGAGCAGCAGACTCTTAATCTGCGGGTCGAAGGTTCGATCCCTTCACGGCTCAAACCTCTGAAAACGAATTGGCAGATGCTTGACAAATTTCGTTTCACAGGTATAATCACTGCGAGAGTGGTGAAATTGGCAGACACGCTAGACTTAGGATCTAGTGCCTTTACGGCGTAAGGGTTCAAGTCCCTTCTCTCGCAAAGAGACAGGACCTTTCTGCCAGGTTTGATTCTCAATGCAAGCGAGAGTAGCTCAGTGGTAGAGCTCCACCTTGCCAAGGTGGATGTCGCGGGTTCAATTCCCGTCTCTCGCTCTTTTAAAGGCGATTCGGATTACCGGGTCGTCTTT